>NZ_JAGSYI010000004.1:0-600000 GCF_025685625.1 Acidicapsa acidisoli
TACAACGAGCTTTGGGCGGCGATATGCGCAAAATGGGCGCCTTTCGCTTCGCAGCATTGGTTGTGCGATTGGCAATGGCGGTTGTCGTTCTGCACGGATTGGAGATTCTGCTGTGGGCGACGTTCTATCGTTGGCGTTGCTTGCCATCGTGGGACTCGGCGATCTACTTCTCCGCGAGTAGTTATTCCACGCTCGGATGCAACGACGTTAGTCTTCCATCGCAGTGGCGCACGCTTGGGCCGCTCGAGAGCATCATCGGCGTGTTGATGTGCGGCATATCGGCGAGTCTTCTATTTGCGATTGTCACTCGGCTCATTAACCGCGAGGAACGACCTTCGCATAAAGAACACGGAGCTGGCGTTTATCTGTTCTCCACGTATGTGCCTCCAGTGGTTGAGGGATGCCGGAAAGGAGATAGCAATGAGTAGTGCAACAACGATCTCCGTTGAAAATGCAAGCGGGACGCTGGAGGTCAACCCATGGCTCATCGGGGTTGTGGTCTCCCTCGCTGCATTCATGGAGGTACTCGACACAAGCATTGCCAATGTTGCACTCCCACACATCGCAGGCAGCATGGGGGCAAGCAATGACGAGAGCACCTGGGTATTGACTAGCTATCTCGTGTCTAACGCCATCGTGCTTCCCATCAGCGGTTTCTTAGTCAGCCTGCTTGGTCGAAAACGTTTTTTCTTGATCTGCATCACCTTCTTCACCGTCAGCTCGTTCCTGTGTGGGTTGGCGCCGAGTCTCGGCCTTCTGCTCCTCTTCCGCGTGCTACAGGGTGCATTTGGAGGCGGACTGCAACCGATGACGCAAGCAATTCTCGCGGATACGTTCCCTCCCGAGAAGCGTGGATTGGCTTTCGCTCTATATGGCGTGACGGCCATCTGTGCCCCTGCAATCGGTCCGACGTTAGGGGGATGGCTCACGGACAACTATTCCTGGCGTTGGATTTTTTATATCAATGTACCCGTAGGAGTTCTGGCAGTCATCCTCGTTTCGCAACTCGTCAAAGATCCGCCCTACTTGGTCCGAAAGAAGGGTCGGGAGGCGAGTTTCGATTTCGTAGGGTTCGGCATCTTAGCCATCGCTGTCGGGGCTTTACAGATCGCTCTCGACAAAGGACAAGAGGACGATTGGTTCGGATCTCATTTCATCACAACGCTGCTGATTATCGCCGCAGTTGGCCTTATCTCGCTGGTGATTTGGGAATGGTTCCACAAAGAGCCCATAGTGGATGTCCATCTGTTCAAACTCTTCAATTTCATGAGCTGCAGCGTTATGTTTTTTGTCGTCGGCATCGTTCTATTCAGCTCGACTGTGCTCCTTCCTCAATTTCTGCAGACCCTTGTGGGCTACACGGCGCAAAAGGCTGGGATGGTGCTCTCGGTCGCCGCCATCTTGCTTCTCATTCTTCTACAGGTCGTCGGCCGTCTCACAACAAGATTCCAGGCTCGGCACATCCTTGCATTTGGCTGGATCACCCTTGCCTTGGGTATGTATGTAACCTGCAAGCGCATCGATCTACTGATTAGCTTTGGTGGCGCCACATGGTTGCGGATCGTGCAGTACTTGCCGGTTGGATTCTTGTTCGTTCCGCTTACGATGGCAGCCTATGTTGGCGTGCCGAAGAACAAGACGAATGCTGCTGCAGGCCTGATGAACTTCATGCGCAATATCGGACAGAGCGTGGGAACTTCAGCTGTGACCACGCTGATCGCGCGGCGAAGTCAATATCATCAATCCGTCCTCGCCGTCTACACGCGTTCACCCCAGTGCAATGTAGCCATTGCAGAGCTGGCAACACACCTGTCCAATGCTGGTTTCGATCTGTACTCCGCCCAACAGGCAGCGCTTGCCAGGATGTACAGCATACTCAACGCGCAGGCCCAAGCCCTCTCTTATATTGATGTCTACTGGTTGCTTGCAGTGACTTCCTCTCTGATGTTTTTGTTGTGCTTCCTGCTGGAGAAAAACAAACCGGGAGCATCGGGCGAGGTCCAAGTGCATTGACGCAGATCTTTATGCGGAGCTAGGCAACAGGTCTCAGTTCTCGTTCTTTGAGGACGCTTCAGAAGCGCTACAGCGCCGATTAGAGATTTTGGGCCGGTAGGTTGATGAAGGAGGAACATGGGAGGCGATAACGTGGAACAGCTGTGGTACGGCTTGTGCCTGATCGAGGCAGTAGTCGCTTTGTTCGTCGTATCCGTCGCGGTCCTGCTCTTTAAGCGATTCTTGCGCTGTATTCCCTGCAATCGCGTTAAGCGGCGTTCGGCGAAACACACGATGGCGCATTCGCTTAGCACTGTGCGGCCAACTCGGAAAGCTGCCGGTCTCGATCCGGGCGACATTGAGAGGCGCGTCGGATGAGCGGTTGTGACCGGCTCTTATGCTTGCCCCGCATTGGGCAAATCGTCTTGAGGGAGAACCTTGAGGTAATTCCATCACTTTGAAATATGGGAGATTTAGCAATGACTCAGAAACAGATTCAAGTCGGAATCGTAGGTGCAAGCGCACAAAAGAGCTGGGCGAACCTATCGCACGTTCCAGCGATCAACGGCCTTTCCGGCCTGAGGCTCGCAGCTGTGGCAACGCGCAACGAGCACAGTGCCCGAAAATCGGCTGAAGCCTTCGGTACTAACCGCTGGTTTTCCGATCCGCTCGCGATGATCAACGATGACAAGATTGATGTCATCACCATTTCCGTAAATGTTCCCGCACATCGCGAACTTGTTTTGGCGGCGCTGGATGCCGGCAAAGCGGTCTACTGCGAAGCGCCTCTCGGACGCACTGTCGCGGAGGCCGAAGAGATGGCCAACGCGGTCGGTTCACTTCATACCGCAATCGGATTGCAGGGCCGTTTAAATCCGGCCGTGCGGCGTGCGGCTGAATTACTTTCTTCCGGAAAGATTGGACGACCGCTCAACGCGAGAATTGTCTCAGCCACCACCGGCTTCGGCCCGGAGATCCATTCTTCCCATGATCTTTTCAATAAAACAGTCTCCGGCGCAAACCTGCTGACCATCACTGCGGGACATACCCTCGATATGATAGAGGCCGTCCTCGGACCAATCATCGAGGTTGACGCCCTGACCGAGACCCTATGGCCTGCCGTCAAACTGACGGACACCGGCGGTCATAGTGTGCGTGAAACTCCCGATCACATCGACGTCCTGGGTAAGACGCGTTCTGGCGCCGTATTCACGGCCGACATCAGTGGTGGGGTCACGCCGGAGGATGCTCGCTTCACCTTCGAAATCAGGGGATCGGAAGGGTGGCTAAGCTTGACCGGGGGGCATCCTTATGGTTTCCAGGCTGGTGACCTCAAGCTGGCGTCGAACATCCAATTCGCGCCGCCGGAAAGGGCCGCGGTCTCCGGTGGGTTCACGGATGCAGCGATCAACGTGGCAGAGGTCTACGCGCATCTTGTCTGCGATCTGCATTCGGATACCTACACCACGCCGGGGTTTGAACACGCACTTCACAACGCTCGTCTCATCGCAGCAGTAAGGCGCGCCGCCGAACGTGGCGAGCGGCAGAAATTACTTGAACAGATGGAGAGCCTCGACGACCCAAGAGTAACGACGTAATGTCTGATACACGAGCAAAGCCGCGCGGGTGTGGATTGGCAGTGAGAAACAAGCTTCACTTCAGCAGGCCGAGCCTCGCGCGTCTTCGTTCTTAATGAGCGATAATCGCCGAGGCACTCATCGAGACCCGGTTTTATACCGGCAAGACGGCTAATAAGATGGTCCGCCGCTTGAGTCACGCGCGGAAGCGGTTGATCGAGGTGCAGCATTTAAGAAGGAGGATCATCGACATGCAGATACACTCGGTTGGCATCGATCTAGGCAAGACGACCTTTCATCTCGTAGCACTCGGCGCCGCCGGCAAGGTGATTGTGCGGAGGAAGTTCACCCGGAACCAACTTCTGGTCTATACCGCGAACTTCCCGGCATCTCTGATCGGGCTCGAGGCCTGTTCCGGAGCTCATTTTTTCGGACGCGCACTACGCAAGCAGGGCCATGATGTCCGGCTTATCCCGGCTCAGTTTGTGAAGCCGTTCGTGAAGTCGAACAAGAATGACTTCATCGACGCAGAGGCGATCGCCGAGGTAGTCGAGCGGAAGAACATGCGCTTTGTCCCGATCAAGACCGATGATCAGCTGGATCTGCAGGGCATCCACCGGGTCCGCCGCTTGATCTCCCGGCGCACGGCGGTGATCAATCAGCTTCGGGCATTTCTGCTCGAGCGCGGGATGGTTTTTGCGCACAGGCCAGCGAATCTCAAGGCTGCCATGGCCGACGTTCTTGAGAACGCAGAGGCTGACCTGACGCCGCAGATGCGGAACCCGATCGACAGCTGTGGGATAAGTGGAAGCTCGTTGAGCAGCAGATCGAGAAGCTCAACCTGGAGCCGGAACGGATCTCGGCTGCGGATGCAGAATGCACGCGGATACGATAGATCCCAGGGATCGGACCAGTAGTAGCCGCAGCCATCGTTGCCGCTATCGGCAACGACGCCGCATTCCGGAAGGGCGAGGACTTCTCTGCATGGCTGGGGATAGTGCCACGCCAGCACTCGACCAGAGGCAGGGAGAAGCCGCTGGGCATCAGCAAGCGTGGGAACGTCTACCTGCGGAAGATCCTGATTCATTGTGCATGAGCTGCCGTGCTGCGGATCAAGCACGACCGAGCACCGATCGGAGCCAGGCTTGATACACTCGACGCCAGAGTTCCCAGGAACGCCGTTGTCGTCGCCATGGCGAACAAGCTCGCGCGGATCGCCTGGACTGTCTGACCCTACGACTTCGTCAGTGCTAGGACGCAGCACGATGGGCGCACCGTGCGCATGCTGAACCTGATCGATGAGTACACCTGGGAGTGCCTGATGATCTGCTGCGATCGAAGCTGGTCGAGTGCCAGAGTGATTGCAGCACTGGCCGACGTGATGGTGATCAAGGGTATTCCGGAGCATCTTCGATCCGACAACGGCCCTGAGTTCGTAGCCTGACACCTACGCAAGTGGCTCAAGACAACTGGAGCCAAAACGCTGTACATCGAACCCGGTTCTGCGTGGGAGAACGGCTACTGCAAAAGCTTCAACTCCAAGCTGAGAGATGGGTTATTGAATGGAGAGATCTTCTACTCGATGAAGAAAATACGGCTGCTGGCTGAACGCTGGAGCATCCACTACAACACCGTCAGGCCGCACCCCTCGCTGGGGTACAGACCCTAGCACTTGCAGCTTGGCTAACGCGAACCAAGGCAGCACACGAAAACGGGATATGGAAAAGTGGCAAGCAAAAACCGCTTCCCACTTTCCCAAACCCCCGACTCGATGGGATAACTCAACAACCTGCTGCGCCACACTAACAATTCCACTGTACAAAACATCGAGCAAGCCATGCAGCGAGCCCTCCTCCGATCCTCCAAATTAGGGGCAAAGCACGTTGCTGCAACTCTGCTATTAGCGAAGAAACCACTCAACCAGTTCTTCCAGAGTCGCTTTGCCCTTCGCTAGACTCACTTCTGATTCTTGACGATCTAGATTCCACGCGTTGTCGACAATCACGCTCCGAAGATCTCGAACACCTACAATCTGTAACCAAAAGTCTAAATAGGTTGCTTGGTGATCGAATCGCGAGGGGGATATAGGGGTACCCTCCAGGAAACGTGAACCGCGTGTATAGACGACGATTGCCTTTTCCACGTTCAAGAGAGGGCTGTACCGTTTGCCGTCGTAGGCAAACAGATAGTTTCGCTGCGCTACGAGATCAATCAAGTGTTTGAGCTTATAAGGCAGGCCAAAGTTCCACATTGGAGTTCCTAAAACGATTCGATCTGCGTTCTGAAAGCGGTGGATCAACGATTGAATACGCTCCCATATGTTGGACTCCGCCTCAGTCATCGTTTCGTGCTTCACTGCTTTGTACTTCGCTCCAATTGCCTCGTAGTCAAACTCCGGTAGCCGCTCATGCCAGACGTTCAACGTATCCACGACTATCGAGGCATTGTCGGATTTACACGCCTCAATGAATGATTTGGTGAGGGTGATCGAGTCCGAAGACTCGCCTCTTGGTGACGACTGAATTTCGAGAAGTTTCACTTGATCCCTCCGGGGGTGGAGACTTATTGCAGGGTTGGAGCTACTTGGAGACTGCATGGGCTGCTTCTTCGATCACTGCAGCAACTTCCTTCGGATGCGAGACGTAGACCGAGTGGCTGGCGCCCGCGACTTCGACCATGTGGCTATGAGCTCGCTTGGCATACCATCGCTCGAGGTCAGGGTTGATGGTTCTGTCTGCTCCCGCTACCAGCATCCAGCTTGGCTTGCTTCGCCACGCAGCCGTCGTGATGACTGCCTTGAAATTCGCCGCAGCGTTGAGTACCTGCGATCGCGCCATGAAGGCGGCCTGCTCCACAGAGAGATCGGCCGCAAAGTACTCATGGAATTGCGCGGGATCGAGGTACGTGAAACCATCTGCGGTTGTCTTTATTGCACCAGACTTGCTGAGGTCGCTCGGGAAGCGCTTGCCGTCGTCCGCTTCGTTCTCGCCAGCGTCGGGCATGTGCGCTGCAACGTATACCAATCCAACAGCCGATGGATCGTTTCCAGCTTCCGTGATTACGGCTCCCCCATAGCTATGCGCGACAAGGATGCTCGGTCCGTCTTGCCGTGCAAGTGTACTTTTTACGGCACTTACATCGTCCTGGAAGGACGTCTCCGGCTCTTGGACGATGCTGACGTCGAAGCCATCTTTGACAAGAATGTCGTAAACGCCCTTCCAGCCAGAACCATCTGCCCAGGCGCCGTGAACCAGAACAATATTTTGAACGCGATGCGTTTGGTTCTGCGCTGACAGCACAACGCAGGTCAACAGCGATAGAACGATGCAGAGGGACCGAGAGATTCCTCGTACTGCTCGCACAGGCTTCATCGAATTGCTCATTAGTGCTCCTTTTTGCTTTGTAACACTTTGGTCTGATCGTTGGGGATAGTTTGCAGAGAACTCAGAGCGTCGGATACACGATTTGGACCCACTGCTCGCTGTTAATGATGCCATTGCCCCATATGGGGTCGAGATCAGCAAATGGCTCTTCCGCGACAGCCTCCTGGATGGATTTTCCCGCGGACTTCAATTTATGAACACGATCGCGTGAAGTGACCAGCATGTCTCGAAATTTCGTGAGGTCCGCTTTGTTACCAAGCGGACCGTGTCCCGCAACAATCTTGGTGTCGTTACCGACCAACGATAGGATCTTGTCGGATGCAGCGATCATGCCAGTGATTTTGCCGCCCGTACTGGGGTCGATGTAGGGATACATCCAGTTGAAAACAGGTCACCCATCTGAATCAAATTGGCCTTTTCAAAATGAACGTAAACGTCCGTGTCTGTATGCGCGGGAGCAACGTGTTGCAGCGCCAGAGTTTCCCCATTAACTTGCAGCTTGTAATTGGTGGCGAAGGTTTGCTGCGGTAAGGCTTCGACCGGCGAAGGGTCGAAATGCAAGCCGACGAGCGCGCCATCTGGTCCTCGATATAAGACCGGCAGATCGTGTGGCTCTGACATGCGCCTTTTTGTGTTTTCGTGCGCGAGAATCGTGGCTCCGGCGGCGTGAAGAGGCGCGTTGTTGTCGATGTGGTCGAAGTGCCAGTGGGTGTTAATGACGCACTTCACTGGCGCGTTGCCCAGGCCATCTAGAGCCTCATTGAGTCTCGACCATGCAGGCGCAACAAAGGTGTCCACGACGAATTTTCCGTCGGGGCCGTTGAGGACTACCACGCTTCCCCCTGGGCCGGAGAACATTGTGACATCTGCACCAAGCCTTTGTGTTTTGAGGGGAGCCGCGTTGAACTTCGCGCGCATACTCGCGAGCAGGTCTGCGGGAGAAGGCGTTTGTTGCCCGTAGCCCGACGCGGAAGCGCGGAACAACGGCGAGGGAAAGAAGTGCGCCAGGAGAGCGCTGCCAGCCAAAGTGACTGAACCTCGCAACATTTCGCGGCGTGGGGCTCGCTTTCGTAAAGGAATAAAGTTCATGTTCTTTGGGACCTTCCTTTCGTGCAATAGGCTGATTCTTCGTTGCACACCGGTAAGATAGTTTCGCCCTCAAATTAGTTACATTGGTTGTTCTGTTGTCTGTGATGAGTTTTGCAAATAAGATAGCGAGATGGAACTTCGTCAAATTCGGTCGTTTCTCTCTATCACTGAGACTCTGCACTTCGGTCGTACTGCGGAGTTGATTCATCTCAGTCAACCAGCCTTGAGCCTTCAGATACGAGCTCTTGAGGAGGAAGTCGGCGTTCGGCTCCTCGAGCGGAACCGACGCAAAACAACGCTCACCGCGGCTGGCTTGGCTTTTCGCGATGATGCCGCTGTGGCACTGTCGCAATTGGAGCAAGGGGTTCGCAGGGCGAGACTGACTGCCAATGGGAAACTGGGACGTTTGCGAATTGGCTTCATATCAACTGCTGGAAGGGAGATTGTGCCCGATATCGTTCGTCAGTTTAGAGAGTTGAATCCCGAAGTAGAGTTCTCTTTGCGCAATATTCTCACGGCGGAGCAGATACGGATGCTCGACGCCGGGGCGCTTGATATTGGATTTCTTCGTCTACCAATTGGTGAGCACCCGGCCCTCGATGTTGTCACAGTGCATCGCGAACCCTTCGTGCTCGTCGTACCTTCGTCCCATAAGCTAGCAGAAAGCAAAACGGTGCGCCTGCGCGAATTGGCTGGTCAGGACTTCGTGGGGTATGAGCGTGCCTATGCCCCTGGCTTTCACGATTTGATCTTCGGGATACTTCGCGAAGCTGGGATTGCACCCAATGTTTCCCAGTCCGCTGCGGAGATC
Source organism: Acidicapsa acidisoli (assembly GCF_025685625.1). Lineage (NCBI taxonomy): Bacteria > Pseudomonadati > Acidobacteriota > Terriglobia > Terriglobales > Acidobacteriaceae > Acidicapsa > Acidicapsa acidisoli. The sequence goes on from NZ_JAGSYI010000004.1 coordinate 8,853, forward strand.
CCAACGCTGATCTCACTCGTCGCTTCAGGCATGGGTGTCTCCATTCTGCCCATATCGGCCGTCAAACATAGTGTCGCTTCGGTAGTCGCTTGTAAGATTTTAGACCGGATACCGATGTCTGAAATTGGTATCGCTGTCAGTAAACGATTTCGAGCGGCAGTCGTAGACAACTTCAGATCCTTCGCTCTAAAAAAGTTAGGTCTTTCGAGAAACGCTTTGCATGCCAACCGAAGTTGACTTTAGTGCAGAGTACTTTGGGTAAAGTTTCTTTTGGTGCAGCTGAGAATTTGAGAATCGGTGGTGACTCCATTGCGGGCCCTCCGCTCTCTGCATGAGAGCATAGTGGTTCGAGCAGTCACTCCTCGCTGGATTGAATCCGCCCCTTAAGTCATTGAGAATCCTGCCGCCGCAAAGCAGCAACCTTCCGCTACAACGATCACGAACTTATCGTCTGACCGATTCTCCGGATCTTGCCCTGAAGCCATGCGTACGCGGCGTCGGTGTTCGCTCTGGGATGCCAGATCATCAGATATTTGAAACAGGTCAGCTCACCAGGCACCTTCAGAACTTTGATTTTTCGATTTTCTGCCTCGACTCTTGCGAATTGTTGCGGTGCGAATCTCGATCGATGAGTATGATTTCAGCCGCCATTCCTGACTTCATCAGTGCAAAATGCCGTTGTGGAACCCACAAAGCCGGTACCCACGATCGCGATACGAGGAAGTCTCAGTTAAAGTGATGGATGTGTCGAAATGTTCTGTACAGGAGACTCAATCTCAGGAAACGTCATAAATCCAATATTCTCCTCATGCCGTCGATCAATCTTCGGCGAGTTGCAAGTTCTTCTTCAGCGCAGGAGGCAGAAGATCCCTGCAATCGATCACGTGATTACGACTGAATTTCGAGAAGTGTCATCTGGTCTTTTCAGCTGGGGACTCCTTGCGAAATCCGAGCTATTAGGGGACCGCGTGTGCCACGCTCTCAACTACATCCAGATCGCTGAGCACATGATTCGGGGCCATTAATATTCCGGCGAGTCCAACAACAGTCACCGCCGCGACATAGTGCGCCGGCACCATCCGGTTAAAATGTACCAGCCATGACACCAACAGTGGTGTCAATCCACCGAACAGCGCATAGGCGAGGTTGTAGGAGAATGAAACCCCGCTGAACCGTATCGAAGCAGGAAAAGCGCGAATCATCATGATGGGTGTGAGGACAGATCCGCCAGCGCCGACTCCGGCCAACGCATAGAGTGGCAGAAACGCGAAAGGCATAGTCGCGGCACCGCAATATAATCCATAGGTTGAAGCGATCAGGAGAAGCAGGACCGGTATAGCAACACGGCGAATACCGAATCGATCTGTAGCAGCGCCGATAGCCACCGTAGAGACGCATAGTGTTGCAGTAGCAACGAGATTCGCTATTTGTATTTGGGCGGCTGCGATCCCAAATAACTTTGGTACAAGCGAAGGCGTCATCAAAATTACAACTACGATGCTGGCGGTAAGCATCCAGGTGCTGAGAATTGAGGTCGCAACCGCTCGACCATGATTCTTGAGAACCGCGCCCAGAGGCAGCTCGCGAGAGAGTGTTGCACGTTTCCGCATCTCCTCAAAGACCGGAGTCTCTTTTAACCAGCGGCGCAGCCACATTGCGATGAATCCAAATACCCCGCCTATCAGAAATGGAATTCTCCAGGCGCCAGCGGCTATCTCGGTCTGGCTGAATACTTGGTTGAGACAAATCGTCACCAATGACCCCAGGAGGATGCCGAAGCTCAAGCCGCTGGTAAGCAAGCCGATCGCGAAACCAACTCGTCCGCGTCTCGCGTGCTCTGCAACGAACACCCAGGCTCCTGGCGCCTCTCCACCGATGGCCACGCCCTGCAAGATCCGCATCGACAGGAGCAGCAAAGGCGCGACCAGTCCGATCGATTGATAGGTTGGGAGAAGTCCAATAAGAAGAGTAGGAACAGCCATAAGCAGAACGCTGAGCGTAAACATGCGCTTACGACCACAAGTATCGCCAAAATGCGCCATTACGATGCCGCCTAGAGGTCTCGCGAGATAACCAGCGGCGAAGATACCAAACGTCTGAGCCTGGCGAACCCAATCGGGTAGACTCGTAGCGAAGAACAACTTTCCAATTACGTTAGCGAAGAATACAAAAATGACGAAGTCGTAGAATTCCAACGCGCCCCCGATCGACGCGAGCGATAGGATGCGAACTTCCGAAATTGATAGTTCTCGGGATGTCGGCACGGTCATGGTCTGCATGAAAGCCTTTCCGGTCTTGCGGCACGATTGCAAGCTCGACATATGTGCTGAGCCTGGTTGCGTCAACAATCAAATAGAGTAGGATTTGAGCGACAGGTAGCGGCGCTGTGTTTCGAACGGAGCGTCCTATACCAGCGATCGGTCAAGATGGAAGCTCCACGCCTGTGACACCCGTACAGAGGGCCAGTAGGCGATCCTTCGGCGCCATGAAAAAGCTTGGTGAGACCGGCTGCATCTTCAACGCTGGCGATTCCTATATCACAGCCTTGAGCGGATCGGGAATACCCCTTCTCGGCATCCCGGACCACGACCCGCACCTTGTGTCTCTGTGCCAGAAAACTGCGGGCCACTGCTCCGTCTACCTTGCTTGTCACTTCAGTAGTTGAAAAACATGATCAACTCTCCTCAAAAATATTGCTGACCTGCAGATCTGATGTCGAATTCGATTGCAGCGATTCGAGCACGAATGGAATATTACAAATGACGAAATGCATGAATCGGAATTTCGATGAGCGGGTCTTGAACGGGTTGAGCATCCTTGCTGCGATTGTGCAGTGCGGCAGTTTTGCCGGAGCAGGCAAAGGGTTGAATACGTCGCAGTCCGGTATAATCCGGTCGCTTGCATCAAGCAGGGTTGCATAATGCGGATCAGGACTGCGCATTGTTTTCCTTTCCGTGTTTTGGCTGAATTTTGAGAACTTCAGCGCACAGTAGTAGTTGAGCTTTCGCCGGGCAGGCATAGCGACAGGGCGCATCCCAGAACGAGGAGTGCCACATTCATCGCCATTGAATTGCTGAAAGCGCGAGCGTAAGCCTGAAAGCCCGTTCGCGCGCTGAGAGAGGTGTAAAAAAAACCGCCAACGATGGCAATTCCGAGAGCAGAACCTATCTGAAGAGTTGTCATTACCATGCCGGCGGCCAATCCCGCGTGACGCTCGTCGATATCTCCGATGACTGCCTTGATGATGCCTGGCATGACAATGCCATAGCCGATCCCCGCACACGCGAGTCCTTCTTCGATGCCTCGAAACTGGTACCGAACACAGACCGCAACGATGCCGAAGCCAATCACTTGCAGGGCGAACCCGGCCGGAAGCGCATAGGCCTTAAGCCTGCGGGTAGTGTGAGAGGATGCGACGGAGCTAAAGAAGAAACTGACCGCAAAGGGCAGCATCGCTAGTCCGGCTTGGAATGGAGTGTTGTGCAGTCCTACCTGGAGATAGAGAGAGAAGGTTAGATAGAACGCTGACAACATGTAGAAAACCAATCCCATTAGGATGCCCAGGCTGAATCGACGGTTCCGAAATAGGGCAAACTCTACCAGTGGATCGAGACCTTTTGCTGACAGGCGTATCTCATATCGGATGAACCCGAGGAGTGCAATAACGCAGAGGCATATCATCCCTATCATCCATCTCGGCCAGCTAAGTTCGCGTCCTTCGATTAACGGATAAATAAGGCAGCCAAGTGCCACGGATAGCAGAATGACGCCGATGAAATCCAGTTTTCTTGCATGTATAGACCGGCTTTCTTTGACAAAAAATACGGCTCCTACGAATGCCACAATGCCGATGGGGATATTGATGAAGAAAATAGATTGCCATGCGAATCCGAAGGGGTGCGCGAATACAAGGAATCCGCCCAATAGCTGACCGCATATGTTCGCTAGCCCGAACGTTGCTCCGTATAACGCCAAGGCTTGCGTTTGTTCAGGACCGGGAAACAAAATGCGAATAGATGCCAGGACCTGCGGTGCCATGACCGTAGCCATGAGAGCCTGCAAAATACGCCCCAGAATCAATACCGTGGGAGAAGTCGCGAATCCACACAGAAGAGAGGCTACGGAAAATCCTGCCACGCCAATCAGAAACATTCGTTTGCGTCCGAGCAGGTCGCCAAGACGCCCTCCGCTGATGAGCATGACTGCATAAGTCGCGGCGTATGCGGAGATGACAAACTGCACTTGCGCCGAGGTGGCCCCAAGGCTTTGGCGGATGGATGGTAAGGCGAGATTGACGATGGTGAAATCCAAAATCGGAAGGAACGCGCCTGTCAGCAATACCGCAAGGGCCAGCCATCGTGTTGGTTCAACAGTGGTGCCTGGCAGTTCGATTGTCGCGGTGTGTAGTTTTTGTATCGATGAACTCATCTGTCCTCAGGCGTCTGGAATGTTTAGTCGGCGACCACGGTGCCAGACTCCAAATGCTTGACTTCGAATCTATCTAGGATTAACAATAATGTACAGATATGGATCAATATATCAGCCATAACGAAAATGGATGATGATGAGCGCTCTTGATGTAGATTCCGTGCACGCATTTGTTCTGGTGGCCGATCTCTGTTCTTTCACGAAAGCCGCATCGGCCCTTAATACTTCACAGGCCGCGATCAGCGTCAAGATCAAACGCTTGGAAGACAGGCTGGGCTATCGACTCCTGGATCGAACGCCGAGAAACGTTCGGCTATCAACTCAGGGAATGACCTTCCTCAAACCAGCCAGAAACCTCATCACTGCGCATGAGAGGGCGGTTGCCGGTTTATCGGCGGATGTCCGACGTATTGCAATAGGGATCAGCGACTAGATAGCAGGCCCAGGATTGCCGACCTTGCTGCAAAGGCTGAGTGCTTTTGATCCCGGTCTTATCATCGAGGTTCACATTAACTCGTCCGCTAGCCTCATGGAGTCCTTCGATAAAGAGGCGCTCGATGCGGCTATCGTCAGGCGAGAGGATGATCGGCGTGATGGCGAGCTATTAGTTCAGGAACGATTTGGTTGGTTTGCCTCTCCTGAGTGGGAGCTAATCCCCGGCCAGCCCCTACGGCTTGCATCGATAGCAAAATCCTGCGGAGTACGCACTGTTGCTACGAAGTTGCTCGACAAAGCCGGTATTCCCTGGAGAGAAGTTTTCATTGGAGGGGGTATGGCAGCCATCGGGGCAGCGGTTTCTGCAGGTTTGGCAGTCGCACCATTGGCAAATAGCATCGCTCCGGTTGGAACTTTCGACGTCGGGAATCGCTATGGGCTTCCCCGTCTTCCTGATTCGGATGTAATTCTGCATTCGACAGTTACTGATCCAGTCTCTCAAGAGGCGCTTAAGATGCTGGCTGCTGCTTTTCGGAGCAGGTATGCAAGTGTGACTACCGGAGGAACAAGAAAACATCGTCCGCCCATCGATTCTCTTAAGAGGGGCTAGGCATGCTTGGACGAGAGTGCCACATTGGTGTTGAGGAACCGAGCCACCAGACTTCGTGTCTCATATCAGATTGACTTCACTGGACCATTTGAAGTTCTTTCACGCATGCCGGATACAACAGTCCACATCGTGGAAAAATAACTCGCACCTATTCGCGATGTGCAAGGGCTTCGGTTTACGCCGGATACGTGTCCATTATCAAAGTGGCAGATGATAATCTCCTTTATCATTCACGACTTGGGTGGACATGCTGCAACAAGTTTCTGGATCACTTGCTCGAGATCGCGACTACTCGTTCACTTGGAAAGCTGACCTCTATCGTGACAGTTCAGCGCCCTGAGGAGCCTTTGGCAACCCCAATGGACCCACGACCTCTGCTTTCAGCGAAGACGTTGCTGCGTCTCGATGGCATCTGCCGTAATAACACGTTCGCCAAATGCAGAAATTTCAGCGTGATCTCAAGTCGTGGCAGATTTACTGCTTAGGCAAGAGGTCTCCGTTGATCATCAAAGTGACTGAATTTAGCAGAGTCCGACCACGCTACCTTCAATTCAATTTTCAACTCAGAGTAGACGGCTTGCATTCTGTGTAGGGCCTCAATAGCATCCCCGAAAGAAAAACTCTCCCTGCGGCGTCTCGCGTACCCTGCACCAAAACTCAGCTGAAAAGCCCTCCACAATATCCGAAGTCCGGCGTTACTGGTCATAATCCCGCTGACACCCAGGTTTAGGGATAGGGGCTTTCACGTCTCGGCATGTCCGGTTATGGTTTTCTCCGCTTCTTGAGGGCCACGTCAAGAAATGAACGGAGAACCGGATTCTCGTGCTGGGGAGCCCAGGCAATCACGAGGTCAATGGATGCCATGCGGTCGGCGAGCGGAACGAGCACCAGTTCATTGCCACGCAGCACGACCGACCCTTGCGGCAATAAGGCGACGCCCTCTCCTGCTTCGACGAGCGCGATCATCCCAGTCGACGCCGTAGAAGTAGCTGCGATCCGCGGAGAAAAACCCGCTTCCCCACAGAGAGAGATTACTTTGTCAAAGGTGACCGGCGAATGATTGCGGTCATTCAGAATGAATGGTTCGTGGACGAGCTCGCGTATAAAAATGCTGCGCTTCTTTGCCAGAGGATGACTCTTGAGCATCAAGGCATTGAGTGGCTCCGATTGAAAAAGTTCAAAACGTAAACTTTGGACATCTGACGGTTGGATCGGCCGAGTGAACGCGATATCGATCGTCCCAGCCTGCAGGGCCTTGTGATGCATAACAGGTGTCATCTCCACCAGGGAAACTTGCACGTCCGGAAAGCGGCGCTTGAATTCTTTGATAATGGCCGGGAAATATGTCCCGGCAGCGAATACCCCAAAGCCGATAGTCAGAGTCCCGATTTCACCGCGAAGAGATCGCTGCATATTTGCGACAGCACCGTCGGCGGCGACCAGCACAGTCTTGGCATCCTTGAGAAAGAGTTCGCCGTGGTAAGTAAGACGGATCTGCCGTTTGGCTCGATCAAAAAGCGATACTCCAAGCTCCTCCTCGAGATCGTGAATCTGTCCGCTGATGGCGGACTGAGCCACATGGAGAAGACGCGCCGCCCGCGCAAAGCCTCCATTCTCGGCAACGACTTTGAAGTAGCGTAGATGCCTGAGTTCCATACGGAAGAGTATATCTAATTCCTTCTATCTGTTTTGTAGATAGTTATGTTCGGAACAATGTACGAGTCCTCTATTTTTCAATCGAATCGAAAGATTACAACGACGTGTTCTCCGGCGGATCGCTAGAGCCGGAAGCGGAAAGGCACTCCAACCGTGTGGATTGTTAAACTAGCTCTGGATCGGCCATACACCTTCATCATCCTGGCGTTGCTCATCCTGATCATGAGTCCGGTCATGATCATGAGAACGCCGACCGACATCTTCCCCAACATCAACATCCCCGTTATAGCTGTTGCCTGGCAGTACACCGGCTTGAATCCGGAAGAAGTGGAAGGACGGCTCACGACTCCATTCGAGAAGGTAGCCACGACGCTCGTAGACAACATTGAGCACATGGAGTCGACAACCTACAACGGCCAATCGGTGGTCAAGATCTTCCTGCAGCCGGGTGCGAGCCTCGACACCGCTAACGCGCAAGTTACCGCCGTCTCACAATTTGAGTTGCGCCAACTCCCGCCGGGCACTCTGCCACCAGAGATCATCAATTTCAGTGCAGGCAGCGTCCCCATTCTTCAACTTGGTGTTTCCGGTAAAGGTTTGAACGAGCAGCAATTAGCCGATCTGAGTACAAACGCAGTTCGCCCCCAGCTGATCACTGTGCCGGGCTCCGTGCTGCCGTCTCCCTATGGAGGCCAGAGCCCGCAGATCACTGTAAACATGGACCAGAACAGGATGCAGTCGAAAGGCGTTTCGCCGGGCGACCTGATAGCGGCTATGAACGATGAGAACGTGGTAGCGCCTGCTGGAACAGCGAAGGTGGGCGCTGAGGAATACGACGTCCGCACCAACGCCGCACCTCATACCATCGACGAGCTCGGCATGATGCCGATCAAGAAGGTCGATGGCGCGGTCGTCTATATACGGGACGTGGCAACCGTCAGCAATGGCGCGGCATTTCAGACCAACATTGTACGGCAGGATGGTCGCCGCGGAGTGCTGATCAGCGTTCTCAAAGCCGGAAATGCATCGACTTTGAGCGTCGTAAAAGGCATACGCGATTTGCTTCCCCGCGTAGCGCAAATCGTTCCACCCAACCTCAAGATCACGCCATTAAGCGACCAGAGCGTATTTGTACGCGGGGCAGTCTCCGGTGTAATTCGAGAAGCTGTGATTGCTGCAGCACTTACTGCCCTGATGATTCTGCTGTTCTTGGGCAGTTGGCGATCCACTGTCATCATCGCTATCTCGATCCCGCTCTCCATTCTTAGTTCCGTGATCATCCTCGGCATGCTTGGAGAGACGATCAACACGATGACCCTCGGCGGACTCGCCCTGGCTGTCGGCATCCTGGTCGATGACGCCACCGTGACGATCGAGAACATTGAGAGATTCCTGGAAGATGGTTATGAGCTGCACGAGGCCATCCTCGAAGGCGCCGCGCAGATTGCTGTGCCGGCGCTCGTCTCCACCCTCTGCATCTGCATCGTCTTCCTGCCCATGTTCTTCCTTCAGGGCGTCTCCCGCTATCTTTTCGCGCCGCTGGCCGAGGCAGTCATGTTCGCGATGATCGCCTCCTACATTCTGTCGCGTACACTCGTGCCGACGCTCGCTATGTACCTGCTCCGGGCTAAGCAGCATGGTGCAAGCAGAAATCCCCTGGTTCATTTCCAGCGTGGTTTCGAGAACGGGTTTGAGCGGGTGCGCTCCGTGTATCAGGTGCTGCTTACGAGGCTCGTCCTTTCCCGCAAGGTCTTTGTTCCAGCATTCCTCTGTGCCTGCCTCTGTGCTTTCCTGCTGGTGCCGTTCCTCGGTCAGGACTTCTTCCCCGATACAGACTCCGGCGAATTCATCCTGCACGTTCGTGCAAAAACAGGGACCCGTATCGAAGAGACCGCGCGTTTAGCCGATCAGGTCGAAGCCTCGATCCGGAGCAAGATTCCGGGTAAGGAACTCAACAACATCCTCGACAATCTTGGCCTCCCCTACAGCCCGTACAACACGATGCACAGCACATCCGGCCTCGTCGGCGCGGAGGATGGTGACATCATGGTCAGCTTGAATGAGAAGCATCACCCTACAGCGGACTATGTGCGAGAGCTGCGCAGAGACCTCCCACGAGAGTTTCCCGGAACGCATTTTTACTTTCTCCCGGCAGATATCACGACACAGACTTTGAACTTCGGCCTGCCAGCTCCCATCGACATTCAATTTCAGAGCGATGACGTCGAAGCGAGCACTCTGCAAGCGACTTCGATGCTCGCAGAACTGCGGCAAGTGCCGGGTCTGGCCGATCTTCGCATTCAGCAGCCGATGGATTATCCGACGCTCGACGTGAGTATGGATCGGACCAAAGCGGAGCAGGGCGGGTATACGGCCCGCGACGTGTCGCAGAGCATGCTGAACACTCTAAGCGGCAGCTTTCAGATCACGCCGATGTTCTTTCTCAACTACAAGAACGGAGTGACATACAACCTTGTCGCGCAGACTCCGCAGTACCACATGGATAGCCTTCAGGATCTCCAGAACATTCCGATCAATTCATCAATCGCAGCGCCCCGCGCAACCCCGGAAGTGCTTGGAGATCTGGCGTCGATTCACCGCGGCCATGAGATGGCCATCGTGTCTCACTACAATATCCGCCGCGTAATCGACATCTATGGCGCAGTTCAGGACCGTGATCTAGGCGCCGTTGCGAAGGATGTGGAAACCATCGTTCACCGGCACGAGAAGGCTCTGCCGCGCGGCATGTTCCTCTCTTTGCGCGGCCAGGTTCAAACCATGCGAAGTTCCTATGCATGGCTGCTCGGCGGCCTGTGCTTCGCCATCGTCCTCGTTTACATGCTCATCGTCGTGAATTTCCAGTCGTGGCTGGATCCCTTCATCATCATTACCGCACTTCCGGCGGCATTGGCCGGCATCGTCATCTTTCTCTTCCTCACGCACACGACACTTAGCGTTCCGGCGCTGATGGGCGCGATCATGTGCATGGGCGTGGCCACTGCGAACAGCATCCTTGTTGTGTCGTTCGCCAAGCTCCGTTTAGCAAAACACGGCGATGCTGTGCTCGCGGCCATCGAAGCAGGCGCAACACGTTTTCGTCCTGTTTGCATGACAGCGCTCGCCATGATCATCGGCATGATCCCGATGGCTCTGGGGCTCGGCGACGGTGGTGAGCAGAATGCTCCCCTGGGACGCGCCGTGATTGGCGGCCTGCTCTGCGCAACCGTGGCAACACTTATCTTCGTGCCGTCGGTCTTCGGCCTGCTTCATGGTGCAGGAAGGAATCCGGCCGACCCTAAGCAGCGCGAACAAGCTCAACAACCGCAGCACGCGTAGAGATCGCCACGGTCAGCTCACAAGCGGTGAATGACATTGTTGGAAGTAACGTACAGGGAGTACAAGTCGATGCAACAACAAGACGAAGTTAAGGACTCAATGAATCACTTACTGGAGGGCGACGTGCCTGAACAAAATGACCACCATGGCCGCGAAACCGAAACCGCGCAGCCTATCACTGTCAACACCGAGAGGAAACTCGGACGCGGCCCAGTTATCTGCGTCATTCTTGCGGCTGTCGCGCTCGGGGCCTTCATTGTTACTGGCATTCGTACACGCGTTCACGCCGAAGAGACGTTGACGACAACTACCCGGCAGGATGCTGTCCTTTCGGTCGCCGTCACAACCCCGACCGCAGGCGCGGCTGCGCAGGAGATCACGCTGCCTGCGAACACACAGGCTTTCATCGATACGCCGATCTATGCCCGCACCAGCGGATATTTGCGCAAGTGGTACGCCGACATCGGCACTCATGTCCGCGCCGGACAGGTGTTGGCTGAGATCGAAACGCCAGAGCTTGACCAACAGGTGCAGCAGGCGCAGTCTGACCTAGCGGCGGCCCAGGCAAACCAGCAGATTGCACAGATCACCGCGGATCGCTGGACAAAACTGCTCGCTAAGAATGCAGTCTCCCACCAGGAGACCGATCAGGCAACGAGTGACCTCAACGCTCGCCAGTCTGTGCTGTCGGCGGCTGAGGCCAATGTACGGCGCTTGCAGCAGTTGCAGGGGTTCGAAAAGGTATATGCGCCATTCGATGGTGTGATCACCGCACGCAACATCGATATCGGAGCGCTGATTCAGGCGGGAGACATCAACTCCCCAAAGCTGGAGCTCTTTCATATGGCTTCGACGGACAAGTTACGCCTCTTTGTTCCCGTCCCTGAGGTATATGCCAACCAGGTACATAACGGCGATCACATCGCAGTCACCTCAGACGCGCTTCCAGATGCGAAGTTCACTGGCACGATCGTTCGCAATTCAGATGCGATCGACATCTCCAGTCGAACTCTGAACGTCGAGGTCGATGTCAGCAATGCGGAGCACAAGCTGTTCCCGGGTCAGTATGCGTTCATTCACCTGCCCATTCCACCCTCGAATTCGTCCATGACGCTGCCGTCAAACACTTTGCTGTTTCGCAAGGAAGGATTGCGTGTCGGCGTGGTACGTGACGGCCGTGTACAACTGGCTCCGGTGCAAATCGGGCAGGACTATGGGGCCAAGGTGGAGATTATTTCGGGGCTTGCTCCTGCAGATCAGGTCGTCCTCAATCCACCCGACTCACTCGCGCAGGGAGAACGCGTGAACGTCGAGAAGGGCGATGCGGAATGAAAAACGCACTGACCATCACGATTGCGCTGACACTGCTGCCTCTTTCCGGCTGCATGGTCGGACCGAATTACAAGACACCGGCCGCCATTACGGCGCCTTCGTTCAAGGAGGCGACGCCTGCATCCTTTGACGCAAACGATGGATGGAAGCCTGGCCAGCCAGGCGACACCAAGCTCAAGGGCGACTGGTGGACTCTATTTCAGGACGCGCAATTGAATGAGCTTGAGACTAAGGTCGACACTGCCAACCAGTCTCTCAAGTCGGCAGAGGCCAACTTTCGCGCTGCGCGCGCGCAGATAGGCTATGCGCGCTCATATGAAGCACCTACTATCGGCGTTGCGCCATCGGTATCCACAGTTCGCGACTCGGCGAATCAGCCTTACTTCCCCAACAATCTCGCAAACAACGGCGGGGGTAACTTCGCTCTACCAGTCGATTTGAACTACGAAATCGATCTATGGGGGCGAATTCGGCGCGGTGTGACATCGGCTCGGGAGCAGGCTCAGGCCAGCGACGCCGATCTTGAAAGCGTCCGGCTCAGCCTGCATGCTGAACTCGCGATCGACTACTTTGGATTACGCTCGGCAGACGCGCAGACAAAGTTGCTCGACGACACGGTGAAGGCCTACCAGGATGCAGTGGAACTTACCAAGGATCGCTTCGAGGGAGGCGCAGCGCCTCAATCGGATCTGGCACAGGCCAAGACTCAGCTCGATCAAGCACGTGTACAGCTTACAGACATCGAGGTGCAGCGTACGCAATACGAGCACGCCATCGCTGTGCTGATCGGTAAGCCTCCCGCGGAGCTTACACTCTTGCCGTTCCCACTTGACCCGGCCTCCCAGGTCATGCCGGATGTTCCCGGAGTGATGCCGGCCGCCTTGCTGGAGCGTCGCCCCGATATCGCCGCAGATGAACGCAGAATGGCTTCTGCGAATGAACAGATTGGTATCGCGCAGGCGGCCTTCTATCCTACCCTCTCGCTGAGTGCTATCGCTGGCTTTCAAGGGACGTCGGCACTCAACTGGTTCAATTGGCCAAGCCGCTTTTGGGCCGTTGGGCCTTCGCTTTCTCAAACCGTCTTCGATGCTGGCCGCCGCCGAGCCACAAAGAACATCACCGTCGCTCAATATGACGCTACGGTCGCAAATTATCGTCAGACAGTTCTCATTGCATTTCAGCAGGTAGAGGACAATCTGGCGGCGTTGCGCGTACTCGAGAACGAAGCGCAACAGCAGCATGAGGCCACCGCATCCGTGGAGCAATCCCTTGACCTCTTTCAGACGCGCTATGAAGGTGGCGTAGATACATATCTGCAGGTCGTTACATGGCAAACAGCCGCGCTTACTAATCAACGTAATGACCTGGATATCCTTCAGCGCCGTCTGGACGCGAGCGTACTTCTCATCAAGGCACTCGGCGGCGGGTGGGATAACTCACGTTTACCCAATCCCTAAACAACTGGCAGGAATGCACAGCAATCTGGTGGTGTTGGGCGAAGGAAACAAGGGTTTCATGTGTATGGAGATTCATTGCGCTTCATATCATTTAGGCCAAATCCACGTCACCATGTCTGTCTGGACCCATGCCAGATGAAGAGCTGCGGTTCTGGTTATGTGGATTCACAGAAAGGGATTTTCATGGATACATGCACATTGCAATACGGCATCAGTCGGAAGCTCCTTGCTGGAGCAACCGATGCGGTACTTGTTAAGGCGGCCAAGTCGGGAGATCACACAGCTTTTGCTCAATTGTGGGAGCGGCACTCGAATAAAGTATTTCTCACGGTCTGTCGGATCACGGGAAATCGAGACGATGCAGAAGACGTGCTTCAGGAGGCGTGGATGAAAGTCTATACCCATTTGAAAACATTTGTTGGCCGAGCGAGCTTTTCGACTTGGGTAACGCGCATAGCGATCAATTCGGCGCTTATGGCTCTACGCAGGAAGCGTGCTCATCCCGAGACGTCGATGGAGGTCTATGTCGGCGATGCCTGGCACTTCTTGGAGGTCGCAGACCAGACCAAAGACGTTGAAGAACTCTTTACAAGGCAGGAAAGCGCACAGCGCTTGAAACAAGCAATCCGCCGCTTGAGGCCGCGTCTGCGGAAGGTGGTCGAGATCCAGCAATTGAATGACCGGTCACTAAAGGAAACCGCCGATCTCGCAGGCATCACTGTTGGCGCAACGAAGTCTCGTTTGTTCCACGCTCGAATCTCTCTGCGTAAAGCTTTGCAGCGAGAGAGCAACGCTGCGCCACAGAGAGCGTCACCGTCGCTCAGTATTACGCGCGCTCGCAAAGTTGTGTGAATTGGTCCTCACAACAGTCCTACGAGCAAAGAACACGCTAGTAACATTGCGCGTAATAGAAAATCAACCGTAACAACAGCTTGGGCCATCGTATGGCAGATCAACCAGGTAGAAGTCTGTTCCCAATTGATTTCTCAAGCCGATGTTTGTTGGCCGTGCCCTATGTTACTTCATGGACGCACAAGTTCAATGCCGCCCTGAGTATACTGAAAGTCGTCGATCCAAAGCGATTGGATATTTACTAGAACGGAACGATGGACCTATCTACCATGACGTTAACAATTGGATTGTCAGGCGTACGGCGGATCTGAAGCATTTTTCCGATCACTACTTGGGCGAGAATGCCGGCCGCAATACAGTGCTGTCTTGCGATGCAGCGAACCAGATCGAGCACTTCGCGAAGCAAGAGGAAATCGATCGGGTCCTGATTCCAGGACTCATCAGAGCGTTGAATCTCACCTCCTGGGCGATTCATTGACAGCGAGAATTCTCGATCAATCTGCCGCTTCGGTGTGGATCACTGAATATGTGGAAGCTGTAGACAAGATGTCCATTGATAGCATTTTATGCGGTACGCATTTTGACCCAGATTTGACGCTCGAATTCCAGAATTGTCGGATTCTTCAAAAGGTGCGATCGCTTGCGAATGCCTTCCCAGCTACCTACTCCACGTAACCGCAAGGCAGAGTGAGCGCGGAACAAATATGAGTGACTTGAAAATGAAAGCAGGAGAGGTTGCAATTATGCCAAACGTAAACAGAGGCCGATGCAGAATCCTCGACATATCGGCCCCGAGTGCTCGTAAACCTTCCTCGAAGAAGTTGTCGTTTACGATCAGTTCATTGCTCAAACAACAGTCCTACTTCTCGAGTTAATCGACTCTGAGCCATGTCCACACTCTGGCTGATGCCACCGACTCCGTTGCTGCTTGGAGCGTCGACGTCGCAACGCGCGGCCCGCATTTAGAGTCCGCTCAGAGTCTTCGAAGCGAGGTGCAAGCGGTTCATTGACTGGCCTGCACGGTGACTACCGTGCGGCTCAGAATCGGTACTTGAAATGAATTACCCAGGAGATCGTTGAACATAATGGTGTTCTCCCCGATCAAGACCGCGAGGTCACGACCCGTTGCAGACGGCACGTTATCTATGCCGAACGGCGGTTTGTACACCGCGACATAAACGGCGTTGCCAACTTTCAAGGAAACCTCGTAGCTCGTGGTAGAAGGATCGGGGTCAGCGACTTGATCACAATGCACCGCAGTGATCGTGCCTGCTTGCCATTTGCTTTGAGGTTCGCCGGCAGTCTGCTCCTGTTGCCCGTCAGCCTTTTGCCAACTGGAATCGGGATCGTATCTCTTCAGGGCTTTGGCGAGAACATCGGTCTTCTTGCCGAGATCTTTCTGTAGCACCACTCCATCCTGGTTCACGATGAAAGTCATGACGCCAGAGGACCTGTATTCCGCCGGATAGGCCAGGAAAGCGAAACCCTCCGTCATCTTGCCGTGGACGATGTAAGATTTCGCGCCACCCGGGGCATTTTTCCCTGCTTCGTCAGGATATGGAAATAGTAACCATGGTAAGGGGTCGGAGGTCCGGCCTGACCCTTGGCGTAGCCTTCGGCGACGGCCGACGCTACCGACGGGCCGATTGGACTCTGAGGTTCGCCATTGGCGACCTTCCAATAAAGGCCGTTGTGCTGGCCTTCGTCGCTGAAGATCTTCCTTGCGTACTCGTCGTGCTGGCTGGAACGATATTCGTTTTCGGCCACCACGAGTTCCTGACAAACGCGAATCGCGGATATTTCATTATGGCCAATGCGTCGGAACAAGATTTCCTTTGCGCCTGCATCGGTGTCGAAGAACCATGAGTTATTTTTGTTGACCAGTGGTATGGGTGTGGGCCAGTTTCTGGCGCCAATAATTAAGATTGTGGTTCCACCCGGCTCTTTTGCAAGGCGGTGCATTTCCTTATATTTCTCGACGAAATTAGCCCGGCTCCGGGCGTCTTCGGTATCATCTTCGGACCTGACGATTTGCTTATTGTCAGGTCCGAAGATAACGAGCAATTCCCTTTCGTTGTTACTCTGCAGTGCCGTGAACAGTGCATTGCTGGCTTCTTCCGGCGATGAAAATGTCTTTTGGCCCGTCTGCTACGCCATGGAAGGGCTGGGAGAGCACCCCGCCAAAAGGATCGCCAGTGCTGTGAGTTGCGAAAGGCGGGTGCAATGAGATGTATAGATGTTCAATTGTTTTCTCCACATAGGTCGATTCTCCATTTCAAACGTTTTCCTGCCAGGAGCATAACGAAGCGCAGTTATCGTCGCCCGCCACCGCCGTGGAACCCTCCGCCTCCACCGAAGCTTTCGCTTCCGCGTGACGAAAACCCTCTTTCCTCGCCGCCGTGCTCGTAACCGCCGAAGGCGTTCGAGCGGATATTGCTTTGACTGCGGGGTTCTGCATATCCTTGAGCAGCTCTGGTGTCTCCACCGAAAGGCCGGGGAGGTTCAACGGGATGGTTGTCAGTCTCCCGGCGGTCGAGGAGTTCAACGCCACCTTGGTGGAAGCCATTCCGGTTATAGAACGTCGTGCTGTTGGAGTGGAACCTGTTGTGGTAATAGAGCACGGACCGGCCGCGCCAATCGGCGTCCCAATGATTCCAGCCCCATCCATAGCCTCGGTACCAACCGGTTCCGAAGTGGGGACCAAAGTAGAGGTTTGGGCCGCCGAACCAGATTCCGGGATACGGATACCACCCCGGCCAAGCCGCTACGGATTCTCCATAAACCACCCATGGATCGTACGCCGGGACGTATACATCATCAGGGTTGGCAGGCTCAATGCTGATGTTCGAGCCTTGCGTCGTGACCGTCTCCTGCGGATCGGACTGAAGGTTGCCGGCCGCCTGCGCTTCCTGGCGCATTGCCTGCACCGCAGCCATCACGTCCGATTGCTGGTTGTAATAAGCGTCGCCTAAGGCCGAGGTCCAGGAGAGGTTCTTGTCCATGTTTCCAAGTACGGATGGAAATGCAGTGAGGGCCTTGATGCTCGGATCCCAAGGTTGCTGGTCCACAGCTTGTCCCAAAGCTTCACCCTGTAAAGCAGGATGCGCTTGCACCCATCTGTCGGCTTCGACCACTTGTTCGGGATAAGTGGACGCAGCCAGGATCTGCGGCAAAAGCGAATCCGGATAGAGCGCAATGGGCGCAACCAGCTGCTGTAACTGCCCGGGGTCCTGTTGGGCATCTTGTTGCTGCGGTGGTACGTACTGATCCTGACTGGCCAGAAGACTTTGCGGCGAAATAGCGAAGCACAAAGCCCACAACAACAGGGAAACCAGGTTCTGCTTACCTGATCGATGAGTTGAGAATCCAGCGGTACGCCGGAAAATATTCATGTTTTTGAACCTCCTCTGTGTGTTTAGGCGGATGGACATGGCTGCTTACTGACCCGCCCAGAGCTTTCATCCATTCATAACCACAAATTCTTGCCGGCATGAACGGGCGTCTCTCTGTTCAAATTCCGATCGCTTTGAGGTGTTTACAAGGAGGTCTGGCATCGCCGAAATGGGCACAGCCGCGCATGGCCGTTTCCGGCGAGATCCGGTAATGCCCTCGTGACTTCTTAGAACGCGGTGTGCAGCGGAGGGTTTCCATATCGAATCCGCTCGACGTTGGTAGCAACTACTTTAGCGATCATTTCAAACGAAGGCTCGGTGGCGCCTCCAACGTGTGGAGTTGCGATAACATTGGGCAGAGCCAGGACAGGATCATTCGTTGGAATTGGTTCCTGCCAGAACACATCAAGACCCGCTCCAGCAAGATGACCGCAGACAAGATGTGAATACAGTGCTTCTCCGTCTATGACACCACCCCGCGCAACATTGATGAGATAGGCACGGCGCTTGAGCCATGCCAACTCTTTAGCTCCGATCATGCCGCGCATCTCCTCGGTGTAGCGCATGCACAAAATGAGGATGTCGGTTGCTGCGAAAGCCCGTTCACGCTCCTCGAGGGAAAAACAGCGCGAGAGGCCGAACTCACTGACCTTCGAAGCGGTTGGATCTCGGGTTATTCCGATCAGATTCACTTCGAAGCTATGGAGACGCTTTGCAAGCGGTAACGCAATCGCCCCCAAACCGTAGAGGCAGACTGTGCGGCCGGCAAGCATCTTGCCAAGCGGCGTCCCATGCACCCCAGCACGCACATGCGCCTGTGCTTTGGGCAGCTCTCGCAAGAGTGACAGGATGAGTAGTATCGCGTGCTCCGCCACGGACTCGGCATTGCCTCCGGTTGCAGGCACATTCGCTACGTAAATCTCTTTCTTCTTCGCGCTCTCCAGGTCGATACATTCCAGACCGGTCCCCCACTGCTGAATCAATTGAAACTGGCCCGCTTCAATCTCTGCACATCCGATTCGCTGCATTTTAGGGATAACGATATCGACTCCGCTGAGTTTGGGGATAATGTCTGTCGCGGTACATGCGATGATTTCATCGTTGGCATCGGATGGGAGATGTTCTCGAAGGTACTCGGGAGCATCCGGAAAAGTGTTTCCACAAAAGAGAATACGCATCTACAAGGTCTCCGCTACTAAGAGTTGATCTGTGCCACCGGAATCTGCATTGGCACAAAAAAGTTGCTGGCGAGAACATAGTCGTATAGGTGACCGAGCGGCGCTCCAGGATGAAGCTGCAGAGCAGACACCCATCCGTCCGTATCAGTCCACCGCCAGTCTATGGTTGAGAGGTTTTGGATCGCTTGTTGGAGATCTCCTGAACGCATCGGATAGGCATATATGCGGACGTTTTGCGCCAGGAGGCGGGACAAAGCTTCAAGCAAGTTGCCAGCGAGTTGCGTGAAGCGATATTCCCATATGCGGACTAGAAGAGATAGGCCAACAATAAAGCGGACATGTTCCTTGGTATAGCGATTCACAAGAGCGGTCATGCTGTAAAGCTCTCGTTCCCGGAACAGCAATACTCCACCGCCACGCCTGTGAAGGGCATCTATACGCTCCAGCAGGTTAGTGATTCCCGGAGGCGAATCGATCTCTCGGAGCGGCATTGCCGAGAGGCAGAAGAAGCCGCTAGGCGCGGGATCGTTTTCATCTAACTCTCCGCGGAGTTGCTGAACCCCCGAGGCCAGCAACTGTTCATGGATTGCCGCATGAGTGGGATCGACGTGCTCGAACGATCCTGGCGCAAGCACAACGGCTCTTTTGTGGAGAACTTCGATAGGAGGTGCAGGCGGCCCACTTGATGGAAAGTAGACGGCTTCAGCAAGACCAGCGCGCACCAATTGAGCTAGAATCGCGCGCTGGTCCCACCCCTCGAAGGCAACCCCACGTACTTCCGCATAATCAATTTCAATACGTTTCTCGATTCCTTGAGCAACGTTCTCGAAGAAAGATTCTTTCATCTCCAATTGATAGAAAACACTGTAGATCAGGTTCACGCCCAGGATGCCAATAGCCTCTTGCTCAAGGGCGTTGGAAGGATCTCGCAGGTTGATATGAAGAACTATGTCGTTCGGTTGGCCGCCGGGTTGCAGCTGGAACCGTAGGCCGACCCAGCCGTGAGGCTCATTTGTTCCGGCGTAGTTGCGGGCAGAAATGGTATCAACGAAGGCAAAGAAGCGAGTATTCGATCCATGACTTTTGTTCAATTGGTTGATGAGCTGCTCCCATTCGCTATCCAGCATGGCTTCGAGGCGTTCTCTGGAAACGTAACGCGCACCAGAACCGTACAAATCGTCGCTGACCTCCTTGTCATACGCGGAGATCGATTTGGCAACTGTCCCGGAGGCTCCTCCAACTACCAGGAACCATCGCACCACTTCCTGGCCAGCGCCAATTTCGGCGAAGGAGCCGTAGCTGGTCGGATCGAGATTGATGCGGAGCGCCTTCTGATGAGTGTTGAGCTTTTCGTTGGATGCCATAGTACGTCTCCTCAGTGCTACAGATTTTGAGCCTCCATGCTTCGAGGCTTTGCAATAAAGTCCTTAAGTGCCAAGCAGCAGTTCCGTTACTTCCGCACTGTTTCCAGCTACCGCCAGGAACCTTAGTTTCATCGTGACCTCTATCAGTGGCATCGTTCATCCAATACGCTTCTTTCTCTCGCTGAGGCTCCGATGGATAGCTTCGCACTGCGAAGCATCGAAGTTTCGAGAAGGACGCAGAGTGCCAAGAAAATGTACGATCGCGGGTTTCATCGGTCGTCGTCTAACACTCTTCCAGGGAATACAGCGTAAGAGCCACTTGCAGAGTAGGGTGACGGATAAGAAGGTGAATAGTAAGATCACCGCTTTGATTAGGCAGAAAACGTACCAAAGAAGTTCCACATTCTCGCTTCCCATATTCCTCCTAGACGAAAACTTATTGAGCTGTCATTTCTAAATGGTGGTTGCGGTATTTAAGCTCTTGCTTGTCGGTGTCATCATGCTTTCTTCACTTCGGCTGACCAGCGTTGGGCTTCTTGCGCATATAAACAAGTGCACCGCCCTGCTCAAAACGAACCTCGTCCATCAAAGTCTTCATGAGATAAATCCCGCGCCCATGCTTTGCGAGCAGGTTCTCTGGAGCTGTCGGATCCGGTACTGCGTCGCTGTCAAACCCTTGTCCCTCGTCCTGAACCGTGATCGAATCCTCTCCACCTGTAGTGCAACGGCACACGACGTAAACGCGCTTGTCAGGGTCCTCTTGGTTGCCATGCACTATGGCATTTGCTAGCGCCTCATGCAGCGCTATCCCAATGTCCAGGCGGTCGAAGTAGCCAATCTCACTCCCCACCAGGCTTCGAGCCTTTGCAATGAAGTGAATGAGCCGTTCTACGAACGGCGAGATAGGCTGGATTTGACTCGGGAAAGACTGACGCAACTCAACAAAGAAAACGCCATGAGATATGCAAGGTACGAGACAGAGTGTGTGTGGTTGAGACATGTCTTCCAACTCCATTTGAGATTTGCAGACTTTGCTAGACCGTCACGCCATGCATATGCTTGATCTGCATTGTGCTGAGGTACGCGCTCGTGCGCGGCACCGACGATCCAGAGGGAGTCTAACGATCCACATGGTTCAAAGCGCCTCTCGGCAACCGCCTCCCCGCAAACATGCCGGAGAAAACGTCACTGCTATATGGATTCCTGAAGGGAGGAGAGGACCCGCACTTTGTTCCGAACACACATATCTGCAAAACAGATAGGAATATTGGAATAGCATTTTATTTATGGAGCTCAGACATCTGCACTATTTCAAAGCCGTCGCAGAGAACGGAAGGTTTGCGCGAACAGTGCGGGCTCGAGAACTCGCTGGACAACCCAAAAACCTTCTTTCCGAGCAATGCCGATTTACCGAATTGGTGAAACAGCGTCGCGGCCGTATCAACCAGGTTGTGGGCAAAAGGCGAGATCGCTTCTTTTGCTGCGTCCCGCATGTCAATCGGCTGGCATTAGGTTTTTCAACGACCTACAAGACCGCGGGGACTGCCTAAACACGCGGAAAACAGGCAAGACAGCAGAATTTATGGGTTGGGTTGTGGGTCGGCGAATCGTATGCTTCGCGAGAGTCGCTGACCAAGCGCGTTGATAAATACCGATCCCCTGCTCTTGCTACGAAACCATCCTCGATGAGGGCTTTAGCCTGT
This sequence comes from Acidicapsa acidisoli, assembly GCF_025685625.1. Lineage (NCBI taxonomy): Bacteria > Pseudomonadati > Acidobacteriota > Terriglobia > Terriglobales > Acidobacteriaceae > Acidicapsa > Acidicapsa acidisoli. The sequence continues at coordinate 30,596 of NZ_JAGSYI010000004.1, forward strand.
ACGCGACAAATGAAAACTGACTGTCAGCCCGATTTCGCCATGAGCTTTCCTGTGGGCTTTTCGGTGGCTGATCCCGAAAGCACTCGCAAACTGCTACCCCCACAGTGCGTTGCGAAATTCGGTGGCCTATGCGACCGAGAGTAAACGGCTTCGTCTTATAGATTAAGTGGCGTACTTCAGGTGGATAGCTTGGGGATAATTGAGAAGAAAACTTGTGGCCTTCCGTGCCTTGGACCGGGTGGTTTTTCTTCTGGAGGTCGGTTTCGTGTCAAGTATCTGTATTCTGAACGCTGCTCTGGCAAATGCAAACGGTCTCCAAGTGGCGAATGGGTGACTGCTCTGCGCCGCACAGTATTGTAGTGAAGGTCGTGCAGCGCATCCTCGCTGAAGACCACGGCAAACCGGATTCAGAGGTGCTGAAACTCTATATTGCCGCATTGAACGCGACAGAGATCAGCCTCGTTGAGCGAACTCTCAATTGACGCGCCTTCCCGGATCACCGTCAGTCAGGCTCTCGCCCTGATCGGGCCCTATAAGAAGTTGCAACAATTATGACGCCAACGTGTCATTCCACTCATGGCGCGGCGCAGAACTCATCGTCTGCGATATTCAAAGTCGAGACTGTCACCGGCGCATTGAGGGCTATCGGCCTCGATATGGCGAGGAAGCGAGCAGAATTCCGGTTCAGAAACAGAGCGGCTCGGATTCCGGAGAGCCGCTCTGTTTCATGGGACAGCGAGTGCTGTTAGTTATTGGACCGTGACGACGACGGTGCGAACCGCTGACGGGATGTAGTTGGGTGCGACAGCAATGAATTTGAGCGTCGCGCTGGTGGAAAAGACGATGGGCCCGGTGTACTTGGTGGAAGCCGTGGTGGGCGTAGTGCCGTTGGTGGTGTAATACACAGTCGCTCCCGTGGTAGCGTCGGCAATCGCGATTGTCTGCGTAGAAATCGGCGTAGCCGCGGGCGGTGTGGTAATTGTGTAGACCGCGGTCGCTACCGCGGATTGAGGATAGCCAGGCGCGATCGCGAATGCCTTGAGAGTCGTGCCCGTCGTGGTCACAGCGATCGGCGCGCTGTAGACCTTCGAGGCAGTCGTGGGCGTCGTGCCGTCTGTCGTGTAGTAGATGGCCGCGTCGCGGGTTGCATCCGCGATCGTCACAGTTTGCGTGGCGGTATAAGTGCCTCCTGGCGGGGTAAAGGTCGGCAGCGCCGTGGCCGAAGAACTGGTTATGGTCAAGGTGACGGGGACGACCATGCCCTGATCGCCTGCGCTTGAGGTGAAGATCACCTCTCCCACGTAGGAGCCGGGAGCCAGGGTCGTTGCGGGAGCGACGGCGATCTGAACCGATTCAGGGGTAGGAATGCCGTATCCATAAGCACTGGGATTGATGGTGAGCCATTTACCGCCGTTCGCGCTCGCTCCCAGGCCGTAGAAGTTAAAATTGGTTGCGGTGCTGGCGACATTCAGTAGCTGGTACGTCGGGTTCGCGCCGTCGTATGGCTTGCTGAAGGTAAGCGGAGCCAGCGGTTTGAAGACGTTGGCGCCCACCACGACCTGCACCGGAATGGTTTCACGGATGCCTCCAGTCTTAAGCAAAATCTGGCCGTTGAAGATGCCAGCAACCAGCCCCTTCCCGGGCAGGTTCGCCGAGTTGATGGATACGGACAGGCTCGAAGGCGCGGTCCCGCTGGCAGCCACTAGATTCAACCATGCGCCGCCATCCGAGGTGATCGCGCTTGCCGACCAGTCCAGAGTGCCCGTTCCAGCATTGCGAATTGGAATGCTCTGGGCTGCCGGATTCGCTCCGCCTATGGTCTGGAAGAAGCTGACGCCGCCAGGCATGTCGTCAAAGTAAGTCGTGGTTGGTGAATTGACGGTGAGCGTCACCGGAATGACCATCGACGGACTGCCCACAGCGGCAGTCGCGATGATCTCCGCCGTATAAGTTCCGGCAGCCAGAGTCACGGCAGGATTCAGCGTAACAATCAGGTTCTGCGGCGTGGAGAGGCCATAGCCATAGGCGCTGGGATTAATAGTTAGCCAGTTGCCACCCGTGGAGTTGGCTACGGACGCAATGAAGGTAAAGGCTGCACCGGTGCTGGTGATGTTGATGAGTTTAGGCAACGGGCTGGCTCCGCCGTAGGTCATGTTGAAGTCAAGTGCGTTGACCTGCCGGAAGACCGAGGCTCCTACAACCATGCTGACCGGAATAGTGACGCGATCCGTTGTGGTTTCAAGAATAACCTGGCCCGTGAAGGTGCCGGCGGTCAGTCCTCCTCCGGGAAGTTTGGAAGGAATGACGCTGACCTGAGGAACGTTGGGAGCGGTACCGCTGGCCAGGGAAGTGGTTAGCCATGCGCCTCCGTCCGATGTGCTGATCGATGTCGTAAAGGTGAGCGTGCCGGCGCCGGCGTTTCGAATCCGAAGAGGCTGTGCTGGCGGGGCAGTCCCACCGGTAAGCATGGAGAAGCTCAACGCACCGGGAAGCGAGTCGAAGTAAGTCCCGGTCTTCGCAGCGATCGTCAGCGTAACCGGGACCGTGATGGTCTGGGTGCCGTCTGCCGAGGTGAGAATGATCTCCGAGGCGTAAGTTCCGGCAGCCAGTGTCACCGCCGGATTAGCACTGACAACAATGGCTTCCGGAGTACTGATACCGTAGCCGTAAGCGCTGGGATTGATAGTCAACCAGTTGCCGCCGGTGGAGCTGGCTACCGACGCGAGGAAGGTGAAATTCGTTCCCGTGCTGGCCGCGGTGATGACCTGCGGCAGTGGATTGGCTCCTCCATAAGTCATGGTGAAGTTCAGCGGGTTGATCTGGTTAAAGACATTCGCGCCGACCACCATGCTGACCGGTACGGTGGCGAAACTGCCGTTGAGTTGCAGCAGGATCTGGCCGCTGAAAGTCCCCGCGACCAGTCCGCCGCCGGGCAGGTTCGCAGGCACTACGCTGACAGTCGGGTTCGAGGGAGCGGCCCCGCTGGTAGCGGAGATTGTCAGCCATGCCCCTCCGTCGGAAGTGCTTGCGGCGGCTGTCCAGTCCAGCGTGCCCTCGCCGGCATTGCGGATCGGCAGTACCTGTGGCGGCGGCGGGTTGCCTTTCGTCAGCATGGTGAAGGACATCTGACCGGGAAGCGCATCGAAGAAGGTCGCGGTAGGCGCCTCAATGGTCAGCGTGACGGGGATGTTGAGCACCTGGGTACCATCTTCCGATGTGACCACCACTTCAGACGAATAGGTTCCCTCCGCCAGCGTGACGGCTGGATTGACGCTGACCGTAATCGAGTGGGGTGTGCTGATGCCATAGCCGTAAGCGCTTGGATTGATCTGCAGCCAGCTTCCGCCGGTGGAGTTGATGGCCACGGCATTAAAGGTGAAATTCGTTCCGGTACTGGCGATGGTAATCACCTGCGGCAACGGGTTCGCGCCCCCAAAAACCTTGCTGAAGTTGAGCGGATTGACCTGTCGAAACGCATTAGCGCCGACCGTGTAACTCACCGGTACGGTCACATCGCCGGTGGCATTCTGTAGCAGTACCTGACCCACAAATGTTCCAGCGATAAGTCCGCCGTTGGGCAGATTCTTGGGGTTGACCGTAACGGAAACATCGGCAGGCGCGGTCCCGCTGGCTTCCGACAGGCTCAGCCAGCTTCCGCCATCGGCCGTGGTTGCCGCGGCAGTCCAGGCCAGCGTTCCTGCGCCCGCGTTCCTGATCTGCATCTCCTGCGCGGGAGGCGCGTCTCCAGCCGTCTCCATGGAGTAGTTCAGAGCGCCCGCAACGTCATCAAAGTACGCAGACGTATCGGGATTCACCACCATGGTGACAGGAATGCTGAAGCCCTGATGGCCGTCTTCGGAGTTCACAATCACTTCTGCCATATACGTGCCCGCAGCCAGCGTTACCGCCGGATTCACGCCCACCGTGATGGCCTGAGGCGTGGTTACGCCGTATCCATAGGCGCTGGGGTTAATAGTCAGCCAGTTGCCGCCAGTGGAGTTCTGCACCGACGCGGCAAACGTGAACTGCGTGCCGGTGCTGGCCATAGTGATCGTCTGGGAAAGCGGATTCAACCCCGCATAGGTCTTCACGAAACGCAATGGATTGACCTGGCGGAAGATATTGGGACCCACATTCACTGTGATGGGAACTGTAACCGAATCGCCGGTAGTCTTGAGCAGGACCTGCCCGGTAAAGGTACCGGCGACCAGGCCGGCTCCAGGAAACTTGGCGGGAACCACATTGACCGTAAGATTGGAGGGCGCGGTGCCGCTCGCCGCCGAAAGGCTGAGCCATGCGCCGCCATCAGCGGTGCTGGTCGAGGCAGTCCAGGCAAGCGTGCCGGCTCCGGCGTTTCTAACCTGCAATGCCTGACCAGGAGGCGCATCGCCCGCGGTGAGTTCGGCGAAGGTAACGCCGCCCGCGATCTGGTCGAAATACGCCGCGGTCGCGGCGTGGACCACCAGCGTAACCGGAATGGTCATCGGAGCAATCGTAGTCGTGGTCGGAGTCACAACAATCTGGCCGGTATAGGTCCCATCTGCCAGCGTAACGGCGGCCTTGGCGCTTACCGTAATCGCATAGGGCGTTGCGACGCCATATCCATAGGCGCTTGGCGTGAGTGTCAGCCAGCTCCCGCCGGAGTTGGTTGTCGCCGTCGCGGTGAAGGTGAAGCTCGCCCCCGTGCTATTGACGGTGATCATCTGCGAAAGAGGATTGTCCTGGCCAAAAGTAGTGCTGAAACTGAGCGCCGGGATCGGCTCGAGCTTTTGCGCCCACATGCGGGAGGGCGCGGCCAGGGCGCACACCACTACGCAAAGCAGCAGCCAGGATCGAAGGAGCATGTTTGCAGCCATGAGAAAGCTGAAGCGAGACAAGCGTGCCGAGGCGACGCCGCGGAGCCTATCGCCGTAGGAAACGGTGGATCGTGTGCGGTGGCCGGGGGCGAAAATCGAAGGCAATGACATGACAGTGTGTTCCTCTCTGCGGAAGTGTCTTGAGGTGAACGACAGAAATGCGACTGGCTCCTTCGCGCAAAGCGGAGGAAACGAGAGATTCTGCTCCGATTGCTACCTGGTGCTTCTCAGGGGGATGAGAAGCGGATATGGTCGTACTTACCCAGGTCATTCAAAAGGCGTAGTCGATTGGGTGCAGCTCTGGTTTCCTTCGCGCAACTTGAAAACGCAGGAATGGAAGGAATCCTTCAACTGTTAATTGCGTAGCGGGATCGCCAAAACTATCATGGGGAGCGCGGATTTCTCGGATTTGTGAGCGGAGGGCTCAAAATGATCGCGGCAGAGGGCAGGGATTCCTTCGACGAACAGTTCAGTCTGGTGTACGAGGAACTGCGCCGGCTCGCGGCGGGTGTGCTGCGAGGCGAACAAAACGGCAAGGTCACGCCGACCACACTCGTCCACGAAGCCTGGTTGAAACTGGCTCACTCGCCGGAGATCGCCGAGACATCGCCGTTGCATTTTCGGCGAATCGCAGCAAGAGCGATGCGCCAGGTGCTCGTCGACGCGGCAAGGCGAAGGAACGCGGCGCGGCGAGGCAGTGGCGAGATGCTGGTGACCTTTGATGAATTCGTGCCCGGCATGAACACCCTTTCCGAGCCCAGGGACATTCTGGCTCTGGATAGCGCGCTTGACAGTCTGAGCCGAATCTCGGAGCGACAGGCGAAGCTGGTGGAGGGGCGCTTCTTCGGCGGACTGGACGTCAGCGAATTGGCCGTGCTTCTTGAGGTTTCCGAGGCCACCGTGGCGCGGGAATGGCGTTCCGCGCGGGCTTGGCTGGCAGTCGAAATACGGCGTTCGCTCGGCGGAGAATCCGGAATGGCCGAAGTGGAAACACATTGAACTGAAAGCAGGCCCGCATGGACGAAGCACGATGGCAGGCTGTGCAGGAAATCTTTTCGAGCGCCGTGGATCTTCCCGAAGAAGAACAGTCTTCCGCGCTGCGCGCAATGTGTGGCGACGATCAAACTCTGCTGACCGATGTAATGGAATTGCTTCAGGAAGATCGGCGCGGTCAACCCCTGCTCGATGCAGGACTGGATCAGGCCGCGAGATCTGTTCTCGACTTTGGCCCGTTGCCTTCGCTGATCAAAAAGCAGATTGGACCGTACCGGCTGCTGCGGCTGCTGGGCGAAGGTGGGATGGGCGTTGTCTATCTCGCCGAGCGCACGGATATCGGCGGACAGGTCGCAATCAAGTTGTTGCGCGATGCCTGGCTTTCGCCCATGCGCCGCCAGCGCTTCCGTATTGAACAGCTCACCCTGGCGCAGTTGAACCATCCCTCCATCGCCCGCATTTATAACTCTGGCACTCTCGAAGATGGCACTCCGTGGTTTGTGATGGAGTATGCCGAAGGACTTCCCCTTACCGAGTATTGGAACGAGTATCGGAGGAAACAGAACGGCACGGTACGCGACTGTCTGCGGATCTTCGGACGAGTCTGCGCAGCCGTTCAGTATGCCCACAGCCATGCCATCATCCACCGCGATCTAAAACCCTCGAACATCCTGGTCAACAACAGCGGCGAAGTGAAGCTGCTGGATTTCGGCATCGCCAAGCAGTTGAACAGTGATGACTCCCAGGATCATCCCACCATTACTGGGCTGCGGCTGATGACCCTCGCCTATGCTGCGCCAGAGCAACTGGCCGGCGATGCGGTGGGCGTCTACACCGACGTATATGCCCTGGGAGTGCTGCTTTACGAACTACTGACAGGACGATTGCCGCATCGCGTCCACGAGGGTGACACCCCTGCGGCAGATCCAGTTACGGAGAAGCCGTCGGTGCTGATTCGGCGAGAAACACCCGAGCGGCGTGCGCAGTTGAGCCCGGCGGAACGGGCAGATCTTGACATACTGGCGACCAAGGCACTCGAGCCGGAGATTGAGCGTCGGTATGCAACGGTGGATGCCTTGATTCGAGATGTAAATGCTCTGCTGGAAGGACGGCCACTCGAAGCAAGGCCCGCCAAGTGGAGTTACACAGTAGGCAAGTTCATGCGGCGAAACCGCCGCAGACTCGTGGCCCTCGCGGCGACTCTGGTAGTGATCGCCGGAACCATCGTCTTCTATACGGTGCGACTCACCAGAGCGCGCAATGCAGCGCTGCGCGAAGCAGCGCGAACGCTGCGGATTCAGCAATTCACTGAGAGCCTGTTCGACGGCGGTGACAAGGCCGCTGGGCCGGCACTGGAACTGCGCGCCGTCGAACTGCTCGATCGAGGCCGCCATGAAGCCGAGAGCCTGGGCGGCGATCCCGAAATGCAGGCCGACATGCAAGCGACACTTGGAGACATCTATCAGAAGCTCGGCAAGTTAGATCAGGCCGAGCCATTGTTGAACGCCGCACTGCAGGAGCGGACAAAGGCGCTCGGTTCAAGTGACCGCAAGGTCGCAGAGAGCAAAGTGGCGCTCGGCCTGCTACGCAAGGAGCAGGGCAGGCTCGACGAGGCGGAGCAGTTGGTAAGGTCCGGGATGTCGACATTGCAGAAGGTCGACTCGGCATCCGGCGTGGCCTATGCGCGCGCGCTGGTCGCTCTGGGCTCGGTGCTGGAGACACGTGGAAAATATGACGAAGCGAAAGACATCCTGGAAGCCGCTCTCAAGCTGCAACCCAGCAACGCGGAAGCAACCGCCGACACGGCGGAAAATCTAGCTGAGTTAGCCAATGCCCACTTTTATAAAGGAGCGTACGACTTATCGGAATCCTACAACCGCCAGGCCTTCGATATATATCGAAGGCTGTATGGTGAGGAGCATCCGGCCGTAGCGCAGATCCTGAATAACCTCGGCGCAATCGAAACCAACCGGGGAAACTATGTTGCTTCCGAACGCTATTACCGGCACGCGCTCACAATCACCGAAGCGTGGTATGGAGCTGACCATCCCGAGACCGCCGCAAACCTGACCGCGATTGCCCAGCAGTTAAGTTACGAGAAGCGCGATGCGGAAGCCATGGTATTGCTCCAGCGAGCGTTGGTGATCCAGAAGCACGTGAACGGCGGGATGAGTGCGACCGTGGCTTCGACATTGAATCAGCTAGGCATGGTAGCCTTCGACGCCAAGCAATATGACGCGGCGCGATCCTACTTCACTCAGGCGATGGATCATTGGAGGGCAACGGTCGGAGACCAGCATCCCTTCATCGCAATTGCCTATTCAAACATCGGCAGCGTATGCCTGGATCAAAAAGACAACGCCTGCGCGGAGAAGAATTATCGGGAAGCTGTTCGCCGCCTGGATGCCTCCTCCAAAGATAGCGTGAATGCCGTCATCGCTCACTTGAAGCTAGGCCGGTCGTTGCTGCGCCAAAATCGGTTCAAGGACGCCGAGAGCGAGACATTGCCTGCCTATCAATATCTCGTAAAGCATGTAGCGGCCGACAACGGATTCCTGCGCGCATCGCGCAAGGACCTTGCAGCGATCTACGATGGACTTCATCGCGTTGATCAAGCAGCGCGTTATCGAGCCGAGCTCAAAGCGTTTCCAATCTAAGTTATTTGCATCCATTCCCAGCATCAGAGTCAGGATGGCGACAACTTTGAACGCAGGAGACACGCGAAGCAAACGGAATGCATAACGAACGTCCAGCCGAATATCTCCACGAAGGGCAGGCCCTTTTTCGGCGTGGTAGCTTTTGCGAACCACCTGGACTGCTCTGAACTTCAGCCAGGCGTATCGGTGCGCTTCCTGGGGAGTCATGTCGGCGCGGACGTTCTCGTCCGCTTGTGCCGCAATGTGCGACTCCATCTCTTCCTTCAACAGTTCGTCTCCAGGCTCTTCGTCGCCGTTGAGCATGGTCATGATGCCTAGCAGGCGTGTGAAGAATCGCTGCAGGACTCTCATGTCAGATCCTCCGTTTCCACTATAGAGAAATGCGCGGCGATTGTTTTCCGACGGGCTCCAGTCCGATGGTATGGCACCCTCCTGTTGGGAAAGCAACAGGTGAGCGATGATGGCGCGTGATAATCCGGTTTGTCCGAGTGCAATAATCGATCAGCGGAACTCATCCTATATTGTCGTCGAGACTCAGCAGCGCAACTTGAACCGAGAGACCGATACGCTATTCAAAACCCTCTATAGGTTCCGCTCCCCAGAGACGCCCCCAAAAGGCCACGCCCCAGCCGATGGAGTACAGGAAATAGCTGAGCTTGGAAAAACTCTCGGCCAATCCCTCTCGTCGTTCGCTTTCGTCTTTGGCCTGCTCGGAGATATCTCTTGCGAACACCAGCGAATCCCAAGCAAACACCGCTGCATAATAATGCACAGTCCTGGCTTGGTCGTAGATCAGAGATGTTACCTTCCGTTCATCCAGAGCATGGGTTACGTTAGTTAACATATCGCCCATCTCTCCAAACCGTTGTGTCAGTGCCCGAAGCTGATGGCTATTGTCCTTCGATGGTGGGAGAATACCGACAAGTTGGGATAGGATGTCCAATTTAGCCAAGTTTGACATATTCGCGATAAAATCTTCCTTCATCTTCTGCTTAGTGACTGACTCAAGCTGGCCTGCCGGGATATCAATCCCGTTCAACGTGTTAGTCGGAGTTTCCAGTCCACTCATGATCTGTTCCGACGTCCGCTGATTATCAGCGCTTATAAGGACCATAGTGCGAGCATTTCCAACTGCTTCTGCAGCATCTTTCATGCGGTCGCGGAGTACTTCCTTGGTAAGAAACGTAGCGAGGACAATCAGCGCCCCAGCAAAAGTGAAGCGGCTTGCCGGAGAGACATGGATGCTGCGGTTTCGGACCAACGCGCCGGACGGGACACGGAAGGAAAGAACTCTTCCAATCGGGCTTGTTTCCCTGTTCCCAAAAGAGCGGGATGAGAGGCGCAGCGGCTTGGGTTACTCACCCGAATCAATACCGAGCCCGAAATCGGACGCGTCCTGTTTACAACTCTGGTGAGCTTTTATCTGGAGGTGGGTTTCAGTGCGGAAGCCGTGCGCCCGAAATCCACCAACACCGTCCCCATCGTGAAACATTACGTGATGGATTACCTCGTGTTCCGCTGGCGTAATGAGATTGCGGACGACGTCAAGCCGTTTGAGATTCAGAAATGGCTGCTGTCGCTCCACAAGGACAACGGGCTTGCCTGGACGACCGTAGCTAAGATTCGCGGCATTATGCACCGCGTCTACAAAATCGGCATCCTGCACGAGCGTGTCTCGAAGAATACGGTGGGATTGCAGGGAAGGACGATCCAATGAGGTGTGGACGGATTGTGGATTGTCACTTTAAAGTCCATACGAAGCTAAGTTCTTTGCTTTGTATGGCGGGGACGACGGGGCTCGAACCCGCGACCTCTGCCGCGACAGAACGGTAAGACCAATAGAATCATGGATATAAAGGGAGCGTAAGGGAGCGAAAAGGCACATTGGAGCACATTTCGGAAACGAGTGTGTCCTCAAATGTGCCCACGTCTGAGCAGGAGCGACTGTCTGCCGTAATGAGGCAGAGGTCAAGTCCGGGATGATGGGTGAGACCTTCATCGCTTTTGCAACTGCACTCGACGGGCTGGCACCCAGCAGTGCGGAAAGATGTTGATCCCTTGAATTCCTTTTCATCTTCTTGCCGGAACCCAAACGAACGATCCCTGTCCCGAATCACCCCACCTCCCCCCACCATCCGTTCACGGCGTAAGGCGGTCTACGCCCAATTGCTCGCAATGCAGGCTGAACTCTCGGCCAGCGTGCCCGAATATCTGGAGGCCGCATGATTGGCTTCCCGCCATTAGAGGTAGTCCTGGAGCGGCCCCTTGGCCGTCACCACCGTCATTTCAGAACAGCGGCAGCGGTTATCTGGGAGATCCGGGAGATCCACCGGCTCAGGCCTGAGGTTATCCTCTTGCGCGGCGCGAAGGGCTGCTGTGAAGTCACGCTACCGCTTATGTATGACCTGCTCCTTGAGCGTGGAATCGGACGCCGATGCGGCTACGCGGTCACGGTGCCCAGGCGCGGATGGGTGGTGTTGGTGCCGCGCCGCCCAGGCTGCGACTGATTAGAGGTTACCGAGCTGGGGCGTGAGACGGCTCTCAACTCGCTAGACGCAAAAAATCCCCACCGGCTTTCGCTCCGGTGGGGTTTAATTTTCGCTATACACTTCGCTTTTTCTTCGCTATAGTCCCGTCATGGCATTTTTCCGCTCCGATGCCCGGAAGCTCTACTGCGTCCAGTGCAAACCCTGCCGCAGGAATGTACCGGCTGGCGTCACGGATGCGCCAAAGAAGTACATCGCCGTGACTTGCATCCTCTGCCGAGAGACGCGCCTCTACCTGCCTACCGAGGTTGGCCTGGACTTCCCTCATCACGAAGTCGCAAAGCGGGTGCGCTAATGGGCGAGATGAAGCGGGCTGAGGCATGGGAAGAACAGCGACGGGTTCGGGAGAGGTACGCCTCGACGCTGGTCATCGTAACGGCCATCATTGCCGCTGTAGCCGCCGGGTCGAACGGATAGACAACGCCGTCCGCAAAGTCTTCACCGTCTCCGAAGAAGAGATGCAGCGTCGCGAGGCGGAGTGGCAGAAGACGAATGGGAAGAAGACTGAGTCGAAGAAATCGTGACCTAGATTATCTAGCTAGTTCCGTTGTCATAACCTGATTTGCAGTGTGCTCGGTCTCAGGGATGGGCGTTGTCTTCGATTCCCTGAAAATAGGGTCGCGCTGTCCGGTGATAAGGCTTTCCAGAAATCTGCGCTGGATCGAATCGACTTTTTCTAAGAAGCTCTCTAATTCCTCTGAGTTGTTCATAGGGTTCCCCTTACCGCAACGCTAGAGGGCAGCGAACAGAAAAGTATGGTCTATATTGCTCGCTAAGAGTCGGTTATCCTATTGAGCACAATCACGTAGATTATTTTGTTCGGAGCTACAAATGGGCCACGTTTGCTTTGTAAAGGAGAACTCGAATCCGCCTCTCTGCGGTGCGCCCAATGTCCCGCTCGTTCAACACCAGAGTTCCGAGGATACGCGTACAGCGTACTTCAAAATCTTCAAGTTTTATGTATGCCCTGTAAGCAAAGAGGTCGTCTCGGACCCGCCAGAGCGTGAACGATAGTCTATGCTGTTTTGTCCAGTATATTATTACCGAAACGTGGACTATCGAACGTAATACAGGCTCGCGAGCATTCATCGCCACAGGGAATCTTATAAAAGTGGTATGGCGTCCGCAAACTATGAGCAGGCACGACTTTTCCAATTTGCTTGTTCCGGGTAGTGATATCGATGAACGAGGTCTAAGAATTACACTAGAGCAGTGGTTATAAGGCGGTTACATAGACTCGGCGCTCGCCTCAGCCGGACTGAAGACTTGCGCTAAACCTCGATGAAGTCGGCTTCGCGACGGTCCTCGAACATATAGCTCGCCATCGACTGTGCCAATTGCGAATCCACTTCGTCGGCTATCGTCATGACATCCGCCAGAACCACACTCATGTCTAATGTGCTTAGATGGTCCCGCAATGTCTGGAATATCGATACCTGCAACATCCGCGATTCCTCAACCAGCATGGCCGGAGTATAGCCTTGAACGCGCCGTAAACAACCGTGATCGTCGGCAGCGTCAGAGGTCAGGGCACGGGTGCCTAGCGGGAGCGGGTTACGCAGGCGGGTCACGAGGTCACGGAAGAGATTCGGCAGATGAAAGCATCGGTCTTCGTCGTTGAGTCTAACGGTAATTATGTCGGGTTCCGCATTGACTCTGTAAAGCCAAGCTGCAATCGTGGACTTTGTTTCGCGTTCTAGAATAGTGGCGACAACGTCATTAACTTCCATAGGTTAGAGTGACTCCTATTCGTACACTGCTTTGACGGTGCGCCGCTTCGTTTGTGAAGTCTGTGCAAACTAGCTCATCCGTTGTACGCTGGAAGATTATATTGAAGATGCGAAAGAATGACGGGTTGCTTTCTGTTAGCAGTTCTGAGGGTATGCTATGAAATCGGAAACCAAACTCATCCAATGGTTCGTCGGTCTGTCGGGAAAGATTCTCAACAGACAAGGTATGGCTACCCACGTAACGTTCTCCCTTTATCTCAGTAGGGACGATAGCTTCAAATGGAAGACCGGCTCTAATCCGTCTGAAGGACTGTGCCGGGTTTCAGAGGAAAAAGGTGAATTGGCCGAATTATTCAATGCTGGAATCCCTGTATTCCTGTCCAGCGATGAACTGGAAGCTACCATACTGCTAACCTCACCTGGGTCCTTCCAAGTTGTCGGGTCCATCGTCAGAAAAGCTATAGCTGTGAAGTTATGAGCAATACAGAACATACTGGCAGTCGACCAAATGAGTAGCGTGGATTCCAGACAGCCCTCCCCAAAGAGTTATCTGCTTGTTCGACACTGACATCATCGCAAGCGTGACGCTATGCAATCGTTCATTTCCTTTGCCCATAGGCGCAATTACGATTCCACTGTCGATTCGATTTGTGCTCGGTGTTATCAGACCATTGCCAACGGAGAGAGTTATGTGACTCTCTCAGGTGCAGAGGAGAACCATCTCTGTGATCCGAATGCAGAGATTGATCGACGCGAGGAAATCTTCCGCTATCACCATTCGAGCGAGTCGCTACTGTGAATCGCCCCGGCATAGTGTGGCGTCGTGCCACGACGTTTGACGATGTGCCGATCCTCGCCTACCGCAAACACAATCGCGACGGTACATTCGATTCACTCTGCCTTCGATGCCTTTGGACCGTTGCCATAGGAGTGAGCAAATCCGATCTTGCAGAAGCTGAGATGGAGCACGTCTGCGGGAGAGTTCCAGCGTTGTTAGGTCTACCTCCGCTGCGACATGTCTGGCGCTAGTCGTTCCACGCCATGGAGGCACATGCCCACCTAGCCTTATACGCTCCGGTTTGAGCAATATGGGCCATACCTCAGTGCGTTCCCACTCATATAGTCAGCATCGGAGCAGGCCACGAAGCAAAAGGCTCTACACCCAGTTCCAAAGGCTGTTGGCTGCTCGGGAGTACTAAATGCCGATCCAGACGTACTTTGCAAGGCTTCAGAATCCGGACATGTCTATCGACTCGATATGCATGGATTGCTATCGAAAGGTCGCTAATACGCGATCCGAAGCCGACCTAATAGCTGCGGAACAAGGACACGCCTGCTCCACGTCCGAGTTGGACCACTACCACACGGATTCTCAGCGAGGAACGTTTTAACAGGCTGTGGGCGCTGCCTCAACGCGACGACAGCCAGCAATATATGGGCGATCCAATGGCCCGGCATAGTAGGTCTTCCAAACCTGAACATGCTGAAAGGCTGACACCCTGAAACTGAAGGATTTGAGCAAAGCAGACCATACTCGAAGTTGGTTCCATGAGTAGCGTGAATGCAAGATAGCCCTCCCCAAGGGTTTATAAGGTACTGCAAATCCACAATCGTCGCAGGAGTGACGCAATGACTTCATTCATTTCTTTCGCTCATAGGCGCAACCGAGACTCTACGGTCGATTCAATTTGCACGAGATGCTACCAGACGATTGCCAGTGGCGAGAACGATTCGAGTCTGACAAGCGCAGAGGTAAACCATTCCTGCGCTCCGAACGCCGAACTCGACAACCATGAGGCCATTCCCCACATAAACATCTGGAGCGGCGTTCCCTTGTGAATCGACCCGGTACCATCGGGCTCCGAGACCACGCTCCGAAACCAGACTCCACATTGTTTGAAGAAGTCCGTCATCGGCCACCCCCAGGCAGCACGTAATGAGCAACTACGGAGATAGTCGCTGCGGCACCCTATAGCCAATATTTGAACCGGTTAAGCTGCTCAACGCTCTTCTCTACCACGGCCAGGCGCGACGGCTGACCATTACCGGGGATGCCTGACTTCACCTATGTTTCCAGCGTTGCCACCCGCTCCCCGGTATCTTGCTGCCATTGGGTTACGGCCTGCCTGAATTCCCGAAGTTCGGTCAATATAAGTTGCGAGATTTCGTCCATAGAGATAACGCCTTTGTTCGGTATCGTTCGGCCCAGTTAAGAGAGGAAGTATCCAATCGTGTATGTGGTCGATGGTGCGAGGGCAGCCGTCGAGCTAATGGTGAGAGTGCTCGTGGTCGTTGACCATTCAAGCTCAGTGATCGCCGTCCCGTTCGTCGCAACGACGCCGAGCGGAGCAGTTGCAGCAGCCGCAGAGAATGTCACCGTGCAGAGAGCGCCAGGCGCGAGTGTGCCTGTCCCGGTCGTTAAGGTGATCGCCCCTGAGAACCCTCTGCCTGCAACCGTAGCCGCTGCACCTGTGCCCACCTGGGCGGTAGCACCCACAGCGACGGTTGCGGTTGCGGTCGCCGTGCTGCTCAGTGTTGCCAGTGCAGAAGGCAGAGACGAAGCGCTGATAGTGCCGCTGATGTCTGAAGCTGGCAGTACGCCGGTTGTCGCCACGCTTGCCAGACCGCTTACCTGCGAGGCGGGAAGATTGCCGGTGATGTTCGACGCGGCCAGTACGCCAGTAGTTGCCACCGAACTCAAGCCCGCGACGCTTGCCGCCGGAAGAGTGCCCGAGATGGCGCTAAGGCTCAACCCGCGATAGCCGAGACAGCTATGTTGGACGTGGCTGCAGAGATAGTCTCAGGCCCGGCGCTAACCCACGCGCTGGTGGTCCCAACCATGTTCACCGAACGTATCTGTACGTTGTATTCGGAGCCTTCGGTCACGTTTGGGATGGTGAAGCTGGTGGCGTTCCCGGAGACTTTACCAGCGTCAATCCATGTGGATGAACCGTTCAACTGATATTGGATTTCAATGTGCCCCGCGCTCGTGACAAAGATGTCATTCGGCTGAACCCAGGTTACCAACAGACTGTTTCTGTTGATGCCGCTGGCCGTCGATAGGATGGTGCTGGGATACGTCGTGCCTCCAACCGTCTCGCCTGGACCGGAATACAAGGTCAGTGAATTCGGCTGCGTGGCCGTATGCGTCCCGCCCGTGTTGTCAGGCTGAATGTATCCAGTTGCGCTCAATTCCTCAGAAGTCGACCAGTCGTAAATGGACGGGTCTGTCAGAGCAAGGTCAAGCTGCATGTACAGGCGTGGATTGTCCGAGTTCGACTCATTGATCATGGTCGCGCTCAACACTTCAAACGTTGTGTTGTTCCACCCGTACTTTGGGTTAGTGAGCGTGATTACGTCCAACGGTGTGCAGACAAAAGCCTTCATCGAAAGCCTGACCGTTACGCGGTATTGGAACCGCGTCCGCATCATGTAGATCTTGAGAATGCGTTGCGCTGTCGCCGGGTCTGTCGTGAATGGAAGGTTCTGAGTCAGGTACAGAGCTTCGTTGTTGTCTTGAGTCAGGTACTGATTCGTCGTATACCCATGCAGCGTGTCCTGGGTGTAAGGCGGAATATCCGCCTCATTCCAGTTGTTGGCTGGACTGGTGTAGACGCCCTTGGCTCCGTTGGCAACGTCGCGCGAAGACAGCAATACCTTGAATTCAACCGGTCCAACAAAATCAGAAGCGGTGAAACTCTCAGACGGAGTGACCCACGCACCGGGGAATATCGAGTATTGCCCGCCGCTGAAGCTGATGCGGCCAGCGCACGACAAGAGCAAGTCTTGCAGGATTGAGCCGCGCCCTCGTGATACCTGGATAGAGCCGTTGCAGGTGTAGCGAGGTACGGTACCGCCTTCGGCCAGAGTTACAACCTCATCACAGATGTTCGAAGCGGCGATCAGTTGAGCTGTGTTGATGTCTGTGCCGTACTGGAGCCCGAATCCGCCGTTCTCACGGGGAAGGTTCAAATAGGCTGCGATCGGTAGGACCCCATTGCGTTCCGGAGGCCAGCAGCGTCGGGAAGGTGCTAGTATGGTTGCCGTCCAGGAACTCCACGTACACACGCCCACCCACGTCCTCGTAGGCCGTGCCAAGTATGCCGCCTGTCGAGCTTCCATTGATCCCACCGCAGACGTATGTAAACGTCGTGTCATCGGCAGGGTCCGGCTGTGTGATGATGCAGATGCAGTTGTAAGTGTTGTCCGCTACATCCTTGACGTAGACGGTCGTTCCATTCGCATTGGCCAGTCCGCTCGATAGTTTGACGGTGACCAGGCCACCGCTCCGGCTGATAGATGTGATGGAAATCTGCTGCTGCGTCGGTGAGACGCTGAGGTATCCAGTTCCATGCGCCTCCATCACACATGGCTTGCCACCGACATACAACTGCCAATCTGTGCTGGTGTCCGTGCCGAAGGTGCCGATAGCGGAGGGATGCGCGTTTAGCGCGCGAACAAGGTGAAGTTGCTTATCATCAGAAGTAGTCCCGCCGCCGGTGTTGTTGTTCGCGGTTTCAAAGACAGTCGTTCCCGCAATCGAGCAGGTCCCGAACTGGTAGTTATGCGCTCCGATTGGATTGCGCATTGCGCCGGAGACGCCTCCGGTCGGAGAAAGCGAGGCGATACCCGAGATGACTCCACCAGCGGCCATTGATGCGCCAGCGGAGATCAACTCAGTCGACAGAGCCGCGCCGATGCCGGGGATGAAGATACCCGCAGCGATGGCCGCCGCGCCCATCCCAATCTCGATTAGTGCGCCCTTGCTCATATCCGATAAACCTTTGTTGCGTCTGTAAGCGGGAACCTGAGAACACCAATTCGCCCAGGAACCATAACCTCTGTGCCATTCAAGGCGACGATGCCGAAGCGTCGATCCTTGACGATGGCGAGGTCGCCGCGCTGTGCGTGGAGAATGGGAACGGCCTTGAGGTTGTGTCTAGCTGCTATGTACTCGGCCAGGTTGGGGATGGATGCCGAGCCGCACAGACGCTTACACACTTCCCTCGCCTGACAGCCGCTCGTGTAGCCTCTGAGGTCCGAGGCGAAGTCTTCGCCGGTCATGGCTTCGATACATCCGGCAGCGAAAAGACCACAATCGAAGCGGCCATAAGCAAACTTTGCGTCTTGCTGCGACTCAACATAGCCGTGAAGTCTTGATGGCCAGTCGTCGTATCTCATGCGAGCACATTGTTGGAAGATTGCGGGGTGACACCCCAGTAGATGATCTGGTTCTGGATTCCAACGACATATTGCCCACCGGTGTCGACGGTGGTTGAAGGCAGTCCTAACGTGGTGAGAATCGGCGCTAGATATGTCCGCTGGTCCACATCGGTGTAATAGCGTTCGACGGCCCGATTGAGGTCAACCAAGACGTTCTCAAGTGTGATCGTGACGGAGAAGTTCCGGCCAATCACGTTCCTAACTCCAACAACTACGGAAGAATTGAAAGGATGGATAATATGGCAACTTCCTCGCACAAGATAACAATCGACGTTCCTCAAGACCGGGTCTTCAAAGCCCTCTCGACAGTTGAGGGCCTCAAGAGCTGGTACACCCCAACAATCGAAGGCGCAGCGGGAAAAAATCACGAGGTCGTTTTCACCTTTGCCGGAAAAGAACCGTTTCGCTGGAAGTTCATCGACCTCAAACCGAACTCACTCGTTCGTTGGGAGTGCATCGACGGTCCCGGAGACGCAGTCGGCACCAGGGTTACATTTGCTGTGTCCGGTAAAGGCAATCAGAGTTCTGTCGTGGAGTGCGATCACGAGGGCTGGCCCGATGGGCATAGCGAGTTCACGAAGTGCAACACTCTATGGGGCATCCTCATGGGACACCTGAATAAGTACGCGGAGTCGGGCCTCCCTGATCCCGCATTCAACTAAACATTGCAATAGACAGGGGAAACCCAGTCTCCCTTGCAGCCGAGTTTCAACTGGAGAGTCTTTGATGAGTATTGGAGCGGCGAGCGCGATCACGGCATCAGAGGCGGGAGAGTTGTCTCTCGTGATCGCCGCGCTTCTCCTTGTGAACGGTGCAGAGACGAGACATATCTACACATCGCTAACGGACGCTGGCAGCGCTTTGGGTTACGAAGTCAGCGTGATCATCACGCTCGAAACGCTTGTTGTCAATACAGAGGCGGCAGGAGTCGTTGCAACTCGGATCGGACATCACCTGCCCGCGCCCATCGTGAATATGACCCTGATCGGTTATGTAAATCGAGAAATAGAGAACCTCAAACGAGTCCCTCTTGAATGGCGGAGCGTGTTGCATCGGCTTGAAGAGTTAAAGAATGGCCGAGCACTTTATCCAGCATGGCTAGTTGCTGTCGCAATCGGAATGTCTGCTGCATCGCTTTCTCGCATATTCGGAGGAGACTGGTACATTTTCTTGGTCGTCTTCGTCGCTGCGACTGCTGGCACGCTGGTGCGTCAGCGCTTCGTTAGACTCGGCCTAAATGGGTTAGTTGTGCCCTTCCTGGCGGCTCTAAGTAGTGGCATCGTTGGCGGAATCGGGATTCGGATTCATCCTAGTTATAACGGGTATCTTTCACTCGTCGCGCCCGCGATGATTCTAGTGCCAGGCGTTCCCTTGATCAACGGAATTCGGGACGCGTTAGGCAATAACATCCACCTCGCCGAATCCCGATTGACATTTTTCACCTGCGTCACCGGAAGCATAGCCTTGGGCCTGTTTGTGGCGACTTTCATCACAGGAGTTCGGATACCTGTTGTCGGCTCTATGACGCTCTTACCGCTCGCAGAAGATGCTCTATTCACAGCGGTGACCACAATCGGCTTTGTGTTTCTATTCAATGTTGGCTACCGCGTTGCGTGGGGTTGTGTGGTCTGCGGACTGTGCGGCCACACTTTGCGTAACGCTCTGATGCATTTAGGTCTGGACATGGTGTGCGCCACGCTCATTGCATCCGCGGTGTCGGGAGCGATGGCTCAGTTGTTTGCAAGGCGATACGCAACATCAGCCTCTACGTTCGCTTTCCCTGGTGTTCTCGCTATGGTGCCGGGCGTGTTTGCGTTTCGGTTTGTCATCGGGTTTCTCCAGATCACCCACTTGCAGGCACTCGCGTCTGCGGAATTGCAGGCGGAAACCTTGGCTGCACTCGGGACCGCTGCGTTGCTTGCGCTCGCGATCTCTGTGGGGCTGGCAATCTCTCTGTTCTTTCCTATCAAACCGCGTCAACATAAATCTCGACCGATCGTTTCACCTCAAATTAAGTGCTCTTCGGAGAGCACATAGATCCGTCCATTGGTTACTCGCTTTTCAGGCGATAAGAGCTGGCATGGCACTCGAATCCCTCACAAAGCTCCTAGGCTTGCCGAATGATGAGCATGAATGCGCTGTTTCACAAACTATCTGCGAGTAGATCTGACGGCCGCATCGTCATGGTGATTGGGGTGATGGGGATGGCTATTTTAGGCTCTGGAATGGCACAAACTGCACCTCAATTACCGAATGCCCCGTGGCACGCCCCTATTGAAGGCGATCTTCGAAAGCAGTCGCATTTTGTACCGCTCACCATGTTTGCGCCGAATGCAGACAAGACGTACTCACTTGCAGAGCTTATCGATTGCGCCGAATCTTTTAACCCAGAGACGAAGCTGGCCTGGCAGCGAGCTCGCGCACAAGCGGAGGCACTCGGAGTTGCAAAGAGTGAACTATACCCAACCATCGCGGCTCTGGCTATCGCCAGTGCGAACCGGGACGAGGTATATCTGGACACGCGCTTTTATCGTCAGACAACTGCGGACCTGGAACTGCCGCTGGATTTGAATTACACCATTTTTGATTTTGGGGCTCGGTCCGGTCGTATTGATGCCGCACGAGGAGATCTTCTACAAGCAAACTTCGCGTTCAACGATGTGCAGCGGCGTCTGATCTACGAGGTGTCCACTTCCTATTACCAACTACTGAACGCGACCGGACAGGTGGCAGCCGCCCGAGCAGCCCTGGAAAACGCGCGGGCCGTTCAGCAGGCAGCAGAAGCGCGTTTGGACAATGGTCTGGGGACGTTGCCGGATGTACTCGAAACCCGCGCGGTCACGGCGAGATCGGTCTACGATCTACAGGCTGCAGTGGGCAGCGAGGAGGTTGCTCGCGGGAATCTGCTGACAGTTCTGGGAAGTTCGCCGGCTTCGACGATCACGGTTCAACCGATCGATGAGCTTAGTATTCCAGATTCAGTAGAGACTTCAGTTGACACGCTGATAGATCGCTCACTAGACCATCGTCCGGACCTAATGCAGAGGATTGCGGCCATTCGGGCGGCGACGGGGCTACTAAAAGAGGCGCGAGCCGAATATTATCCAACGCTACAAGTCCATGTGTACCCCGAGCCTCAAGCTCTATATGGTCTCCAACAAACCTTTCCTTGGGGGTTCACGGCTGGCTTGAATGGAAATGTCAGCTTCCAGCTAAGGTGGGATGTATTCGACGGCGGTGCGCGCAGACACCGCACCGCAGAAGCTGTCGCTCAGCTTCATGCTGAGCAAGCAAACGCCGCCGTAACGCAGGACGAAATTCAAAACGAGGTCTGGACCGCCTATTCAAATCTCAAAACCGCATTCCGCCAACGTGAGGCGGCTTCCGCTTTGTTAAAGGCAGCCGACCAGTCGTACACCGCTGAGTTCACTTCCTATCACGCCGGTGTGCGCAATTTGCTCGATGTGACGGAAGCTCAACAAGCATTGGCCCGTGCTCGATCAACCGACGTTCTCGCACGCGCCCAAGTTCTCACAGCGCTTGCTGCTCTTGCCTTTGAGACGGCTGAGACGATTCAGCCCAATCGCCCGAGGTCACAGCCATGAAGCGAACATTTGAGCCACCTCCGATCTGCTTAATAGTCCTCTCCTTCGTCTTCCTCGACGGTTGTTCGCAGGCTCCCGCGTACGACATCATGGGGTCGTTATTTCCAGCATGGCTTGTGTGTATTGCTGTCGGCGGACTGCTGTCCCTTATCGTGCGAATGATTCTGGGCCGTCGGCATGTCAACCTGCTCTTTCCGCTGTTGGCCTATCCCTGTTTGGCAATTGTCATCACCTTTAGTGTCTGGTTAATCCTGTATTGATTCTGAGGAGAAACAAGTGGCCCCTCCAAAGATAGAGATGAATGTACATAGGCAGTTCGAGAGATGGACCACATTCGTTCTTGTGATCCTGGCGTTGACACTTGGGTTAGCTGTTCTGTGGCGTTCGGATCATCATCCGCGCACTGATGATGCGGAGGTATTCGCCAATTTCATCGGCATAGCTCCTCAAGTAGAAGGACCGATTCTAGAGCTGAAGGTCCGAGACAATCAGTTCGTAAAGAAAGGTGAGGTGCTCTTTGCGGTCGACTCCCGGCCGTACGAGTATGCGTATGAGCGCGCCCTGTCCGAGCAGGCAGTTCTGGAAGGACAGATTCAAGATGAGCAGCGCCGCATTGCGGCACAGGTGAGTGGCGTTTCTGTCGCCAAAGCGGGAGTCGATACTGCCGAAGCTGATGTCAAACACTGGACGGCGGCCATCGAACAATCCAACGCAGATGTAACTCACGCCGAGCAAGGTGTTGCGCGGGCGAAAGCCGAGTGGACTTATGCGAGCGACAACCTACAGCGTCTCGAGCCGCTACTCAAGCGACAGTTCGTAACCGTGGATCAAGTCGATCGCGCGCGCACCACGGAGACCGCTCAGGCAGAAGCGCTGAAGCAGGCAGAGTCACAGCTAACGATGGCTCAAGCTGAAGTTAAGTCGACGACCGCCCAGTACTCGCATGCAGTTGCCTCAGTCGAACAAAGCCACGCGCAGCATCAGCAGGCACAACATTCCGTTCTAACGCTTGATCCGCTGATTAGCCAGCGTGGCGAACGTGCTGCCCAGGTCAAAACGGCCCGATACAACCTCGACAACTGTAAGGTGTACGCCCCCTTCGATGCTCTGGTTACGAACCTCACTATTTCGGAAGGAGAGTATGCCCATGTCGGACAGCAGATATTTGTCTTAATCGATGCACGTACATGGTGGGTCTTGGCGAATTTTCGAGAAGGGCAGCTTCATCACATCCATCCGGGCATGGCTGCCGATGTCTATATCCTGTCGCGTCCTCACGAGCGCTTTCAAGG
The DNA here is from genome assembly GCF_025685625.1 of Acidicapsa acidisoli. NCBI lineage: Bacteria > Pseudomonadati > Acidobacteriota > Terriglobia > Terriglobales > Acidobacteriaceae > Acidicapsa > Acidicapsa acidisoli. Next base: position 53,498 of record NZ_JAGSYI010000004.1, read on the forward strand.
TGTAGTTGACAGCATCGGGTTTGGCGTAACGCCAGATGCCGATGTGCTCGGCCGCCTCGGGCCTGGATTGCCTGACGTCCAACGCACACTCAACTGGGTACATCTGGCCGCGCGATACCCGGTAAGGGTGCGCGTTGAAAACCCGCCGCCCGAATTGTTCCGGATCGGAGAAACCGCGGTAACCACCATTCGCGGACACTGAATATGGTTGTCAATGCTCAAGAATCGGTAGCCGCACGGCCCACGCATTTTGCGTGGCTCACGACTTTGCTCCGTGAGGAACTTGCGCCTTATCCCGGGCGAGGGGCAATGGTGGCGCGCATGGTGATTGCGGCCACCATCGTCATGCTTATCACAATGATTTTTCGCATCCCCTATGGCGCCTACGGTGCCATTTTTGCGCTCACAATCACACGCGAGAGTCCCGCAAGAACGATTGAGGCAGTCAAAGTCTTGGTTATTGGCTTTGCCGCAGCGGTGGCGATCGTATTGGTCGGGGAGATCATCGTTTCTGGGGAGCCTGTATTGCGTTTGGTTTGGGTCCTGTGCGTGTTCTTTTCGATTTTCTTTGCTCTCAGCGCACTGGCAAACTCCGGCGTAGCCGCTCGTTTTGGTTATCTCATCATCATCACCACACCGCTTTGGGATCAGCATGTCCGCTCGGAAGCAAAAGTGGAGAGCACACTCTGGGCGATAGGGGTTATTTCCTTCGCAACCATCATCACGGCTGTTATCGAGATAGTTTATGCCAGCATGCAGCCGATCGACGCGGTAACGATATCCCTGATAGAACGACTTGACGGAACTGCGTCACTTTTACGATCGCTATCTGTCGGCATCTCCGACAACGCCAGGGAACTGAATATAGAAAGGCTGGTTGCGCTGGGAACATCGCGCATGCGTCGCGATCTCCAGCGCTCGGGCTACGCCCGTGGCTACGTGCAGCAAATGGGGACGGTAGTCGCGCTGGTTGGAAGGCTAGTCGACTTGGCCTCGACCCTCCCTCTAATTCTGAGCGGTTCCTCCTCATCAGCCCAAAGGCAGATGAAGAGGCTTGCCAGTCAACTTCGATCCGTTGTGGATTATTTGCGTGGTGACTCGGGCCATTTGCCGATGCTAGGTCGGGACACGATCGACAACGGCGAAACCGGTCCTCTCTTGTCTGAGATGGGCCTCACTACGGCATTAATTATTGAGACCCTGTCAGGCGCTGAGACACCAGACTACTTGGCGTCAATACAGACGAATGAACCCAGTCGCAAGCTGTTCCTCCCAGACGCATTCTCAAACCCGGATCATAGCCGCTTCGCCATCGGCGGAGGCCTGGCAGCTTGCATATGCTATCTCACCTACAGTCTGATCGACTGGCCAGGGATCAGCACAGCTGTAACCACTTGCTTCCTCACCGCGCTCACAACGGTTGGCGCATCCCGGCAAAAGCAGATTCTTCGATTCAGTGGCGCGATCGTAGGGGGAGTTCTTATTGGATTTGGCGCCCAGGTGTTTATTCTTCCTGCGATGGATTCGATTACCAGTTTTCTCCTGCTGTTTGTCGCAGTGTCAATCGTGGGGGCGTGGTTTGTTACGGCCAGTCCGCGCATATCGTATTTTGGAAATCAGATCCTCATAGCGTTTTATCTGATCAACTTGGAGGAATTTAAGTTCCAGACTTCGCTGGCCGTGGCCCGAGACCGAGTCGTCGGAATTCTTCTTGGGCTGTCTGCGATGTGGTTAGTCTTCGACAATTTGGCTGGACGAACCACTGTCGGGGCAATCAGGAAGACTTTCGTCTCGACGTTGAAGCTTATGGGAAACCTGATGGAGGCGCCTCTGACGAGTGATCGGCGGGAAGGAATCGAAGAGGCCTACACATTGCGGGAAACGATAAATTCGAATTTCGAGAAAATACGGCAGCTCGCGGACGGTGTGACACTCGAATTCGGCCCCACTCGTGATCGCGATCTCGCCTTCGGGCATAAGCTGCTTGGCTGGCAACTCAGAGTTCGTTTGCTGTTTCTGGCACGTATCAATTTGTTGAAATATCGGCTCCGGCTTCCCGGTTTCGAATTGCCTGCGCCCATTGAAGATCTTCAAAAGGCATTCGATGCAAGAGCAGCCCGAATCCTCAGGATTATGGCGGACCGTGTGGATGGTCGCGCGGATGAGGTCGGCGACAGTCCAGAGCTGCTCATAGAGCAATTGCAGCAAACAGTCGATGAATACGAGTCAATTCAGTCCGATGATTCCCTCGAAGGTCACTTGAACACATTTGTTCTTCTATCGCGAAGGATGGTCGAGACCCTGCGGTCTCTCCATCAAGAAATGCAGTACGTCGGAGCCTCAGAGTAAACCCATACATGGAACCAAATCACAACAAGAGAGAGGACATGAAAATGCGATTGATTAGTAACAGTTTCAAAGATGGAGAGCCGATCCCCGGAGAGTTTGCCTTTGCCGTCATCGACCCTCAACACCACATCGCTTTGAGTTCAAACCGCAACCCTCACCTCAAGTGGAGTGAGGTGCCTTCGGAGACCAAATCATTTGTCTTGATTTGTCACGATTACGATGTTCCTGTCGATATCAAGGACGTGAATAAAGAGGGCCATTCAATCCCGGTCTCTCAATCACGCGACACCTTTTTTCACTGGATACTAATGGACATTGCTGCCACTTTGCGCGAAATCCCCGCGGGCAGTCACAGCGATGGGATCACGCCACACGGCAAGCCCGGTCCCGAAGCTCCGCAAAACGCTCGTCACGGGATCAACGATTACACCAAGTGGTTTGCCACCGACGAAAACATGAAGGGGACATATCACGGATACGATGGACCGTGCCCTCCCTGGAACGATCTCCTCATTCATCACTACGTCTTCACTTTATACGCGCTGGATGTCACACATGTGTCTGTTCAAGGGGATCTTACCGGTCAAAATGTTCGCGGCAGCATAGCAGACCACGTTCTAGCCGAAGCGAGCCTGACTGGAACCTACACTTTGAATCCTTCACTACTTCCTCACTAAGACACGTTAGCTCCTGGTCTATGCGAGGCTGCGTGGCGACCGCGCTCATGTCAGAGCGGACGTTGACAAGATCCCCTCGACATTATTGGAGAGGAGTATGGAGGCGAAATCAAAAAGAGCGAAGAAATCGCGGGTTCTAGAAGTCGCGAGCCTCAAGGAGATATTGGGGGACAATCCATATATCGGAAGTGACCTCCCGATGCGCCAGATAGTGGCGCTTTTGGAACAGGAAGCAAAGGACGGTGTTCCGACAGGATCTGTCTATCTGGACCATTTGAAGAGCGCCGCAGAAATTCGGATCGCGGCGCTGCGAAGTCGCTTAGTTGTTGCGACTCAAAAATGGTCCATTCAGGCCGGCGTTCGATCTGTCCTTGAGGAGATAGAGTTTGATCCGATCGGACGTCATGACATCGACAGCATGGCGAGGACATCCGGCTATAGCCGAGGCCACTTTCTTCGCTCCTTTCGACAACTCACGGGACTGACGCCCCACCAATATCTCTTACAACGCCGTCTGGAGCATGCGCTTGCCCTGGTATCGACATCGGTGCAGTCAATTACGACGATTGCTCTTCGATGTGGATTTGCTAGCGACAGTCATCTGAGCCGCCTCTTTAAGAGAACTTTTGGCGTCGCGCCAAGTACATACCGAGCCAATATGCGGCGTGATCGAAGGTTGACCAGATGATAGGTAGGTGCACAGCGGGGTTGGTAAGCCACTTGGAATACACCATAGTGCGCACATCGCAGTAGGGTGCGTAACCAAAGCTATTGACAGGGAGTGTTATGAACTGCACGCCGGCCGATGACGGGAAACTGATCCATGTCCACGTCTGCGTTCATTGCAGGGCAATTTCCAGGAGAGAGGCCTGTGAAGGAAGAGCGCTAACGTCAGGCATATTCACTTGCCCCAAATGCGGTGAAGATGGCCCCCTCAATGTGGAGATCAGAACCACTGAGGAACCGTAACCCTTCTATCCCTTAACAAGACCACTCTGAATTTTGCACCCGAGTTCATTTCGCCACCCATCTTTCTTACGTCAACGAATCCCAAGTTCGACTTCTCTGACCTCAACCAGCGTACCGGGGATGTGCAGGCATTCACCATCAGCAACACTGGCTCCACTACAATGAATATCCACAGCTTCAAGATTGTGCCGAGCGGAGCTGCGTCCCCTTCCGGCTCCACAGACTTCGCCGTGGAGACATCTAAGAGCAACTGCGGTATATCCGGCAGCGGCACAACGGCCTCGGACGGCCAGACGGCATTCACGATTGCGCCGAATTCCTCTTGTGTCATCGCCGTTCGCTTCGAACCTACAAGAGTCGGCCAGATCACCTCTACCCTGACCTTCGACGGCGATAACTTGGAAGGGTCTACCTCAGTCACACTCTCCGGAACCGGCGTCGGACTCATTATGCAAGCAACAGATTCACCGAATCAGTCCTCCTATACCTTCTCCTGCACCTACTCCAATCTCAACAATTGCAATTTCCCGCTTGGCAATCAGAACAATCAATCGGCCAAAGTTAACGTGTATTACTTCACTGATCCTTCGGCTCCCGACACCCTCACAGTTAGCCAGACTCCCGCCGCCGTTCCCCCAGCCGCGGCCCAGACATTTGCGAGCAAGACGTTACCAACTGTTTTAGCAACCATTCCGAGCCTGGCTCAGATATTGACTGTGCCACCAGGATCAGTCACTACCATGACGTTCTCTGACACCAAATTCTTCAAGACACCGCTGACAGTCAACTTCGTCTTTGAAACTGTAAAAACGAAAATTGATAAAAATGACGTGGCGAGTTCTCTCGACGCCAACAAGCTAAAGCAAAACACTACATTGAGTGTCCATGTAGTGTCTGACCCCGATAGTGGAGTTCCTACAGGAACCGTCACGTTTGCTTTCAAGAACGCCGCTGCTGTTGTCAAGAAGCTTCAAGCAACTATAGATGGCACTGGTACGGCTACAATTAACGCCGACGCTCTGTCCAAGCTCGATCCAGGAACATACGACCTGATGATTTCTTATGACGGAGGTGACAAGTTTATGCAATCAGACATTGTTACCTTTTCAGGAGTGATCGTTTCATCCCCGCCAAAACCGGTTAGTCTGACGATCGGTCCTAAAACAGCAGTAGTCGAGTCGAATTCATCCGCAAAAGTTCCTGTAACCGCATCCAGCACTGGTGGAACTTGCCTCGGAACTCTCAGCGCACGAGTAACTATGAATGGGAACGATGTCACTCCCACGCTGTCCCCAACAGAGAACGGGAGTGGCCCATGGACCATAACATTCCCCACTGCGTCGGCCGGTCAGTACACCATCACCGCGACCTATGCGCCAACTGATTTGTCGGCGGCTTGCGCGGCAGGAAACCAAACGACAACGATTAGCCTTCCATAGAAAGCAATCACAGGGAGGATGTCAGAACGACTTCCTCCTCCGCGATCATGATGTCGCCCAGGCCTGATTCCACGGCAAAGCGTTGAACTTGCGGTAGTGTGAGCATCGTTCTAGCTTCCCTTCTCGATGGCTTTGTGCTGCCCTAAGCCGGTGAGGTTGTGCAACTCTTCAGGCGCAACATTCACGAAGATCCTCCACGTTTCGTCATACCCGATGGCGCGTGGTACTACGTGTTCAGGGGATGAGCCAAGCCAAGTCTTACGGCTACGAGCGGCCAGATCGACGATACGCGCGCGCGCGGACGACGGCATATCCGCCTTGATGAAATCAGCCAACCAGCCGAAGCGTCGTGCCAATGCGCCGGCGCCAATGCGCTCCAGATAGTCTGCTGCTTTATCCCAATCAAAGCGGCGACGACTGGCGGTAGCGAAGATTGTGGCGGCTTCGCCAACGCCTCCGGTGAATTCCGGGTGATCTATGCAGTCGATGGCCGTCTTCTCACGGTCGGACAGCATGACCTTGTAGCTCAACACATCGACCTCTGCAATGCCAAAGAACTTGCTCTCTGCTTGAGTGACGATTTGAACCCTTGAGCCGCCGACTGTGCGTTCGCGCAGCCGTTGCGGCGTGACCACAAAGATTACGTTGCGGTGCTGCGTGGTCAGACCGTAGTGGGCAGCCGCCGTTCCGAACCCGATGTAATAGCGCTTTGTGATGCGACTCGCGAGCGCAAGGAGATTGCTGTTGCCGAGCGCATCTGGTCCATATTCAGGAGGAATGAAGAGGTAAGCGCCCCAGGTCGCTCGTTCCAACCATCCCTTGCGGCGTAACGATTCGATGACATGGTCAGCCGCCTTCGGTGTGCTCCCAAGCAGATCGGAGATTTCGGCACGAGTGATCTCCCGCCGCCCGCTCTCGCTGAGTGAGAGGACGATTCTGCTTTCCTGAGCCGAGAGTGATCTGGTTGCGAATTCCATGTGATTCTCTGTAACGAAACCCCTAGATTGAAGGTGTTTCGATGAAGACTATAGCACCGCAGGAAGCCAAATGCCACCATTTCATGTAACAAAACACCCTTATTTGAGGTGTTTTGAGACATAATAATGCACGTCAGCAACGAAAATGAGCGTAAGCTACATAAAATAAAAGGGATGCGTCCAGGGCCAAATGAAGACTCAGGGGAAGTTCGTGAACAGTTCTCTTGGAGCCACCGACAGCGCACGAGCCAGTTTGACGATGTTCTCCAGAGCGACGTTCCGCTCCCCTCGCTCGACCCCACCAACGTAATTGCGATGCAGCCCTGCTCGCTCGGCCAGTTCCTCTTGCGAGAACCCGCGCTCGTCGCGAAGTTTTCGCACTGAGGAGCCAAATCGAGCCTTTACCGAGGGAGTGGTCACTCTCCAATCTTTGGATTGTGACCACTATGAGTCTACACACGATGAGTGTGATAATGGACCAGCCACGGTTGCGACGCAGATTTCCACCACGGCGAGGGCAAAGATGGCAACCTCAGCTTGCGCAGCTCATACGAATACGGTGGTTCTCCATCTGCAATCGCGCAATAATATCTTCGTCTCAAGCAAGCAAGGATTGCAGTGGTTTCCCGTAGAGCCTGGCCAGTTGCAGAGACTCGATTACGTTGATGAGACGCTTACCGGTGTCCCATCTCGAAAGAGACCATTCTGTTCGGCGAAAGGACGGGAAGGATGACGGGCGACTACATTGAGTGTTCAGATATATCAGGTAAGACGATTCAGGCGCTTCGGATTTACAAAGATACGGGGGACGGTACGGAACTCCAGATCGACTTGACCGACGGAACTAGCTTCTCGTGTTCATTCTTGGCTAAGTCGGTTGTGGAGGCAAGCCTCATTCGTGCCGGATCGGGTGAACCGCAGGTCCTGAACAAGTATGATCTTGCGTAAAGCTTCACCACCCTACCACCATCTGATACGCATCTATTCCGCCACGGAATAGTCCGCTGACAAAAAGTCATTGGACGATATGCGATAAGCAGCCGTAGGTTTGCGCCATACCCGACGAGATCCAGGTCGGATGGAGGTGCAAACATGAAAACGGTTCATAGTTCAGCCCGAGTAAAGAGTTCAGGTTGGCGGCCTACTTTCTCGGGCCTTCTACTGCTCACCCTACTGGTGATCCCTGTGGCAGCTCACGCGCAGAGCGGGACGCCGTTCGATACCGGCTTCACCGCCATCCAGACCCTCTTCACCGGCACGATTGCAAAGGTGGCAAGCCTGGTTGCCATTGTGATTGGCGGATATGGCTTTGCCCACGGAGAACCGGGCGCAAAGAAGGCGCTTGCCGGTGTCGCCGCTGGTACCGGTATTGCCGTCCTCGCTGTGAACGTCCTGAGTTGGCTTTGGGGCGTGTAAACAATCTCGCCCGTCCACTCACACCCCTTCGTCACAGCGAGCACAATGAGGGGCATATGACAGCCGTGAAGCCGCAAACACGCCGAACCAACCGGGTCTTCAAGAGCCTGCATAAGCCCCTCACGTATCTGGGTGTCGAGCGCACCTTGTTTTACTTTGTCTGCGTTGGCGCGGTCGGCGCATTCAACATCTTTAACTCCATCCTCGCCGGCATCGCCGTCTTTATCGGAGGCTTTGCCTTCGGGCATTGGGTCACGGACAGCGATCCCGCATTCCTTCGCATCCTTGCAAAGTCCGAGCGCTACAAGCTGCGCTATGACGCCGCCAAGCAGAGTGTCCCCCGTGTGGAGGTGGTCTGATGCTTCGCCTCGACAAAGTCATCAAGCCGTGGAAAGAGAGTGCGTCCCTCAACGACCACATCAACCTCTACGGCTTCTGGAATGAGACGGCGTTCCTGACAAAGAGCGGCGACCTGGGCGTGGTCATGCGTGTTCCCGGCGTGGATTACGAAAGCCTTGACCATGCGGAACAGGAATATGCGGTCAAGCGGCTGGAGGCAGCGCTGAAGGCATTCGGCCCCGGCTTTCACATCTATCAGTATCTCTTCAAAAAGAACCGGCCTGACATCCCCTTCGCGTCGTATGACGACGCCGTCGTGGATGCCGCCATCGAACAGCGGCGCCAGTTCTTTGAGGACAAGCGCGACAATCTTTATCAAATTGAGATTTTCTATTGCATTGTCCTTGAAGGGGCGCGGTCGAAAACGGGTGTTGGTGTTGCGCTCGCTCGCCTGTTCCACGATCCGTGCGGGGCAATTGACGAGCTAAGAGCGCAGTTCACCAACGACAGCATGAAGACGCTGCTGCGGACGCAGATCGAAGCCGACCTTGCGCGGCTTGAACAGCGCGTGCAGGCATTTGCCCGGCAGCTCGCCGACTTCGTGCAAATTGTCGCTCTTGACCAACTGGGCCAGCTTCACTTTTTTCGCCGGTTGCTGAACTACGACGAGTGGCGGATTGCGGGCAAGCCACAATCCACACAGTTTCTTGACTACCAAGTGGTGAATTCGAATGTCGAAGCGGAGCGAGATCATCTGCGCGTAGGCGAGCACGTTGTCAGGATCTTGACGATGAAGGAGGCGATTACGGAGACACGGCCTTTGGTGCTGGATTCTCTGTTGAAGATCCCGGCCAACTTTTACGTGGTGACGGAATGGACGCCGCTCTCAACCGATAAGGCCCGCAAGGAAGTCAACAAACGCCGCCGCCATTTCAATATGTCGAAGACGGGCTTTGTGTCCCAGATGGGCAACGACCCCGCAAAGACCAACCCGCGCGACGTGCTCGTCGATGAATCGAAGCAGGCAGACATTGAGAACCTCGGAGACTGCCTGCGGGCGTTGGGCGACGGCCAATCGCTCGGCGATTTCTCGCTCACGATTGTGCTGTGCGGCCACTCGAAGCCCGAGATTGACCAGCTTGTGGGCGAGTTTGCCGGGGTCTTCACCAATGCCGACGGCAATCTGTTTGTCGAGACGTACAACCAGCTCAATGCCTACTTTGCCACGGTTCCCGGCAATTACGCGCTGAACCTCCGCAAGTTGTACCTGCTCAACACGAATTATGCCGACCTCTCGTTCCTGTTTACGATCCTCCCCGGTGAGATGACCAATGCCCATCTTGGCACGGAGTACCTGGCCGTGCTTGAGACCGACAACAGTACGCCCTACTTCCTCAACCTGCATAACGGCGAGGTCGCGCACACGCTCATCCTCGGAATGACCGGATCGGGCAAGAGCTACTTCTGCAATTTCCTGCTGCAGAACGCCCAGAAGTATGCGCCGCTCACCTTCATCTTCGATATCGGTGGCAGCTTCCAGTCGCTCACGACGATCTTCGGCGGCTCCTACCTCAATGTTGGCCAGGAGGCGCGTGATTTCACGATCAATCCGTTTTCGCTCCCCGATACCAAGGAGAACCTGCAATTTCTCTTCAGCTTCTTTCGGGTGCTCATTGAAGGCAACGAGCAGCGTTACCGGCTCGACTTCAAGGAGGAGCGCAGGCTGTGGGACGGAATCGAGCGCATGTATATGCTGGAGCCGGACCAGCGCACCGTCTCCAACTTCGCCAACATCATTGGCGAGTTGAAGGAGCGGCTGCACCGCTGGACGCGCGGCGGCCAGTACGGCTTTCTCTTCGACAACGCCGTGGACACGCTCTCCTTCAGCCGTTTTCAGACATTCAACTTCGCCGGTTGGGGCGACGCCCCGGAGGTGTTCGAACCGCTCCTGTTTTATGTCCTGCACCGGGCATCGAACGAGATCGCCGATCCGAAGAGGCTGGCAACGTTCAAGCTCTTCCTGTTGGACGAGGCGTGGCTTTTCATCAAAAACGAGACCATTCGTAACTATGTGGTGCAGGCGCAGAAGACTTGGCGCAAGCACAATGCCGCGATGATCCTTGCCACGCAGTCCATCAAGGAGCTTCAGGAGTCGGGCATGTTGCAAATCGTCTCCGAAAGCTGTCCAACGAAGATCTTCCTTGCGAACCCGGAGATGGACCGCGACGTGTACCGCGAGGCTTTCCACCTGAATGACACCGAGCTGGATTTGATCGCCGGGCTTGTCCCGCCAGGCCAGATGCTCATTCGCAAGGCTCAGTCCTCCAAGAAAGTTCAGTTGAACGTCGATTCCGTCTCGCATTGGATGGCGACCAACAACGCCCGCGACAACCTGAAAAAGCGCGACTACTTCGACCGTTTTGGCATCGCCGACGGGCTGCGCCGTCTGGCTACGGACTTCCCCTTCCGGCCCCGCACGCTGGCCGGCGCAGCAACTTCCACCCCCAAAGGAGCTGTCGTATGAATCGCAAATTCATTTTCATAGCCTGGATTGCTCTGACTCTCTCCTCCGCAGTGGCCCGCGCGCAAGATGCGTCTGCCCGTACTGTGCAGTACCACTCACAGGACATCGTTCCAATCCACGCCAAGTTGAAGTACACGACCTTGATCGAGGTTCCGCCCACTGAGAAGATCATGGAGGCGGCGACCGGCGACAAGGACTTCTGGATTGTGGATGTGGTCGGCAACTTCTGCTTTGTGCATCCGGCCAAGGCAGGCATCAGCTCCAATCTGAACCTCATCACGGACAAGGGCAACATCTATTCGTTCACGCTCCAGGATGTTTCAGGCACATCCGAAGCGCCGGACTTGAAGGTGCTGATCGAGCCCGCCGACCACTCTTCCATCGTCGCGGCCAACGGACCTCCACAGTTCGTCCCGGCCGCCCAACTGGAGCGGACGCAAGAGCAACTTGCCGCGCTCCAGTCCCATGTCAGCCAGGCGGTGGACGAGTATAAAAGCGCCTACCCGATGGAGTTGAAGTTCGATTATGTCTACAAGGCCAACGAAGCGCCCTTCGACATCCAGTCCATCTACCACGACGACAAGTTCACCTACATCAAGACCAACGCCCAGGAAAAGTTCAGCGTCTACGAGATGAAAGATGGAAAGCCCAACCTCATCACCTATGACCTCCGCGATGGCACGTACATCATCCCGAAGGTGATGGACTCGGGCTATGTCGAGCTGGGGAAGAAGCGGATGGATTTCACGCGGAAGGGGTAGAGCCATGCCAGAGCCGGAATTGACAGTGAAAGCCATTGACCCGAAGGGCGTGCTTCAGAAGAACATGAAGGCATTTATCTTCCTTGGAGCCTCCGCGCTGGTGATCGCGGCAGCCATGTTTAGCGCAGGCGGAAAAAAGTCTACCACCCAGGCCGCGGCCAAGGGTCAGCCACCCCAACCCACCCTTCAGGACAACACAGACAACAACGTGCAGGACTTGAAGAACCAGCTTCAGGCCGAACGTCAGAAGCAGCAGCAACAAGCGGCGCTTGCCGCTGCGATCGGCGGAGATCCTGCTCTTGCGTCTGCCACGTCCGCGCAACAGGCCGCCGCAGCGGCCTATGGCCAGACCGGCGCATCCCTGCCTTGCGTTCCGGGCCAGTCCTGCCCGCAAGCCCAGCAGGCCAACATGCAGCAAGTGAATCCCGAACAGCAGCAGGCACAAATGATTGCTGCGAAGGAGCGCGAACGCGCCGACGAATCTCGCTTTGCCTCCAACCTGGTTTACTCCCGGCCGTCCGAACAACAGCAACAACAAGTCCCAGGCCAGATGATGCCCGCGCAGTATGGTCCGACCGGTTCACGGCAGGCAGGCAGTAGCCTCGTTCCCCCACGAGCCCCAGGCGAACAGCAGGAAGTGCCCGAGGGCTACAAACGCCCTCTGGAAGCAAATGTTGATTCTGCCACAGGTCAGCCGTACCTCGTTTACGAGGGCTCGGTTCTCGATACCGTTCTTATGAATCGTCTTGACGGCGATGCGGCAGGAGCGGTAAAAGTTCTAGTCTCGAATCCGTTGTATTCGCACGACCATCAGCACGTCATCATCCCAGAGGGAACGGTGGTGCTAGGCGAAGCCAAGAAGATTGGTGCGGCTGGCTTCGGCCAGCAGCGGCGCATTGCCGTAGTCTTTCACCGCCTGATTATGCCGGACGGCTACAGCGTAGACCTTGACCAGTTCCATGGCCTCGACCAGATCGGCGAAGAGGGCCTGAAGGACAAGGTCAACAATCACTACCTTGAAATATTCGGTACCTCGATTGCCTTGGGTGTCATCGCCGGTGCGGGAGAAATTACCGAGGGCGGAGGCACGATTTCAACTAGCGGCTCGCAGGCATTCGTCACCGGGGCTGCCGGTAACCCGAGAACAACTCCGAAGAGGAAGTGGCCGTCTAGGCCACTTCCATTTCTGGGGAGACGAGGTGCCATTGGTGAGGAATCATTTCAGATCTCAAGTTTTCGCGCTTCGAATAAAGTCGCGACTTATAGGCTTCGCCCGGGGTGCTCAACAGATAAGCTCCCTGACGATCCCAGATGTCACGAGAGGCCTGCTGTGTATCCGACGATTCGACGGCGTTCATGATCGCTTGGAAGCGCTTCACGGTACCCCAGTTGATGAGCGACGGATGGTTTACTTCACACCATCCCTTGATATCGGTCATGAAGACATTCATTCGCATCAATGCGAACGGGTGGTCGCAGTGATCTACTCGTTGCTCGTCAAAAGTCCCGGGTGCCCAGAGGTAAAACAGTCCACCTATAGCCAGCAGCAAGAAAGTCATGATGAACTCTTCTTCAGGAAGCTTAGTTGCCAAGAAGTCGGCAAGAGACTTGCCCATTATTCCGTCGAAGAGATTCTTGATCAGCATGTGGGCGCAATAGCCGTCGGCTTCTACTTCCATTGCCTGCAATCTGAGGCTGTTTTCAACGTTATACGTGAAGCACGGAGCAGCGTTTTCTGCCGCTTCCACGAGCGGCAAAGAGCGCGCGGTCTCATAACAGTGACCATGGAATATGTGGCCTGTTTCATGGCTGGTCAGAACCTGCATGATTGTAGAAAACAAAGCACTCGCCAATCGACTGAGATCGTCCGGCTTGCCAATCCCCAACTGTGCCCAGATCCCAGGCGTAACCGCCATACTTTGGGTGATATGAAGGACTCTGTTGACCGCCGCTTCTGTGATCGCGATGCAAGCCAGATCGTCAACATAGAAGGCGAAAGCATTGCTCTCTTTGGACTCAATATAGTCCAGGTGAATCCCGGTGATGTCATCTGCTGCTTGAATCTTGGGCCAATTGGCGTCGTGGCGCTCGTTAATAGCGTTCCGAAATGTGGAGATCGCATCGTTCAAAACCACATCGCCGAAATCCAAAGACTCGAGACGTCCTGGATATCGCCTTCTAAACGATGGATCTGGATGTGTTGTGAAGTACCGCCGGAACTTCATCAACGTGTCGAATTCTACTGTCTCTGAGTGTGAAGGAGTCTTTTCCATGTGCTTTGATCTTATACTCCCATTTCTACGGCCCATCGAGTCGCTCCTCATGGATGAAAGTATCAGCGAGATCATGGGCAATCCAGACGCCTCATGGTGGTACGAGCGCGACGGGATCATACGTCAGGAGGAGAGCATCTCCTTCGACGCCGGCAAGCTTCGCACCGGCCTCGAAGTGATCGCCAATCAGCTTGGCAAGCGGCTTGATGAAGACAACCCAGTCCTGCACGCGCAACTCCCGGATGGAAGCCGCCTTGCGGCGGTCATTCCTCCGGTTGTGCGTCCCTCTCCCGCAGTGACTATTCGCAAGTTCACCAGTCGCCATTACACGGTCGATGACCTGATCGCTCGCGGTACGCTGACGCGGCCACTCGCGGACCTCCTGGCCGAGCAGATTCGCAGCGGAAAGACGCTGGTCATCAGCGGCGGAACTGGGACCGGCAAGACGACATTACTGCGGATATTGGCGGATTTCATCCCGGAGCATGAGCGCATCGTTGTCATCGAGGACACCTCCGAGCTTCATATACAGAAGCCCAATATTCTCCCCGTCGAATGCCAGACCGATACTTTCAAGGCCAGCATCTCATTCGATGATCTTCTGAAGTCCGCTCTCCGCTGGAGACCGGATCGGATCATCCTGGGCGAAGTGCGCGGAATCGAGGCGCGGACGCTGCTCGATTCCTTGAACACCGGCCACTCCGGTTCTCTCGCCACCATCCATGCCAATTCTGCCGAGAAAGCTCTGCATCGCTTTGCCAATCTGGTCATGCGCAACCACGCGCAGACGACTTTCTCGGATATCGAAGCGGAGATCGGCGAAGCCGTCGATTTCGTCGTGCATGTAGAGCGTCAGCCAGGCCGCCGCATCATCCGGGAAGTGCTGGCACTACATGGATATGACCGCGACACGAAACGGTTCCTGATTGAGCCGGTCTTCGAGGTGCAACATGCCTCAGCATAGATCGCGGATCGCCGCCGCCTTCCTCACCCGTGGCTTCGCACCGGGCGAGACGATTGCGCTCCTGCTGCGCCGTCAGAATCCCGCCGTCACATTCCAGCGGATCGTCCCTCTGGAGTGCGCGCTTACGCCTCGCTACCTCTGCTGGCTCGCGCATGAGAACGCCTCCGGTGCAAACATATACGTGGCTGCCAATCCGCTTCGCTCCTGCAGCCGCAAGCGCACCAAAGAGAGCATCGCTGAAGTTCGGCACCTCTATCTGGATTTAGATTCGGATGGCGACGCCCGGCTCGCTGCGCTCCGGGCATCCGACGCCGTTCCCACGCCGACCGCAATCCTCTCGACTTCCCCCGGCAAATATCAGGTGCTTTGGCGCGTCGAAGGGTTCGACTTCTCCATGCAGGAAAGCACCCTCAAGCTGCTTTCCGTCGCCTATGGCGGCGATCCTGCTTGCACCGACTGCAACCGTGTCCTGCGCCTGCCCGGATTCTTCAATTGCAAGTACATTCCGTCGCATCCAGTCACGGTCGAATACACCTGCAATTCAATATCGAATCCAAGCGACTTTCGACTCGATATGGCAGCGCCCGACACCGTCCTCCCGCTGGATGGCATCGCGCGGCAAAAGCATCAGGGAAATCGGACACATTCCGAGCACGATTGGGCGTGGGTCCAGCATGAACTGGCGCTGGGAAAAGACGCTGCCAAACTCACGCTCGCGTTAGCTTCATGTCGATCCGATAAGCCCAATCCTCTCTACTACGCGCAACGGACGGTCGATGTCGCCTCGGCCAAGCTCTGGCTGATCGAAGGCGCACTCATTGCGGATGTAATCGCCATGCTTGAACACCGCCGCAGCTTCGAGATTCCCGCCGCACTTTGCTCCGCTCGTGCTCGGGAGATCGCTCATACTGCGCAGCGCATGATCGCTCGTAGAAGGACAGCTTGATTCCAACGCTCAAAGGAGAACCAATATGCCGTTACTTGAGATCAATCAAACCCGCCAGATCAGCGCATCTGTCCGGCTCGACGAAGGCACCGCAACCCAGGTGGATCAATACGCCACCTTCATCCATGCGTCCGCTGATGACGTGGTGGATAAGGCGCTCAACTACGTGTTCTCGAAAGATCGCGACTTTCAGGACTTCCTCAAGACGCCGCAATCCAGGCATGTCACGTCCACTCTGCGCATCCGTAAAGCCGCCAGCAATGATGCGCCGGAGCAGCCTGCAAGAAGGCCCGTTGCCGTGGCGGAACCCACAGAATCTGTTCGGACATTGAAGGCATGATTCTCCATCGAATTCCGGGGTGGAGCGGGCACGGTGCTCCGCACCGGAACAATGTTGATACTCCACCCCTCCGAGGGTCGTGCCAGGGACACTTGATGGCACTTGAAGGCAGGCGAACAAAACCAATGATTTATAGGCAGCAGGTGTCCCTACGGACACTTCGGGGACACCCAGGGACACCACGAGTGAGGGAGGAACGATGAAGCTCCTAGACGATGCACAAATTGCTACCGACGCCCAGAAGCGAGCGGGCTACCGCTTGCGTGGCGTTACCACAAAACTGAGTCCGAGCGAAGTGGATTCGGTCGAACGGCTCGCGCGGTCGCGGGGCCTGCAGCGGGGCGAACTCATCCGCAAGCTCATCCTTGACGAGCTTGCCCGCGACTCCGGTTCCGTACCCGCCAGCACGGAGCTTACCGAGATCATGGGCATTCGTCTGATGTTGACCAACCTCTTCCGGCCACTCGCCACCGGCCAAAAGCTCACTCCCGAAGCCTTCGACAACATGGTTGCCGAGGTCAAGAGACGCAAACGCAGCGTCGCCGAAGACGCGCTGCAAGACCTGGAGCGTGCAGGATGAATACACCAAAATGGGGCCGCAAAGAGACCGTCATCTTCCCGCCGCATTCGCCGATCTACACTTACGGCGCAGTCTTCTTCGCGCTGATACTGACGGGCATGTTCGTCTACCTCCGGTTCAGCCGAGGTCAGACTCCATTGCAGCGGTTCTACACGCCGATCTACGCAAGGAGCGCGGCGGGCGAAGCGTTCAACAAGAGGGACAAGTACCAGCTACTTTATGTTGGCGACGGAGCGGGGGCCGCGCGGCTGGCGACCGAAGCAGACGTGCAGGCGGGAACGACCGCCGAGTCCAACGGCAAGCCCGTACCGCTCGCCTTATCGAGCCAAGCAGCCGCTCAAGGGCTTCGCATACTATATCGCGGCCCCGCGCAGAGTTACTTCGATGCGCCCCTCAGCGCCTATCTTCGCAGTGCGGTTTTCGGCGGTGAACAGCTCCGCGACATCTACCAGCTTCCGCTTCTCTTCGGCCTCCTGTCGCTGCTCGCTCAGCTCCCGTTCTCCATCCGCAAGGACATCCGCCGCCGAAAAGAACTGAAGTACGGGCGTCGGCTCAAAGGCCCCGTCCTGCTCACCCCGAGGCAGTTCAACAAGACGGTGAACGGCGACGGCATCGGCTTCGTCACCACCGAAGCCAAAGAGATGATGCGGATACCGCTGCAAGCCGAAGCGCAGCACATCGAACTGATGGGCGACACAGGGGCCGGCAAGACGACACTTATCATGCAAGTTCTCCGTCAGATTCAGAGCCGGGGCCATGCGGCCATCGTGTACGACCCGGCCTGCGAGTTCATCCAGAGGTTCTACGACGAGAAGCGCGAGGACATCGTGCTGAACCCGTTGGATGAGCGGTGCCCCTACTGGGGACCGTCCGAAGAGTTGCGCCGGAAGGCGGAAGCGAAGGCCATCGCGGCTTCGCTTTACCAGCCGACCAGCGACAAAAAGGGCGAGTTCTTTACCGAAACTCCGCAGAAGATATTTGCGCATCTCTTGACCTACGGGCCGAATCCGCAGCAGCTCGTGGAATGGCTCTCGAAGCCCGCGGAGATCGACAAGCGGGTGCAGGGCACCGAGATGGAGGCCATGATTGCCAAGGGAGCGCAGCAGCAGCGCAACGGCGTTCTGGCCTCGCTCGGCCTGGTCGCCGACAGCCTCCGTATGCTGCCGACGAAGCAGCAGGCAAAGAACAAAACATGGAGCGCAACCGAGTGGGCCGTCAGCCGAAAAGGATGGATCTTCATTACGTCCAGCCCGACCGAGCGCGAAGCGCTGAGGCCGCTGCATAGCCTTTGGATCGACCTACTCGTGATGCGGTTGCTGACCGCGCCGCAGGACAAACAGACTCCGGTATGGTTCGTTTTGGACGAGCTTGCCAGCCTGCAACGGCTGCCTCAACTCCATACCGCCATTACCGAAAACCGGAAATCCAAGAACCCGCTCGTTCTCGGATTTCAGGGCAAAGCCCAGTTGGAGGTCATCTATGGACACCTCGCCGAGGTCATGCTCTCGCAGCCGGCCACCAAGATATTCCTGAAAACCACGGAGCCGAAGGCCGCCGAATGGGTGTCGAACGCCATCGGCAAGGTCGAGATCGAACGCATGAAGGAAACGCACTTCGACGGCTCCCGCTCGGGCAGGAACTTCGCCGTAGACCGTCAGATCGAACCCTTGGTAATGGACTCTGAAATCTCCGGCCTTGAAAACCGCCATGCCTTTCTCAAGCTGGGCAACAACGTTGCCCGCTTTGATTTCGAGTACATGGACGTGCCTCAGACGACACCAGCATTTTTGCCGCGCAAGGTGGAGGACGACGAACTGCCCTTCGATCCAAAGACGCTTGCGCCGAAAGCGTCGGCACCAGTCAAACCGGCTACCGACTTGGAGGCTTCCGTGCCCCCATCGTCAGGGGCAAAAGCAACCGCTCCGCGGGTAGAGCCTCAGCCTGCCGTTATGAAGAATGACGAAGGCAAGAAAGAGGCACACTCGCCAATGCAGCCCGAAGTCCCGGCGAGTGACCCCGATCCCGATGGCTCGGAGGATGGTCATGAAGAGGATATTCCGGTAGCCGACCCACAGCCGATGCGTCTCTGAGATCGCCTCATGCTGACCATCTCCAAACCGCTCAGTTCCAGCCAGGCGCAGACCTATCACGCCAAAGAGTTCATGTCCGCCGAACAGAACTATTGGAAGCAAGGCGACACCATCCTCGGGGAATGGCAGGGCCGGATGGCTGAGCGGTACGGCCTTGCCGGGGCCATCGACGCCGAGCACTTCGCACGCCTCAGCGAGGGCCAGAATCCCCTTACGGGCGAGCAGTTGGTGCGGCACCGCACCGGCCAGGAGTACACGACCGCTGACGGAACCACAGTGAAGCCCGTCGAGCACCGTGCCGGTTGGGACGCCACCTTTTCAGCGCCAAAGTCGGTGTCGTTGACCGCGTTGGTAGGCGGCGACGACCGGGTCCGCGAGGCCCATCGGCAGGCGGTGACAACCGCCCTCACGGAATTGGAGCGGTACACCCAGGCGAGGATCGGCGGTAATCACGCCGCCGAGACCACCGGGAAGTTCATCGCTGCCAAGTTCGAGCACGACACCGCGCGTCCAGTCGATGGCTATGCCGCCCCTCAGCTCCACACTCACGCCGTCATCTTCAATATGACCGAACGAGCGGATGGTTCCACCCGCGCCATTCAACCCCAGAGCTACTTCGACAGCCAGCAGTTTGCGACTGCTGTCTACCAATCCGAGCTGATGTATCGACTCTCACTGTTGGGGTACGAAATTACGCCGGGGATAAGCGGAGCGCCCGAGATCAAAGGCTATACGCAGGAGTACCTCGACGCCTCCAGCCCGCGTAGCCAACAGATTCGCGAGTACCTCGAAAAGAGCGGATTCGCCGGGCCGGAGGCGGCGCAAATCGCTGCCCACTCCACTCGCGACAAGAAAGAGATTCACACACCCTCCGAGGTATTGGCAGCCCACCGGCAGGTTGCGGCCGAGTTCGGCAATCAGGCCGATAGCGTCGTCCAAGAGGCGCGACTCCGGGTGAATAGCGTCGAGCAGACGCCACATCCGAACTCGCCCGAGCGGGTTCAGGAAGCTGTCACTTTCGCCAAGAGCCGCAATTTCGAGCGTGAGGCCGTAACCGATGAACGAGACATCATGCGCGACGCCCTGCGGCGCGGCATGGGCAACCTTACTTACAGCCAGGTACGCGACAACTTCGAACAACGGGAAGCCACCGGGGAGTTCCAGCGTGCCCCCAGCCAGAAGCACGACACTGGGCGGACATTCACAACCCGCGAGGCCATTGCCGAAGAGCTTGCGACCATCAAGCACATGCAGCAAGGCCAGCACGCGGTCGAGCCGATCATGCGGCAAGAGGATACCGCCCCCCATTCCCGCACTCGCGAGCTCCTGAACCCGGCACAACAAAAAGCCATCGAGGAAGTTCTCACCTCCCGGGACCGGATACACGGGCTGCAGGGGTTGGCGGGCAGTGGCAAGACCACGACCCTTGAGGCCATCCGCGAGGGCGCGGAACGGAACGGATACGCCGTCGAGGGCTTCGCTCCCACAAGTCGAGCAGCCGGCCAGCTTCGCGATGCTGGCATTCAGGCCGACACCTTGCAAGGTTTTCTAGCCCGTGGCGGCGTCGGGCGAAACGCGGGAGACCCAAATGTCCGGCACCTTTATATGCTCGACGAATCCAGTCTTGCCAGCACCCGGCAGATGCAAGCGTTTCTCGAAAAGATCGGGCCACAGGACCGAGTTTTACTCATTGGGGACACCCGGCAACACCAGGGCGTCGATGCCGGAAAGCCCTTCGAGCAGATGCAGGAGGCCGGAATGCGGACCACCCGGCTCGACCAGATTGTGCGCCAGAAAGACCCGGAACTGCTACGCGCCGTCGAACATCTCTCTCGCAACGAGACGGCCACCGGCATTCAAATTCTTCAGCAGCAAGGCCGCATTACCGAGATTCCCGACCGCCAGCAACGCATCGAGGCCATCGCCAGGGATTATGTTGCACACCCGGAGAACACACTGGTAGTCGCGCCCGACAACGTCAGCCGCCGCGACATCAACGATGCCATCCGCGCCGAGTTGCAGGACAGCGGCGCTCTATCCAAAGACAATCACGCAATGACCGTTCTTACACAGCGTTCGGAGTTGACCAGCGCCGACCGCAACTGGGCCGCGCTCTACCAGCCCGCCGACGTTCTCTATTACACCCGTGGCAGCAAGGAACTTGGCATTGAGCGCGGCACCTACGCCACCGTCGTCTCCACAGATCCCAAAGCGAACCAGCTCACGGTCGAACAGTGGGACGGCCAACAAGTTACCTACGATCCCAAGCGGCTGCATGGCATCGCCGCGTACCGAGAAATCACCAGGGACTTTGCCGAAGGCGACCGTCTCCAGTTCACCGTCAGCAAGCCCGACATGGACATCAAGAACCGCGATCTGGGCACGGTGGAGCGCATCGACGGCACCAGCATGACTGTCCGCATGGATGGCGATAAGGCCCGGCCCCTGACATTCGACACCTCCGAGATGCGGCACTTCGACCACGGCTACGCCGTTACGTCGCATAGTTCTCAGGGACTCACAACGGATCGAGTCCTGGTTAATATGGACACGACAGCTCACCCGGAACTCATCAATACCCGATTCGCCTATGTGTCCGTCTCTCGCGCGTCCGAAGACGCGCGAATCTACACGAACGACGCGACAACGCTCGCCGAGTGCCTCAGTACCGACATCAGCAAAGCCTCCGCTGTCGAAGTCGCGAGACCAAAGAACGAAACACAGGCCCACCAACCCCAATCGAAGGAGGAGACCGTGGATAACGCGAAAGAACAGACCCTCGAAGAACAAAGACGACAGCACCAGCATGACACTCAGAATCAGGCAGCCGACAAGTTGCCTACGCCGAACGAGATCGACTTCCGGCACTACGCGCCGATCCAGACTGCGCTTCCCAATGAAGCCACTGGATACGAATGGAAGCGGGAGACCGGCGACATCCAGAGCTACCAGCACAATCAGAATGGCGGATGGCTTCATATCGACCCGCAAGGCCAGTTCTATGACCGCCAAGGACAGCCCCTCTTACGGGAGAACGCCCTTGATCACGCTGGCCATTCCGCGGGTCTTTCGGAAGCTGAGAACAGCCAAGTCCAATCGTCGGCAGTCGGCATTGGTAATGAACATGGAATCGGCATGTGAGTGCTTTCGCTTCCTGGAGACTCTTCAACACCATTCAATCTTCCCATGTCGCAAAAAGAAGTGGCTCCGACAGCCATGCTGCCGCCAGACAGAGGGACTTAGACTTACGGTTCCGTCATCATGTTCCTGTGTTTTCCAGCATGGTCTGACCTGGCGAAGTAAATTGAGCCGAATAACCGCCTCGCACCCACATGGGCAAATGAGGGCTGCGGCCCAATAGTTGCCAGCCTCTCCAGCAACGTAAAGTCGATAGGGTGTCAATTCATCCGGCATATCTTCGACGAACACCAAGCAATACGAAGGCTCTTCTCTGGCCGGCAAACTGGAAATGACTCCAGGCTCGGCCCTAGAAAATCGCCTCCGAAGCCGGCGCCATAGGTTTAGCAGCCAAATCATTGATCGCTCCTGATATCCCCAAGCTCAGGCATATTTAATAATGGCTCCACATCGCCTCGTCCAATTCCTTTTGTGAACAGGCCGCCAGATACGCCATCCGGCTGCCGATAGGTCGCTCCATCAACAAAACTGACGCGTACGATTGCCGACTCAGAATTTGGATCGAGTCGATACGGATGAAGGCGGGCCAATAGTTCATTCACAGCTATGCTTGCCATTTGAGTATTGATGCTGATAACGGCGGGACGATCTTCTTTGACTCCGTGAATATAGCCGGCTTTCACTTGTTCTATGTATGCTTCCGGGTCAGTCCGTTTTAGCCCCTCTGATCGAAGTTGATCGAGAGTATAAACGTGACGGTCAAGCAAGCTTGAACCATCTGGTCTGACGTAGTGGACCGCCCCGCAAGCCTCTTCAATGCCACCTAAACCGTCGGCCTTCAGCTTCACTCCAACATCGAAGTATGGGAGCGTGTAGTAGGCACACAGTCTGTTAAGAACGTGACGGCCCTCAACACTATCCATGCATCCAAAAACGACATCGCAACCAGCCACAGCCTTGACAGCCCGAGCAGTCAACAAGCTATCCGCAATGATTTCGACTTCCGTTCCGAACCCCATCCGAGCAATAGCAGACGCGATCACCTGCACCTTTGGCCTCTGGAGGTACGCATCCTCCAGAGACGAGTTCATGATGCGATTAAGATTCTTCATCTCGATTACGTCCGGGTCTAGCAGGACGAGGCGACCAAAGCCAAGTCGTGCCAATTGCTCGATGAGTGGGCTACCAGTGCCGGAACAGCCGATGACAGCAGCCGACATACCTCGCACACGCTGGGTTGTTCCCGAGCCAAAAAGTTGCGCATGACGTTGAACAAAAGCGGGAAGTTTGACGCCTTCTTGGCTCATCCATATCCGAAGATCATCACCAGGTACAAGGATTGATTCGAGAGCGCTAAATGAACCATCGGCTTGAATGGCTCGCCCAAAGAGCCTCCCTCCCGGCAACATGACCGCACTGCACTGTGGGGAGCTGCTGTCCGTCCACCCATAGATTGAACTGAACAGGTCGATATCCGATTCATCGTCGGTTGCTGAAAAGGACTCATAGCCGCCAGGATGACTGTGTACCTTGAGAATTGCGAGGTCCTTCTTCGCAGCCTCCAAAAGAAGAGGCACGAGTCTTTCGGTTGACCACGTAACGCGGGTAGGAGTTCTTACCTTGCAGTCCTGATACGGAATCGGTTCAATTTTGAGAACTGTCAATATGTGGTCGTTCTTACCGTTGCGGCGGCCGCAAAGAGCCACCGCAACGGCTTCTAGCCCGTCGCCCGGAAACAGGTGACGTTCGAGTAGCCCGTGCTGAGACTGCGTCATCCGCAGCTTGGTCTTCATTAGCCCTTCCCCAATTCGCGCTCAAGCCAGGTTGTCACCTGTAGAAGGTGGGTGCAGATCGAGTCCAATCCGGGACGCCACGGATTCGCCGCAGTCCGGTGCCGTGACCATTGCTGGTATCGCTTACCTTCTAGGGTGATCGCTCCTTGGGTTGCTCCTATGTGCCGGTTGCTTAGTAGCGCAAGGGACGGATAGAAGTAAACCATGTCGATTGGTTCATCGGGATAGGAAGGCCCCAACCGGACCGCGGCATCCGCAACAGCGACGTTATAGCCTGCGGGGATTGAAAATCCCCGCAGGACCACCCATTTTGCCGCGCCCTCCGCGATCGTGTCGTAGACGTGACCCGACGCCGCTAAGGATTCGGTGTCATCTTCACCCAACACGAAGTCTCGACGCATCGCCACCTCCCTCGGTCGGGTCCAGCGCCAGCGTCTGGAAGCGTTCGATGATATGGTGACGAAAATCGACAATCTGGTCAGCGCCCACGGGGACGACTTGACCGCCGTGCAGTTTCTGCGACAGGAGGTACTTCTCCGGGGTCTTGCCAACCAGCGCCAAAATTTGGCGTCCGGTCATCTCCGGAACATGCACTTCCTTGTACTCGCGGTCGATGCGAATGCGGTAGCCCTTCGCATGTGGTGCCTTCTTGCCTTGCTTCGCGTAGACCTCAAGGTCGATGATCTCCTCGACGATGAGAACTTCGGTTACGTCACCCTCTCGGGTGACAATTTTCTCCACGACCACGATCTCCTCTTGAGAATCGTGGGAACGACCGATCTCCGATTCCGATTCCATAAGCACCTCTGCATGCTATGTAAGCATACAGAGCGTACATTTGCAAGCGGATCACAGTAAAGTCTGGTTTGTTTTGGGAAAAAGCTGCTCCAACCGAATCTTCGCTGCGACCGGATTTACGTCAAACTGCGTCGAAACCGCTTGCGCCGCTGCGACACGCGCCGTTAAAGGAATTTGGGGGATTCCTAGCAACCCGCCCCTCTCTAACCAACCCTCAACAACTTCCGTAACGAGCCCAGCCGGCATCAGAAGAGGACCGATGGCGGCATTTGCCTGGAACTCCCACCATTTGCCATCGTAGGCACCTACCGGAACATCTCGGCAAAGGATCTTAGGCTTGTCTGTGTGCACCTCTTCATCTCGAAATAGGTCGAGGGGCATGTCAGCCAAGGCGAAAAGATGGCTGTGCAGCAGACAGTGCCCAGCCTCATGGGCGAGAGTTGTATTGATACGACGTTCCGCGACCACTGTCCCGGCATCTGCCAGCATCTGAGCAATGACCATTGCTGAAGGGCCGTTCGATCCGAAAATCGTATACCCTAGGATTCCCGCTGGCAGAGCGCTGTACTCGGGGGTCAACCCAAATCGCTTTTCGATGAAGCGTTCAATTCGGATAGGCTCTGCACTGGAAGGCATGAGTTCCACTTTTCGCAGAGCTTCTTCGCAAATGTTCTCAATCTCGATTGGCTTGAAAAAGGGTTGTTCCCGGAACGGGCCGCGCCCTGCGCTCTTGCGAACTTTCACGGCTTACCTCGCGTCGGGCGGTTCTTTGCAAGTTCGAGAAGATCATCTGCACTGACCTCCTTGTCTAGCAGAGTTCTAAAAGCAAGCCCAAAGGCAGGATTCGATTCCGCGAGTCGCTTCATCTCTTCGACCGGCGGCCTCGGATCGCGCTTCATTAGCTCCTCAACAGTAGCCCCCAACTCCTCAGCCAAGTGCCTAAGCACGTCCTCGGACGGATACCTCCGACCAAGTTCAATATCTGAAACGAATGCTGCTGAGGCTCGTAACCGTCGCGCCAGCTCCCGAAGCGAGATGTCCTTCTTTTCTCGAAGGAAACGTATGTATGCTCCAAAGGTTTCCATTACGTCAGCTTACGCAGCTAACAGAGGAGTTGGCAACCCTCGTCACTGTTTCGTTACGTTGTTCCATCGGCCTTCACCGTCCTTATCCCTTGCCTCCGGGTGAAAATGCTGCGTGTCCCGACGCCATAATGACCTTGCCCAGGTCAGACGCGGTAACATTCGAGGTCGAATCTTTCCTCTTTCATATGGTCCGTGGCGGACTTGCTACGTGGCAAATACAAGCCGCACGAGTACGGCCAAGTCATTCTGGCGTTTACGGTTCTGCGCCGTATGGACTGCGTACTTGAGCCCACGAAGCAGGCTGTGCTCAAAGAGGCGGCGAAGCGGGGATCCAGCGGTGCCAGCGTTAACCCGTTCCTGACCCGCGCCTCCGGCGCCACATTTTACAACATGTGGCCGATGGATTTGAGATCCATCATCGGTGACCAAGGCAATGTCCCGCCAATCTTGCGGCTTACCTCCACGGCTTTTCGCCGAACGTGAAAGACATCTTCGACCGGTTCAAGTTGGAAGTGCAGATCGACCGGCTCGCGAACGCTGACCTGCTCTACCTTGTCACCAAGAAGTTCAGCAAGATCGACCTGCACCCTAACCAGGCCAGCAATGCGGACATGGGCACCAGCTTCGAGGACCTGATCCGGAGGTTTGCTGAACGCTCAAACGAGACGGCTTGCTGAACATTTCACGCCGCGCGAAGTCATCCGGCTCATGGTCAACCTCATTTTTTCTGGGGACAACGACGTTCTCTCGAAGGCTGGTGTGGTGCGAACGATCTATGACCCGACTGCCGGCACGGGTGGAATGCTTTCTGTCGCGGGTGAGTAGGTGCATGAGCACAACCCAAATGCGCGGCTCACCGTATCCGGCCAGGAGCTGAATGACGAGTCCTATGCGATTTGCAAGGCGGACATGCTCATCAAGGGGCAAGATGTGGCGAACATCAAGCCGGGTGACACGCTAACCGCCCCTTCCCACCCGTGCGCGGATGCTCCTGCACGAATCGCAGGAGCGCCTGAGCCGCCCTACAGTCCATCTAAAAGATGGCAATCGCGCATTGAATATATGTTTTATGATATTCTGTGCTTGCGGTATATCGTATGGCATATATGCAGGATCAAATCCGGCAGGCGCGTGAAGCCAAAGGTCTTACCCAATCCGGCCTTGGCAGCCGCATTGGGCAGCCACAGAGCGCCGTTTCCAGAATCGAACGCGGCGGCGACCTCCGGCTCTCCACGCTGTTGGAGATGGCACGGGTATTGGAACTGGAGCCGATGCTCGTTCCCAAGAGCCTGATACCCGCGGTTCAAGCCCTTGTTGGACATGCCACGAGTCAGGAGAGTTCCAATGCCCCAGATGCAAACAGCCTACCGCTGGTAGGCGGAACACCGGAAGATGCCGAAGACGAAAACGAATAGCGCGAATCGGCCCACCGTCCTGGAGGTGAGTCTCGAAAACACCGTCGTGGGCATCCTTACCAACCTGCCCAATGACCAAAACCTCTTTGTCTTCGATGCGGCCTATATTGCCGCCACAGATCGGCCCCTGCTGAGTTTGAGCTTTTATGATGCGTATCGCCAGCTCGTCACGAATGTGCGGCCCGTCACACGCAGGCTCCCGCCGTTCTTTTCCAATCTTCTGCCCGAGGGGCAGTTGCGGCAGTACATCGCCGAACATGGCGAGATCAACGCGCAGCGTGAATTCTTCCTGCTCTGGCTCCTCGGCGATGATCTGCCCGGCGCTGTCAAAGTACGCGACGTGGAAGGTCGCACTCTCCCGCCTACGGAAAGGAACCCTACTACGGTGCGCACCCGTGCGGGCAGGGATGTCCTGCGTTTTTCTCTGGCTGGCGTACAGTTGAAACTCTCTGCTATCGGTCATCCACATCGCCAACTCTCGATTCCGGCCTCCAGCGTCGGTGGACACTGGATTGTCAAGCTACCGTCTCCGGCCTATCCCGGCCTGCCGGAGAATGAGTATTCCATGATGGAATTCGCGCGGGCTGTAGGCATACAGGTTCCCGAAATCGGGCTGGTTCCGCTCGCCGAAATCCGCGGCATTCCCGCACAGTGGGCGCAGTTGAAGGGGAATGCCTATTACATCAAGCGATTCGATCGGGGACCCAAAGGCAAGCGTGTCCATATTGAGGACTTCAACCAGGTCTACGGACAGTTCCCCGAGGCCAAATACAAAAACTACAGCTACACCAATATGGCCTCTGACCTCTGGCGCCTGACCGATGAAGCCCAGTTCACGGAATTCATTCGACGGCTGATCTTCAACGCAATCGTTGGAAACAACGACATGCATCTGAAGAACTGGTCGCTTATCTATCGGGATGGTCGCACGACGCAACTGGCACCGGCGTATGATTTCGTGTCCACTGTGCGTTATATTGCCGACGACCGGCTGGCTCTGTCCATTGCCAAAGAAAAGGCCAGCACTCAACTGAATCTGGCACTGCTGGAACGCTTTGCCCGCAAGGCACAGGTTCCCACGCAACTGGTGCTCGAAACCGCTCGTGAGACGGCAGAGAGAATGATGACCCTTTGGCCTACGCTCCAGAGAGAACTTCCGCTGGATCGGGAGACACGCCACCAGATTACTGCTCACATGCAATCTGTCCCCTTAATGAAGGAGTAGCGGATTTAGACTTCGAGTTCCCATGCTAGTGCCTTCTTGACTCCGCCTACTGGGCAAAATCTGCTCCATGGAAGCCTTGTGCATGCAAACGATTCAGCTTCAAACCACAGCCATTTCTGGCGGCTGCTCTATACAATTGGATAGAGCAGAAACGCGGGCGAAAGTCGAAAGTTGGCTGGCCACATCTCTTCGCGCGACGGCGACTCAGGAGATTAGCACAGAGTGCACGCGTCAGCTGGAATTGGAAGCGGAGGCGAGCCAAAGTGCATATTCGTGCGGCATAGCAGAAACAGGACGTTTCGCCCATCCAAAGGCTGAAGCAGTTTTTCAATGTCTGCTTCGGTGGGCATGTGGTCCGTGATCTCGGAATATCTCAAATAGCTTCCGTCCATCATCGCTAGAAGACCTCATCACTTCAATCATCGCTCGAGTCGTCCGAATTGCGAGAGTTACCTAATCCAAGTTGTCGTTGTTTTCCTGGTTCAATTCTTGCGCACTCAACCCCACAGCAATGGATGCTTCAAACCATTTGCGCTCCCGAGCGGGAAACCTTACCACATCTTGACGCAATGCGGCTAAGAACGATTCGCCATTGCGTTCGCGTAAAAGCCGTTTGAATAGCAGTCTCTTGTCTCCGGGACAGATGTATGTATCACTTTCCGGTTCATAACGGAAGTCGGTACGACCGAATAGGGTGCCACCCCCCTGGTTGTTGACCGTGCGCATGACCGGAACATACGGGATGATGCCGACGGCTTCGCAGTGCGCCACCTGCTCACCATTGGAGTAACCAGCATCCGCCACGACATTGAAAGTCTCTAGCTCAAGTGCTTGCTTTGCAGCCTCAGCCATTGGCTTCAGACACCGGATATCAGAAGCATCGAGTACCACCGCGTGTGCCACGATCAACGCATGTTCCGCATCGACGGCTGTCTGGACGTTGTAGGCCGGAAGCGCGGTCTGTCGCACCAACATGTAGCCAGCCTCAGGTTCAGGATGTTGGCTCAACCTTTCTACGGCAGCTTGCACGGCGGACTGATCGATATTTGCTTCTTGCTCTTCATCCGCTTTCTTGATGCTTTCCAAATAGCGCTGTAGGTCGAGCCGTTCGCGGGTGCTGTCAACGCTGGCGACAGCACGAAACTTCGACCCGTCTATAGCGATCCACTCGCCACGGATAAGACCACAACTCCGTGCAAAGCGAATGAGGGCCGCGCCCGCTGCTGTCACGGCTTCAGAGTGCATTCGCCGAAACTCAGAGATGCTCTTATGGTCGGGAGACAAGCGGCCAAGAAGCCACATCAATTCAACGTTCCGACGACACTCAGCTTCCAAGCGTCGTGATGAACGAATCTGATTCAGGTAGCCGTACAGATAAAGCTTCAGCAAATCGCGTGGATCGTAGCCGGGGCGTCCTGTCTCTGCAGGTTGAGCGCGCTCGAAGCCAAGCTCTGACAGCGCAAGCCTTGCGACGAAGGCGTCGAGGACGCGGCACATATGATCGACAGGAACAAGGTCGTCGAGAACGACCGGAAACAGAGTGCCCTGACTGCGTCCTTCACCTTGGATATAAGCCATAAACGTCGATGTCCTCGCGCTTCCGAGAACATCATATTACGATCTCGACCCCGGCTATAGAGGAACACTCTAATCGAAAAGCGATAGCGCGTGTAGTCCCATGAATCGCTGCTGAATGTGTTTCCCAAGCTTATCCATAAAGCCGTTTGGGCCTGTATTAAATAGCACGACCCCGGCGCAATCGCATTCCGAACTGAAGAACACGTACGAGCTGAATCCGCCCGTTCCTCCGTTGTGCCAATAGCTCTTCAGTTCTGGGTCCCACAGCCACGCAAAGCCAATCTTCGCTCCATCACCTACGTCGGCGCGAAGCTCATGTTGCAGATTGAGCGCCGCGCCCAGAGTAGATGCTGGTCCGGTCTGTGGCGCAACCTTCACGGTATCGGGGTGGAGGTTCGCCTCAAGATACGTGAGCATGTCGTCAGCGGTCGAACGAATTGCGCCCGCACCTTCGAGCGAGCCAAGGTCCCACGCATTCGCAGGCTGATGATTAGCGCCGTGTCCCTGCGCAAACCGTGCTTGCTGCTCCGCACTCAATGAGATTGTGGTATCGCGCAACCCCAGAGGAGAGATCACCTGCTGTTTGAGCAGCGCCTTATAGCTTAAGCTCGCATGCACAGCCAGTGCCTGCCCAAGCAGCCCGAAGCCGAGGTTCGAATAGAGAAATTCCGTTTTCGCCGGCTTGCCTACGCCTTGCTTAGCGAGGAATGCGTATAGGTCCGCAGGCGTGTAATCGGCATAAGGATTCTTCACGTCTTTAGGATTAAAATTCGAAGGCATGCGAGGTAGTCCCGAGTGCTGGGTCGCAAGATCGACTAGCGTGATCTCCGTACCGTCGGGCTTCGCAACTGTGCCCTGCGGCAGCAATGTCCGGACCGGGTCGTCGAGACTGACGCGGTGCTGTTCGACCATTTGTGCCAGGATGAGTCCGGTGAAGGTCTTTGTGATTGAACCAATCTCGAAGATCGAATTGGGCTTCACCGCGCCATAGCTGAACACCCGCCGTACGCCGTGCTGCACGACACCAATTGTTACCCCGCCTCCGGTCGCCGGCGCAAGTTGACCCGACTTGAGCGCTCCTGCCAGATCCTTATCGAGCACTGCCTGCATCTCGCCGGCTGAAACAGGCGCGATCACAGAATCATACGCGATGGGCGTAACCGCAATTGCCGCCTGCTGGCGCGTGAAATTCAGAACAAGTGCGCTGCCCTGGCTCCAGTTTCCGTTAAGAGACTTGCCGTCTTCAGAGAGCTTGCCTTCCCAGTGTCCTTTCACGGCGGGAACATCGAACAAGAAATTTGGAGTGGCAAACTGAATGTTCGCGCACTCCAGTCCCATTGCACGCTGATCGAGTGAATCGAGTGTGCAGGATTCATGACCCGTCGCATCCGACTTCACGTTGATCTGAACGCGAAGCGAAGCAGCGCCCGCCGTCAAGGTGCCAAGCCAGACTCCGTCTACGCCCGAAGGCTTTGAAGATGTAATATTCGACTGCTGTGCGCTCAAAATAGGCAGCACACAGGAGACGAGAGTCAAAGCGATAAGTCGCGTGTAACGGAAAAATGCATTCCGCATTCTAGTCCATTTCTGGTTTAGTGGATTGCGAATCAAATGGTTCTTGCTAGGGTTGATAACCATCTCAGTCCTTCGTCGCATGGCCAAACTCATTGGACTTTCATTGCTTCAATGGTGTCGATTTGCCGCTGAATCTTCCTTGATTTCCGATAGCTCAGCCAAACAGCAAGTGCGGCAAGGATCGAAACAACAATAAGATTAATTACGCGGCTTCTTAACGTCGCATGATGATCTAGGGGTCCCCACCCACCCAGAAACAACCCCGAATACAAGGCAAGCAGCCGCCACCAGAACCACCCGCCGCGATAAAAATCGCGCTGCCGGACGAGCTCGGCTCGATAGAATTCCAGGCAGCTTGTCTGTCCAGCGGCATCTGAATTCACCAGCGCTTTTTGACGGTCGCGATTGTAAAGCCAGATCTGGCCTGCCCAGAAACTCATCCCGAGAACGAGCAGCAACAAACCAGCTCGCGTAATGATTGGCTGTGTAGTAAAAATAAGCCAATAAGCAAACCAGATTGCCAGGCCAGGACACAAGATATATACAACAATCTGCACATCACGCAAGTCGGCTTGGAGTCGCGAAAGCCTCCTCTGAATCTCATCAGGCTCCATCGAGAACGAAGAGCCGCTCTGTCGCTGCCACAATTCGCGAAGGGCATCGGAGCCGTTATCGGTTGTCATGATTGTCTCCGTTCAACAAAACGTTTTGCGAGAATTTGCTTGATGCGATGGATTTTTGTTGCGGCATAACCCGGTGAAATTCCGGTGATCTCACCGATGGAGGCCGCGTCTAGGCCTTCGAGATAAAGCGTGATGATTTGACGTTCTGCCGGATTCAGGCGCTGAATCAACGCGTAGAGCTGGACTAAAAGCAGCTGTGTCTCGACGGTCGTCGCGGTCGAGTCCGAAGCCGCCGGCTGTTCGCTTTCATCGAGGTCCTCGATGCTCAGCAGGTTGAGTTTTTTCGTTTTCCGGCTGCGGTAAATGTGCGTGACCGCGATGTTCTGCCCAACCCGGTAGACCCAGGTTCGCAAGGAGCAGCGCTCATCGAATCCAGTAAAGCTGCGCCAAAGCGCGATGTGGATCTCTTGCAAAAGATCGCGCCGATCTTCAGGACCGGCCTCATAGGCGCGAGCTAACCTCTCCAAGGCCGCACCATACTCATTTATCGCTTTGCGATACCAGTCGTCTTGTTCGGACATTGTAAGGTCTCTATTTACGGTAGTCTCTGGATCTCTGGCTTTCTTACAATGTTCCAAGACTTTTTTTAAATGCCCATCAGCAGTCCTGGAGCGCGATTAGAGACTGAATTCCGATCTCGGGCGTAAAGCGGGGGATCTGAGCGCAACTTTGTGCGGTCAGCGAGTTTCGTAACAGCCTCGTTCCTGCCCACAACGCCGGCCCTGATTTCCTGAAAAACAACAGCAAAAGCGGCTAAAGTCTATATGTCTTTTATTGAGCCTTTGATTTGGGCTCTCCTAATTACAGGAGGAAGACATGCAGACGCGATCATTCGTAGGTCTGGACGTCCACAAGGCGTCCATATCGATCAGTGTGGCTGAAGACGGACGAGGCGGTGAGGTTCGGTTCGTTGGTGTGATCCCGAACACAGCCGAAGAGGTGGCGAAGATGGCCAGGCGGCTATCGAAGCATGGCGAGCTGGAGTTTTGCTATGAGGCCAGCTGCTGCGGATATGGCATCCATCGACAGCTCACAGCGCTGGGCCATCGATGCACGGTGGTGGCTCCTTCGCTGATCCCGCGCAAGCCGGGCGAGCGGATTAAGACCGACCGCAGGGACTCGGAGAAGCTGGCGATCCTGCATCGAGCCGGCGATCTGACCGCCGTCTGGGTGCCTGACCCAACCCATGAAGCGCTGCGCGACCTTGTCCGTGCCCGCATGGACGCGATGATGCACCTGATGCGCGCCCGCCAGCAACTGCTCGCCTTTCTGCTGCGACACGGCCGGAACTATACCACCGGCAAGCACTGGACCATGCGCCATCGTGCGTGGCTGGCTGGCCAGACCTTTGCCGAAGAAGCTCACCAGGCCGTCTTCCAGGACTATCTCGAAGCCGTCTGGACCGCTACCCAACGTCGAGACGCACTCATCACACGCATCGAGACGATGGTGGCAGCCTGGTCCCTCGGGCCACTGGTCGAAGCGCTTCGCGGCCTGCGTGGCATGGACACCATCTCGGCTGCAACCTTCATCGCCTCGACTGGCGATCTCAGCCGCTTCGAGTCACCGCGTCTGCTGATGGGATACCTGGGGCTGGTGCCCTCCGAACACTCCAGCGGTGACACGATTCGTCGCGGCGGCATCACCAAGACCGGCAACCGCGAGGCCAGACGCATGCTCATCGAAGCCGCCTGGAGCTATCAGTACCCGGCTCGCGTCGCCAAGGAAAAGGCCGAGATCCTGGTCCGGCTGCCGAGCAACATACGCGAGATCGCCTGGAAGGCCCAGACCCGGCTCTGTGCCCGTTATCGCAAGATGATCGCCCGAGGCAAGAAGCCTACCGTCACGGTCGCGGCCATCGCACGCGAACTGGCAGGCTTCATCTGGGCCATCGGCCAGGAGATGAGGATCACCATGGCGGCTGGATAGGAACCTCGCACGTTCCCCCAGCCCCGTGGTGCGGGAACCGGGCAGCCGGTCACGGTGATCCTCGATCAGCCCCTTGGGCAGGATCATACTCCGACGCCCGCGCTAAGTCAGAGGCAAGCCTGCGACGAAAAACACTCATGCGGTACCCAACCCGCGGATGGAAGTTTGAGCGACTGTCGCCAGAACGCTACCCGGTTCCCAACTACCAACGGAACTTCGACAACTACACCCGCACAAAATGCAGGGATAAAACCCCTGCGCCTAAACCTTGACAAAAGACATGGAGGGGCTCTGCCCCGCCCGCGCCCGCAAGGGGTGTCCCCAGGCTTCCGCGCTGCGCTTGTGCAGCCCTCCGCTGCGCTGCGCCCTTTCCACTTTCGCTTCGCTTCATTTCAAGGGTGGGAGATCCCCCTCCCCTTGCAGTTGCTACCCCCCGCCTTCGCCAGGAGGCGTTCGGCATGTATGTCACATGCCGCTGCCAATGCAAAAAGCAACGGCAAAGGCAACTGCCCAAGGAGGAACCACCCATGAACACCATTGCCACCACCGCAGCCGTCACCCCGTCCACCCAGACCCCCAAACAGCCGCAACAGAAGCAGA
Source organism: Acidicapsa acidisoli (assembly GCF_025685625.1). Classification (NCBI taxonomy): domain Bacteria; kingdom Pseudomonadati; phylum Acidobacteriota; class Terriglobia; order Terriglobales; family Acidobacteriaceae; genus Acidicapsa; species Acidicapsa acidisoli. Next base: position 87,961 of record NZ_JAGSYI010000004.1, read on the forward strand.
CCGCGAAAGAAGCGATCGCGGCCAAGGTTGGCAAAACTCCGGCATACTGCACGACCCGCGTCCGCTTGACCGAGCTTGCCGCGCCCATCGTCGAAGCCTTCTATGTCGAGGAAATCGGCGTCGGCCACGCCCTGCTACTGGCGAAACTTCAGCCAGCGCAGCAGGAACAGGCACTCGCCAATTGCTTCCGCGAGGAGTGGAATGGAGCCGGAGCCAAGGCCAAGCGAATTCTGCTTCCCGTTCGGCATCTCCAACAGTGGATCGAACAGAACGTTCTTTTGCTCTTGAAACAGGCGCCCTTCAATAAGCGCGACCCGCAACTCGTTCCCGCCGCCGGAAGCTGCGTTGATTGCCCGAAGCGCACCGGACACAACAAGCTGCTCTTTGCCGAGGTCAGCGGCAATCTGGACGCTTGTACCGATCCGAGTTGCTATGCCGCCAAGCTGGACGCGCACGTCAAGGCGAAGGTCGCCGCAAAGCCGGAACTGATCCAGATCAGCACGGCATACAAGCAGCAGGCAGAAGGCGAGAAGGCCATCCCGCGCAACAAGTACGTTGAGATCAGGGAGGAGAAGCCCGACACACCGGAGAAGGCGAAGTGGCCGGAGTTCAAAACGTGCAAGTACACCACGGAGGCTATAGTTGCCGATGGCATCGACAAGGGCGAACTGCGAAAGGTTTGCACCGAGCCAGATTGCCCGGTGCATCACCCGAAGAAGCAGCCGTCGAATGCCGATGCCAGCCTCAAAGCAGAGCAGGAGAAGCGCCGCCGAGAGGAGGCACTGGCGAACGCAACCGGCATTCGCGTCCTGCAAACCATCGTCGCCGCCGTTCCCGTCCGGCTGATGAAGCGCGATCTTCTCTTCATCGCCGAACAGATGCTCCCCTTGCTGGAGGACAAGCGGCTGGAAATGGTCGCGCGAAACCGGGGCATCAAGGCGAAGGAGGGAGAATCCGCAGCAAAACTGCTCACCGCGTTTGTTCGCAAGGCAGACGAAGGGACTATCGGAAGGCTGACTGTCGAAGCCGTTATCCTTCTCGCTGCCAGAACCCAGGCAGACGGTGGCAAGACTCTTCGCGCCGCCGCCCAGGTCTACGGAGTCGATACCGATGCCATCGCCCTCAAAGTCAAGCAGGAATTCGCCGCGAAGGACAAGGCGAGAAAGGCGGCCAAGCCAGAGCCGAAGGCGACCGCGAAGACAAAGCGAGTCGCATAGTTACTCTCAAATCCTTGGGTCTGCCTTCGGGCAGGCCCATTTTTGTCGCCATCCGTCTTCCCACCCTGAAGGTCGCTCTCTCACTTGCGAGAGCGCCATATTTTGCCCACCCGACGGGCAGGCGATCATACGACTATGCGTTGCCTCGCATAGTCCTTCCCTCCACGGGTCGGTTATAGAGTAGTTGTTTGGGCCACTTCGACATAGCCAATCAATTCCGCCGAATAGCTGCCGTCTCCGTCAGCAGCCCCTTTGTGCTTAAGTTCACGAAGCAGCGTCGGTTCAATCGCTCGTGAGAACAGATCAATTCGTTGTTCCGGCGAAAATGTCGAGGTTGTAGTTGGGGCTTGCAAATAGCGCTCACATTGGCGCTCGACGGCAGGCACTCGCGTGCCGTCCTGCTTAATTGCAATCGGCAGCACAATCACACGCCGCTCTCCGTTTCGAGCAGATGTTTCGATCATCCATAGTGATAACAGGATCGGTATGTCGAGATCACCCACAACTGCAATTCCAATCTCATCCGCAGAAACGCTACGCCATCTAGCGAGCTCTTCCTGCACAAGGGGATGATCCAGCCCCATCAACTCGACATCGTCGCGGCTCGTGGCAGCATCGCGATTCAGGGTGAATCGCGTTTGCCGGACTCCATCGACATTCACGAGGTCATACGTTGCGTCGCTCACCTTGATTAGCTGCTGCTTGCGATCCACTACCGCAGCCGAAACAAAGCGCACTAAGCGATCGAGGCTGGAAGTCACATCGGCGAATGGCTTGTATTCATCCAGACTGAAGCCATCAAGATCCTGAAACAGGTCAGACACGACCTGCCGCGCCTCGCGCGAATTTGAAAGCGCCGCCTCAAGCTCCACTTGTGTTCGTTTCAATTCCGGGTCGGATAGTGCCTCTTGGTACAAACGGTCGTAGTTGAGGCGCTCGGATAACTGGCCGAGAATCTGTGCGCGGAGATCTTCTGCGACATTCCCTTGATCGTCAACCTTTCCGACCGTTCTCGCTATTTCCGTCAGCTTTTCTTCAAGCATCAGGAAGATGCGTCCTTCGATGGTGTCCGACAGTACGAGGTTGTAAACCTGCGCTGTGTGGTTTTGGCCATACCGATGGATACGACCAATGCGTTGCTCTATGTCCATCGGGTTCCAGGGAAGATCGAAGTTGAACAGGATACGTGCAAACTGTAGGTTAATGCCTTCCCGGCCCGCTGCCGTACACACTAGAACGCGCGGACCGTCCTTTTGTCTGAAGCGGCGCTCCGCAGCAATTTTGGCTCCGTGGTCGCCACCACGGAGCACCACAACACCCTGACCAGGAAAAGTCTGCTCAATCTCCCGCGCGATCAAGTCCACCGTTCCGAGGTAGGTTGCAAACACAACGATCTTCTCGTTCGGGTTCTGTCGCCACAATGTGCCAAGGCCGTCGAGCAGTTTCTGCGCTTTGGTCTCGCGTTGCTTTGGGAAGCCGTTGAGCAAATCCCCTATGCGCAGACGCTCTTCTGGCAAATGCAATTCAACGACTGCCGAAGCCGCCTCTTCCGCGTGCGTGGATGAATACTCGCTGCCGTACGGATCAGAAGCAAGCTCCAGAGCCTCTTCGTCCAGCTTCTTGACGAGTCGGTATTTCAGGTCGGCAAGTATGCGGTCAACTTCGCTGCGACCGATGCTGTCATGCGATAGATTGAATTCTTCGTGAATCAGTGCGCGCGCTTCTCCCGTCAATCGCTCGCGGCCCTCGATTTCCAGGTCTCTGTCTCGTAAGAATGCCTCGTGCAGAGTCAACATAAGCAGACGGCGCTTGAGTGTCCGCCGGATTGCTGCAAGGCTCGATGCCGCGATCTTTTGGAAGATCGCCATTAGGAAGCCGAGTGCGCGTCCTTTGTTGCCCTGGCGAGATGCAAGGTTGAATCCATCATCCAAATACTCTCGCAGCCTTTCATAGAATCGCCGCTCATCATCGCTCATCAGAAAGGACTCGGTATGTACCCACCGCCGCGCAAAGAGAGGTGATCCATCGGGTTGGCAGGCATCCGCCTTGGTGCGGCGAAACATCACCGTGTTCAAACGGTGGCGGTTCTCCAGCATTTCTTCCGGGCTGCTAAATAAGGTGGGATTGAGCAGTTGCACCAGCATCCAAAATTGGAAATGGTTTCCCTGATGCGGCGTCGCAGAGAGCAGCATCAGATCGCGCGTATGGCCTTTCAGCGCTTCAGCGAGCTTGTAGTTTTCCGTCTTCCTGATTTTGCCGCCTATGCGGGATGCAGTCAGGTGGTGCGCCTCATCGAACACCACAAGATCCCAGCGTGGTGCTGCTAGCAAACGCTTGATGCGAGCCGGACGCTTGAGCGTGTCAATACTGGCAATCACTCGGTCATGCTTGGAAAAGGCATTTGTCTTTCGGTCTGTGATGTCGCCCTCGGAGCCGAAGACTTCAAAATCAAGGTTGAAAACTTCGTTCAATTCGCGATGCCAGTTATTGACTAGGCCCGCGGGCACCACCATAAGTGCCCTATTCAACTCGCCACGGCTCGCCAACTCCCGCAGGATGAGCGCAGTTTCGATAGTTTTCCCGAGCCCCACTTCATCAGCCACGAGGTAGCGACGTGGCGATGCCGTCGCAACCCGGTGGGTGAGCACGACTTGATGAGGGAGCAAGTCAATCTTGGCAGATGTGAGTGCCGAAGCACTTTCCATCACCGGGAGAGCATGAGCCTCATAGCACAACCATGCTTTGCGTGCCCGCTCCGCAGTCCCCTCCACAGACTGCAGTATGCGCTCGGTGCGAGATCGTTCGCGGTGAATCGAGCCGACCGGTACTCTACGTTCTCCAGCGCCGAAAAACGCGCGCAAGTAGCCATCGCGTGCGGCATCTAGAATGACGCCTTGGCCGAACTCATTGTGAATTACTCGTTCGCCCGGCAAGAAAAGCTCTGTTACAACTACCATCAAGAAAGCCTCGTAAGATTTAGGCCGATCCACGCGGGACCATCTGCGTCCGAATTTGCACATTTGGGATCGATGATCCGTCTTACATCCGCTTCAGCGCCTGCCCAAAGAATTCTGCCAATTTCAATTCGCTCATGACCATGCGGGGCGGAGCAGAGCCAGGAATAGGCTTCACTCGCCGCATTCATGCGGAAACGGTTCTTGCCAGTAGGCATCCAAAAGACAAGGGCGGCGCCAAGTTCATACTTTCTGCCGAATGCATCAATTGCTGGACCAAGATGTTGGTCCAACCAGCGCTCTGCATCTCCTGGCTTCATAATGTCCAGGCACCCTTCCAGCCCTGCCACAACCAGCGCTTTTCCTTCGTTGCAAGGCAGGTCGGCGGGCCAGTTGCCAATCATTGCAAAGAATTGACGAATCGAGACCACGCTCTGAGGCTCTGCAAGTGCCGACAAAGCCTTGCCGTCCCACAGTAAGTTCATTCCCCGACGTGTCCAAACATCCCCATGCAGAACCTTCATGGTTACGCCTCATCAAAGAAGAGTGACATCTGCCGCACCTGCTGCTCATGGGTGGCGGCCCAGCCGTTATAGATGGAGAGCGCCCGTGAAGCGGCGTTCCGAGTCTGCAAGGTTGCGCCGCGATTGCCCAGCCATTCGAGCAGTGGCTTGAGTGCGACGTGCGGCTTGAAATTCTCATTCTTGAGCGTATCGGAGGCGTTGATTCCGCTGCCATCGAAGCACGCTCCTATCAGCACCAGCGCTTGATCTAGGTCGGAGGTTAGCTTGCGCCTATGTCGTCCGTGCCAATCGCGAGCAAACTCAAGCGGATCGACCTGGGTAAATAGCTTGCTCTTCTCGGCACACCAGCCGCGCTGTGCAAACTCATCGGGAGCCAACCCAGAACCACGCAGGAACTTTTGCATCTGGTCACGGGCAACCTCCATCTTGCCGTGAAATATGCGCAGGAACTGGCGCGTAATCGGTTCGGCGTTGACCGGAGGTGGTTCTTGAGATTTGTTTGCATCCTCGTCGATGAGCTGATTAATGCCAACCAGTGCATCTTTCACACTGATAGCCCGCCCCTCGTCAACATAGACCTTGCCGTAATGGCGGGAGAAATACTCAAGCGCTTTGCCGCGCCGAATCACTTGGAGGTCCGCAATAGGAAGGCCCTGTTTGGCGTGGTTTTCAAGCATACCTTGCAATTGACGCACATCGGCCAAGACTTCACGGCGCATCCGCCCCCAGCTAACGGGGGTGGGTTCTTCGGTGCGCTTTCTGCACACGTGAATGATGTCGTATTCGATTGTTTGAGAGCCAAAGGTTCCAGGCTTTGCACCTTCTCCCTTCGTATCATCAGATCGGATAGGATAGGTCGCTTCGAGGTAGAAACCGGCATCAAATAAAGACTCCAAAACAGCAACCCAGGGTTCATCCTCGCTATGGTGGAACGTGAATGCCAGGATCCCACCTGGTTTGAGGATGCGCTTGGCTTCAATCCAGCATTGCGTCAGCAGGCGCTGATAGAAGCGGTCAGAGTCTTCGGGTTCGCGTGCACGGTTAGCTACGACTTCTAATAGCTTCGGTGTATAGTCTGAACCAAAATAGTCCGGATACTTTTCTTTCAAAACCAATCTTAGCCATACATAGAAGAAATCTGAGAGTTCCGAATAATGAAGGAGCCCTCCAAAAGGGGGATCGGTTACTACAAGGTCGATAGTTCCGGAGTCGATTGTTGAGAGGTTAGTTGACGAGCAGCATTCGATTTTCGGGCAGTGCGCGATTTTGTCGCCCACATAGGCCCTTTCAGACTTCCCCGTAACCTGCCCAGAGAGGCTGGGATCTAACTCTTCCAGTCGCTGATTACTAGCTAGATCCCATGGATTCTGAGACCACTCAATGGTCTCGAAGAGATTTTCGATGGATGAGCGCCAATTGCCCCGTCCAAGGTGGGCAAACACGCTGTTTTCTACTAGAGAAGATTTTGGATGATAGTTTGCGTTGCTTAGACTAGGCGCGACACAATCCTGCTGAATATCCCAAAAGCAAAACATATTCTCGTGTTGCAAGAAGCGCTGGAAAGCCCCGAGAACATATTCGCGAACATCCCAGCGGTGGCGATCACCCCCCACTTCTACAATCGCCTTTAGGAGCTGAGATAGGATGAGCATCTGCCGAGGATTGAACATCGTCCACCAATGGGTATATCCGTGACCAAGCCGGATATCGCCATTATTTAGAGCCGTCATGAATCCAAACGGCACTTCGGAGCGAGGCCAAAAATTAGCTAGGTCGCCATGTTTTCTCGTTTCCCATTCATCGCTTGCAGCGATATATTGACGTGCAAACTTCGCATCAAAGGGAGCGAAGAATCGTCCGTTATAGGGTGCACCCTTTTCGCTCCGCTTCGGCGAATAGCCCTGAATTGCGTACGCCGCAATTGGTCCTGTCTTGCCACTGGACCTGATTGTTGTTAACACGTCTTGTACGGTACCGCAGGAGGCACATGTGTAGCTTGATTTTCTGGGAACAGTGCCGCCCTGCTTCCCTGTCTTGAATGTGATCTTGGTTTCGGGGCACATAACTTCTTCAGGAAGGGACCCCCTCACCTCAAGGATTCGAATTCGTGAAGCTCTCTCTTTGTTCCAATTTGCCGTCGAGGTTGCAGCATCTTGCGCTGATCCACCGTATGGTTGGCCACTGATATCTCTATTAGAGGTTCCTGCAAGCCATTGTGGGTGTATCAAGAGAGATAACTCGACTTTTTTGTTCTTGCCTTTACCAAGTTTCGCCATAATAGTATCCCCGCAAAACGGACAGGCAATACCCAGCACTGGATCAAGAACAGAATATGGATGTTCGGTCGGAACGACGTAAAGAGGGACATCAGGTGCCATCCGAGCGGGCGTCTCTTCGACGTGAAAGTTACCACCGCAATTCTTGCAATTCCACTCCCAGAACTTCACAGAAAGCGTCTTAACCGCAATTATTGAACTCGTCATGATCGGAGTTCTATGACCACAGCCTGTCACCTGACAAGGTCCGTGCTTTGACCAGAAGGTGTAGATTATCTCTGGGCCTTCATACCTATACGTACGACGTTCATGTGGATATAGTGCCAACGCGTCGAAAGTCTCTTCCTCAACTCTCCCAGTTGGAATGTGTATCCACCTCCCTTTCTCGCCATTGGGACCGTCACATGCGGTATAAGGGGAAATTTGATGGCGTACCTCTTCCTCTATTTCATCGAGAAGCGCTCGGACTTCCTCCGTTTTGATCGCGCTTAGCTCGTTCTTCACCACGAGCCATGCGACAGGGTTTAGATCATTTCCATACATGTCGAAACCAAGCCGTGCTCCCTCGATAAGGGTTGTGCCACCACCCATGAAAATGTCCGCTACGCGAATACTGCTAAATGACCGCCTTTTTTGATGATTAGCGTAAAATGCATCCCAGACGCCAGGGGCGGCGTGAGTAGTATCTTCTGGAGACTTGATTGCAGCCGAAAGCAAAAGCGAGCGAAAAACACTCGATGGACGACGAGCCCACCACTTACTCATTGTGTAAATAGGCTTTCTGCCCGCCCCTGAAGAGCTCTCAATCTTGGCAATCTCATTGATTGGTAGGATGGGGAAATCTACTTCGAGACAGCTTTTGGGCCTATTTGGAATATCAAAGTCGACGGTTTCCACTGTGGCGGGCTTTCCTGCGCCAACGGCTTTGGATACTGCCTGCGCCAATTGTTCTTTCTTCGTTGCCATCCGGAAGATTCCTTATTTGGAGAGTTCGATGAAGGGCGACAGTACCTCAAGGAGCGAGAGTCCGCCGTGCGTTAATGTGGGGTAGCCACCCTGACTCTTCCATTTCCAGCGGCCAACGGCCAATAGATGAGCGCCATACGGTGTTTTGATTTGCATTGCAACAGGAGGCACGAACGGGCCTATCTCACTGGTGCCCGGCTTGCTGCGTCCGCTTGCGAAGTTTTTCTTGAGAAACTGACCTACCTCTCCGTCCGCATCAGAGAAATAGCCTGTAGCGGCGTAACCATGGTCGGAGGTAATGACCAACCGCCGTCCTTGCGCCAGGCGCTCGACGAATTCCCAGAAGTCATCACTGCTCAGTTGCTGGGCTACATCCCGTGTCAGCATCTCTAGACCCTGACCGGCGCCTGAACCGTCATGCAGCTTGCTGTCTGGCCAATGATGCCAAAACACCCAGTTCGGAGCAAAATCGATGAGATGTTGGCAATCCTTCCACGCAATATCTACGCTTTCGGTATTCGTCGATTGAAGCTTGTGAGTAGCCCCGGCACCATTATTTTGCAGGTGGCTGCGGCTCCCAAAACCGAGCGCTCCGGCGAATTCATTGGTTTCGCCGGGAATTTCGGAGGCACTCGCCGTGACTTCGTGCAGCGTGAACCCGTGCTTCTTTGCACCTTGCAGCAGCCATGGCAATTCGCGCAGCGACAGACCGTCGAGGATCAGAACAGCTTTGGAGCTGTAGGGCTGTCCCCACCACTGCACAAGTCGATCCGTGGTCCGCTCCACAGTATCGCCGAACACTTGCCACAAGTCCCATCCACTTGAGGACAGGAAATAATCGAGCGTACCGATCTCACGGTCACGTTTTGTAACCTCGCTTTGGGCATTGCCAGCAGAAAGGGGCTTTGATGCGATCTCGACAGCCTTTTGGATGATGACCTGCCATGCCTCTTCAGGTGTGCCCTCTACCAGGCTATGGAGCACATCGACATCGATCGTCATCCGTTGTCCTCCTTCTCAAGACTCAACTCGAAGATCATGCCATCCGGCAACTTCTTAAGCAGTTCCTTGAGCTGGGCTCCGGTTGCGCTCGACACTTTCAGTGTTACCTCGGCGACCTGGGTTGCCGGGCCTACGCCCCAACCTTCGAGTTTGCCTATTAGGTTCAGCGGCGACGTGGGCGGGTTGTTCAGGCTTACGTGTGGCTTGCTGACAGCACTCGTAGGGTCGCCGCCATAAATCCCACCGCCACTGGAAGGTGGCGTGGTGAAACCTCCAACTGCGGTTCCGCTGCCGAACAGGGTGGGTTGCGACGCAGTCACACCGACGACTGTCCCTCCGCCGTTCTGGTTCCCAGGTGACTGAGGCGCGATGGGCGCTGTCCCACCTGTTGTCGGAACCGCAGACGGCACTAACAGGAAGACTTCTTTCAGGTGCTGTCCAGTAAACGAGAGTTTTGGGCGCATCCGCTTCCATGCGGTTTCTTGATCCTCGCCAGGCTGTGCTTGCAGGAATTCCAGCCCTCTAAGGTTGATCGCAATCTTGCCGCGGGCGCAGAGCCGCAGAATGCGCTCCTTCATTGAAGTCTCACCAAGCCAGGGAATGCAGTCTTTTCCTGCAGGCCGGGGTTCTTGAAGCTCGACGAGAAGCTTGCCAACGGACGTACTATTGCCAGCAGCTTCGAGTACCAGGTCTTCGAAATCCTCAGGCACAAAAAGGTCGTTGGTCAGCGATTCGTCGATAGCTTCGGGAATCTGCGCCCCTTGCTTCTGGAGATTTTCAACGCTGAATTCACACTGGCTCGGATCAATGAAGTTCCAGCGATGGAGCACTGCAAAACGGTCATAGCGCTTCTTGAGAATATCTCGTAGCTCACCCTGATATTTCGTGTTCAGCTTCTTGTATTCCGGGCTTTGACTGCTCCATTCCAATGCTTTCATTTCGGCACGCGCAAGGATTAGCAGATCTCGATCCTGGTAGGCATTCAATGAACCGTTGCGCGGCAATAGAAACCGAATCGTGTTTCGCCGCTTCTGAAGATGGTCCTTGATCCAATAGCCGAGTCGTTCATTAAGTTTGTCTGGCTCCTCAGGTAAAACGAGGATCGGCAGACGGTCGTCCCAATGGTCCGGCTGTTCGGACTCTTCAAGCGTAGACCATGGATCGGTCAGCCAATTGCCGGGAAGCGCAATAACACGAAACGCCTTCTCAACTTGATCTGAGCCGGTAATTACGTGGCGGATTTCTTTGGCAAGTCGGGTGAGATCAGAGCCATCCGAAAAGAGCTTGTCATTGCGTGCGCAGGCAATGAGTTTCGCCTGTGGGTTCTCTTCATCCTTGAACACCAACCGCAGACCATCCTGATGAATGTTGAAGCTGTTCTCGACGACCGTGGCCAGCTCAACCTGAAAAGCGTTGTCATCGATGGCTTTGTCGCGCGTGATGTCTGCTTGCAGGGTAGCTGGCTCGGCACCGACAAGATTGCCCACCGCGATTGAGCGCAACCACAATGCGCCCATGACATCCTGGAGATGTGGTGCGAGGCTGGCATAGGAAGGGACAGCTTCTGTCACCGAAATGATGTTTTGCTGAGCTTTTGCCCGCAGCTTACGGTGATGTTCGTTCGATACCGAGTCCAGTAGCGCACCGATACCGGATGCTTCATCGTCCAACCTGAAGTCTGCGGCGGTGAGAATCGGGACAGCCTCGCCGCGACTCTTATAAAGGCTGGCAAGAATGCGGATCATGTCGCGCGTTTCCTGCGCGTCGGTCGCAATCAGCACCTGCTCTTCCAGCAAGCGCAGCAGATGCGGTGCGAAAGGCCACGACTCAGTGAATTCTTTGCGCTTGCGATCCTGCTCAGATGGCAACACGTCTAGGAGGCGGAAGTATTCTGTGATATGTGTGGCGAGCAAGGACTCAACATTGACTGCCGGAATCTGAAGTCGGTTGTCAAACAGCCGGTGCAACAGCATCCGCCGACGGTCCTGTTGAATGCGTTCGGCATTACCGCCAGCCTTAAAGTCGATGGCTATCGGGTTGACACGATGTACCTGCTGATAAGCGTCGCTGCCACCATTGCGAACCGAAATCACAAGCACCAGTAAATCAGGGCGCTCTTTGGCAATTTCCGACAAAATCTGAATGAAGTTGAATGCCCAATTCTTCCATGGGTATTGCTTGGTGTTCGTCAGACCGTCGTACCAAGTCTGGAACTCGTCCAGAAGCAGCATCGTAGGCGTGTGCTGCAGTAATTCAATGATCAGTTTATCTGACGGGATATCGGTTTTTGCCGCTCCCATGCCTTCCCATTTGCCTCTGATGAAATTCCCGTGTGGATGGCGCTCGAACAGGAGGTCCCATAAGAATTTATAGCGCTGTCGGTGCAGGCTTTCCCCGATAACTAGCATTCCGCTGCGTAGGGCGATCTTGCCAATACTTGGTTCACCGAGGGTGGTTGCCCAGTAATTGAGCCACTTATGAGTGGAATCTGCATCATTCACCGCGTGATAGAGGGCCGCCATTAAGTGCGACTTGCCGAGACCTCGCTCTCCGACCACAGCAACGGGCCGGCCCTGATTCGGACCTACAGCCTCAATCCCCTTCAGCAAGTCATGCGTGGGGTACGTAATCCCCAAGAACTCCTGTGCAGCGATCTGGGTTGCACCGGTGTTCGTGTCGTTTGACAGCTCAATTGCTGTTCCTTTGAGGAGTTTGCCGCGGAATTCTTCTCGTAGAGTCAATGCAAGCATTATTTTCGCTCACCCTTATTCAATTGAACACTCCATGCGCAGTGCTCTCCACGGGAGGCATCACGTCGCCCCATCGATTGGTGTTTGCACGATCTCTCGCTGCCGGTGAGTGACAACCGCCACGCACCCCACACCTTGACCGCCGGGATCGCTGGCTCCAGCCTTCAGATCGCCCGCTTTGTGCCCTGGATAGCCCTAAGCGTCTTATTCTAAACCCGCAAAGGGCAAATGCCACCGTTACACAATCAGGCGCTCATTCATGTTCAGCGTTTGAACCCCGAGTAGACTGAGTCGATCCCTGCCTCGACCGGTGCCAGAGTTAAATTTTCGGCTGAAACGGGAGTCCATGGGGTTCACGATGGATGTTTGTGCACAGCCAGCAGTAGTTACACGCGATGCACTACTACTAGGGCGTGGAGACGCCAGGAGCCCAATATGTAGGGTGCTTCGCTTGACATTCGCTCAAAAGAAGCGCATCATCCAACCAACTATCAGTGGGCGGAGGCATGTAATGGTAGATGACCAATTGTTTGTAGAGCGGCGCCCCCAAGGCGACTAAGCCGTGAGAAGACCTGATTCTGAAAGAGCCAGTGATGTCCTACCTACGCAGAGAGAAGCCATCGAGAGAGCACGGGAACTAAACCCAAATCGGACGCCGCTCGTTGAGCGGGTGCGAGATACGACTCATGGTAACCGGGACAAGTGGCGTAAGCCATAGTCCTTGGCAACGCACCAAGGAGCCTTGCAGCCTGAGGAGAGTCTTGCCCTCTACCTTTGTTGCGTATTTGCGAGCTTCGATAGGGGTGGGTAGCCAGGTTCCTTGCTGCTCGCGATTGCGGCCGGTCCCGCAATCTTAAGGGCGATTCGCCCGTCGATCCCGGCCTTGTTTTTCAAAATCCTTCATTCTCGACAGCCGTTCCGCTGACTGAAGTATGAATCTTGAGCGATTGACAGTAACGAGAAATATAATACCCATTATTTTGAACTTTAGGGTATGATACTTCTCGTTATGGGAAAGACAACCCCAACACTGCTGCCCCGACTCAGCCGCCTCCTGCAGGGGTTTGGCGGAAATCTGAAGCTCGCCCGATTACGGCGGAAGTATTCGTCCGAGACGGTCGCCCAGCGTGCAGGTATCACGCGCAGAACGCTTTCGAAAGTTGAGCAGGGCGATCCAACCGTCTCCTTCGGCGTCTACGCCCGCGTCATGCAGATCCTCCGGTTGGAAGACGACCTAGCTCAGTTGGCCGTCGATGATGTGCTTGGCCGCAAGTTGCAGGACGCCGGACTCACACCGAAGCGGAGAGCCCCGAAGAAGTCGTCGGCGAAACAGCCTGAAGCTGTCTTCCCCGATGACGAACGGAGGGTTGATTAATGGCTCGATTCGATACCGTTCAGGTGCATGTCGATCTAAACCGTTCCGGCCAGTCCGCCGTGATGGGCGAGCTGCACTGCCAACAAAGTGGCGCCGGCGAGATCTTCTCCTTCAAGTATGACGAAAGCTGGCTGGCTCGTCCCGAGGTCTTCGCATTCGACCCGGACCTTGCGCTCTCTGCGGGCCATCAATACCCCGCGGCAGATCGGACGAACTTCGGCATTTTTCTCGATTCGTCGCCGGACCGCTGGGGAAGGGCGCTCATGCAGCGCCGCGAGAATTCGCGTGCCAGGAAGGAAAAGCGCAGACCGCGGACACTAACTGAATGGGACTTCCTTCTGGGGGTACATGATGAAACTCGGTTGGGAGCGCTGCGTTTTCGACTGCCCCCGGACGGCCCTTTTATCGACAGCGATGCACAGTTTGCCGCGCCGCCAATCACGTCTATACGAGAGCTGCAAGCGGCCAGCCTCCAATTTGAAGAGCATATGAATGAGGAGGAGCATCCGGAGTACGAAAAGTGGCTGACTCAGCTCTTCGCTCCAGGAACGTCGCTGGGGGGCGCGCGCCCTAAGGCATCGGTGCGAGATGAGGCAGGCGCGCTTTGTATGGCTAAATTCCCAAGCAGGCAAGACACCAGGGATGTTGGCGGCTGGGAACTGGTAGCCCATCGGCTCGCTTTCAAGGCCGGAATCGTCGTCCCGGATGCTCGGTCACTCCGCCTTCAGGAAAGTCCGTACACGACCTTCCTCGTAAAGCGGTTCGATCGCAATGCGCACGGAGGCCGATTGGCTTTCGTTTCTGCCATGACCCTCACGCAGCATCGAGACGGAGAAGCTGGCGCCAGCTATCTTGAGCTTGTGGATCTGCTGCAGTCCCGCGGCTCCAAGAGAGAGTCAGATTGCGAGCAACTGTTTCGTCGCGTGCTCTTCAATATCATGATCCATAATACTGACGATCACTTGCGCAACCACGGCTTCTTCATCGACGAACTGGGTGTCCGCCTCTCGCCGGCCTACGATATGAACCCGTCGATTGATCGCACAGAATTATCGCTGGCAATCAATGAGGTCGATTCGGCCTGTGAGGTTTCGATTGCGATGGATGCTTACAAGGACTACGGCCTGTCAGTTCAACACGCCGCGCTTGTGCGGAAAGAGGTACAAGCAGCAGTCGCAACCTGGCGGGAAGAAGCAAGCCGCTTGCACATCTCCCGAACAGAACAGGATCTGATCGCACCCGCCTTCGAACATGCCGGAGAAGGATAACGTTCAAAGGCTTTATCCCGACGAAAACCTGATGAGTACTCTGGACTAAAAAGCAACATTCGCAATCTTTTGGGGTCTAAATACCAAACACCAAACCAAGTAAGGCGGGCCCAGATGAGCGACCAAGAACTTCACGGAACCGGGAAGCTGGAGGCAGTGCATGTCTGCGAAAAATGCAATACCCGATTTCGGCCGGGGCAAGTCAATGAGGATGTGAATGTCACGGGGGTAATAGAATGCAAAGTGTGCTCGCATATTGGCCCACTCCGCATACTCATACTTCCAGAGAGTCCGGACTGATAATTCTGAAGGATCAGCCCGCACGGTAGTTGTAGCTGTGTACAATCAATTCTTCCACTCAACAGAGCGTTTTCCTGCAATCCAATGCTCCGTTATTCTGCTGGTGATTGCGGTGTATCGCAGCCGTCAGCAGCACCGGGCAAAGCAAAATATCCTCTCTAATATCCCGAGATTTCCCCGGCTTTGCCGGGGAGGCAGTAGCAGCTAATTGGTTGCGCTGAACATGGCGGGGACAATGCGAATGCGTTGGGTAGAACGCTAATCAGGATAAAAAACGCCGACGTCGCTGATCATTGTGCTGAGTTCTACGAACCCAGCTACAATCAGTGAATCAACGCAATTTGAACATTAGTTGAGGTGACGGCCATTAATTCGTCGTCCATTTTGGGCTTGGTCCGTTCTGGCACGTGGTCTCAGGTTTTATGTACGAGCTACGCCCTCAGTCTGTCCTTTTTCGAGGCGGTAGTCCTGAACGAGCTCACCGCGCGCGCCGCTCCGGCGTGTACTCTTCTGATCGACAAAGAGGGTGTTCGTTCCGCGCTAGATGAGTACGGGCCCCAGCACGCGGGCCGCATGTACGAAGTCGAGCCGGTTGCAGTTCACACTGGATGCTTTCACCCGAAGATTTTGCTCTTGGCAAATCAGGGCGATGCTCATCTCGTGATCGGATCAGGCAATCTGACTTTCAGTGGCTGGGGCCGAAACCTGGAATGTTTCGATCATCTGCATGCAAGTTTTGCAGCCGGTGCGTTTCGCGAAATGAGCGAATTCTTTCGCGTTCTAGCGGATGTGCCTTGGGCTCAACACGCTGCGCAACAGGCTTGCCACCACGCAGCCGAGGTGCTTGATCGCGGCGCTCGGAGCGGTGCGGACGACGGAAGCATTCGCGTCTTGCACAATCTGCGCTGGCCCTTGCTCGACCAATTCGCAGACATTGCCACCTCTCTCGGAGGTGCTCGTCGCGTGATCATTTCTGCGCCGTACTACGATCAGGTTGCAATTCCAGAGATCTGCAAGGCCTTAGCAGTGGAACATACGTTTCTCCATGCACACGCAGCCGGCACTGTGGAAGGCACAGCCGCAAATTGGCCGCCGAATTCGGCTAAGATCGCTCGACCGGTTCGGGTGAATTGGATCGACGAGTTTAGCGACCGCCCCCTTCACGCGAAGCTATTCGAGGTTCTCTGCACGAAAGGGCGCTTTGTTGTTTCGGGTAGTGCGAATGCGACGCGAGCAGGTCTGCTGCAAGGGGGCAACGTGGAGGTTTGTGCGGTTCGCATCGATCAGAAAGTCTTGTCCGGGTGGGCATATCAACCATCGCAAGCCCTGATCCCCCAAAAAGTGACCCTAGACGTTGACGATAGTGAAAACAGCAATCATGTGTGCGTTCTTACCGGAAAACTCAATGGCATGTCAGTGCTAGGTCGCGTGATGGAACCCTTTCCGGCGGGGCCTTCCCAAGCGTCTTGCCGGACTGCCGGCGTGTGGCACGATTGCGGCTTGGTATCGACCGACGCTCTTGGTCGCTTCGCTATACGTCTATCCGCCGAAGCTAGTTGGAAAGATGGACAAATGATTCTTCAGCTAAGGGCAACAAGTGGCGTGCTGGCCCGCGGATTTCTATCGCAGCCAGAGTTCACCTCTGTTGTTCGTCGCCTGGGGACCTCAGCACGAAGCTTTATAACATTTCTGCACGAAATGGATGTGCCGGAGGATATGGCCGCAATTCTGCATTATTTTCAGCAGCATCCAGAAGATCTCTTGGAGCCTCAGACGTTCTCCGGAGGAGGGAATAAATCGGTTGCGCCTGTTGAAAAGGACCACACTCTCCCTGTACAGGAAGAGTCGAATTCTGACCACTGGCATCAATCGAACGATGGTCACGCTTCTTCGAAGTCGGGCAGCGCCTGGGAGCGAATGATTCAAGATTTGATCGCGACGTTGACGAATCGAGTAAGACGGGACTCAAGTGAAGATGAAGATGAGGACAGTGCAGAAGACGATAAAACGAAGAACGCGCAGAAAAAAAGGAAAGCAGCTGCTGAGGCGGCGCGGCGGAAGATTGAATTGAGCGTTCCATATCTGTTCGACCAAATCGAGAAGGCAAATCCGGAGCGAGTAAATATAGCACTGGCCTTAGCGCTATTGGAACATGCAGCTCATGAAATTAAAATGAAGCCTTCAGTGGCTCACAAGTATTTTACAAGGCTCATAGCGATTGCAGCGCGACGTAAGACGTGGCCGTCGGGTCAGAGCCTAGTGCAAGCTGCTTTCGTCTTGTGGGGTTTACAGTTCGTGATTGCTGGGGAGAACGGTGTCGTTCTCAGGACACGTCTGCACTTGCTGCGCTGTGGCTGCAATCTGAATCTGGGTGAAATGCCGGATATCTCGAAACTGAGCGGGCTCTGGCAGGCCATTGCGAAGGCGCATTCCGCAGAGAACTTCTGGCGCGAAGTGTGCGCTGCAACGGTTCCCCAAGAGGAGGCTGCGCGATACATCCTCTCGCGTGGCGTTCCCAATCTCGGCGCTTTCCCCGCCCTCTCCAAGTCTCCAGGGTGGAAAGCACTGATAGGAGGAATGCATTCACGAGTTCGAGTGTATGACACCCTTCCCAAGGCATGCCTAAGTTGTTATCGAGTTCTTGCAGCTCGCGACCGCGATCAACTACAGCAACATGCCGCGATAACCCATTCATGTGGTTACACCCTACTTTGCACGGAGCTATGAGTTGAAAACACTTGAAGAGTTCACCGCGGAGGCCGCGCAAGCAACTGGTCCGCGAGTTTCAGAACTCGTGAAGATCCGGCCCGGCGGTGTTGACCCGCTAGGACTGCGTCAAATCAATTTCAACCTAATGGATCAGCTCCTTCCACAGCTTAACAACGTGGCCCGCCACATCCGTCCGCTCACTGTCATCGCGTGGGGCTGGCATTGCGCGTGGGGTTGCGCTGAACGGCTAGGGATCCAAACTGTTCCAGAGACTAAACTACGGGACTTGGTAGATCGCATTGAGGTAATCTTCGTTTGGTCGCAGCTGATCACCCATGCAAAAGTCGATTTGCCCGGAAATGAGTATCTGAAGACTCGCATGCCGTCCGGTCGGTTTAAGTTCGGCGGTGATCAGTGGACTCGGATTCGGGAAGAGCGCAGGTATTCGACTTCGCTCAGCACGCCTGCAAATTATGGCCCATCGTTGTTCAACCTGTGCTTCCTCCGATCGGGACCGCGGCGCAACGAAGTACGAATTCATCCTATGGCGATTTACGTTATAGAGGAATTCGAGTCTCTTCTCGGTGACGATTGTCAGCATCCCGCGTTCACGGAGTTTGGAGCGGTCACGTAAAGCACGAAGAACTGGAGCGTTGGGGCAAGCTGTGGGACATGAATCGAATTACGAAAGCCGAACGCACCCACATTTCTTCGGTCCTCGGAGGAAAAGAAGCACCTCTCAAGCGACAGGCCGGAATCCGCCTCCTTACTACAACTATCCGACGCTTAGGAGATAAAGACGAGCCCGCGCTACGGAAAGGCATGTGTGAAATCGATGCCGTGGGCCACGACCCGACCTTGCGGGAGGCGGCAGTTACCTGGCGCGGAATTCAGGCCCGGCAGCTCTTTCGCTTGGCATTAGAATCCATGCTGTTCTGGGCGACACGAGAAGTTGGCGACGGAACTCGTACTCTGAGGCAACTGACGAGTGCCTTTCTTGATTTCACCCCTAAGGCCGCGACCGCGTCTGTTTGGCTCTTGCCGCGACTCGATCCGGATTCCGTTGATGTGGTGGGTCCACTAGTCCAGCTCGAAGAGGTACTTCGAGGTCGAATAACCACTAGCAAATTGCCGGCAGCTATCCACGCGGCGCTTCGTGCAGCGCTGGCATGTCGCGCGACAGATGGTGGCGAACGTGAAGATCGGCTTCCATTGGTGCGTGCCGAACGGGAAGCAAGATCGTTTGCGAAAAGGACTCCCGCTGAATTGCTCCAGTTCATTTTGTCTGCCTGGGTTTTCGGACAACACGTATCCTGGTCTGTAGGCCGCGGCATTGCTGATGCCCGCCAGGGTACAGATCGCATATTGCGTCTAAAAATAGTTCCCGATGAATCGGGCTGGCGTCTCGTTCCGGGTTCAAGTACTAGTGCGCCGCGTCCAACGCCTGACCGTCTAAACACTGCGGTCACGCTGCTCAAAGAGTCTGCTGGACGTCACTGAGCAATTAAGATTGCCGGTCCGCGACCCAGTCGAACAAGGGTTGCGGAGTCCAGTACACTAGAATTGCGACTGCACAAACCGAATGCTGGGAATATGAAGAATTTGTGGAGGATTGGTATGGACGTATACATGTGGGAAGACAAGCTGGATCGGTGGCACAAGCTACTCACCAGGGACAAGCAATTGCCCGAAGCGGCGTTGTCCTTAACTAAGGGCGGATGGAAGCTGGAGCATGTGGTTCTCGACCTAGCTGCTAGTGATGTACGCCTCGCCCTCGATTCCCAAAAGGCAGTTAAGGACCTTGACGCTGCTGGTTTTCACGAGTTCAGTGTTCAGATTACAACGACTATCAACTCCTAAGTCTTGATGGCGATCCTTGTCTTCAGCAGCGGCAAGGGGCCAGCAGAGCATACTTACAAGAGCGGACTCGCTCGAGTGGCCCACAGGACGGAAGTGGACGTTCATTCCAAAGCCTCGAATGCTGCTGACATCCCAAACCGGCGTTTCCAACCCGGCTGCAGCCTGCGATTCCGAGTTCCGGTAGGAGAGCCACTTTTCCCTTTCCAGATATTCGCCCCGGATACCTTGTGAAGCTGGCTGCGGACCGGGCCCTGCACGGTTGGCCGGTGATGCCCCAGGGACTGGTAAAAGTGGGGAGTTTCTCGGCCTGCGGTCTCCTAACCGGCGAGCCCTAGACGCAACTGTTTGGCGCTTGCAGATTCTTTGATGCGCTTCACAAAGCCCCGCAGAAATTCGCTGATGACCCGAGCTTGGCTATCCGCCCTACACGCAAGGCGTGTCTCCAGGCCAATTCCATTGACATTCAGGGGCCGGATTGTGATTCCATTTCGAGCAATGCGCCAGGCTCCAGCCTGCCCCAAGATAGCAACGCCAAACCCTCTCAGAATGAAATGGGATGCGTCCTCCGCCGTCATGATGTGATGGATGGAGGTTCCCGGTTTCGTCGCCGCCCTAGTGGCAGCTCGCAGCGCGTCATACAAGGGCGGGTGAACATGCCGTTCAAACAAAATGCAGGAAACACCTTCGAGCTGATGCTGCTTCACTTCCGCGTACTGCGCGAGATCATCGTCTTCGAGCATGGCGACAAAAAAGGACTGCTGGGCAACCGTGACAGAACTGAGGCGCGGGGTCGGTGGAAGGCCGGTGAGGAAGGCCAAATCGAGGGTCCCATTCAGGAGATCGTGCGCGAGTTCAGGGGTGAACTTGCTGGTCAAGTGAACCTTTAGATTCGGGAAAAGCGGCAGGCGAAATGAAAGCAGGTTGCTCAAGAGGTAAGGGTCCGTGTAGGGCGACTTTCCCACGTGGAGCGTGATCTCACGATCCCGGTGTGCCTCACGGGAAAGCTGAATCGCTCGTTCCTGATGCAGCAAAGCAAGGCGCGCTTCTGGAACAAATATGTCGCCGGACGGGGTTGTCGATACGTTCCGACTGTCTCGGAAGAACAACTCGTATCCCAGGAAATCTTCGAGGGCAATAATCTGTTTGCTTAGTGCGGATTGGCCGATGTGGAGCTTGTCCGCCGCACGACAGAAGTTCAGTTCTTCTGCTAGAACAACTGCGGCCCGTAACAGCTTGGTATCGACTCCAGACATAGCTTGTCCCCGAAGTACCCAAGGCGACAAACCGTGCAAGAAATGCGCTATCCGTTTGTACGAAATGCCATCATTTTCTTGTTGCCTGACAGCTACAAATTGTACACCGAGATTCAGACGGAATTCGCCCAGAAATAAAAGGCGCCCATCAAGTTTAGACATCTATTCCGCAGCGGAATAGATGTCTGCCGGAATTTCATTGGACACGTCTGATTTCCAGGGAGAACTTTGAGGTTGCCGAAGCGGATTCCGATCTCAGAGGTGTCTCATGGCCGGCGCGCTTTTCAACTCAGAGACTTCATCAGGTGAAGTACGGGCTATTCCCTCGGACAAGCGTAACTCGGACCGACGACCAGAGGAAGAGCCCCCGTACAAGACCAGTAAATACTTTTTGAATGCCGACGAGGCGGCGGAGGTGCTCCGCATGGACAGCCGCACGCTGGTGCGATGGGCACGCCTGGGTCAGGTTCCAGCCCATCCTATGGGTGAGGGAAAGCGCCGGCTCTGGAGATTCATCGAGAGTGAGTTGATTTGTTGGCTGGAAGGGCGCGGAACGCCCCTGAGGAAACCCGCCGCGAGTACCATAGAGACAGCCATCAGCGCTCGTGCAAGGAGAACTGCATGAGTCGCTTTCAAGAAGGAAGCATATTGAGGCTGAAGCGCAAAAGCGGAAGCGATGTCTGGGTGTTCCGTTGGTACGAGGAGTTGAACGGAGCGCGCACCTATCGCAAAGTCACCATCGGATCGGTGGATAGATTTCCGGCTCGTCTCGACGCGGAAAACGCGGTCGCAGCGCTTCGGCGAAACATCAACTCCGAGTTCAGAGTGCCGGAAACGGTCTCCGAACTCATCACCCACTATCGCGACAACGAGCTGACCGCGGATCGAAAGGCGTTTGCCACCATTGAGGCGACCTCGATCTATCTCGACAGGCATGTTCAGCCCAAATGGGGCGCGAAACGCCTCTCGGAGGTCCGAACCGTTGACGTGGAGAAGTGGCTGTACGAACTGGTTTACGCTCCAGGCACGCGCAGCAAGATCCGCAACATTCTGTCGGCTCTGTTCAACCATGCCATGCGGCATGAGTGGATAGACCGTAACCCCATCACGAAGGTAAGAACGTCTTCGAAGCGGCTGCGGGAGCCGGATGTGCTCTCTCCAGCCGAGTTCGCTGCGCTCTTGCCGGAATTGGAGTTGCGGGAACGCACGATGGTGATGTTGGCGGGCAGCACCGGGCTTCGTCGGTCGGAACTGGTCGCGCTCACTTGGCGGGACATTGACCTGGAGCTTATGCAGATCAACGTCCGCCGCTCCTGCGTCCGCAACCACTTTGGCGATACGAAGACGGAGGCGAGCCGCAAGCCCGTCCCGCTTCATCCCTCTGTGGTCCTCTGCCTTGCCGAGTGGAGAGACGAGTCGTCCTACAAAGCCGACGACGACTTTCTCTTTCCCTCTGTGAGACTGAACGGCGCCAAACCACTGACGCCCGACATGGTTTTGAAGAAGACGATCCGGCCGGCACTGGAACGGGCCGGCATTCAGGGAAAGGTGATCGGTTGGCACAGCTTCCGCCACTCGCTCGCAACGAACCTGCGTGCTGCCGGCGTGGATCTCAAGACCGCGCAGGAGCTGTTGCGTCACGCCAACTCGCGCATCACGCTCGACGTTTACACCCGAGCGATATCGGCGACGAAGCGGGAAGCGAATGACAGGGTGATGCAGATGGTGTTTGACGCGGGGAAGAAGAAACTTTCAGCACCCTCTCCAGCACCCTCGTGATTCACTTTGATCTTGTCACTGTGCCATAAACCCTTGAGTTTCTTTGGTTTAGTGGCGGGGACGACGGGGCTCGAACCCGCGACCTCTGCCGTGACAGGGCAGCGCTCTAACCAACTGAGCTACGTCCCCTCTGCAATTTCAATCGCTTAGCGCAAATCGCAGAATTTACTGTCGTTTCTTACTATCCACTCCTTCGCCTGTTTCCATATTCCCCATCGGATATAACCGAATTCCGGGATAAATGAACAGTATGCTAAAACCCAAAAATCTCTGTTCACCACAAGCGAAAGCGAACCGCGAAGTTGTCACCACTCCGCTGTTCAAATTGTACCAAACAAATCAGCCTAGCAAGGATGGTATCCCCGAAAGGCTTGCAAACTTTGCGCGAACGAGAAGAGATCGGTTCGGCATTTGCGTCAGGCGTCGAAGTGGTCGGGGCGAGGACGCATCCGCAGGGATTGGGAAATTGCAAGCCAGTTAAAGAGCATTGAACAGAAGAAGTACACTGCGCCAGAGAAATTCGCCTGAATGACATGCTGGCTGCCCTTCACCGGAAGGCGCTCTCCATGTCTGGTCCAGTTCGTGAATTGCGGAACCCTGGACCGATAAAAGCGGGGGAGGATATCGCGACAGAGATGGTAAAAAGAACCGCGGACGCGCACGCATGGCAGATCGTCTATGGAGAATGGGCAAGGACTCGGCTCTACGGGTATGCGCCATTGATAACAAGCATAAGAGAAAGGATTCGCAATGAAACCCGAATACTAACGAAGGACCGGAGGCAGCGGAGCGTTTTGAGAAGTTGGCTACACAAGTATTTCGAGCGCCAAGACAATTATCAAGAACGCTCCGCGAGGCGAAAAAAACAGCAATGGCTCTCAATGACGGATCAATGCTGTGGCGAGCCACTCCGATCTGCTTTGAGCGAAATGCCGCTCTTTTCCAGCGTGTGTCCCAGTACGCGGTCTAACTGAGCCGATGCTTTCAGCCACGCTGCCTTGGCTATGACCTCCGTAGTCTGCGCCTGAGCGAGATAAGTTTGCTGCTCAATGAGGGCGAGATTGGTCGTATAACCTGCCTGGAAGCTTTCCTGAGCTGCGTCGAGAAGCTTCGTCTGCAACTCTCGCGCTTCTGTTGCGGCATCGGCAGCACTTTTGGCTGCGTGGAGGGCTGTGATCGCGTTCCGCACCTCAGCAGCTACTTGCGACTCCAGTTGCGTGACTCGCATCTGCTGCTGCTTTAACAGCGCTTTATCTGCTCCCAGATTTGCCTCCGCCACCCGGTTTTGCACCGGCAAGGAGAACTGTATCCCAGTCTCATACACCGTCGAGGAGCGGCTGCCTCCAGTCGGAACCGGGTCTGTAGGGGCATTGCCCGTCAAGCTGTCTCCACCGATCGCGGTCAGTCCGGGGATTACGACCCCTCGGCTCTCATAGCTTCCATAGAGATCGATCTCAGGCCTCGCGGCATTCGCGGAGCTCGCAACCTGCCGCTCGCCGTTGGTCAACTGCAAGCGCGCCTGTTGCACGTCGGGGCGCTTCTCCCATGCGCTCCTGATGAGCTCGGGAAGCGGCGCATCCGTATCTGTACCAGGTTCTGTCTCTGGAGGCGAGAGCGCGTCGGTCGCCACTATTTCGGACGTGTTGCCCGGCGTGCTCGTGAGCGAGTGCGGATCGAGCAGCGTTCGCAGGACTACCTGCTGCTGATCTCGGAGGGAAATCGTCTGGGTGAGTAGCAGTTGGCTGCTCGTCACGAGTGACTGCGCGCGTGCTATCTCGATGGGCGGCATGCGTCCTACGTTTAGCTGCTCCTGGTCGTTGTGCAACAGCAACCGGGCCGCGGTCAGCGCCTGCTCCTGCACTTTGACTGACTCTTGCAGGCTCATCAGGTCGACATACAGATTTTCTACTCCGGCAATCGTGCCGATTATCTGCTGCTCCAGCACCGCGGCGGAGATCTTCTTGTTCGTTTTCGCGATGGCGATGTAACGGGTGTTATTCGCGTGTCCGGCCCCTCGAAACAGGGGCTGCGCAATCAACGCATAAGCATTCGGATGACTGAAGGGAACGGCGGAGGAGCGCCCCGAGTAGAAACTCTGTACAAAGTCATTGACGCCCAATTGGATCGTGGTTCCCGGGCTGAAACCCTTTGTCAGAAGGGTATCGCCAAGGGTATTGTCTGTCGTCGCTGTATCGGCCGGCGTTGCCGCTGACGGGTTGAGGGTGAGAAGCGAGACAGCCGGGTTCCTACGCAGCCATCCGTACCGGCCCTGTAGCTGCGCGTCGAAGCCGGGCACCGGCGATCCACCTGAATATGGGGTTGGGCTGAGAGATAAGGAGTGCGACCCCTCCAGCACACGGCTTGTGTTGTAGGACGAGGATATTGTCTGAGTAATCGGGTCCACGCTCAACGGGGTCAGACCGGGCGACGAGAAACTGAGCAGGGGCACTGCCGCAGGCGCTTCGCCAGCCGGCGTATCCGCCACAGTGTAGTTAATCGGACGCGGCAATCCACCGCCTTTTGCCAGCGGGATGCTCTGGTCTGCGATCGTTTGATCGACCCTTTCGATCTCGATGTCAAGGTTGTTCTTCAGCGCCATCTGGAAGACTTGCTGCAGACTCAGGTAGAGCGGGCCGTCCTGCGGGCTCGCCGATCCTGGTATGCTTCCCGGCACGCTCCCCGGTGTCTGCGCCAACGACAGTGAAGGCGCGGGTGCGTTCGCAAGAGCTGTCGCAGCAGCCGGTGTCTGCGGGGGTTGTTGCGCGGCCGCTGCCGATACCAGCACGCAGCTCATCGCGAGACCGCCAAGGGCCGCGCGGGAGTTACATCGCACTGCGGACCGCCCGAAAACAAGCTCGATTGAGGACGCTCTCTTTGCGGCGCAGCGCTCCATTCTATTGATCCCGTTTACCCTGATTGCCACTTTTCCCTCCCGCGCGGGGATCGGCACTGACGCCCAGTTGGCCGACAGGGGCGGGCCGCGTGCTCACGCGCACACCCTGCTTTACGGCATCATTGGGGTTCACGACGACAAGGTCGCCGTCCTGCAATCCTGCATTGACGTATACCTGGGTACCCAGATCCCGCCCAACGTTCACCGGCCGCATCTGAATGACGTTGTTCTCCACCACCGGCACAAACTGACCGCGCGCCATCGTAAGGAGGCTATCGCCGGAGATCAGGATGCCCCGGTTCGGGGCCCTGTAATGCATCTGCACGGAAGCGAACATGCCTGGCCGCAATCGGTGCTGCACATCGTTCACCTGCACCTCTTCGAGCAGTGTCCGGCTCTGCTGGCTCAGAGAGTCGCTGCTGCGGATCACCTTACCCGCGAATGTCTGTCCCGGTAACTCGGAAAAGGTCAAATTCACAGGCTGGCCGGTCTGCACGAAAGGCGCATCCTCCTCCGGCACGGAGACAAACACTTCGAGACTGCCAAGGTCCACGACATCGAACAATTCGCCGCCCTGCGCGCCACCCGTGGGCGGGCCGCCGGTGGAGTTGGCGGGGACAGCGGCCAGACCCTGTGCGGCTCCCACGGCCGATACCAGATTGCCTACCTCGACATTGCGTGCGGTGATCGTCCCGTCGATTGGCGATCGAAGCTGCTCGAAGTCTGCCAGTGCCTGCGCATGAGCCAACGCTCCCTGCGCTCCCATCACGGCGCTCTCCATCGCCTCCAGGTTCGATTGCGCCGACTCAACCGCCGCGCGCGCCGTATCGTCTTCCTGCCCAGAGAGAATGCCGTGGAGCACCAGCGTGTGCACCCGGGCGTAGGTCGCCTGCTGCAGCCGCAGTGTGGATTGCGCCGTCAGCACGTTGTCTTTGCTCTGCTGCACAGCCGCCGCCTCTTGCGCGACCGAGGCGTCCAGGTCCGGCGCAGAGATTACCCCCAGCAACTGGCCCTTATGCACCGTATCCCCAAGATCGACGTACCGCGCCTTCAAATACCCCGGGACTCGCGCATAAATGTGCGCACTGCGGAGCGGGGTCACGGTGCCCGGCAGGGTCAGTTCCTGCTCCGAAGCTGCGGTATGTGCAACCTGGACCTGCACTATCGGCAAGGCGTTCCTCTGCTGTTGGGCTCTCGCGTTCACTTCCTTGTTGCGCTTGTAATGGGGCAGCCATCCCAGCAGCAGGGCCAGGGCCAGCACCACGACCGATATCAGAACCCATATGATCCCCCGGCCGCGCCTTTGCTGTGGTTGCGCCCCATGCTGGTTGCCAGCCGCGAGTGTCGATGTGACGTCTGTGCTCATTGGTGCGCTCCCTGTATCTCATCCTCCAGGCGCTTCTCCCAGTTCACCGGGGCCTGCTTGCTCATCAGCGAATACATCACCGGCACCATAAACAACGTGCCCACCGTAGCGAACAAGAGGCCACCAATAACGGCCCGTCCGATGGGTGCGTTCTGCTCGCCGCCTTCGCCCAGTGAAAGCGCCATCGGCAGCATGCCGATGATCATCGCCAGCGCAGTCATGCACACCGGTCGCAGCCGCGTGGAGCCCGCGATCAGCGCCGCATGCTTTGAATCCTTGCTGCTCTCTCCCTCGCCGCGCGATTCGTTCGCAAAGCTGACCACCAGGATGCTGTTAGCGGTTGCGACGCCAATGGTCATCAGAGCGCCCATCAGCGAGGGCACGTTGAACGTTGTCTGCGTGAGGAACAACATCCATACAATGCCCGCAAAGGCTCCCGGAAGGGCCATCAGAATGATGAACGGGACGGTCCATGACTGAAAGTTGATCGCCATCAGCAGATATACAAACACCACCGCCGCGGCGATCCCAACCTCCAGGTTCGCAAAGGATGTATTCATCGTTTGCACCTGGCCGCTCAGAACGATCTCCACCCCAGGAGGCAGGTGTTGTGAATTCTTCTCCACAATCTTCTGCACATCGCTGGCCACCCCTCCCAGGTCACGCTGCTGCACGTTCGCGAACACGTCCATAATGGGCAGCGCGTTGTAATGGGAAACGGTCAGCGGCGAAACCTGCCGCTCCATCGTGGAAACATTGCGTAGAAGCTGGTCACTGGTGCCGGGCGGCGGAGCCGTAACGACCGTTTGTTCCAGCGAATCCAGGTTATGCAAGCGCCTCTGCGGCACCTGTACGATCACCGGATATTCAACCCCCGTCTTCGGATCGAGCCAGAAGTTCGGCGCCACCTGCCCGCTGCCCGAAAGCGACAACAGCACGTTATCGGAAACGTCCCTTGCCGTGAGAGCGAGTTCCTGAGCCTTGAGCCGGTTCACTGCGATATTCAACTTGGGCGCATTCACCTGCTGCTGCATGAACACGTCCACAGCACCCGGAACATCCTTGATCTGCTCCTGCAACATGACGGCGATCCGGGCCGTGGATGCTGCGTCTTTTCCGCGCACCTGCACATCGATCGGCGCGGGCAGCCCGAAGTTCAGCGTTTGATTCGTGATGTCGGCAGGTTCGAAGAAAAATGTGTCTTCGGGAAACTTCTCGGAGAAGTCATGCCGCAGGATCTGCATCCATTCCTGCGTCGGCCGGTGCTTGGCTGCGAGCAGCACCATCACGTCCCCATCCCCGTTACTCGTTGAATCATTCGCCGAGTAGGTCAGGTTTATGCCCCCTGGTGGCAGCCCGATGTTGTTGACCACCATCTGTAGCTGCTCCGCCGGGATCACGCGCCGAATCTCCTCGTTGACCCGCTTGAAGACCTCCGTTGCCGTTTCGATCCGCGTGCCCGCTGGTGGCCGCACATGAAACTCCATCTGCCCGGAATCCACATAGGGGAAGAAGTCCTGGCCGATCAACGGAACCAGTGCGAGCGAACCCAGCACGACCACCGCGAACGCAACCAGCGTCGTCGTCCGATGCTCCAACGCCCACTCCAGTCCGCCCTTGTACTTCTCGGCGAACCGGTCGAACCCGTGGTCAAAGCTTTTGTGAAACAGCCAGATGAAGCTTCGGCTCAGCGGCGACTCCTTCTCCTGCCCCTGATAGAGCGGCACTTCTTTCGGCAGAAGGAAATGCATCATCGTGGGCACCAGCGTACGCGACAACCCATACGAGGCGATCATCGCCAGCACTACGTTCACCGCCAGTGGTGTGAAGATGTACTTCGCCGAGCCGGAGAGCAGCGTCACCGGCACGAACACGATGCAGATCGACATGGTCGAGATCAACGCCGGCATCGCCACCTGCTCGGCGCTATCCAGGATCGCCCTGGCGAGCGGCTTCTTTTTCCCGATCCCCAGATTGCGATGCGTGTTCTCGATCTCGACCGTCGCATCGTCGACCAGCATACCCACCGCCAGCGCCAATCCTCCCAGCGACATGACACTGATCGTTTCGCCGAGAGCCGAAGACGCCTCGATCGCGAACAATGCCGCCAGTGGAATGGATGCGCTCACAATCAGCGTGCTTCGCCAACTGCCCAGAAATACGAGCATCATCATCGCGGTGAGAAACGCGGCTGTTATCGCCTCCTGCACCACATCCCGGATCGAAGCCTTCACAATCACCGATTGATCGAAGATCGGCGTCAGGGTCAACGCGGGCGGAAGCCCGGCTTTGATGCGTGGAAGCGCAGCCTTCACCTGATCCACGATGGTGAGCGTCGAAGAAGCGCCGCTCTTGATGACAGTTAACAGCGCCGACGCCTGCCCGTTCTCGCTCACATAGCTCGTCTGCGGCTGGTATCCGTTATGGACCCAGGCCACGTCTTTCATCTGAACCACGGCGCCATTCACATTCCGGATCGGCAGATCGTTCAGCTCCGCGATCGTGCCCGGGCTGCTGTTGGTCCCTACCGTGTACTCCCGGTCGCCTATCTTCTCTGTACCGGAGGGTGTGACCAGGTTCTGATTATTCATTGCGGCGGAAAGTTCCGAAGCAGTCAGGTGATTGGCCGCCAGCTGCGTTGGTTCCACGTCTACCATGATGGATCGTTGCTCGCCGCCATAAGGAAGCGGGACTGCGGCGCCCTTGATGGTCGCCAATTGCCCGCGAATAAAGTTTTGGCCGAGGTCGTAAAGGTCGATTTGCGAAAGTCCCTTTCCGCCCAGACTTACCTGAACGATGGGAACGCTGGAAGCGTCGTACTTGAGCACATACGGCGGCATGATCCCTGACGGCATCAAGTGCACAATCGACTGCGCCAGCGCCGTGACCTGCGCAATCGCGAGATCCACCTGCACGCCCGGCTGGAAATGGACTTTGACAACTCCAACGCCGCTATAGGACTGCGACTCGGTGTACTGAATGTTATTGACTGAGGTCGGCAGCGCCCGCTCGAAGACTCCGACGATGCGCTTGGACATGTCGTCGGCATCCATCCCGCTGTAGCTCCAGATAACGCTCACGATTGGGATATCAATGTCCGGCAGGATGTCCGTCGGCGTCGTCAGGATAGCTGAGACGCCGAAGATCGCGATTAACACCGCGACGATAACGAAGGTGTAAGGTCTCTGCAGCGCAAAGCGAACAATCCACATATGCGCGCTCTCCTCCGCACATGCAAATACAACGATTGAGTTCTTCCCGTCCCGCGACCGCTCTCTGGATGAGCAGGAACTACGCGCACGGGGATGCGCGCAGCTCCAGGCCTGGGAGGGCCTGACTTTAGATAACTGCTAGCTTCTCCGCAGGAATCTTCATGGCTTTAGCCTTGTCTATGTTCAGGTGCGCTTTCAGCATCTCGCTCGGTACGCGCCTGAGCCACTGGTTCAGCGAAACATCCATGAACTCCTCAGCGGCAAAGGTTTCGAGGAACACCAGATCGGTGTCTCCCGTGTTTTCGATGTAATGCGGCGCGTTGGACGGAACATACCCTACATCATTGGCGTTGAAGTCCATTGTGCGTGCATTGTCGACAGGAAAGAACACTGTCATGCGGCCTTTGCCAGCGATCCAGAACTGCCACTCCGAAGCGTTAGGGTGCCAATGAAGTTCACGCAGACCGCCGGGCTTGACCGTCACCAGGGCAGCAGCGATGTGCTTCGACACCGGGAAATTCCGCGAATCAACAATCCGTACCGATCCGCCTTTGCCCTCCTGGGTGGGCGCCATCGACTTCATATGGAAGGTGTACTGATATTTGGATGCGACCTGTCCGCCTCCGATATCAGCTTTATCCTCCTCTAAAGAAGGGGGTACCGTGCCGGGGAAAATATAAAGCGGCGCGCCTGGCGTGTTGTCGAAGTCGCTGGCTTCGAGGCCCGTGTTCTTGGCCAGAATCTCTGGCGGGGTATGAGCGACCCATTCGGAGAGAAGCATCGTGCCATCTTCTGAGAAGTTGCCCTGATTGAAGACCAGGAGGAACTCCGTACCATCCGGACCGAGGCCTTGAATCGAATGCGGAAAACCGGCAGGAAAGATCCAAAGATCTCCTTCGGTCACGTCTCCGATAAACATCGTCCCATCGGGATTCATCACGGTGACACGTGCATTTCCGTAGAGCACATAGGCCCATTCATCGGCGGTATGCCAGTGCATCTCACGGTAGCCTCCTGCAACCAGGCGCATATTGACGCCTGCAATATCGCGTGACGAAGGCAATTCGCGTTGTGTGATCTGATGCGTCCAACCGCCCTCTTCGACACGCTTCTTCACTAGATCAAAGGAGTACCAGAGGGGGCCAACGTCGCCGTGGTCGGTCGGCGGAGGAGTGTTCGAGTTCGGATTCAACGCGAGAAGGCCGCGGTTCTCCTGCGCTGGATCGCTTGACGAGTGGTCATGCTCTGCTTTCTGCGTGCTCGCCTTCTCCTGAGCATTCGCAGTCAGACCAGCGAATGCAGCAGTTGCGATGGCCGCCGAACTCAGGCCGAGAAAACTACGCCGTGAAGGATAGTCAAGTAGAGACTTTTCCTCTTCGTGATCGTTCATGATCGAAGCCTTTCGTTACTGGAATTCGCTCAGAATCTTTCAGGGGTGTTAGTGGCGTGGTCCCGCTGTCCGTGATCAACATGCCGCCGTCTTTGACGATCACGACGCCTACTCGGAAACCCCGGACGTAGCCATCTAACGAGGACAAAGCTCAACGTAAGCCGAATGTCCATCTTTCTATGCCGTCACTATACGTGTTCCCGCAAATATCCCGTGCCTGCTGCGCCGCAGCCATGATTGGAAGACTTGCTGCCACGATCAAAGCGGCAGAGGTCTTCCCAGAAACCATCGCCGGCGGATGCCGTCATTGTTCATTCTGGGGCCTTGTTCTGCCCTACCCCTTCCTTCATTTCGATTCATTGAATTGCATGTTTGGATTCATCGAAATGGATACGCTTCTCCCGATGCGCATTTTTCAAAATGTGCGGTTGATTGAGGCGCGAGATGCATGCCTTATTTTTGTTTCACCTGAACTATCTGTTGACGCCGACCGCGCTGCAGCATTCTTTCTATATCTTGGAAGGCGTTCTTGGCACTTCCCGCGCCGTTCAAATTCCAGGCCATCCAAGTAGCCAAGAACTAAGAAAAATGTGCCTATTTCGCCTCTCCGAACTTTCTAGATGACTGGAAAAAGAAACAGCAAAACTTAGAAAGTCGATAAGAGGCTCTAGACTGAATCTAATGACCTACGACGATCTCCGCCTCCTCATCGACTACAACTACTGGGCGCGCGACCGGGTGCTCGACGCCGTAGCTACGATCACGCCCGAGCAATTCATGCGCCCCATGGGCAACAGCTTCAGCTCGGTGCGCGACACCGTCGCGCATATCTGCGCCGCCGAGCGCATTTGGATCACACGTTTGAAGGGCGAAAGGCCGCAGGGACTTCAGAAACCGGACCGCCTTCCAGACGTCGACGCAGCCCGCAAGGAATGGGCCGAACTGGAAGGCGAGATGCGCGAACAACTCGCAAGATTAGGGCCGGAAGCTGTAGAGCGCACGATCGAGTATCAAGACCTTCGGGGTAACGACCAATCGGACACGCTCTGGCAAATGCTGCAGCACGTGGTCAATCACGGCACCTATCATCGCGGACAGATCACCACGATGCTGCGACAGCTGGACGCAGCGCCGCCAAAGTCCATGGATTTGATTGCCTTTTATCGCGAGCGAGATCGGAAGTCCTGACCGGGTAAGCACAGGGCTCCCCCAAACGTACGCCCGGTACGCCGCGCTCTTCGCTTCGCGAACTGCTAAGAATTGGCTCCCCGCGCCACACGCAACAAAGTTAATAACCGGCTCTAGCGAACAGATTGATAAGCGCAATTGACCTCTGAATGCGATTAGGGCCCGTCAATACTGCCCAGGCCCTGGCTAACCGAAGTTACTGTCCTTCGTAGCGAAAGCGGATGCTGCGGTCTTTGAGTACGGTCGCGCGGTTGCGGCTGTAGTCTTGCCCGTTTCTTTCCAAAGGATATGCCTGTCCATCTGTCAGGCCTTTCCAAAGTATCCGATTGAAGAGGACAGGCGGAACGCGATCCTCAGTAGACCAGTCAAACCCACGCGTCAGACTTGCCCAATATGCAGCAGAGTGTGCGTCATGAAATTCCGTTCCAAGATCACTTTGCTGACGTTGCGTACCCAGGGATTGTGAAATAGGCGCAGGAGTGATGGCACTGTAGGTCCAATCGGACTGATTGAGATCAAATGCCGCTGTCATTGGCCGCTGATAAGCATCGTTGAGATTGAGATGGCCGATTCCCAGCACGTCCTCCATGGTGCGGATCATATTCACCGTTGAGTAGCGCTCATGAACCACGCCGCTCTGCTTGACATAGGGCCCTGCGACGAAGCCGATACTGCGATGGGCATCGACGTGATCGGGACCGGCCTGTGCGTCGTCTTCGATGATGAAGATCAGTGTTGAGTCTTTGTACGGACTATGAGCGATCCGCTCGATCAGCTTGCCGACTGCGTAATCGTTGTCTGCGGTCTCTCTTTCCGGAGTATTGATGTCATCGATGGCCGTGTCGAAGTTGCCTTCATGGTCATGCATGAATCGGACAAGTTCCAGGCTGGGCAGATCGCCATGAGCAACATATTGGTCGAATTCGCGTTCCCACTCTAACTCGCGCCGGAAATCGGGATACGCGTTGTCGAAGGCGCGAAAGTAGGGATCGGTGCGGCCGACAAGTTGCGGCCTGGTGGGAACGTCAACGATCGTATGGCTTGTAAAGGGATCGGGAACCTCAGGAGTGTTAGGCGGAATGGTAGCTTCGAAACCGTAGTTGCGCAGGGTCAAACCGTGGCGCAATACGGAACTCCAGATATAGCCTTGCTGCTTTTCTCCATCCGGCCCGTCAGGTGCATTGTCGTCGTTCAGCCCAGGGAGCAGATTGGGATCATTCGGATAGTTAGGATTATTGATCTGACGCTCGGCAACTGTGGGCATATCCACATTGATGCCCCGCGGTGAGCCGCGCCCGGCATAGCTCAATGGAACCGTCTTCACATTGATGTCCATCTCGCGCGCTGAGGTGCTCCACGGCCAGCCGTTGCCGCTTACTTCACCGCTGCAATAGAAGTTGTCCAGATCGACGAACTGTTCCGCCAGCCGGTGTTGGTTGGGTGTAATGACCTTTCCGAATTCGGCAAGGCTGGGATCTCCATTGCCGCGATCGAGATCGCCGAGAACCTGATCGTATGTCCGATTTTCTTTCACAATGTAGATGACATGCTTGATGTGTTGACGAAGCGCAGCCATTACGTGTTCGTCCTGTTCGTCCGGCAACGTGTCGAGAAAGTTGTTCTCTGCGACCTGACGGGTAAGCCGCGCCAGTTCCGCCCGATCAGGTACCGGAAGGGCCTGCAGGCCCGCCTTTTCGAGTTGCAGAATGTATTGGTTCGGGATCTGGTGAGCGCGGAATCCATCGGCAGGTTGCGGAGTCCCATCGTACAGCGGATTGGGGCCAGGATTACTCTTGCTGTTGACGTCGTACAGCATTCTCCCGTCACGGCTGATGCTGACCGACTGCGGGTACCAGCCAGTGGGTATCAGGCCAACCACATGGTGCGGCTGCCCCGGCGCGAGCGTGATTACCGCGATCGCATTCATGCCGCCGTTGCTGACGTACAGCGTCTTCTGATCGGGAGACAGTACGAGACTGTTCGACGCTGCACCCGGAAGCTGTTCCTGACGCCGCAACAGGCCGCTGGGCGCCGTGGTGTGGATAGTCTCGACGACTGCGTTCGTTGCCGTGTCGATCACGGAGATCCGGTCACTGTTGTCTGCGGCCGCAAAGAGCCGCGTCTGTGTAGCGTTCAAGACCAGATTATTTGGATTTCCCAGCACCGGAATACGCGCCAGCAGCTTCGGGCTGGCCGACTTCGAAATGTCGACCACATCGATTTCCCGGTCACGCTCGCTCGACACATAGGCGATCCGGCTGCCTTTGATCGCGACACCGAATGGGGATTCGCCGCCGGCAACGCCACTCTTGGAGCGATCAATGATACCGGGGCGCAGATCGAGTTCGCCTACTTTACCACGGCTGGCGAGGTCGATGATCGAGATCGAGTCATTGTAGATGTTGGCGGCGACCAGAGTCTTGCCGTCGTCTGTCACAGCCAGATTTGCGACCGTTGGTTTTTGGCGGATGCCTACACCATGTGCATGGCCAAGCGCCATCGGTGGACCGCTCTCAGCCCAGAGACCGTTGCTTCTGGAGAAGGCATGGATATTGTCGTCGACTCCACCGGAGACATAGAACTGATTACCATCCGGCGAAAAGGCCATGCCAACGAAGGTATTGGGTACCTGGAAAACCTGCTTCTGCTCAAGCGCGCCGTGGCTCAGATCGAAAACAAATACATACTCATTCGAGTCAGCCGCCTCACGAACGCCTTTCGCATTGTTGAGACGGTTGTAGCCACTCGTCAGGATCAGGAGCGTATTACCATCAGGACTAAGGGCTGTCTTGACGGCTTGGCCTGCGGTGTAGTCAGGGAAATCCTTAAGGCCCGGATTGAGCCTCGAGAACCTGGCACCAGCCGGAGCCAGCGGCGTGACGATCTGGCCTGAAGGCACCGCTTGCGGCGCGCCGATGGGATCCTGTGCACCCACTGACGAAGCGAGACATGCGATTAGGATGGCTGGCAGGAATCCGATCCAGATAGGCGATTTCATCAGGTTATTCTCCATATTGAATGTGTCGTGGCATGTGTCCCAAGAGAATCTCGCGGTGCTGATTCGCCGGCGACGCCACTTGATTGTCACTGCCCTAGCAGCCACGTGTTGTGGATCGGCCCGGAACGGTTTGTAGCCATGTTGAGGGAGTTCCAGCGAGAAACGCCGAAACCCCCGGGAAAAAAGTTGCGATTCTGTGCCTCAGATTAGAAGAGAACCTTCAACGACAACTGCACGCGCCGAGGAAAATTCGCCTCAGTTGAACCGATGGTTCCGTAGCCAGACCAGGCGCCAGGCTGGTTGGGATTCAGCACACTGGTGCGAGTAATCGGTGTTTGCGGATTACTCGTGCTGGGAGAACCAAAGATCGGAGTGTTCGTCAAATTAAATGCCTCCGCCTTGAATTGCACATTAACCCCCTCGCTCACAGCAAACTTCTTTTCGACGCCCATGGCCGTCTGCTGCGCCCACGGGTTACGGACCGTCGTCACCGCCGACTTTGCCGTGATCGTTGTGTATTCGGGCAAGGTGGTCCAGCACGAAGCCTGGGAATTATTGAGGTAACTCTCGTAGCTCTTGTGAGAGGACTTGATATCGTACGTACCGCAGTTGTATTGATTTTGATTCGGATAGCTAACCGGAGTCCCGCCGTCGTTCGTGAAAACCCAGTCAAGCTGCCAGCCGCTGATGCCCTCGCCCAAAACCCCATGCGCGCCCGGTGCGATCCAGCCACCACGGCCAATCGGCAAACCATACAGGCCGCTGAAAGCGAAGTCCCATGGCCGATCTGTTCCGTAAATCTGATAATTCGGATTGGCATCCACCAGGCCAGCGGCACCATCGTTCAGGAATCCAGTTGCCGCCATAGCTTTCGACCACGTGAAGGAGCTGAGAAAACTCAGGCCATTGCTCAATACTCCGGTACCTGCAAAACGCTTTTCGGCTTTCAGAAGAAGGCCATTGTAATTGTCATAACCCTGGGAGTTGTCGGTAACAGTCAAGCTTCCGTCATATTGCGGATAGGGGACCATCAGGTATTTGGCCGCGATGGTCGGGTTGGCTCCCAGTGCCAACGTATTAGGAAGCGCGCCATAGAAAGGATTCGGCACCAGTTGGTCCAGATAACTCGGTGTGGCATGACCCTGCTGCCATTGCGCCGGAGTAAGGGCATTCATCTGCTTGGACGTGGGTATGTCGCTAGCGTGAACCCCTAGGTAAGTGGCCTCACCAACAATGTGCGCCGGCAGGGCAACTTGCACGCCGAGCGTGTATT
Organism: Acidicapsa acidisoli; assembly: GCF_025685625.1. Classification (NCBI taxonomy): domain Bacteria; kingdom Pseudomonadati; phylum Acidobacteriota; class Terriglobia; order Terriglobales; family Acidobacteriaceae; genus Acidicapsa; species Acidicapsa acidisoli. The sequence goes on from NZ_JAGSYI010000004.1 coordinate 124,514, forward strand.
GCTCCACTAGAGGAAGTTTTCGGTTGCGCAGATCGAGACTGAGGCTCTGGCCGACAAGCGTCGCCAGTCCCTGCGAGCTGCCCGGCAGCGCAGCATAGCCGTTCGGGAAAGGCACGCCGTTGTTGAAGCTCGACGCGGGATGGAGCCCGCCATCCGGCGACGAGTTATATTCCGTAGTTTGGCTCCAGGGATTCTCGTTGCCGAGTTCAGTGCCCACAGCCGTGCTCCAGGCCACGCCACCATGCACCACCATGTTCTTGTTGATGCCATAAGAAAAACCGAACTTCGGCAGAACTCGACCGAAGGTGTTCTGGTATGCGGAGAGGCTTCCGCTTTCAAACTGCACTCCGCCGAGAATGGGATTCGCCATCGCGGCGCCATTGGGCAGTTGGTTGCCAGTAGGAAAAGTGATTTGACTGGTGATCGGATTGGTGCAGGTAAAGCACATGCCTGCCAGCAGGTGATCGTGCCTTTCCCGTGGAGATGTTTCCGTTTCCCAGCGTAAACCCACGTTAAAGGTCAGGTTGCTCTTAACCTTCCAATCGTCCTGGATATAGGCGGCGTAGTAGTTGTAAGACTCGTATGGAGCGGTCTGGTACTGAACGCTGCCCGAGCCCGGATAGCCCAAAAGCAAATCGGCGAGCACCGAACCATCACTCTTAGCCTGGAAGGGATTCTGCTGAGTAAAGCCGGTAGTAAAGCTGAACGCGCCGTTGGGCTGCCCAAGGCCTGCATTCACGTCATGAAAAAGCATGAACTCCGTGCCGTAGTGCAGATTGTGCTTCCGAAGAACCTGCAGGATCGACGGGCTGAGGTCGTATGTCTCGTACATCGTTGGATCGCCCTCGTTGCCAATCATGTTGGGGTACCCGTCCCCCAGGTCGACCACCGGCGCCCATTGGCGCGAGGTAGTCGGAATCTGTGGCATCGTGAGACCCAGGTCGGCGGCAGTGAGGGTGCTGATGCCCGCGGCCACGTTGCCCGACGGGTCGTGGGCCCACATTCGATTGAAGGATGCCCGGATATCGCCGATGCGTCGTGGGCTGAAGGTGTGTGTTAAATCGACTACCTGAGTCAGACTGGAACGATAGCTGTCAGTTCCTCCCTCAGCGGCAGCGCCAGGCAGACCGTTGGAGTTGCGCGTGGTCAGGCCAGCCCACCATGCAAAGATGCCATAGATCCGTGTCGCGTCGCTGAGGTCGTAGTCAACCCGTGCGATCGGCATGTTATAGGCATAGGGAGTGCTGGTATTGAAGACGTAATTATTGACATATCCACTGCGATTGGGCGCTGGAAACAGGTCCATCATCTTCACGCCTATAGCGCTGACCCGCGAGGCGGGAATCGTGTCATTCGCAAACAGGGAGCGAGTGTACGTATTGCATCCACCAGAGGTGGTTGGAGCCGCGCAGGTTGTTGTCTCAGGATCGTAGATGCCGGTTTTGTGAACCGCGTCCAGATATCCGGTTAGATTGACATTGCCCAATGCGTCGGGATACATATCTGCGGTAGGGACAGTGGTGATGATCCCATCGGGCAGCACCTCGCGCCACCCTTCGTAACTGAAGAAGAAGTAGCCATTTTTCTTAAGAAACGGCCCGCCAATCGTGCCGCCAAACTGGTGTTGATTGTGATACTCCTTGGGGGTGCCTTGCTGGTCGAGCTCATAGCTGTTGGCTTCCATGATGGAGTTCTCCCAAAAGTCGTACAGCGTGCCGTGGAACTTAGGACTGCCGCTCTTGAGAATGGTGTTCATGATGCCCGCGCCGGCACGCCCATATTGCGCGTCGAACGTGGTCGTCATCACCTTGAACTCCTGGATCGCGTCGATGCTGGGAGCGATATTCCACGTGCCCGCCGCCGATCCGCCTTGTTCTGTGATCGGGGCGCCATTCAGCAGGAACTGATTAAAGGTACCTGGCTGCCCACTGATGGAGTAGGCATTGGTTTCATCCCAACCTCGCGTCCCGGAATTGCTGGTTGCGCCAAAAGTTGTCGTCGTGAACTTCACCCCCGGCGTCAGCGACAGGAGCATGTAAGCCTGCCGACCATTCAGGGGAAGGTTTTGCACCTTCTCCGGATCCATGACGGTGCCACCCGACGCATCAGCCGTATTCATGCCGACCTCATCCGCCTGCACAGTAACAGTCTCTGCGACTGAACCCACCTGAAGAGCAAAGTTGAGGTTAATTTTGCTGGAAACGTCGATGACGACATCCCGCTGAACCTCTTTCCCGAACCCCGGGGCTTCTGCGGAAACTACATAGGTGCCGGGTTGCACGAACGGGAGAATATAGTCTCCATCCGCCAAACTCCTGGCCGTATAGGTCTGTTGCGGACCAACCGCGGTGATGATCGCCTGGGAGATGATGGCGCCCCTGGGGTCCTTTACCTGACCCAGAATCGTACCTCGATATTCCTGCGCGCGGGCGGCTGGGATTGTCAGCAAAACTATGAGTGAAAAGAGCGTGAGAAAGGAAAACGAGAGTAGGCCACCGGACAGACTTCTTCTCGTTGACAGGATGTTCAAGGTTTTTTGGTCGAGCATGGGGATCTGAGACTCCTGTGTGATTGGTCTTTTGTCTGTGCCGCCGGCGAGGAAGCCGCAAGGCGAGTGTGAAGTACCAACACGCCAGATTGTCTCTAACGATGCTTGGTGAAATGCAGTCAATTCGCTGTAATACGCTGGTTAAACGCAATAACATATTTATTTTGTTGCATTTACTTCTCATTAATGCGACAGGACTCAAGCTCCCTTACACTGGATTTAACAATAAGCACTGCCCGTTTAACAGGGCATGAGTCGCAGGAATTGCCAAGGAACCGATCCACACGAGGTTGATTCGAGCGTTGTCCATCGACTTGATTGCCGGAACTCGATCAGCCACAGCATGAGCCACAACCTCGTGCAGAGTGAGATTACTGTTCCTCTCGTCAGGGATTCGCGTAGCGAACTGGTGGAGAGAATCGTTGCTTCGCCTTCGTTTGTAAAATCTCCTCGGCTCTGTGGCTTGCTCACGTATATCTGCACGCTGTCCCTTGAAGGGCGCGCCGACGAGATTAGTGAAATAAATATCGGCGTAGCGGTATTTGCCAGGTCACCAGGTTACGATCCCTCCGTCGACGGCATCGTGCGCTCCCACGCCAGCCGGTTGCGTCAGCGTTTGGAGCAGTATTTCAGCGAGGAAGGCTGCGAAGAGCCGATTCGCCTTTCCATCCCCAAAGGCGCATATCTACCGGTATTTGAGCCATGTATATCGACGGTGGAACCTCCGGTCGACACTTCCGATCAAGTCTCGGCTGAGGAAGACGACATCGCGATCACAGCGAAAGATGTTACGCCTCGGACCACGCCGCCGCATCTTCCTCTGACCATATGGATATTGAGCCTTGCGCTCGTCGTGGCTTGCGGGATGATCGCTTTTCTACTGGTCCATGGCCGTAATGCCGCAGTGCATTCTGCGCCCATTGCCTCACACCCGCTGTGGGGAAGGTTTTTTGGGGCTGATCAGTCTGCCATGGTGGTCTGTTCCGATGCAGGGTTGACCGTCTTGCAGGTGCTATCCGGTCATAGTTTGAAGCTCGAGGACTACCTGGACACAGACTACCGCGCCAGTTTCAGAGCTTCGGCTGGCGTTACCGCCCAGGCTCTGAGAAGCATGGTGGCGGGTCGCTACACGTCCATTGTCAATCTTCAAATTGCCAGCAGGCTTTCCCGACTCCAAGGGATTTATCCAGCTCAGATCCAGATGCGCTATGCTCGCGATCTCCGCGCGAACGACTTCAAGGATAGTTCCGTGATCCTGTTGGGATCGCACCAAACCGACCCATGGGTGGAGCTATTTGAGGCGGGCATGAATTTTACGATGCAGATTGATTCAAATCGAGAGATGGCGTCGGTTCTCAATCGCTCGCCTCTTGGAGACGAACTTTCCCATTACGATTCGAAGGGGGCTGATCCAAAGCAGACGGTATATGCAGTGGTCGCCTTGCGGCACAGTCTTGGAGGCACCAGACCAGTACTGATTCTGGAGGGAACGTCCATGGCCGGGACCGAGGCTGCTGCGGATTTCGTCCTGGAGGATATGCGCCTGTTGCCATTTCTCAACAAGATTCGCAGACCAGATGGCTCGATCCCCTACTTCGAAGTCTTGTTACAGTCGAATAGTCTGGACGGAAATGCATCTCAATCGAAGATTGTCGCTTACCGGACGTCACAGGAGTAAACATCCCCCGACAAGGTCGGCGATATCGCACAAAGCCCGCCTGGGCAATCCGACTTGCTGGGCTTCGAGGAACATCACGGAATTGATGGGCACACCCGGCAGTCTTAACAAGAGCTAGTATCGTTTACCTTGCGACAGTCCACTCGTGATGTTGTGACAGCAAATCTGGCAAATCGGCTCAGGCCTATTCCTGGGTTTGAAGGGTGACGCGACCCGTGTGGATTAGCGGTAAAGCCACATTGAAGGTTGCACCGCCACTTCTGTTGTTCTCGGCCCAAAGCCGACCTCCATGGGCCTCAACAATGGAGCGTGACACCGTCAAGCCTATACCCATGCCTTTTTCTTTTGTCGTCATAAAGGCGTCAAAGATTCGGTTAGGATCATTGACGCCCGGCCCGTTGTCGATCACTTGAACCAACATCCCGTGTGAATCTGTCGTCGCCCGGAGTACGACCACCGGGGCCACTTGTTGTCCCTCCAAGGCCTCGAACGCGTTCACGATCAGATTAATGAAGACTTGCTGGATTTGAATCTGATCGGCATGGACTACAGGCAGAGACTCTTCGAAGCAGCACTCGATAGGCACGTCACGCTTTTTCGGGTCCTCCTGCACAACTCGGACAATTTCATGAAGTATGTCCGGAATGCTGACATCTTTCTTCTCGAATGACTCCTGCTTGAAGAGTGCTCGAATATGTTGCATGGTCTCGTCAGCCGAGCGGGCATCTCGTATAACCCGTTCAATCGACCAATTCGCCTCCATCACATTCGACGGAGCGGCATTCAACCACCTCCTTGCCGCCTGTGCGTTTGCAAGTATCGACATGAGTGGCTGGTTCAGTTCGTGAGCGATCGAGCCTGCGAGTTCGGCGACGGTCGCCAATCGCGACGCCTTTGCGAGTTTGATACGTGTATCGCGAAGATGGTCTTCTGCGCGTTTTCGCTCATCAATATCAATCGAGAGACCATACCACTGAATGATCTTGCCGTACGGACCACGCAATGGTTCTCCCATCGAGTGATGCCACCGGTACTCTCCATCTGCGCGTCGCAAGCGGTTTATTGCGCTGTACGACTCTCCAGCGTTGATCGCTCGGACGAATGCCTTCGCGGTCTGCTCTCTATCATCTGGATGAATGAATCTGTCCCACCCTCGATTGAGAAGTTCATCTAAAGGAACGCCAAAATATTCGAGAACTCTTTGAGAGAGATGAGTTGGTTCCCCGGTCGGTGAGGTTGACCACAGCATTGAGGGAATTGTTTCGATGATGCCAATAAGTTCATGTTCTCGCATCTGAAGAGCGCTTTCTATCTCCTTCAATGCATCGATGTTCGTAAGAGTCCCGTACCACTTAACAACGCTTCCTCCATCCTCACGGAGAGGGAGACTGCGATACAAAAACCAGTGATAGGTTCCATCCGCGCGCCGGCAGCGTAGTTCATGCTCGACGGGCGATCCGGCGGCCAATCCCGCCTGCCAGTTTGCCAATACTCGACCGACGTCGTCGGGATGGATCGCACCGGCCCACCCCCCGCCAATCCCCTGTTCTCTGGAGAACCCCGTGTAGTCCAGCCAACTTTGGCTTATGAAATCGACGGATCCGTCTGGCTCGGCGGTCCCCACATAAGCGGGGATCGCCTCAACGAGAGTCCGAAGCTCTCCCTCGTTGCGCCGGATTCGTTCCTCTGCTTCCTTTGCCTCGGTTATATCGATGACCGCCCCAGCGAACTCGAGGTCATCGGACGCCGTTCCCAATGACCTCGCCAGGATTCGAATATACTTGACGCGATCGTCGGGAAAGAGCAAACGATACTCGCAATCGATGGCGCCACCACTAGTAGAAGCTCGTTCTACGACCTCAAACACGAAATTACGATCCTCAGGGTGAACGCGCTCCATGAACATGTCAAGCGTGACCTTCACCGCCGGATCGTATTCGAAGATGCGGTAGGTTTCATCCGACCAGGCATTCTCTCCGCTGCCGGGCTTCCATCCGAAACTACCTGTATGACTTAGCCTTTCAGCTTCGGCCCAACAGACTTCGCGACGCAGGAGTTCCTGAGTAAGAATCTCGTGCTCTGTCACATCTATGGCATTACCCACGATTCTTTTCAGAATCCCGTCTTCTACAACAGGGACACCGACGCAACGAATATGCCTAACTTCGCCATCAGGTCGCACGATGCGCTTGGTGACATCGCATCCCAAACCTTCAGCAAGCATTCGCTTGATCAGCGACGCCATGAATTCACGATCGTGCGGATGGACACGAGCCAGATACTCGTCAAGGGTGGGCGCGTCTCCTTCCGGATCGAGACCATAGATGCCAAAAAGTTCATCGGACCAGTATTCAAAGGCGCCGGTAGGCTCGAAGACCCAACTGCCAATATGACCCAGGCGTTGTGCTTCGGCTAAATGGAACTGGCTCCTCTGCGACTCATGGATGCTCTTTGTAAGTTGTTCCTCTGCTCTCTTCCGGTCATCAATGTCGATGCTTGAACCATTCCACTTAATAAGGTTTCCAACCCTATCAAATACCGGAGCTTTGAGGTGCGACATCCACCGATAGACACCATCGGCTCTTCGCACTCGTGATGTTTCCTGAAAGGGCTGGCCCTTGGCGAAGGACTCTCGCATATTTTGCACAAAGCCTTCGACGTCATCGGGATGAATACAAGAAGTCCAACCCCATCCCAACAATTTTTCCAGTGGCAAACCGCTGAAATCGAGCCATGTCTGATTAAAGAAATCGAGGTAGCCATCCGGCCGCGCAGTATGAAGAAGCGCGGGAGACGAGTCGACAATTTGACGAAGACTTAGACTCTGATCCTCAATCGAGATTGGGTTGTCATCCGCCATGGTAGAAATGGTACAACGGCGAGAAGGGGCGGTGTCGACGTAATATGGCGGTGGTCCGTATCTTCAACAATTTTCCTGAAATCGCGGCTTAGAACCGGTTGCTGGACTGAGGCCCGTTTACAAGGACGAATGATTTGGATCAGACGACTCGCGCAATCAGCTTACTTCGCCTCATGAGCGCTACCGTCATCCAACTCATTACTACTGCTGCAAGCGATACTGCCAGGCCCTTGACGAATGCCGGCGCCGACCAATGCAGTACCGCGTACTGTATCCAGATAACAAACACGTAATGCGCAAGGTAGATCCCATACGCGTTTGCGCTCAGGCTGTCCGCCCATCGCCAGGGCCGCGCAAAGCGAATCACCAGAGCCATCACAAACAGGCTCGATGCGGCGCACGAAAATGCGAATCCGATCCTCCCACCTGTCGCGATCCCGAATCGAACACACACGATCGTGACCGTGAACATCGCGGCGGAGCGGATGCACCAAAGCCACCATCCACGCGCCAGCTTTCCCGTCCGCGCAAAGAATTCGGTCTCAGTCCCGAACGCACCCAGGCAAACGCCCATTACGAAATAGACAAAGTAGTGCAAAACGCGGCTGGCCTGCACTGCAAATGGTTCCCAGCTCCACCAGGTCAGCGAGCCGAAGCGCATCGACATCGGCGCGTAGACGACTAGCGATATTGTGCCGAGCATCAAGAAGAGGAGCATCGGCCGCTTGCTCACAGCGCACACTCGAATGGCCATTGCCTCTACAGCGCGCGGAATCGCCTTGAAACTGATCACCGCTATGCAGTCGAAGACGAACAGCACCCACAAAAACCACACCGGCCCTGCGGGCCATATGCTCAACGTAAACCACGCGCTGGCATAGCTACTGAGGCGCGGCTCGCCGCCACACTGAAGATATGCCGGGTAATACGCCAGGGGAGCCAGCACGCCTGCGCCGATCACAAACGGAAGACCCAGTCTCAGCAGGCGCCGCCGGATATACATTCCTGCACTGTGGCGCTTCAATCCAGGCCACACGAAGAGTCCGGAGACAAGAAACATCAGGGCCATGAAGAAAATGTCGTTCCAGCCGACCAGCAGGTCGAAGCCAGGCCACTTTACGCTATCGATGATGGGGAATGCTGCCCACGGCAGTGTCGGGCCTGTGAAAGAATACCGAGGCGGCTTGATCGTCATGTAAGCAAGCAAGGTGTGATGGATCACCACCAGCAGCGTCACAAACGCGCGCAGATAGGAAAGCTGAAACAGCCGTTGCGTTGATGGACTTTGCATACAGTTCCGCCTTTCAGACTGAATTTGAAGACACTCCTCCTGTGGCCGCAGAAGGTTACTTCCGCACCGGCACAGAACCTTCCTCACCGCGGCGCCAGCTGCCTCTACGTGTGTGGATGAGAACTCTAGATGAAATCCTTTTTGCGCGCCTGCACGAAGAACGTGATCAGGAGCATTAGCGCAATGAGCGCCAGCTCTGCCACCAAAAGCGCCGTGGCCGTTCCGCTCCATTGCACCGTTGTGCTTCTCATGGTTCCGCCAATCTCCGGCAATCGCACGATTGACCATCCAATGCCGTTCACACCAAGTGCGCCAACCTGCGTGGCCCCTACGGTCCACGGCTGCGACTCGGTCGTTACCGCAACCGTGATCACTAGACATGTAGTCATCAAAATCTCGACGCACATGATCGTCACGAACGGAATCAATCCGTGCGGGAACCCCGGAGCCAGCAGAATCGTCGCCACGATGCCTGCCAGCATCGCACCCCACAACACGAGAAAAATCAGCAAGCCGCCAACAATCTTCGCGGTCGTATACTCCAGGAAACTAATGGGCAGGCTCATCACAAAGGGCAGAGTCTGCTGCCTTCGTTCCACTACTGCCGACATCATCACCATTGCGCCAATCCCGACCAGGATTGTAACCACAACAATGACCCCGAGAACCATCGCAATCGTCGAGCCGTGCATAGCCGCCATCGCTGCCAGGGTCGCTACGCCTCCGATTATCGAAAACAGGATCGGCATGCGGTTCAAATACCAGTCCTTCCGAATCAGCCGCCCCACCATTGTCCAGTTCATTACGGACGTCCTTCCCGCCGGCTCTCAACGCTGGCTACAAAGATTTCTTCCAAGGTCATTGCATCTACCGATTGCACCGCCGCGCCGGCCTCTTTGTAAGCTGTCACCATCGCTGGCTCAAACTGGTCCGTTGTCACCACCGGCAACCGGCTGCTTCCTTCCACATTCACCACGCCGGGCAGCCCGGGCAGCTTCGATTGCGGTGCTAGAACCAGCCTCAGTCTCCGCCATCTGTCGAGGAATGTTTCCTTGTCGGAACACTCCACGATGCGTCCGCGATCGATGAAGGCAATCTGGTCGGAAATCTGCTCGACGTCAAGTGTGTTGTGCGATGAGAAGAGAATCGTGCGTTCCTCATCTGCCAGCACCGCCATCAACTCGCCCAGCACTTCTCGGCGAGCAATCGGGTCGAGCCCCGTCGTCGGCTCGTCCAGCAGCAGCAATTGTGGCCTGCGAGCCAGAGCGAGGACCAGGGCTGCTTTCACCCGTTGTCCATGGGACATCCCCTTGATCCTCTGCTGGGCCTTCAAGTCGAACCGGCGCAAAAGACTGTCGGCGTATACAGAATCCCAGCGCCGATAAATCGACCGCACGAAGTCCATATGCCACCCGAGCGTCGGGCTACCATAGAGCCACATATCCTCTGACACGAAGCCGATCTCGAGCTTGGCCGATGCTTGTTGATCCGGCATCGTGTACCCGAGCGCATGAACCGTGCCTGCATCCTGGTGGACCAATCCCATCAGGATGCGCAGGGTTGTTGACTTGCCTGCCCCATTCGCCCCAACGAACCCCATGATGCATCCCGTCGGGAGCTTCAGATCGATCTGGTCAAGGGTGAAGTGTTTGTATCGCTTTGTAACTCCGGACATCTCGACTGCGAAGTCGATCATGACGCCTCCGTTTCCAGTTGCATGACGGTTGCTCTCAGTCTCTCGGCGATTTCATCCTCTGACAGTCCAAGCAACATCCCAATCCTCACCACCTGGCGCAGATGCTCTTCAAACTCTTCAACATAGAGGCGCTGGCCCAGGTTAGGATCCGGCGCCACGATTGATCCTTTTCCGTGCTGCGTTAGGATTACGCCCTCACGCTCAAGCTCAAGGTAGGCGCGCTTCACGGTGATCACGCTTACCTGCAGCGCGATTGCCAGCGCGCGAATCGAGGGAATCTGTTCGCTGGGCTTCCATTCTCCCGCCGCCACCCTCTGCCGGATTTGCTCCATGATCTGGAGGTACATGGGCCGGCCATCCGTTTGCGAGATGACGATTGATGTCTGCATCTGTGTATACTGAGTATATACGCAATTAGGTAGTGGTCAAGTTTTTATTTTCTGGATCGCCAATGGCGAGCTTCTAGTTCAGGCGTGGAAAAAAATCGAGCGGCGGGTTAGGGAGGGCTCTGGTCTACACCTTATCTCGATGCATTCAATGCTGAAGCCGCGTAGATCCCGCAGAAGTCGGTTGCGATCCAGGGACCTTCCGCAACTTGAACCCTCAACTGTTGTCGACGCAGAAAATCGGGAGACGGTGGCCGCTCATCGTACCCTCTCTAGCCGGTCCCGACTCTTCGGACCTCAGTCGGCGTGTCGGCTATTTTGGGTAGAAGCCTCCTTGCGGGTAGTGTTCGTCACGGCCGTCGCCCAGACGTGATCGCGGATGATTCTCCCTATGCGTTCTCTGCTCGAGGGACATGAACAGCATTACAGCTAAATCCGCGAATTCTCCACAAGATCTTCCGGCGTATCGATGTCAACTTCGCCTCCCTCAAAATCGATTGTGACCATCGCACAATCTGGCTCGCGAAGAATGTATCTCGCTCCTGCGTCTCCCCGCAACCTCAACAGTTTTTCGAATTGGTTCATTGGAAAAATGGCAGGTATTCCGGCAATCCCCGCGTACCGGGACGCAACAATAGCTGGTTCATCCGCTTCCTGATACACCTCGATAAGTCTTCGCAGATGCTCCACCGAGAGCTTAGGCTGATCGCAAACCAGCAGCAGAACAGCCGCAGCCTTCGCGCTGGATTGCTCTACCGTTCGCATTCCCTCATGGATGGAAGAAGCAATTCCCTGCTCCCAATTATGATTCGTCACCACCTGCACGCCGCTCAAATCAACCTCGGACACTATGCTTTCCCTGTGTGCGCCCAATACCACAATCACCGGCTGAGTTCCTGATTCGCAAACCACTCGAATCGTACGGGCAAGCAGCGTCTCGCCCGCCACACGTACTAACTGCTTGGGTTGACCTAGGCGGCGACTCGCTCCCGCGGCCAAAATGATGGCGGGCACTGGCATACAACATCAGTCTAGACCGAATTTAACCCGAAACGTGACGCGCAGATTGGGCTTGACCTGCGGGTTGCATAAGCTGGAGACTGAGATTTCCAGACGAAAGAAACGGTGACGGGAGAGTGCGTGACCAAAACAGCCGCGACAGCAGAGGTGTATTCCGCACATGGCGTCGATAACGTGGACAGAGGTTATGGACTGCACAAAGGCGTGCTCGGGCCCATGGAGACGCTGGCCCAGTCCGTCTCCGCAATGGCCCCCTCAACCTCGCCCTCGCTGACAATTCCTCTCGTCTTCGCGCTGGCTGGCAACGGCACCTGGTTCGTCTATCTGCTCACCACTGCTGCGATGCTCCTGGTTGGCTTCTGCATCAGCCGGTTTGCTCGCATGTCAGCCTCGCCAGGCTCCCTATACACATACACCGCGGACACTCTGCGGCCTTCGTTGGGGGCCGTTGCCGCATGGTCCCTGCTGCTCGCCTACGTCGCTACGGGAGCCTCCGTCGCAGGCGGAGCTCTCTATTACTGCAACTTGCTTTTCAGCCAGTTCTTCTCATGGACCCCTCCGGCGCTGATGACTCTCCTGCTCGTATTTGCATTGACTGGAGCCATCGCTTTCCGAGACGTCAAGCTATCCGCCGAAATGATGCTGTGGATCGAGATCGTTTCTGTAAGCTTGATTGCGATTGTGCTGGCGCTCCTGCTCGCACGCTACGGTCTCCGATTCGATATGAATCAGCTTCGTCTGAAGGGTGTGAGCATATCCGGACTCGGACCGGCGCTCGTGCTTGCCATGTTCAGCTTTGTCGGCTTTGAGTCCGCCACCACGCTCGGTGCAGAGGCTCGCGAACCGCTGAAGACAATTCCCCGGGCAGTAATTCAGTGCGCCATTCTCGCCGGCATCTTCTTCATGCTCTGCGCTTACTCGGAGGTGCTCGGCTTTCACGGCGAAACCGGAAAACTCAGCGACTCGACAAGTCCGCTGCATGTGCTCGCACGCAAGGCCGGCGTATCTCCACTTGGAACGGCAATCGATATCGGCGCATTCGTGAGCATGTTCGCCTGTGTGCTGGCCTGCACCACTGCCGCTGCCCGCGTCATGCTGCGCATGGCCCGCAGCGGGCTGATGCCCGGCATCTTCGGGCGAACACACCCGCGGTTCGGCACACCCGGCGCTGGCGTCGCTCTGACTTGCCTCGTCATGTTCGCCGCAACCGCCGGTCTCGCCTTGAATGGAGTCAGCGGAACAGACATGTACGGCTGGCTCGGCTCCGTCTCCGTCTTCGGATTCCTCACCGCTTACGCTCTTGTCGCTGTCTCTCTGCCATTCGCGCGCCGGGCTCTCGGCCAACACTCGCACACCGTAGTGGTTATAAGCTGGGTCACCGTGCTAGTCATGATAGCTGGCGTCGTTGGAAGCATCTATCCCGTCCCACCGGCTCCGGCCATCTGGTTCCCATACATCTATCTGGCGTATATGGCGCTAGGCATGGCATGGTTCCTGGTTCGGCGCAAAACAATCCACGCACAAAGAGCGATTACCTGAATCACCGAAGCACTTACGGCTGCTCTTCGCGCTCCGGCTGCAAAATCAGCAACAATACGATGGCGATCACAACAAACATGCGGAAAGCCTCCTCCTGCCCATTCCACAAACGCGATTGCCACATGAGAAACCACTCCGCGCCAACCGTCAGAAACGCCACCATCCACATCAGCAAGCCGAGCGTCAGCGCGATCACCGGAATCCGTTTCGCAGCATGGAATTCAGCGGCCGAACCCCGCACTCTGCGCAGCAATGCCATCGCTCCCCACCAGCACAGGATCGCCGTCACAGCCTCCCAGGCGATGACCGAGAGATAGAAGCTCAGGTGCCAGAAAGGCGCGTTGAGCGCCCGCCACATTCCCTTGTTGCCCGGGAATGTTGTATCCATCATCAACACATGGCGAACAAACTGGTAATTCGAATCAAAGTCGGTTGTGTTGTTGAACACAACCAACGAATAAAACAGCGCAATCGCCGACAGCAAAAGTATCTTCGCAGTGCGAATAATCATTGCTTCTTCCTTACCGGGGCAAAAGTCTTGAAATAAGCTGTAAGAGCGTCAAACGTAGCTTCATCATATCCAGCATGCGCAGGCATCTTGGCGCAGGGCTGCACGGACTGCGGATTATAAATGTACTGCTCAAATCGCGCACGATCAGTCGCGGCCCACGCCGCGAGAACAAGCCACGATCGCGACGCTCGTTCACCACCCTCCCCATAAAGCCCATGGCACCGAAAGCAATCCTGGCGCGCGATTTCGTATCCCTGCCAGACCGGCGAGTCCTTTGCCCACTTCCCTTCGGGGAGAATCGCTCCAAACACCACCGACTCCGAACGAAAATCAAGTCGAGTCACTCCGAATGGGATTTGTGCTTCGTCCTGGTGCGACAACACGCGGAACGATGGCTTGAATGTCGGATGTGAGATCAGGTAGGGGCCTAACTCGCCTCCAAACTCCGATGGTGGCCATTGATCCCGCAACCGACCATTGATCTTGAGCACGAGGATAGGATGGTGAGCAGCCAGATAGTCGCTCGGGTAATTGGAACGGTACTTGTCATAACAGATGGCCACGATCAGGTCGGAATGAGAGGCTTGACCGAAGAGCTCAGCCAGCGCACTGAGCGCAACGCCCGAAATCTCTGTCCTGCCCTTGAAATTGCTGTCGTCGGAAACGGTATAGGTCTCCTGAGGAAGCGCCAGCAGATCTTCGTACCGAACATAACGAACCGCTCCTGCGGGCAAACCAGCGAGTTCGCCCCCAATTTCGAGATCGCCCGGCGCGGATCGCTCAGAGCGCAGAAGAGACTGGCCTGCGGAAGAGGCACTTTGAACCGGAAACCAGGCAGCAGGAAGAGACAGCAAGGCTAGCCAAATCAACAGAACTGGAGAAAACATGGCTCATCCTAGCGCGGCCATAGGCGAGTCCCAAAGAAAATTCCTCGCAAAATTTGATCCAGTAGTGAGCCGTGCTACATTCATCTCAAATGACACGGGAAGAACAGCTTGCAGAATTAGGCATAACGCTGCCTGGAATACCCGCGCCCGGAGGAAATTACCTCTCGGCCAAGCGGGTGGGCGCACTTGTATATCTGGCCGGGGTAGTCTCAACCAATCACTCCGGCGTGATGTCCGGAACCATCGGCCTCGACCGCAGCGTCTCGTACGGCTATAGTGCCGCCCGGGCCTGTGCCCTGACCCAGCTTGCCGTACTCAAGCGCGAGTTAGGCTCCCTTGAGGCCGTGGCAGAAGTCATCTCTGTCAACGGCTACGTCAACGCCATCGCGGGCTTTGAAGAGTCGCCCGCCGTCATCAACGGTGCATCCGATTTGCTCGTGCAGGTCTTTGGCGAGGCAGGCAAACACGTTCGCGCCGCTATCGGCGTAAGCGCACTCCCAAGAAACGCGACCGTGGAAATTCAGATGACCGTTCGTGTGGAAGCGCCGTGAGCGAACACACCCTCGCCGCCGAGCCCACCCACTCTGTCTGGGACCGGTCTCTGAAGCCTCGCCTGCGCATCGCACCTGGCGACGAAGTGCACTTTGAGTGCGTCGATGCGAGCGGCGGCCAGGTGCATCCCGGCATGACCGTCGAGGAGTTCGGACAGATTGATCGAACCCGAATCCATGCCCTGACAGGTCCAGTCTGGATCGACGGCGCCACGCCAGGCGACGTGCTGCAAGTCGATGTGCTCGCCACTCAGCATCGAGGATGGGGCTGGTCCAGCGTCATCCCCGGCCTCGGATTTCTGAAAGAGCGCTTCACTGATCCGTATCTTTTCCACTGGCACTTGAACGGAAATGAGACTCTCTCGCTCGTGCCCGCCATACTGCCCGTGCGCCCGTTTCTCGGCGTGATGGGTGTAGCCCGAGCCAAAGACGGTAGATTCCGGACCCATCCTCCAGGCAGCTTCGGTGGCAATCTCGACGTCCGGGAACTCTGCGCCGGCTCGAAGCTCTATCTTCCCGTCTACAACGAAGGCGCGCTCTTCAGTTGCGGAGACGGCCACGCCGCACAAGGGGACGGCGAGGTCTGCATCAACGGCATCGAGTGCCCGCTGGACGTGACCCTGCGATTCAGCATCCACAAGCAACAGCGGCTCGCCGGTCCGCTCGTGGAGTCATCCGAGTCTGTCGCGCCGGATACCCGCGGCGACTCCTGGGTCGTCGTCGAATCAGACAAAGACGTCGTGACTGCGGCACAGCGCGTCACCGGCCGCATGGTCGATCTACTTATGAGGCTCTGGAGCATCCCCGAGGTCCACGCTTACATCCTCTGCAGCGTGGCGCTCAAGCTGCGGCTCAGCCAGGTGGTTAACGAACCGGTCTACACAGTAAGTGGAGCCATCAGCAAGCAGATCCTGCCCGAAATGGAGATGTTTCCAGCCGGATGACAGACTCGAATCCACGGAAGCCACAGGATTGTTTTCTGTATGACAATTCCCGATAGCGAAATTGAGATCGTCGCCTTCGGTCACGATTTCGGAAGCATCACCCTTGAATTCGAACGAAATCCACCCAAAAAGCAAGGTCCACGGGAGACAAAGCCATATCTGGGTGCGCTTTTCCGCCGGATGGCGCATTCTATCCGCCCATGTCACGCTCTTCCCCACAACGTGAACCCTGCATTCTTTTAATGGGAAACGCGACAGAATCTGTCGCGGGAAGCATTTTGTAATGACATATCCAGCGCACGATTGGCAACCGGAGCGGATAAATTTTCGGTTGATTTTTGTGCTAGGTGGGGTATCGTAAAGCTAACCCCGTAGAAATTTCGCGAGCGGTCGGACACGAGCACTACTCGTACCAACTCATCCTTCCTCTTTTTGATCTGCCCATAACGGCGGATCGGTGTATCAACCGAAGGTCTTGAATTTCCTCAAGAGACCCACGGGAAATCCCTACTTTGCGAGGCCCTGCAATTGATATTTTCAATTCGTACCAATTCCTATTCGATTCTCCGGCTGCTGATGTTGGTAGCAGTCGCAGCGCTGTGTACTTCTCCCCTGCTGGCACAGCAAACGCTTGGTGGCATCACGGGTGAGGTCACCGACAGTTCCGGCAGCGTAATTCCCAATACGGCAATAACGATCCTCGGCGAACAGACCGGACTTACACGCACAGTGAAATCTAATGGAGCTGGCGAATACCTCTTCGTGGATCTTCCAATCGGCACTTACACGCTTACCTATACCGCCGAAGGGTTCGAAGTCCAGAGCACACCCCACATTACGGTCCAGGCAGACCGCACCGCAACCATCAATGCCCAGCTCAAAGCTGGCTCCAAGGCGGAGACCATCGAGGTTGACGCTTCGCCACTCATGAATGCTACCGATACAACCAATGGCTACGTCCTCGACAGCGGGCAGATCGAATCGGCGCCCCTACCCACGGGGAGTTTCACCGGCTTGGCGATTGAATCGACAGGCGTCAGCGCAGAGCTTCCCGGCGGCACCGGGGCCAATTCCGGACTGGGCAACCAGCCGATCTGGGCCAATGGACAACGCGACACCAGCAACAGCTTTTCGCTCAATGGCGTTGATGCCACCAATCTCTTCAACGGCAAGAGCACCAGCCAGGTAGCATCCAATCGCATCATCAACAGCACCGGATCGCCTGGCGGCGGCGGTGGAGGCGTCATTCAATCCGTCGCCTCTGTCTATCTGTCCATCGGCAACGCCATCCCGACGCCTGCGCCGGAGACGCTGCAGGAAGTCCGCGTCAATGCTTCGATGTACGATGCCACACAGGGGTCTACCTCCGGCGCTCACATCGATCTGAGCACAGCCTCGGGTACCAACTCCTATCACGGCTCCATGTACGTCCGCCATGGTACAAACTGGATCAATGCCGCTCCGTTCTTCTTCAAGCAGGACAATGACGTTCCCGCCAACCTGAAGAATCCAGACCTGCATCGGCTCGTTCTTGGCGGCAGCGTTGGTGGTCCCATCATCAAGAACAAGCTATTCGGCTTCTTTGCCTATCAGCATCTAACCGTTTCCGACCAGGAAATCGGCGACGGATTTCTCAACGTACCAGTCGGTCTTAGTGATACCAACCGTAGCGCGGCCGGTATCGCCGCAATCGACAACGCACAGTTCTCCGGCGAAAACAGCGTGGGAGCATTCAACAACGGAGGAACTCCAACACCATTTACCGCCGCCCAGATCAGCAACACCGTGGTTCAACTTTTCAACTCGCCTGCCCTTCCAGGCGAACCCGGAAAGTGGCTGATCCCCAACGACACCAGCTCCACCACACTCGGCCCGGCTCAGGGCTACGATGCATTTTTGCCCGGCACCGGGCGATTCAAGGCTGACATCGCCGTCGCCGACCTGGACTTGAACGCCACCGCCAAAGACACCGTTGCGCTCAAGTACTACTACCAGCACGATCCGACCCTCGCGCCTTACTCGTACTCGAGCGTCCCCGGTTTCACCGAACACCTCGACTCCGGAGCGCAGGTTTTTTCCATCACCAACACCTATCTGATCAAATCCACCCTCAGCACCACTCAGACGCTTGGCTTCATCCGCGAAAAGGACTACGCCGATAACGAGCAGCCGTTCGGTCCCAATGCGATCCCCGGAGGCAACTACGGCACAGCTTCCCTCAATGCATTCGGCTCCAGCTACTTCCCCGGGATTTCCATCGTCAACGTCCTCGGAAGCGCCGGTTACGCCGCTGGAATCCCGAGTTCCGAAGACAACGGAATCCTCAACATCGGTCCGAACGCGGAAGGCCAGGCCGCAAACACCGGCATGTTCCAGAACCGTATCGCACCCTCCGGCAACGCCATCTGGACTCTGGGCAAACACACCCTCAGTTTCGGTGCCAACTACTCCTACACCCAGCTCAACACGATTGACAAACGCACCGGCACCGGCACCATTGCGACCGATGACTTCAGCGCATTCTCCCAGGGCTTTGTCAGCCCTGGCAGTTCATCCACCGAGTTCTATGTCAGCTCGTTCCTGCGCGGCGACGCCAACCGCTACTACCGCGCCAATCAGCTTGGCTCCTACCTGCAAGACAAGTTCCAGTTGAGTCCGAGGCTCTCTCTCACTGCCGGCGTACGCTATGACTGGGACGGCGGCTTCACTGAGAAATACGGACGAATCTTCAATTTCGACGCCAATCCCAATCCGACCAGTTGCAGCACCAAAGACCCCAATGAATATTGCTACAACGTCAGCTCTGACGTAATCGAAAGCCCTGGCCTGATCATTGCCGGCAACAACGCCAACGGCACCAAAGGCGTCAGCGACACGACCCTTACAGGTCGCCAGTGGGGCGTCGCTCCTCGCGTGGGCGCTGCGTGGCAGCCTGGGTTCTTGCACGACAAGGTAGTCATCCGAACCGGAGTCGGCATGTACTACGACCGCGGCGAATTATTCAGCTACTTCTCGCCCGGCTATGCCATCGGTACCGTCACAGGCGGACCTTTTGGCGTCAATCAGCAACTGCCGTTCGTCAACACGCAATCGTGCCCATCCGGTACGGGGCAATCCCTCTACAACGGTTACATCCCCACCTGCGGCGGCGGCGGCATCCAGAATGGAATCAACAATGGCACCTTCGTTTCCACGCCAGTCACCGCTCCAACCAACGATGCGGCAGGCAATCTAAATAATCCGTACGGAAGCACGGCGATCGCTGCCCCAACCAACCCCAAGGCCTCAGATCTCAGCAATTTCCTGCCCAACGCAAACAGCATCGAGAACTACAACTTTGCGCCGGCCGGTACACCAGGCATTGTCAATAACGGTCAGCCCATTTCACTCGGAATCTACGACCGCGCCAACAAGCTGCCCTACACCTTCAACTACACCCTGGACGTTCAGTGGCAGCCACGCAATGACCTTGCCGTCGAACTAGGCTACGTTGGCAACGTGGGCCGCCACCAGGTCATTCCGGTTCCCTTCAATCAGGCAAACATATACAACCCATCCAACCCGGCTCTGGCGGGCGGTCCCTTCCAGCAGAACTACAGCTACGGGTACACGGTCGGCGGTGCGACTCTTCCCGATGGCACCTTCTATCAGGCAAACGATGAAGGCGGCAACGTCGACCTTCGGGTCCCCTACATCGGTTACGCCGCCGAATCCATCTCCTACAAGGCAGCCGGCGTCGATGCGTACAATGCCCTCCAGGCTCACATCGAAAAACGCATGAGCCGCGGCATTCAGGTCGCCGCCTCCTACACCTACTCTCACGCACTGGACGAGCAGAGCGGACTGGGTCTTTTTTACAACGGCAGTAATGCCCTCAACCTGCGCAGCGGATATGGTTCGTCCGACTTCGACCGTACCCACGTCCTCAATTTCAACTACGTCTTCCAACTACCCGACCTCGCCAGAAAACACTCTCTGCAAGGTGACTTCATCGACGGATGGTCGCTGGTTGGCCTTACCGTGCTGCAGAGCGGCCAGCCCTACAGCATCATCGACTTCTCCGGCGCAATCGCAAGCATCTATTACTCCACCTTCGACGGCATCACCAACCCCATCGTGCCCCTGGCTAAAGGCTGCACGGCGAAGTCCGCGGTGACCGGCCACTCCGGCGCCTTCTATGTCTCCAATGGAGAGGCCGCGCTCAATCCGGCTTGCTTTACCCTGCCCATCCTCCCTGCGGGCGGTCTCGGCGGAGCCATTCCTACCTCAGACCCCTATGAAACCGGCTTCACTACCGGCCAACGCAACATCTTCCGTCAGGCTTTCCAAAAGCGCGCCGATGCCTCACTGGTCAAAATCACCAACTTCAATGAAAGATACAGCCTGAAATTCACCTTCGATGTCTACAACCTCACCAACACCACCAGCTTTGATGTTCCCGGAAACGAAGTATCGCAAAACGCAGGCTACAATCCCTTCCCTACCGGGGGCACGCCAGTCCTGCCGGGCACCTGCAATGCAGCTGGCGTCGGCACCGTCGCCGGCAGCTTCTACAGCTGCCCTTCGGGCCTTGGCATCGTAACCCACGCTATCGGTAGCCCACGCCAGATTCAGATGTCCCTTCATTTCGCCTTCTAGCCAATAACTGCGCGCCCAAATGAAGGGCGGCTCGATCGAGCCGCCCTTCCGCTTTCCGCGAAGTCCGTTCCCCAAACCACTGTGTTGACTTGGAGTCATCAGGACTAAATTCCATCTACCGTACCATCCAAACGAGCTGGTTAGAATGCGTGTATGGCGCCGAACCAAGATTCACTTGATTCAATTCAAAGTCTGCGAGCATCATTCACATCCGATTCAAATCTCAGCGCCCGGATTAGCGAATTAGCAAGGTCGTCTCTCGCCCGAGCGAACAGCAACGCAAGCAAGAACACCTACCTCTGGCGAGATGAGGCCTGGACCCTCGATGAAGCGCAGCGCTCTTCCTCACTGCCGCGTGAGGCCCCTGCTGGAAACCAAGATGGGTGGCCGCCACTCCGCGGAATCCCTGTCTCCGTCAAGGACTGTTTCGATCTTGTCGGAGCGCCCACAAGCTGCGGAACCATCTTCTACCGGGAACGGAACGGCAACGCTCAGCAGGATTCCTGGCTCGTCGAGCGATTGCGCGCCGCAGGCGCTGTGATTACTGGTAAGACTCATCTGCACCCCCTCGCCTATGGCATCACCGGCGAAAACCCTGACTTCGGCGACTGCCTTCAGCCCGGCAACGCTGGAGCACTCACCGGCGGCTCGTCCAGCGGCGCAGCCGCCAGCGTCATGGAAGGTTCCGCCATGGCCGCCATTGGCACCGATACAGGCGGTTCGGTCCGCGTGCCTGCGGCCTTGTGCGGTCTCGCCGCCTATCGCGCATCACTAGGCCGGGGAGACTGGCGCGGCGGCGCGCACCTCGCGGAGTCCTTCGACACCTTCGGTTGGCTTTTTCGCGACCTGGAAGATGGTCCCTTACTCGGATCAATCTTCGGCCCGACAGACGCGACCGGCTTGAAGTTGCCCCGCACCTTCGCGATAGTTCATGAAGATTTCCTTCACGATTGCGAGCCGGAAGTTAAGGCAAATCTGCGAAAATGTCAGGCAGAACTGGAATCGCTTGGCCTCATCGCAACCACAGTGCCAGTGGAGTGGTGGAGCGATTCCACTGATATCTATGCACCAATCCAGGCATCGGAATCAGCGCGTATCCATCGCGGCCACTTTGAGCACTTCGAATCCTCCATCCGCCGGCGCCTGCAGTGGGGGGAAACGCTCACCGAACCCGACCTAGCTCGATTCAGGCAGCGCCACGCCGCCTTCCGAGCCTACATGGACACCCTTCTCGCGAAACACGAGCTGCTCTTATTGCCAGCAGCTCCCATTGTGCGGCTCACAGCCGGAGCAGACCATAGTCAGACGCGCCCGCGCCTGCTGCGCTACACCACGCCAGCAAGCCTTTCGGGCATGCCAGCCGTCACAATTCCGTTCCATCAACACGGCCGGCCCAGCGGCGGCATGCAACTGATTGCAGCACGCGAAGACGATCCCCGGCTCCTGGCAACTGCGGCCGCTCTCGGCGTTCTTCGCAAGCCGATCGATCCAACACGGCACTCATATTAAGATTCCCGCCCAACGCCAGGAGCAACCTTCGCCAGGCCCACATCCACTAATGCAAGTGCATCCGCCAAAGCGTGTAAGCCAGAATTTCGTGCCCCATCTGCTGCCATTCGCTCGCGCTGCCCACCGCAGCCACCTGCTGCCGCGGCGAAGTCAGCACCTGCAGCCCTTCGCTCGCGCAAATCTCGCGTATGCGAAACAGATGTGCCGGATCGCTGACAATAACCACCCGGCGATAGCCGTTGGCGCGAGCAATCGCGACGATACGACGCGCCTGCTCCTCCGTGCTGCGGCTCTGCGTTTCGGCGATGATGGCCTTTTCAGGCACCCCATTTGCCATCAGGTAAGCCTGTCCCACCTGGCCCTCTGAAAAAGCATCCCCCGGCGCGCTTCCCCCCAGAGTCAGCACCACGGGAGCGATGCCATGTTCGTACAGAGCCAGCGCATGATCCAGCCGTGCGCGCAACACCGGCGACGGGCGTCCCGCATATTCCGCTGCGCCAAAGACGCAAATCACATCGGCCGGGGCGGCATGGTCTTCGTAAGCATACCGCTCGATCTGCACATAAACCCAGATGCCCCATCCCAGAGCGGACAGGAAGAAAACCGCAACGAAGTAAATCAGCAGAAAACGCGCCGCTGAAGCTATCCAGTTGCCGCGTGAATCGGCCGGGCGATCGGGTCCATCCACGGGGATGCTCATTTACCTTTGCAACGCCAAGGCGATCTCGTGTGTCGAAATCGCCCCTTCGCGCAGGATCTGCCAAAGCCCATTGTTACCCGAAAGATCGACAATCGTCGTAGGCACGGCATGGCCCGACGGTCCTCCATCCACAATCAGCGGAATCCGGTCGCCAATCTGATCGCGCACACAGGCCGCATGGGCGCACTCGCTCGCGCCGGCCAGATTCGCCGACGTTGCCGTGATCGGCAGCCCAAAACACTCCACCACCGCCCGTGCAATCGGAGCATCCGGTATGCGTAGTGCCACATTGCCCGTGTTGGCCGTCGAGCGTAGCGGCAGCTTGCCCCCCGCGCGAACAATGATCGTCAGCGGCCCCGGCCAGAATCGTTCCGCAAGCCGGTCAAATCTGTCGTCAATGTCCCGCGCCAGTTCGTATGCCTGCGCCAGCGAGGCGATCAGCAGCGACAGCGGCTTGTGCTTCAACCGGGACTTGATCTGATAGATCTGCTCGACCGCATGCAGGTTCACCGGATCGACCGCCAGACCATAGAACGTGTCAGTCGGCAACGCCACAACGTCGCCCTGGCGAAGACAGGAAACGATGTATTCGATGCGCTCAGGTTGTGGTTCGTCGGGATGAACCCGCAAAATCTCCGCGGACAAGTGCTCTACCTCGGTTCCCTGATTTCCCTTCGGATGAAGCCACAGCCGCTCACAATCCTGGCGGTATGCGAGCAAATGCCGTCTCCCGTACTATACCCGTTCCTTGCCTCGAAAGCCCACGTAAGCCGAAAGGCTACAATCTCCTAAGGTCCGGTAGGACGCAAAAGATGGCTATCCGCATTGTACAGAGTAAGCAAAATTCCCGCGTGAAAGAGCTGCGGGCAGCGCTGTCGCGACCCGGTCGCGGCAGTGCGGAAGTCGTTGCGCTCGAAGGATTCCATCTCGTCGAAGAAGCTCTCCGCAGCGGCCTCACAATCGAAACCATCTTCATCGCCCAGAACAGTGAAAGGCTTCTGAACGAGCTGAGAATTCTTGATTCCGTAGAGATTTTGGCGTTGCCAGAGGAAGTTCTGGCCTCCGCCGTCACAACCGAGACCTCTCAGCCCATCGCCGCACTCGCCCGGCCGCAGCTATGGAATTGGCCGGACCTCCTCGGCCACGCATCATCGCAGACCCTAATCGTCATCCTCGCCGGCATTCAAGACCCCGGCAATCTCGGAACCATCCTGCGCTCCGCCGAAGCCTTCGGAGCCACCGGCGCAATCTCCCTATCCGGCACGGTAAGCCACTGGAATCCGAAGGCGATGCGCGCCTCAGCAGGCAGCGTCTTTCGTCTGCCGATCCTCTCTGTCTCAGAATCCGATTGCTTCACCCATCTCCGCGAATCCAGCATCCAAACCTTGGCAGCCATGGCCCATGAAGCCCAACCGCTCTCCAAAGTCGATCTTGTCAAGTCCGTAGCCCTCGTCATCGGAGCCGAAGGCAGCGGAATCTCCGACGAAATCGCCTCACAGTGTGACGCACGGATCACAATTCCCTGCCCCGGTCCCGTCGAAAGCCTCAACGCCGGAGTCGCCGCCAGCATCCTGCTCTACGAAGCCTCGCAGCAAAGAACCACCCGTCGAGCTCGGAGGAAGGCATGAACTCCTCGGAATCGAACCTTTTCGACCTTCCATCCACCCCGGAATCCGCCGCCCGCCGCAGCCGCAGCGCACCGCTTGCCGAGCGCATGCGCCCCCGCAACCTCTCCGAATACGCCGGCCAGGAGCACCTCATCGCACCCGGCAAACCGCTCCGCGTCCAGATCGATCACGACGATCCGGCTTCCATGATCTTCTGGGGTCCTCCCGGTGTCGGCAAGACCAGTCTCGCCAAGATCATCGCCGAAACAACCCAGGCAACTTTCCTCGAATTCTCCGCCGTCCTCTCCGGCATAAAAGAAATCAAGCAGGTCATGGCCGCCAGCGAGCAGGCCTCGCAAATGGGCTCCCGGACCATCCTCTTTGTCGACGAAATTCACCGCTTCAACAAGGCCCAGCAAGACGCATTCCTGCCCTACGTCGAGCGCGGCACCATCCGCCTCATCGGCGCAACCACCGAAAACCCCTCCTTCGAAGTCATTGGCGCGCTGCTCTCCCGCTGCCGCGTCTACGTCCTGAAACAGCTCACCGAAGAGCAGATCGTCGCGCTCCTCCACCGCGCTCTCGAAGACCGCGAACGCGGTCTCGGCTCACTCAACCTCACCGCCGATGAGGAAGCCCTGACGCTTTTAGCAGGCTACTCCAGCGGCGACTGCCGCAATGCCTACAACGCCCTCGAAGTAGCCGCCCAACTGGCCGCCGAACGCGCCGGAAACAAGCATGGCCGCATCGACCGCGCTCTGGCCGAAGAAGCCCTCCAGCAGCGCGTCCTCCTCTACGACAAGACCGGAGAAGAACACTACAACCTCATCTCCGCCTTGCACAAAAGCGTCCGCAACAGCGACCCCGACGCAGCTCTCTACTGGCTCGGCCGCATGTTCACCTCCGGCGAAGACCCGATGTACCTCGCCCGCCGCGTCATCCGCATGGCCGTTGAAGACATCGGCCTCGCCGCTCCCGAGGCGCTCAATCTCTGCCTCAGCGCCCGCCAGACCATGGAGTTCCTCGGCTCTCCCGAAGGCGATCTCGCACTCGCCGAAGCCGTCGTTTACCTCGCACTCGCCCCCAAATCCAACTCTATTTACCTCGCTTACGCCGAAGCTCTCAAAGACATCGAGAATACTCGCCAGGAGCCTGTCCCGCTCCACCTGCGCAACGCCCCGACCCGCCTTATGAAAGAACTCGACTACGGCAAAGGCTACCGCTACGCCCACGACGAAGCGGACAAAGTCGCCGACATGGACTGTCTCCCTCCCTCGCTCCTCGGCCGCCGCTACTTCGAACCCACCCAGGAAGGCCGCGAAAAGCAGCTCTCGCAGCGCCTCGAAGAACTGCGTCGAATTCGCCAGGCAAAACGCGGTAGCTAATGCCTGTTACGATGGTCGCCAAAGCAGAAAGGCATTCATCGCATGCTCACCGTGTTCTCACGTACCCTGCTCATCGCAGCCCTGGCAATCGCGGCTTCGTGCAGCCTTCCCGCCCAAAGCACTCCGCCGAATGGAGCAGCCAGTTCCCCCATGAAAACCACCCTCGCAGTCCCAATCTACGTCGCCGGATTCCAGGTCCGAACCAGCAATGCGAAAGAAATGAGCGGCAATGGCGAAATCGGCAAGCTCTGGATGCGCTTCTTTCAGCAAAACCTCGCCGAGCAGATGCCGAACCGGATCGGCCAGACCCTCATGGTCGTCTACTCCGGCTATGCAAGCGACGAAAAAGGCGAATACGACTACCTCCTCGGCGCTCCCGTAACTTCAGCAGACGGAATCCCGGCAACCCTGACCGTCCGCCAGATCCCCGCCGGCCAATACGCAGTAATCACCACCGCGCAGGGTCCGGCAGCCGAAGTCGTTCCATCCGCCTGGAAGCATATCTGGGCCATGTCCCCATCAGAACTAGGAGGCCAGCGCACCTTCCTCATCGACTACGAAATCTACGACCAGCGCAGCGCTGCCCCCACCAATGCACAAGTCGAAATACACGTCGGTCTACGGCGCTAGCCAGGCTATTTCCGGCCCCTCAACCATTCTTCGTTTTGTCAAAATTCCGTGCTAAACTCGCTACGCATTTGGAGGAGAATCTCATGAGCGCACAGCCAACGTTCGTCCCCTACATTGTCGTGAACGATGCAGCAGCGGCAATCGACTTCTACAAGGCCGCGTACGGTGCCGAAGAACTCGCGCGCCACAAGGCTCCGCACAGCGACCGCATCATGCACGCTCACTTGAAAATCAACGGCGGCGACCTGATGCTGAGCGACGATTTCTCTGAGCAGATGGGCCGCACGAGCGAAACACCTCTCGCCCTCGGCGGCTCACCGGTGACCATCTGCCTGGAAGTAGACGATGCACACGCCTCCTGGGACCGCGCGGTAGGCGCGGGCGCGACAGTAACAATGCCGCTCGCCGACCAGTTCTGGGGCGCACGTTACGGTCAGCTCAAAGATCCCTTCGGCCACAAGTGGTCTATCTCGCAGATGATTGCAACGCCCAGCAATGAGGAGATGAACAAAGCCGCCGCCGAGACCTTCGCCGGCTAAGTCAGGGCTGAGGCGAGTCTCAGTCCGCGTACTTCACCGAACACCCATAAGGCCTTGTGTATGGCGTCGGAACGGGTTTGCCCGCCATCGACGCGCTCAGGGCCTCATTCAGGTAGTTCTTCGCGCCCTTGATATCCTCAACATCCGGCGTCGGCCGGTCGTCGATTGCGCCGTCATAGATAACCTTGCCCGCAGTATCGATCACCACCATCTGCGGCGTCGTCTTCGCGCTGTACAAGTGCCCAACCTTGCCATTCGAATCCATCAGCACAGCCGTCGGCGCCGCATGCATCTTGCTCAGGTAGCTGTTCTCTTCGGTTGCAGTCACATACCCCTGCTCACCCGGAGCGGAAGAAATCACCGTCAGCCACACCACGCCTTTCGCAGTCCATTCCTTCTGCAGCGATTGCATGTTACCGCTCACGTAGTGCTTCCGTGTGTATGGGCAACCCTGGTTATGCCACTCCAACACCACATATTTTCCGTGAAACTGATCCAGCGACTCACTCTTGCCATTTGAGTCGGTCGCCGTAAAGTCGGGCGCAGCCGCTCCCACCCGAAGATCTTGCGCAGTTGCAGGAAGAACAGCAACGCTGACCAGGAAAGATGCCAGCAAACAGGACAGTCGCGATAGCTGAGGATTCCAGACCATTTCGAACCTCCTTGTTTTTCGTTTGCAGTAAATTTCAACCAAATCTCAAGAAACTTGTCATCCCGAGAGAATTGTCATCCTGAACGAAGTGAAGGATCTGCTTTTTTCAGATCGTTCTAAAGATTTCCCGCCGACGCCGAAGTTGCAGCAGGCAGCTTGCTCAAAGCATCAATCACAATCCCCGGCGTCAGAGCCTCCGGCAAAAGCACCGGTGCGTCCCCTGACCCGGTCGCAGAATTGGACGAATAAAGCACATAAGCCGGTACGCCGCTGCGTCCCAAAGCGGTCAAAGCCTGCGAAATCGCATCATCCCGCTCCGTCCAATCCGCCTTCAGCAGCGCCACATTCGCCTTGCGGAAAGCCGCGTCAACCTCCGGCGTTCTCAGCGCAACCCGCTCATTCACCTGGCAGCTAAGGCACCAGCTCGCCGTAAAGTCCACAAAAACCGGCCGTCCCGCAGCCCGGTACTTATCCACAGCAGCCTGGGACCACGGCTCCCACCGGGCCCCGCCAACCCCGGAAGCTGACGTCGCAGCATTTCCCGCCACCACCGGAACAGCAAACACGTTCAACCCATAGACACAAACCGCAATAGTAAAAACGATTACCAGCCCAGCAGCCACGCTCGGAATACGCCGCGCAGGCCATCGCCCCATAATCCATCCCGCAATCGCCAGCAGCAGAAAGACTGTCAGCAGCACCGCCACCGATTCGGCCCCGCGCGTTTGCGCCAGCACCCACGCCAGCCAGATCACGGTGGCAAAAATCGGCACTGCCGTAGCCTGCTTCAGCACCTCCATCCACGCCCCGGGCCTCGGCAAAAGCTTCGTCCACGCCGGCTGAAAGGTCAGCAGCAGATACGGCGCAGCCAATCCCAGCGCCAGCGCCGTAAAGATCGCAAACGTCACCGCCGCACTCTGCGCCAGCGCAAACCCAACGGCCGCCCCCATAAACGGCGCAGTACACGGAGTAGCCACAATCACCGCCAGCACCCCGGTAAAGAAACTGCCCGCATACCCTTGCTTCGCGGCAAGCGAACCGCCCGCGCTCGTCAGCGTCAGCCCAATCTCAAACTGCCCCGCCAGGCTCAAGCCCAGAAAGAACAGCAGCCCGGCCATCAAGCCCAGAAAAATAGGCGACTGAAACTGGAATCCCCACCCCAGCGTAGCGCCCGCCGCCCGCAGCCCAAGCAGCGCGCCCACCAGTACCCAGAACGAAACCACAATCCCCGCCGTGTAAACCAGCCCATGCCCGCGCTGCTTATGCTGAGCCTCACCCGAAGCCTGCACCAGCGACAACCCCTTGATAAACAGCACCGGAAAGACACAAGGCATCAGGTTCAGAATCATCCCACCCAAAAACGCCAGCCCCGCAGCCCTGAAAGCATCCCCAGCCGTCGTCGGCGGCGCGGCAGCCGGAACAGAACCCGGAACCGCAGCAATCTCGTAAGCGCGCCCACCGGAAAGCTCCAGCACCCCACGCAACTGCGCCGGATTCGCCGTCATATTCGGATCTTTCTTAAGATCCAAAACCAACCCCGTCGCCATCGGGCTCACCGTCTGCGGAGTCGGATTGCTCAAAATATTCTGATCAGCCGGAAAGAACTGCGCCGAAGTCTCCCGCTGCCCAGCCAGGAACGCCAGCCGGAAGCCCGTCGCAGTCGGCTCAAAGACCGCCTTCGCCCCCTGCGGAGACGGCTCAGGAAGCCGCCCGAGCAACCGTTTGTAAATCTCAACATCCGGACCGGAAGCAGCCGTCTTACCTGCGTGGTCCCCAACCGTCGCAGCCACTTCCAGTTCAGCCTTACCCGGAATGCAAACCTCGCGGCAAACCAGCCAATCCACCTTCGCGTGCAACGGCGCAGGTCCGGGCTTAACCGTCTTCGCCACACTCAGCGTCAGCGGAAAGAGCACCTCATCTTCGTATCCGAAGTCCATCAGCGGCCCAAGCGGCAGCCGCTTCGGCGCAGGATATTGGAACTCCCCCGCAGTAATCCCGTCCGGTAGCGTCCACCGCACGTGCGGCGGCTCGCCCGAATCCCCGGCATTCTTCCAATAAACGTGCCAACCCGACTCCAGCTTGAAATAGAGGCCGATATCCGCCGGTTCCCCGGCGCTCAGTACCGTCTCAGGCACAACCAGTTGCACATGGAGATGTTTCGCATCCGCCGACGCAGATGCAGACATAGACGCGGCATACGCAGCCGCTCCCGAAACGAAGACGGCGAACAGCACGAGGAGGAAGCGGAAGCAACGCATCACGAAGTTATTCCCTCAGTTCGGGCACAGAAAACGCCTGAAACAGCAATCATCTGACGCGAAAAAAGTCAGAGAGGTTTCAGACCCGCGCCGCATGTTCCCGAAAAATGCACTCGTTCTGAATGCACTTCACGCAAGCAGCCTCAGCCCGCGCCACAGCCTCGTCATCCTGCACCCCATCCTGCAGCCAAAGATAAGGAATGTACAGCCGGATCACATCGTCCACGATTCCCGGTACAGCATCCGAAGCACGAAACACATCCACTAGATCGATCTTGCCACCCTCGACCGCAAGTGCCGTCTGCGCGTCTTCGAGCGCCGGATACGAAGTCAGAGTCTCGCCATTCACCACCACTTCGCTCAGCACCGGATTCACCGCGACCACCCGATAACCATGCCTCGCCAGATAGTTAGCGATGTTGTAGCTCGCCCGCTCCGGCTTGTTGCTGATGCCTACCACAGCAATCGTCTTCGCCGTCTGCAGCATCTCGTCAATCAGGCTCTTGCGTTCCAAAGTATCCTGCATCCCAACCTCATTCCGAAGAATTGTCATCCTGAGCAAAGCGAAGGATCTGCTTCAGCTTTCGCGGCCGCGCCCATCCGGCCAGGACCCTTATACATCCAGATCGTCGTCCCCACTACCAGATGCAACCGCCGTACCCCGGCGCTTCATTAAAAGAAAACCCCGCAGGAACGGCTCAAGATACCCATCCAGCACCTTATCCACATCGCCCACCTCAACCTTCGTGCGATGATCCTTCGCAATCCGGTAAGGCTGCAAAACATAAGACCGAATCTGCGAACCAAAATTGATCTCCAGCTTCGCGTCCTCAATGTCCTTCGTAATGGCTTTCTTCTTCGCCAACTCGTACTCATACAAACGCGAACGCAGCATCTTCATCGCCTTGTCGCGATTCTTGATCTGAGAGCGCTCATTCTGGCAAGTCACCACAATCCCCGTCGGCAAATGCGTCATGCGCACCGCCGAATCAGTCGTATTCACGTGCTGCCCGCCCTTGCCACCCGAGCGATACGTATCAATCCGCAAATCCTCCGCGCGAATGTTGACCTCAATTGAGTCGTCAATCTCCGGCGAAACATAAACGCTCGCAAACGAAGTATGCCGCCGCTTCGCCGAATCAAACGGCGAAATCCGCACTAGCCGATGCACCCCCGACTCGCCCGCCAGCAAACCAAACGCATTGTCCCCAAGGATCGTGAACGTAGCCGACTTGATGCCCGCCTCGTCTCCATCCTGGTAGTCGTTCATCTCCGTCTTGTAGCCGTTCTGCTCAGCCCAGCGCAGATACATGCGCATCAGCATCTCGGCCCAATCCTGGCTCTCCGTTCCACCGGCTCCCGGATGTACGGTCACAATCGCATTCAGCGGATCGGTCTCGCCCGAAAGCATTGTCTTGGCTTCAAGCGCATCGCAGAACTCGCGCAGCGAATTCATCTCGCGCTCCAGATCTGGCAACACTTCCTCTGCGCCTTCCTTGGCCAGCTCAAAATACGCTTCAATATCCCCTAGACGGCGAACAAGCTGCTCGTCCTCAGCAATCAACTGCTCCAGCCTCTTGCGCTCGCGCATGATCGGCTGACTCGCAGCAGGATTCGACCACATCGCCGGGTCGGCAAGCTTTGCTTCGGCTGTAGCTAGTTCGCGTTGCAGGCGGGCAGGGTCAAAGATACTCCCGCAGGTCGCGGACAGTATCGCGGAGGGGAGCGAAAGCAAATTCCAGATCGTTTACAGATGGCATTTTCGCTTCATGACCTGACTTGAATGGATTTACGGGCACATTACTCCGGTATGGCAGATATCTCTCGGGACCGTTCCCCAGGGATCGTTCTTCCCGGCCAAACCAGCAGCACCAAGCCCAGCAGTGCCAAGCTAAGTATGGCACAAAGCGCAGGCAGCCAGTCCCCGTGGACCGTATAGAACGTTAACTCCGAGTTGTAGCCGTATTCGGCAGACAACGCACCCACCCTGTGCCGCGGAATACTCTGCCGCACCGTCCCATACGGATCGATCGCAGATGTCACGCCGTTGTTCGTATCACGCAGAATCCAGCGGCGGTTCTCAATCGCCCGCATCCGAGCCATATTCAGGTGCTGCCACGGAGCGCTCGTATCGCCATACCACCCGTCATCCGAGATATTCACCAGCACCTCGGCCCCATTGCGCGCAAACTGGCGAACCTCGTCCCCAAAAACCGCCTCATAGCAAATAAATATGCCGTACGGGTGTCCGCCAATCGCGAAAGTCTTGCGATCCGCGCCATCTCCCATATCCGACAAGTTCTCCGTAAGCTGGTGCGCAAAAAACAACAGCTTCCGAAACGGAATGTACTCCCCAAACGGCACCAGATGAATCTTGTCGTACCGGCCCACAAAGCGCCCATCCGGCGCAATCACCGAAGCCGAGTTATAGAAGTGATACCGGTGCGCGGTATCCAGATCCATCCCAATATCACCCACAATCATCGGCGCTTTGTCAGCCTTGGCGATGCCAGCCATCGCCGCTCGAAACCGCGGGTCCGAGTCACGAAACGGCGCCGGAGACTCCGGCCACACCACTAAAGCCGCTGGCACTGAATCCATACCGCATTCCGTCTCTCCCTGAGTCACCCCCATCTCCGGAATTCCCGCAATGTACCCCCGATTGCAGACCTCCTGGGCAAACCGCCCAAATTGAGCAATCTGCCGGTCCCACTCCGGCCCCGCCCAGACATCGTCCTTGTCCACATCCAGATTCGGCTGTACGAGCACAGCAGTCGCCGCCGTCGGCATTCTTGGCTGCCGGATCACAAACCCCGCGCACCCCGCAAAGGCAATCGCCAAACCCAGTCCGCCGCAGAACCGCGCTCCGGAAAAATACGCGCCACGCCGCTTCTCACCCGTGCTTCCGGACGCCAACGCCACAGCCAACAGCGCATTCACGCTGGCCAACAGAAAGCTGATGCCATAAACCCCAGTCCACGGAGCCAGCCTCGTCAACAGCCCGTTATCCACTTGCGAATACCCAAGCTGATCCCACGGAAACTCCGGAATCCGCGCAATCGCAAACTCCATGGCCGTCCAGAGCAACGGAATCGCTGCAAAAGCCACCCACGCAAATTTCCGGCCAAAGGTACCCCGCCGGATCAGCGCCAGCGCCAGTCCAAAAACGCCAAACCAGAAACCCAGGTACAGGCTGAAGAGCACCAGGCACACCACTGCCATGGCCCGGCTCATATTGCCGTAGCTGTACATCGTGTTGTACACCCAGTAGCAGTTCGCCCCAAACCAAACCGCCCCCGTCCACCAACCTGCCAGAAACGACCACCCAAGCTGCCAGCGAACTCCGTTGCCGGGGAAATCCACCTGAATCCGCAGCAACCCGGCCAGCAAGGGCGCCAGCGCAAACCACGCGAAAACTGTCCGCCAAATCGGTAACGGACCAGCCAGCGGAAACGGCAAATCCAGCAGGATCGCACTCAACAACCCCGCCGAAAGCAGCCTCCACGGAACTCCACGCATGGGCCTGAGTTTAGCAGAGCAACGCCGCCAGGCCTGTCGATTTCTCCCCGCTCAGCCCAAGCCACGCCCACCGCCCACAATTCTCCCATCTCGACACATCTTCAACAGAACAGGCAACTTACACCACCCCACTAATACTCTGCGCAAAGCACCGTTCAAGTTGCGGTATGGCTGCGTGGTATCCACTTCGAATCGGCGTTACAATCGCAACCATGGCTCTCGGCATCTTCGCAATGCACGTCCTGGAGGTCATGTTCTTCGTGGGCATGGCCGGCTCGTCGATAGTGGTGATCATCAGCTTCGTGGAAGACGCCCACGAACTCTTCGGCGAGGACTAGCGGACCGAGACAATCACTCATCGCGCATTGCAATCTTCCTTCCCCCGAAAATTGCACATCCGGCAGCCACGCCAGAGTCTCCAACTTAATGTTGACTGTCTCCCAATTGCGCACTACACTCACCGCTGGGCGTCTGCGTTTCGCCTGACGGATTCAAAACTTAGAAAGCGCACTAGGAACTCTGAAACAGGGCCCGGTCGGCCGCAATCCTACTTCATGGCAACTCCCAAAACTACCCACGCCCCAATGTCCGATCGCGTACGTCTTGTTGTGGCGTCTTCGGTCATGCTGACCTTCATCTCTTTCTGGCGAGCCGCAGCCATCGTCCTGTGCGACCTCGGCTCCTCAGCCTTTTACGCAGGCGGCATCGCGGAAGAAGCAGTCGGCAAGGCGGCTCCCTGGTTCATCCTCGGCGTCATGCTCTTCTCTTTCGCGGTACGCGCGGTCTACGTCGAGAGCTGTTCGATGTTCACCCGCGGAGGCGTCTACCGCGTCGTCAAAGAGGCCCTCGGCGGTACATTCGCCAAACTCAGCGTCTCCGCGCTGATGTTCGACTACATCCTCACCGGCCCAATCTCCGGCGTATCCGCCGGGCAATACATCACCGGCCTCCTCAACGAGCTCATCGCCGTCTGCAACAACCATGGATGGCTCCCCGTCGACCTCACGGCCCGCCCCGGCCATCCCCTCTTCCAGTTCGACATGAACTACACCTCGGCGCTCTTCGCCGCGGCCGTCACCATCTATTACTGGTGGGAAAACCTCAAGGGCATCGAAGAATCCAGCGAAAAGGCCATGAAGGTCATGCAGATCACCACCGTCATGGTGGTCATCCTGCTGATCTGGGGCGTCTATTCCGTTTTCGTTCAGGGATCGCACCTTCCTCCGCTTCCCACTGCAAGCAATATGAGCTTCAGCCAGGACGCGCTGGGCTTCCTCAGAGGGACCAAGTTCGTCCCAGTCCTCGGCCTCTTCGGCGTTCTCATGGCCTTCGGCCACTCCGTCCTGGCCATGAGCGGCGAGGAGTCGCTCGCCCAGGTCAATCGGGAGATCGAACACCCCAAGCTCAAGAACCTGAAACGCGCCGCGATCGTCATCGCCATCTACAGCCTCGTCTTTACTGGCGGTGCAACCCTCCTGGCCTCGATGCTGATTCCCGACTATCAGCGAACGCACATCTACCAGGACAACCTCATCGCCGGCCTCGCCATGTTCATGACCGGCCCCGAAGTGCTGAAGATCGCCTTCCGCATCTTCGTCGTCATTGTCGGCTTCCTCATCCTCTCCGGCGCCATCAACACCTCCATGATCGGCTCAACCGGCGTTCTGATGCGCGTCGCCGAAGACGGTGTGCTCACCGACTGGTTCCGCAAGCCTCACAAGCGCTTTGGCACCAGTCATCGCATCATCAACCTCGTCTTCGGCCTCCAGATGTTCACGATCCTCATCACCCGTGGAAACGTGATCATGCTGGGTGAGGCCTACGCCTTCGGTGTCATCTGGTCCTTTACCTTCAATAGCCTGGCGATGCTAGTCCTGCGCTGGAAGTACCACGGAGAGCGCGGCTGGAAGGTCCCCCCGAATATTCGCGTCGGAAAAACGGAAATCCCGGTAGGCCTCGCATCCGTCTTCCTCGTTCTCCTGACAACCGCCATCGTCAACCTGTTCACCAAGTCCGTGGCAACCGTCAGCGGCATTGTCTTCGCTGCGGCATTCTTCGTCATCTTCTCGATCTCCGAGAAACGAAATCAGAAGCAGCATGCTCTGAACGCCCGCCAGTTGAAAGAGCACTTCCAGCTCGATCATCAGGATGTCGTCAGCCGTGAAACCGTCAAAGTCCGTCCTGGCGGCGTCATGGTCACCATGCGCGACGCGGCTAACCCCTTCGCCCTGAAGTGGGCGCTCTCTCGCACCAGCACCGACGAGCAGGACGTCGTCGTCCTGACCGTTCGCATGATGGGCGCCGGCGGACCGGAGTTCCTCGGTCCTGAAGATCAAATTTTTTCCGAGCACGAACAGATGGTCTTCACCAAAGCCATCTCCGTCGCAGAAAGCTTTGGCAAGAGAGTCTCCCTGCTCGTCGTGCCCGCCGGGGATATCTTCGCCGCGCTGATGCAGACCGCCAATTCCCTGGAAGTCGATTCCGTCGTCTCCGGTCTATCCACCAAGATGTCCGCCGAAGATCAGGCATTCCACATCGGCCAGGCGTGGGAAGCGCTCCCTGAACCGAAGCGGCAGTTGAACTTCTATGTCATCAATCCCTCCGGCGAATCCAAGGTCTATTACCTCGGCCCACACGCGCCATCCCTTCGTCCCGACGATGTGCAACTTGTACATCGCCTCTGGCTCAACCTGCGCCGCGATCCATCTATTCAGGATCTGCATCACAGCGACATCATTACCTACGCCCTGACCCGACTCGCCAGCCAGTACGCCCGCGAAAAGCAGGAAATCATCAAGGACCTGCGCGGATATAAGTCCTCCGATTATTCCGCACCGCTAAAGCTCGGCCCTTCGGAGTCCGTCCTGACAGCTGCCGGTTACTCTGCCCTCGGCGTCAAGCAAGGACCATCGGATAGTTCCGGCAAAGAATAAACTTCTTTGCCGGTAACTCCCTTGCCAGCCCAACCTGTTCCTTCTTCAAACCATCCCCACCCGTCACTCCTGTCAGATGGAAGCTCCCTCAAACCCAAGCACGCCCGCGAATCGCACTCTCTCCATCTTCCGCTCTTGCTGCTATCAATTCTCCCCCCAAAACCCAAAAAGCTGCCCCAAACACCTGAAACAATCAGAAATCTGCCGAGATATATAACTCTTTTGCCACCCTAGCGCAAAAGGCCGCAAATTTCCGTTTACAAATGATAGTAATGTTTTATATGTAGTAAATACGACCTGTTCTCTGCAATTGGGCCCTCGTTGAGCGGAGCGAGCGGGCGAAACCAGGAGGAAGCATGCAACTTTCAAAAATTTTGGCCGAGATTGACATCGAGATCGCACGGCTTGAACAAGCTCGGACCTTACTTTCCGGAGAAGCCTCGCCGACCGTTAAGAAGACGCGCAAGACCAAGTCCGCCGCCTTGGAACCTGATTCAACAGTCAAGCGCAAGAAGAAGCGGAATCTGTCGCCGGAAGGCCGCAAGAGAATCGCCGAAGCAGTACGCCGCCGCTGGGAGTTACAGAAGAAAGCTGCGGCCAAGTAACCGGAGAATCCCGTCAGCGGCTCAAGCGACAGGGCTGGAGTTAGACCAGCCCATATCGTTTGTATGTCGGCATCCTCGGATTGGATTCTCTAACCCATCAGGCGCTCAGCACATCCCCCGGCGCAACTAATGCCACTATCTCCGGATCGCTTACGAGTTTCGCCAGCTCCTGCGGGGTTCCGGTCAGCGGGGGAAATGTGCCCCAATGCAACGGCAAAATAAGTTGCGGCTGTAGGAATCGGACCGCCAGAGCCGCTTCTTTCGGACCCATCGTATAGTGGCCGCCAATCGGCAACATAGCCACATCCGGAGCGTAAAGCTCCCGGATCAACTCCATATCGCGAAACACCGTTGTATCCCCGGCGTGATAAAGTACCGGGCCGCCCTCGACTGTAAGTACGATCCCCGCGGCCTCGCCAAGATACAAAGATATCCCGCCCTCCTCGATACTCGATGAGTGCTTCGCTTCGACCAGAGTAACTGCGGCCCCCGGAACTTGAACCGTTCCGCCAAGGTTCATTCCAATCGTATGGGTAACCCCCTTGCCTGCGAAGTACTGCGCTAATTCCACCATCGCAACTACCGTCGCGCCATATTTCTGTGCAACCGGTAACACATCCGCCGTATGGTCAAAGTGGGCATGCGTAAGCAGAATGAAATCGATCTTCTCCGGCAACGCGAAACCCTTCGGGTATTTGGGATTGTGCTCGATAAATGGATCGATCAGAAGATTGGTGCCGCTGGGCAGTTGCACCAACACGGTTGCGTGCCCAAGCCAGGTCACGCGCGTTCCTTTCAGCAAATTCATGCGTTACTCCAATTCACGATGTTAACACTTTAGTAACTACCCGGATCGGCATTACCGGTTTGTTCCGACCGACTGGTCGCGGCTTGAGAAGAAAGCGGCTCACACTCGAAATCCGGACCCTCGTGTCGCATTCAGACACTTCACAAGAGACGTCGCAGCCCGACTTCCGGTCGCACAAAGCTCCGAAGGGAGTTGGGAGCGGTTCCAGGTCTCTTACCCATCGCCTGCATCCGCCCCGGTAGCTGGCGCGCGAGATCCAACGACTCATCGCGCCCGTTAGCGGACGATAATCGCTTCCGAAACCCCATCCTTGGCCAGAAACTGCTTCAGGCCGGACCAGTCCGAAAACAACCGCTCAATGTTCCGGTTCGTCATAGCGCGCTGCTGCGTCGCCGGTCGCGCCCGCTGCAATTCCACATCGTCCGTCGCAGTGATATGAAAGCGATGATAGGGTGTCGAATCCGGCTGCAGCTTGGTGTGAAAAAATGCAAGCAGCTGCCCACCCGGCGTCATCGCCCCATGCAGCGCCCGCACCACCGGAGCCACAAGCGCCTCCGGCAGATAATCGAGCGCTGTCCACATCAGGACCATGTCGAAGTTCCGCCCCGAGAAATGTAGATTCTGCCTGGCAAAGCCCTCCACATCCCAAACCGGTTTGCCGTCCTCGTCCGTTCCCGTGAGCCACTCGCCCGTCGCCGCGTCTTCCACCAGATCGGCCATATAAACGCTGTGGCCAAGGCTCGTCAGGTAATTGATGTTGGCCGGCGAAGTGCTCCCGATATCGAGGACGCGCAAACCCTCCTCGCTCGTCAACCGTTTGCGCAACGCGCCCCAGCCGCCTGAATGGCGCAGAATGCGAGGCCCGCCCGCGCCAGAGGAAGCTCCAGGCGCTGGCGGCCGATCAAACAACTTGCCTAGCATACCCACAGCCTCCTGCAATCAGATTTCCTCCGGTGCGCCATACGGCTCAAACAGTCCACCGGTCGCCTAGCCCTCGGCCTGCGTGGTAGCAGCCGGATCGGCGACCCTGGCCGGCCCCTGGGTCAGATCAACCTTGCCGCGAAAGACCGCATTGTCTTCGATCGCCAACCGCAGAGCGCGAACGTCGCCTGTTACCTGGCAACCGGCCCGCAGTTCCACTCGGCCCGTCGCGACGACATTTCCCTGCACCTGTCCCAGGATGAGAACGTCCCGCGCGGTGAGGTCGGCGGCCAACACTGCGTTGGGACCGACGGTGAGACGGCTCTCCGAAAGGCTGATCGTGCCCTCGACACGCCCATCGACAAACAGATCTTCGCTGCCCTTGACTTCGCCGCGGATGAGAACCGATTTGCCGATCCGGGCCGGTGTGTTTTCCACTGCCATTGGTTAGATCCTTCCAGAGGGCCGCTATCGGGACCCTGCCCGCAATATAGCATTTCGAGGGTCCATCCTTCCCAAAGGCGACTCAAATGACGCACATCCCTCACCCTTGTTGTGCTCCAGCCAAACAGGGCAAAACGTTGCAACTCATATTTCCTATCCGCGTCTAAGAGACAAATGGCAAAGGTCATCCGGCAAGAGCGTTTCCATGCACACTAGCGCCGTCTATCCAGATAAATCGAGTCTCGATAGGCCGCGTCTTAATAAGCCGAGACTTGCGCTTGCATCTCTTGGCGCGCTTGTCTTCGCCTGGACGGCGGCTACTGCATTGCTTGCACAGCCGCCGGAAGCGGCTCAACCGAGCATTGCCGCACCTCCGGCTCCCCTCACTGGCGAAGAAACTCAGGCGCTCGTGAAGCGAGTTCTGCAAACCGAGTTGAAGGCAGCCGAAGACCCGGCGCACCCCATGCAATACCGGTTGCGCAAGATGAGTCCGCGACTCGCCACCACCAAACTCATCGTCGAAACCAAAGACGGCGATGTCGCCCGGCTCATCGCAATTAACGACGGCCCCCTCAGTGCCGGGGATCAGAAAAACGAAGAGACGCGTCTCCAGTCCCTCCTCAACGATCCAAGCCTCCAGCGCCATCGCCAGGAGCGTGAGCAGGGAGACACCGAGCGAGCCCGCAAGGTCATGCGCGCCCTCCCCGACGCCTTTCACTATCAGTTCACCGGAATCGCAGACACGGCACAGGGACCAAGCTACAGACTGAGCTTTCAGCCCAATCCTAACTTCGACCCCCAGGACCTCGAAGCCCAAGTTTTGAAAGGCATGGCCGGCGAATTGTGGATCGACGTCGCCCAGCAGCGCGTAACGCGCCTCGAAGGCAAGCGAATTCACGATGTGGACTACGGCTGGGGAATCTTAGGCAAACTCGACCAGGGCGGAACTCTGCTTCTCGAACAAGCAGACGTCGGTAATCATCAATGGCGCACCACGCACATGGTTCTCGTGATGAACGCCCGGGTGCTCCTGAAGACCATCAAGCTCGACACGACGCTCGAACTCTCGCAGTTCTCCCCAGTAGCCGCCGGGATGAGCTATCAGCAGGCAATCCAGATGCTGCAATCCGGCGACCAGCCTGACTCCAAACCCGGATCAGCTCCGATAGCAATCTCATCCGCCCCGAGACCAGAAAAATAACAGAGTGATCCGGCTGCCCCACCCTCGCCACGTTCTCGTTTTTGTGGCCAGGTGGGATCACCGAATCCCTCGCTCTGCTTTCAACGACTAGAACCCGCTGCCGTCCCCACCCGAGCCACCATCATCGAAGCTGCCCGAATCACCGAAGTCAGATCCGCTATCTCCACCGCTATCAAATCCCGACCCCGAATCGTCGTTCCAGCTCGCATCCTGGAACTGCGCATCGCCGCCGCGGCCGAAATCGCCCTGCCCGTGCTCCGAGTGCTCTCCACCCGGCGAATCGTAGTAGTTGTTCACGACCGTCTCTTCCACAGGTCGCTCAAACCCCATTCCCGGCCCCATGCCGAAGCCGACGCCGGGCATGCCCCAGCCACCCATCCCCATGCCCATCCCGGGATGGCCAAATCCGCCGTGCAGCAGTGATTCCACGCCTTCAAACGCGAGCGCTCCTGCGGCCACGCCCGCTGCAGTCTGGGCCGCCGAACGCAAAAAGCTGGGCTGGCTAGGCGGCGCGGCGGCATATTGCGGGCCGCCATACGGCTGACCGGCATATCCCGGTTGATAACCCGGCCCAGGATTGTAAGGCGTCTGGTACTCCGGAGCCGCCTGCGGCGTGTATGCAGACTGGTAAGGAGGCGGAGGAGGTGGCGCAGGGTCGCGATGCCCCAGCAGATTGCCTAGAAAGCTCGTGGCACGCGCCGGCTGCTGCGTTTGCTGCTGCTGCAACTGCGCTACCTGTTCCTGGGCCTGCGAGAGCTGCGCCCTTGCCTGCTCCAGCGCAATGTTCTGCACCAGCACGCTCTGCGCCAGAATATAAACCGCGTCAGGGTTGGGACTGAATCCGCGCGCCAGCAGCGTCTCGGCATCCGGGTCCTTTTCCGTTAATTTTGTTGAATTTACCCGCTCGACGAGCGAGTTGAGCATCTGTTCTTCCTGAGAAGTCACGAATCGATCCTCCAGCAGCCGCTAACAGCGTTCCATGGCCGCTTCTCCAAATTGAGACGCTGGCCAGCCCGCAAAGTTGCGCCGCTGATAATACTACGCGCAGCAGAATCGCCAGGTTCCGTCGGAACCTGGCGCACCAATATGCCGCAAACACCAAATCGGATTTACCCCGATCCTGTTGGCCGACACTTCTAGCCGACTAGAGCATGAGCCCGAATCTCATGCTTGCGCACCGTAAGCCGTTCCACCAGATCGATGCGCACCTCATAACCCCGGCCAGGAGAATCCGGAATCGAGATCTCTCCCTGTGCTGAAACCGTAACTTCCGGCTCAATGATGTCTTCCGCCCAATACCGCCGCGACGCCGAGACATCTCCCGGAAGCGAGTAATTTTCCAGCGTAGAAAGCGCAATGTTGTGAGAGCGCCCAATACCGGACTCCAGCATTCCGCCGCACCACACCGGAATGCCGCGCTCAAAGGCCGCGTTATGCACCGCCAGCGCCTCGGAGAATCCGCCCACCCGTCCTAGCTTGATATTGATAATCCGGCACGATTCCATCTCGATTGCCGCCAGCGCGTCGCGCCGATTGCGGATCGACTCATCCAGGCAGATCGCCGTACTCAGGCGCTTCTGCAACATCGAATGGTAGTAAAAATCGTCATACCACAGCGGCTGCTCCACCATCAGCAGGTCAAACTGGTCAAAGCTCGCCAGGTGATCGGCATCCTTGAGCCGGTACGCCGAGTTCGCGTCGCAACTCAGGGTGATATCGGGAAATCGATCCCGAACCCGCTCGAAGACCTCGACATCCCATCCCGGCTTGCACTTCAACTTGATCCGCTGGTAGCCCGCCGCAACCTCGCGTCCGATCACATCCAGCAGTTCCGAAATCGAAGACTGGATACCGATCGAAACGCCACATGGAATCACATCCCGCACCCCGCCCAGCAACTGGCTGAGCGAAATTCCCTTCCGCTGCGCCTCAAGATCCCAGATCGCGTTTTCCAGCGTTGCCTTGGCCATCCGGTTACCGCGTACGAGGCCAAAGATCCGCGGGCACTGGCCACCGTTTTCCGGAGAGCTGGCCGCAAGCATCGGACCAAGCTCTTCAACAATCACCTGCCAGCAGGAGTCCACGGACTCCTCAGAAAAGTGGGGATGCTCTCCGGCTGTGCACTCCCCCCAGCCGATCAAACCCTCCGAATGAATCTCGGCGAGCACAACGCGACGATCCCGCGTGGTTCCAAAACTCGTCTGGAATGGGCGAACGAGCGGGAGATTCAGTTCCCGCAGGTAGATTGCGTCAATTTTCATATCGGCTCAGTCCTGGTGATTCCCCGGGTTGGGGTGTGTTCTACGGGTAGATTCGTCAAGCTGGAAACATTGCAACACTCTATTCATAGTCTGACACAGCCATCTTCCGCTTCGACTGTGAATCGGCTCTCGGGCTCCGTCCATCGGCCCAGGTGAAAGACTCCGCTTCCGTCCGCATCGCGGGTAAAGGCAACCACAGAAAGGCCTTCCGAAAAGGCCTGCTGAAACTTGCGGCGGTTTTCCGCCTGTATTGCCTGCGCAAGATGCCGTTCCCGGTCGTCTGCCTTCCACGCATAAATGGCCGCCGGAACCCGAATCTCCGCCGAATATCCACCGCTAGGCGGCGCTACAGGCCTTCCCTCGATCGCATCCGTCACTCTGGGGGACACAATCCACCATTCGGCTACCAGCCGGTCGGTCTGCAACCCGCCTTGAAGTCGAGATGAGGATACACCATAAAAGTTCTCTTCATAACGTCGAACTATGGCGCCCAGCTTGTGGATATTTAGGAAAGAATTCTTGATCTCCACTGGATCGAAGGTCCATTCGATCCGCTCGAAGCCCCGCGCCAAAGCATCCTCGCGCTGTGCCAGCTTAAGCCGAGCGCCAATATTCTGGTTGCGGAACCCCTCCCGCACCGCCAGCATATGCGAGTGCAGATAGCTCTCCGGCCTCCCGCTGCGCGATTGAGCCCCTGTCTTGACTCCCGGCAGCGAAAAAGAAAACCCGACCAGCGAAGACGCATCGCCCGTTTTGCCATTCCCAGTCTCAAAAGCGCCAAGGACCTGCCCGCCGATCTTCTGCGAAACCAGAAACACACGCCTCGGAATCACATCCCCGTCGCTGTATCCCCACACCTCGAGCTGCAAATCGACACAGGCCTGCAACTCGTCAAAGCCGCGACACTCGCGGATTACAATCATTTCCCTGCTCCTGATATAGATATAGTTTTCGAGCCAGCCGCCGAAAGCGTAACCTTCGCACCCATCCAGAGCGCCTCCAGCTCCGTCGGCGTCAAATCCGACAACGGCTTGCCCAGACTCTCGCCCGCAACCCGCTCCATCTCGCGAAAGCGCTGCCGAAACCGGGCATTTGTGCCCCGCAGCGCCATCTCCGCATCCACCTTCAGATGCCGCCCAAGATTCACCGCCGTAAACAGCAAATCCCCCAACTCCGCCTCGACCTCTGCATGAACTTGCCTTTCTTGTCCGTCATTCCCAAAGGGAATCCGCTGTTGTACAGTCTCTCGGGCCTCAACTGCCGCGACCAGCTCAGCCGTCTCCTCATCCAGCTTCGCCAGCAGATCGCGCCAGTGGCTCCAGTCGAAGCCAACCTTCGCCGCCTTCGATCCAAGCTTTGCCGCCTCCGCCAGCGCAGGCTGTGCGCGCTGCACCTCGTCCAGCAACGAATGCCGCTCCGTCTTTGCCCCGGCAGACTGCTTCTCCGCTGTCTTAATCTGCTCCCAGTTCGCGAGCACGCGCGCTGCTGAGCCATTTACAGCGGCATCCACGCTCGCCTGGTTCCCCGCAGCCGCCGAAGCCTCTTCGCCAAAAACATGCGGATGCCGCCGCACCAGCTTGCGATTCAGCGTCCCGAGCACATCGGCAATCGTGAACCGCCCCTCGTCGGCCGCCATCTGTGAATAAAACAGCACCTGCAACAGCA
This sequence comes from Acidicapsa acidisoli, assembly GCF_025685625.1. Lineage (NCBI taxonomy): Bacteria > Pseudomonadati > Acidobacteriota > Terriglobia > Terriglobales > Acidobacteriaceae > Acidicapsa > Acidicapsa acidisoli. The sequence continues at coordinate 168,700 of NZ_JAGSYI010000004.1, forward strand.
GATCGCCCAGCTCCTCCGCCAGATTCGGCCAGTCGCGACGCTCTATCGCGTCCAGAACCTCATATGTCTCTTCCAGCGTGTATTTGCGAATCGAGTCGAAGCTCTGCTCCCGGTCCCACGGGCACCCGTCCGGCCCACGCAGGCGCGCCATGATCGCAACCGACTCGGCAAAGGCCCCAGCCGCCTCCGGAGTCGCAGAATCGAGCGCCGAAGCCGGAGGAATCTCATCCGGCAAGATGTCGCTTGGGAGAGGCTCCATGTGAATACTGTAACCTGCGAGTGGGACAGAAACGAAGCCTCGGAGCGTGATCGAAATCTTGGCAGATCTGCATTTTCTCGGAACCATCTTCGCCGCGCTGCTCGGCCTCGCCTTCGGCAGCTTCCTCAACGTCTTTCTGACCCGCTTCCCCGAGGGCGAAAGCATCGTCTCGCCCCGCTCCCACTGCCGCAACTGCGACCACACGCTGGCCTGGTGGGAAAACCTGCCCCTGCTCAGTTGGATCATTCTCCGCGGCCGCTGCCGCGCCTGCCGCACCTGGATCGGCATCCGCTACCCGCTCATAGAACTGGCCATGGCCCTGCTATGGGCCGCCTGCTGGGCAAAATTCAGCGTTTCAGCTTTTCCCACCACAACCACCCCAGGCGCAACTCCCGAGGCCTTAGCCCAAAACATAGCCCAAAACATAATCCAGACCCTCGGCTCCGCACTCCTCTGCTGGCTTCTCATCGCCCTCGCCGCCCTCGACGCCGAACACTTCTGGCTACCCGACGCACTCACCCTCCCCGGCATCGCACTCGGATTCTTCTTTACGCTCCTGCGTAGCTGGTCCGGCGACGCCATCGACCGCTACGCAATCCTCACCCACGCCGCGACAACCTCCGCGCTCGCCATCCTCGCCTCAGCCGGCCTCGTCCTGTTCATCCGTCTCGGCTACTGGCTGGTCCGCCGTCAGGAAGGCATGGGACTCGGAGACGCAAAGCTGATGGCGCTTCTCGGAGCATGGCTCGGCCTCATCGGCGCGATGGAGAGTTTTGTCCTGTCGGTCCTTGCCGCATCGGCAGCCGCCTCCGTCTGGCTCGCAGTCTTAGCCCTTCGCCGCAAAACCAGCGAATGGGCCACGATCCCGCTCCCTCTGGGAACCTTCCTCTGCGCCGCCGCAGTCTCCGAAATCTTCCATCCCAACTGGATATTCAAGGCGATGCATCTCGATATCTTCTTCGGATAAGCCGTCGCAGCAAATCCGCACTCAAGCTCTTTGCACAGAGGCGGAAGTCAGCGGAGCCGCCTCTTCGGGAACAGCCGTCAAAGATCGCGCATAACGAATCGCGTTTCGCAACTGGACAGCATGATGCCCTGCGTGAATCGCATGGTAGCGACGCCATTCGTCGACGCGCATCACTCCAAAAAATGGATGCTCCCCGCACGCCTGTATGCCAAACTTCCGTCTCGCCGCAACCAGCAACGTGTCCATCTCTTCCGCCGCCTCCAGAAAGCGCGCCGCGATCGCCGGCCCATCCTCAGGCGTGAATTGGGTCGGTCGAAACGCCCGAATCGCAGGAATCCCCTCGGGCATGTAACCCAACCCGATCGTCTGCACCCGCAACAAAAACTCCAGCAGATTACGCCGATTCTTCGGCACATGCCCCGACTTCAACTGACGGCTCACCGAACTCGAAGTCAGTTGATAGGTCAGAATCAGATGCTCCATGATCTGCTGGGCGCACCACCGTCCCTGCCCGGGCACCGGAGGAACCTGTGCCTCTTGCAGACTTATCGTCATGACTTGTTCAGCCAGTGGTTCCAGGGCGGACTTCAAGACTGGGTGCATGTAGGCTAGCTTGCGCTGTCCCTTCAACAGCGAGAAAGAAGCAGTGGTCCCGATGTTGAAGAAAGAATATGCCAACCAGCACCCTTTAACACGACACAAATGGCGTAAACCGCAATAATTAATCGATGTACAACCAAAGACGACGCATTTGAACTACTTAGGAGGCGAGCTTTCCGATCCTGTCATCTTTGAGGACGCCGAAACCGGCGGCCGCGCCGTTTCCACCTCTTCCAGTGCCTTGCGCGCCTCGCGGTGATGCGGCCCATCCGGATCGTAGGAAAGCAACAGCTTGTAATGCTCCGCAGCTTCCTTGTAAAGCTGCAGATGACGCTCTGCCTCCGCCAAACCCCATACCGCATCGGGATTCTCCGAATCCAGCGCAAACGCAGAAGTAAACCTCGCCTGTGCCGCCTTCCAGTTCTTCTTGTCTAAATAAAAACCGCCCACATCCACGTCTTCCTTGATCACCTGCTCGCGAGTCTTATTCTTCGTCGACTTTCCCGGACGCTCGTCGCTGTCATCCGGGGCAGGCACTCGATTCAACCCCGAGCTGCTGGAAGCGAATCCGTCATCGTCCGTTGTATGCGCCGCTCCGTCCGGCGAACGAACCGGATCGCCATCCGGGTCCGCATCCCTTCGCGGCGTCGGCGCATCGGCGCCCGAACCGGAACCTGGCCGCGATCCCGCCGCGCCCGAATCCGGCCCAACCGGGATAATCGGAGCATTCGGGTCCTCCCCCGGAAACGGATTGTCCGCTGCTTTCGGCTTCGCACCAGAATCCTTCTGCGCACCGCTCTCCGGTGCTGGAGCCTTCGAATCATCTGCCGGGAACGGATTTCCCTGCTGGCCCGAGGCCGGCGCAGGCGCCGACGGTGGCGGCGCACTCTGCGCCACCAGCCCCGGGGTCGCGGCCACCAGCCACAGACCCAACCACAGGACATCCAAAACCACCCCACACCACATCCGAATTGAACAATTTCCCTGCAAATCCAACCCCAAGCCTCGCAAACTTTTCCGAGACTATCGTTCAGCCCCCTCCAATGTTACGATGCGTTTCTGGGACCTCATCCGAATGACCAATTCCACCTCAGAGACACACCACTTACAGAATATGAGATCGAGCCATCTTCCATGGGACTAATCGTTCGTTCATCGGCCATCCACGCCGCAGGCTGCTACACCACTGCGCCCGTCAACAAAGGCGAACGCATCGCCGAATACACTGGCCGGCGCATCGGTAAAGAAGAAGCCGACGCACTCTACACCGACTACCCCGTCACCTACCTCTTTGGACTCGGCGACGGCTCCATTGTCATCGACGGCTTCTGCACCGCCATGTTCATCAACCACAGTTGCGACGGCAATGCCGAAACCAGTGAAGATGAAGATGGCCGGGTCTGGATCACCGCCCTCCGCAACATCCCCGCCGACGCCGAAATCACCTACGACTACTGCCTCTACGAAGGCGGCGACGACCCTTGCACCTGCCACTGCGGCGCAGACAACTGCCGCGGATCGATGTACTCCCACGCCGAAATCAAACGCCGCAAGGCAGAAGCCCGCAAAGCCGCCAAGAAAAAACGCGGCAAACGCAAAGCCGCGAAAACAAAGAGCCGGAGCACTAGTTAAGTTCCTCTCTATCTATCGGAACCATATGTCGACCATTCAAAACGCAGAGCAGGCCAAAGAATTCCTTATCAGCCGCATTCTCGCAGAGGCCAAGCGCGAAGGCATCGAATTCACAAAAGTTGAAGAAGGCATGCTTGCCTATTCTGCCAATGAACAATCTCAGTTTTCCGCACTCAACCAGGCCTTCGAGGACGACAGCAACGAGGTCTGGTTTGAGGAAACCGTTGCAAGCCTTATCCGCAATCTGCTACAGAGAGATGGCGAAGACCACGCATCCTGGGAAGACGCTTCGAGCTTCTTGGCAGAAGACGATCACTACCTCCTCGTAATGATCGAAATGGCGAAGACTACGCGCCCATCCTCACCGGCCCGACCGCGTTATGACCGGCTAAAATTGATTGCCACAGCAGCGGCAATCGTCGCACTCTCAATGGTCTTGATGGTGATCTTCTCTCGCGGCTGATGGTTTCGCAGGGGGAAAATCCCTTCTCAATCCAACCCAGCATCAATCCCCAGCGCAAGAGCAGTGTCTTTCAACCTCTTGTCGCGCGTCCACAACCGCACCGGTGGAGTAATCAGAGTTGAAGCAATCAGATAAGCGTCCGTAAGGCCAATCCCCTTGCTGAAGAGCGAGTGGGCCTCTATCATTCGTCGCACTTCCTCAAGATGCGCGACACGCACCTGCGGTAGCCTTTCAAGCGTCTTCAGCGTCCGCCCACGGTCCCGGAGCGAGCCCAAAGCCAGTTCCGCAACAATAAACGGATGCATCAAAATGTTGCGGTCGTTCAGTTGCGCGCGCATCTCAGGCTCATCAGCGCGAAAATGCGCAATCCAAATAGCCGTGTCCGCCAGAATCGGATAACTCCGGCTCACAATTCGCTAACTCTCAGCCGAGGAATGTCCTCCAGGTCCGGCATTGAGCCGCCCAGCGCGGCAAGTCTTCGCGAAGCTTCCCGCTCAATCAGCGCCTTGAGCGCCTCACGCACAAGAGCTGTCTTCTCCAGGACCCCCGAATATTCCTGAGCGGTTCGGACCAGATCGTCGTCCAGCGCCAATGTTGTTCGCATCATCCCCTCCACGCATCCCATCATAACATCATTTGATGCCCGATCCATACGTCTTGCGACCGCCGTAGAAGTATCCCATCTCAGCCCGCTGCGTTGCCGCCCCTCCACTTGCCTCTGGCTCGCTGATTCCAAAAGAATCAACAGCTCATTGCCAACGTCCACGTTTTCCACCTACGGCAAAGTCCGCAACCGGACAGCGAAACGATACAATCCCCTTGGGAGAACAGGAACGATGGGCTATCAGGTACTGGCAAGAAAATACCGTCCGCAGCGTTTCGCAGACGTAGCCGGCCAGGACCACGTCACCCGCACCCTCACCAATGCCCTCAACCAGCAGCGTATAGCCCACGGCTACATCTTTTCCGGCCACCGCGGCATCGGCAAAACCACCATCGCCCGCATCCTCGCCCAGGCGCTCAACTGCCGCAACGCGATCGGCACCCCTGAGCGCCCCACCGCCGAGCCATGCGGCGAATGCGACTCCTGCCGCGAAATCCGCCAGGGCAACGCCGTCGACGTCATCGAAATCGACGCCGCCACCAACCGCGGCATCGACGAAATCCGCGAACTCCGCGACGCCGCCCGCTACTCGCCCTCCCGCGACCGCTACAAGATCTACATCCTCGACGAAGCTCACCAGATCACCGACGCGGCCTTCAACGCCCTGCTCAAAACTCTCGAAGAGCCGCCCTCGCACGTCATCTTCATGATGGCCACAACCGAGCCCGAGAGCATCCCGCAGACCATCCGCTCCCGCTGCCAGCACTTCAGCTTCCACGCCGTCAAATTCGACGACATCCTAGCCCAGCTCAAGTCGATTGCCATCAATGAAGACGTCTCCGCCGAAGAAGCCGCGCTCGCCTTGCTGGCCGAAGCCGGCGATGGCTCCATGCGCGACGCGCTCTCCATCATGGACCAGGCCATCGCCTCCGCCCCGCTCGAAAACGCCCCCTCCGGTAATCCTCGTCCCGTCCTCCAAACCGATCAGATCCGCGAACTGATGGGCTCCGTCCCCAATGCGGTCTTTGAACGGCTGATGGAAGCCGTCAGCGCCCAGCAAAGCGCCCGGCTCATGGAAGACCTCGACAAACTCCTAAGCTCCGGCAACAGCCCGTCGGCTCTCTCTCGCCAGCTTGTCCGTTACCTGCGCAACTGCCTCATGGCCAAGCTAGGCGGCGAAAATACCAGTCTCCTCGAAATAGCCCACGACGAACGCGCCCGAGCCGCCCGTACCGCAGTGCTCTTCAGCGAAGAAGAGCTCACGCGCAACCTCCAAATAGCCCTCCGCACCTTCGATGAACTGAACTACCGCCAGGAACAGCGCTTCCACCTCGAACTCGGCCTGCTCAAGTTGATCCAGGCCCAGCGCCTCCTGCCCATGGAAGAAATCCTCAGCGGCATGGCCACGCAGAACCCGGCAAAGCGCCCCAATCTGGCTCCATCATCCCCCTCGGCGTCATCCGTGACGACACCATCGCGGCCCATTGCATCCGCCGCATCTCCTGCGCGACCCGCAGCCCCAACGCCGCCATCCATCTCTCCCTTCGCGGCCAGCAACCAGCGCATCGCGGACGTTCCCTCTTCGCTTCCGGTCCGCGACCTGCCACCCGCCTCGACAAATCTCACCCCCGTTGCACCGCCAGCTCCGCAACCGGCCAAGGTCGTTGACCTTCCGCCTGAACCGGCCACCGTTGGAGCCCTCGCACTCTCCGAACCAGCTCAAGAGGTGCCACTTCCAGCCGAACCTGCCGCCGAATCCGGCCCGCAAATCGTGCCTCCGCTTGCGTCAGCCATCGTTTCGCCACCGCCGCCGGTCCAGCCCACCGCCGCTTCTTCCGGCGACTCCGGTGGCCCCGGCGACATCGATAACATTCGCTCTGCCGTAGCTCAGGCCCTCACAACCGGCGGCCACGCGACCGCCGCGACCCTCATCGAAGACGGCAAGTGGAACGTTGAAGGCAGCAGCGTGCGTATTGAAGTCAATGCCAAAGCCACCATGATCCGGCTCACCTTCAACGCGGCCGCAGAAAAGCTCATCCGCCAGGGACTGTCCCAGGCTGGCGCACCCTCCCGCTTCATGATCGTCCCGGGCGAGGGCTTGACGACCTCTGGCGGCTCGGCTAAGGTTCGTGCACCGCTCGGCAGCATCGAAAACGAAGCCCGGAGCAACCCCCTGGTCGTCCAGGCACAGGCCGTTTTCAACGCCGAGATCGTCACGGTAATCGATCTACGCGAAAAATAGGGCCCCAAACCCTCAAGTATTACGGAGCTATTATGTTCAACCCACTCAAAATGCAGGAGATGCTTTCCCAGGCCAGCCAGATGCAGGAAGAAGTCCAGCGCAAGCTGAGCCAGACCGTAATCGAGGGCACCAGCGGTGGCGGAGCCGTAACAGCCACCATGAACGGCAAAAAGCAGCTGCTCAAAATCCACATCGACCCCTCCGCCGTTTCCAGCCTGAGCAACAACACCGCCGATGTAGAAATGCTCGAAGACTTGGTCGTCGCCGCCGTCAACGACGCAGGCCGCAAAGCCGAAGAAGCACTTCAGGGCCAGTTGAAAGGCATGTTGGGTGGCCTAAACCTCCCCGGCCTCGGCTAGAAAGCGAGGCACACTCGACACCCCCTGTTCCCTCTTTGTTCTTGTTCCCTATTCCCTATTCCCTGTTCTCCGGAGCGAAGCGACCATGTCACGCTATGCCGAGCCGATGGCCCGGCTCATCGAAGAACTGAAAAAGCTCCCCGGCGTGGGCACCAAAAGCGCCCAGCGCTTCGCCTTCCATGTCCTGCGTTCCAGCGACGAAGACGCCGCAGCCCTCGCCGACGCCGTCCGCGCCCTCAAAGCCAGCCTGCGCCTCTGCTCCATCTGCAACAACGTCACCGACGTCGACCCCTGCGCCTACTGCACCAGCCCGGTTCGCAATCAACGCCTCGTCTGCGTCGTCGAAGAGCCCACCAGCATCGCCTCCGTCGAGCGGACCCGCGGCTACCAGGGCGTCTACCATGTTCTCCACGGCACGCTCTCGCCCCTGCACGGCGTAGGCCCCGATCAGCTCAGGACGCACAATCTCCTCGCCCGTGTCGAGCGCGGCGAAATTGACGAAGTCATCCTCGCCACCAGCCCCACCCTCGAAGGCGAAGCTACCGCCAGTTGGCTGGCTTCAACTCTACGCAGCCACTCCGTAAAAATCACCCGCATCGCCACCGGCGTTCCCGCAGGCAGCGATATCGAGTACGCCGACGAAGTCACCATGGCCCGCGCCATGGAAGGCCGCCGCGAACTCTAAATCGGGGATCAGGGGTCAGTCGCAGCCGCAACAAATTGTCGATGAACAGGAAGACGAGACTAGGGGCTGCTAAGCCCTCAGCTTCGCCAGCAAATCCTGCGGGTGCACCGGCTTGGCGAGAATCTCAAACTCATAGCCCTGCGCCCGCGCCTTTTCCAGCAGATCGGCAGTCGCCGCCTGCCCGGAAAACAGCAGAATCTTGATCGACGGAAGGATAGCGCGAATCTTGATTGCGGCATCGATCCCGTTCAGGCCCGCCATAATCACGTCCGAAATCAGCATCTCCGGCTCGAATTCCGCAGCCATTTCCAATGCCTTTTCCCCGGTATAAGCGACCCGTGCGTAAAATCCGCTCTGATTCAATATCATTGCCAGCGTATCGGCAATAACGCGTTCGTCGTCGGCAACCAGAACTCGCGGTTTGTGTGCGTTCTCGGGCATAGTCTCCCATCGGCATGGTTCAAAATCATTCCGGCTCAAGCGTATTGGTGGTTTAGCAGCGTCTGGTGAATTGACGGGTGAACCGCCAATCAGGTTGCGCCCCGGCGAATCACCAGCCGACGCGGTCTAGCCCACGGCTTCCGGCGAAGCGCTGGTAAGTCGAAGACGTGCGCGCGCCGGAATGGTCTCCACTGACTCAAACTAATCGCAGAATAGCTCTAGAAGAATGATACCCTTTGGCGAGAGCCTGACCAAGAGCTTAACCAGAACATTATGTCGGTTTTCCCCGGTCAGTCTCTCCAGACACCTCCGTTTTTTCTTGGAATATTGCAAACTTCGTTTCTTGTTTCGTCTGGAAACGACGACCGTTCACGCCCCTGCAACCCACCTGCAATAGACTGATTACAAAGTCACATTTGCCAAGGGTCACCCGCTGGCAAAACACACTGGAGACTCGCCTGTGCCGCAAGCCGCCCCGCTAGACAATTCGAGTCCGGCTACGAACCCGGCCATTCCGGGCCCCGCCAGCCCGCAGCCGATCATCCGTGCCGAGCAGATCGAAAAGTACTACGCGCAGCCCAGCCAGAATCGCATCCAGGTCATCTCTCCAACCGACCTCTCCATCGTACCCGGCGAAATCCTCGCCCTGCTCGGTCCCTCAGGGTCAGGCAAATCCACCATGCTGCGCATGCTCACCGGTCTCTCCAAGCCCAGCGCAGGCCAGGTCTACTGGCATGAAAAACCAATCGCCGACGCCGAAATCAACGTGTCGATCGTGTTTCAGAGCTTCGCACTCTTCCCCTGGCTCACCGTCCTCGAAAACGTCGAAGCCCCGCTCCAGGCACGCGGCGTCGACCCCGAAACCCGCCGCGAGCGCAGCCTCCGGATGCTGGACACCGTCGGCCTCGACGGCTTCCAGGCCGCATTTCCCAAAGAGTTGTCGGGCGGCATGCGCCAGCGCGTCGGTTTCGCCCGCGCCCTCGTCGTTGAGCCCGAAGTCCTCTTCATGGACGAGCCATTCTCCGCCCTCGATGTCCTCACCGCCGAAAACCTGCGCTCCGAACTCCTCGAACTCTGGGCCAAGAAAACCATGCCCACCAAGGCCGTCTTCCTCGTCACCCACAACATCGAAGAAGCCGTCCTGCTAGCCGACCGCATCATCGTCCTCGGCCGCAACCCCGGCCACATCCGCACCGATTTCAAAGTCCAGATCGCCCATCCCCGCGACCGCAAATCCGAACCCTTCACCAACCTCGTCGACTACATCTACAAGGTCCTCACCCGTCCCGAGGTCGTCCCCGCCGCGCCGGACCAGACCACCGGCAAGCCCGTCCGCGACCAGCGCCAGATGCACTACCAGATGCTCCCCCACGCTCGTCCCGGCGGCGTCGCCGGCCTGCTCGAATTCCTCATCGACAAGGGCGGCCGCGAAGACATCTACCGCCTTGCCGACGATCTCGCCTTCGAAATCGACGATCTGCTCCCCATCGTCGACGCCGCCCAGCTTCTCGGCTTCCTCACCATCGAGGAAGGCGACGCCGCCATTACCCCCACCGGCACGGCCTACGCCAACTCCGAAATCCTGCACCAGAAAGAGCTCTTCCGCGCAGCCGCGACAGAGAACGTCCTGCTCCTGCGCCAGATCCGCCGCGCCCTCGAAACAAAATCCGACCACACCGTCCCCGAAGAGTTCTTCCTCGACATGCTCGACGAACAGTTCAGCGCCGATGAAAGCCAGCGCCAGGTCGAGACCGCCGTCAACTGGGGCCGCTACGCCGAACTCTTCGACTTCGACGCCTCGCGCCGCCGATTCATCCTGCCCGAAGCCCGCGACGAAGCAGAATTTGAAGAAGAGGTTCCCACCGGCGAGGACGCGGAATGAACCTTCCCAATCCCTTTCAAAGCCCGCTCCAGCACCCCTTCGCGCGTTCCCTCGTCACTGTGCGAAGCTGGCCCTTCGTCATCGACCTCGGACTCGCAGCCTGCGGCCTGGCCATCTTCTTCGCCATCGTCCACACCTGCCAGTACTGGCTGGGAACCCCCATCCCCGTCGTTCCCATCTCGCACTCCATCCGTGCCCTGCCCGTCTACGCCTTCTACTCCATCGTGCGCATCGGCGTCGCCTACCTGCTCAGCCTGACCTTCGCCATCACCTACGGCTACACCGCCGCCTATAACCCTCGCGTCGAAGCCTGGATGGTCGCAACCCTCGACATCCTCCAATCCATCCCTGTTCTCAGCTTCCTGCCGCCCGTCGTACTGGCCATGGTAGCCCTCGTTCCCGGCCACCAGATGGGCATCGAATTGGGCGTAATCCTGCTCATCTTCACCGGCCAGGTCTGGAACCTCGCCTTCAGCTTCTATTCCTCGCTCAAGAGCATCCCGAAGGAGATGCTCGAAGCCTCTCGCATCTACCGCTACTCCGCGTGGCAGCGCTTCTGGCAGCTGGAAATGCCCTACGCCGCCATCGGCCTCGTCTGGAACTCCATCGTCTCCGTCGCCGGCGGCTGGTTCGCTCTCATTGCCTGCGAAATGTTCACCATGGGCGACCGCAACTTCCAGCTCCCCGGCCTCGGCAGCTATCTGCAAACCGCCACCAACTCCGGCGACGTCCGCGCCCTGCTCGCTGGAATCGCCGTCGTTATCCTGATCGTCGTAGCCACCGACCAGGTCGTCTGGCGTCCGCTCATCGCCTGGAGCGACAAATTCAAATTCGAACAAGTCGAGTCCGCCGACCGCGTCACCTCGCCAATTCTGACGCTGTTGCAGCGCTCTACAGTCCTCAGCAACGTCCCTGGCCGCATCTGGACCAGCCTCGAAGAGCCCATCTACCGCCGCATGGCCCGCACCAAAACCTGCCGCATCGTCCAGCCCCTCGACGACGACCAGAAGAAATCGAAGAACTCCGCCGGCCTCTGGGCCCTGGCATTCGTCGCAGTCTGCCTCGTCTCCTGGGGAGCCGTGCACGCAGTCATCATGCTCCGCGAGGTCACCTGGCCAGACTTCCGCCTGCTCCTCGAAGGCGCGGCAGCCACCTTCCTCCGCGTCAACGCCGCCCTGCTCATCTCCGCCCTCTGGACCATCCCCGTAGGCGTCGCCATCGGCTTCAATCCCAACCTCGCCCGCATCGTCCAGCCCGTAGCCCAGGTATTGGCCTCCGTTCCGGCCACAGCATTCTTCCCCATACTGCTCATCGGACTCGTCAGGATCGGCGGCGGCCTCGGCATCGGATCGGTTGCGTTAATGCTCCTCGGCACCCAGTGGTACATCCTCTTCAACGTCATCGCCGGAGCCATGTCCATCCCCTCCGACCTGCGCGAAGCCGCCTCGCTCTACAAATTCACCCGCTGGCAGCGTTGGACCACCCTGATCCTACCCGGCATCTTCCCCTACCTCATCACCGGCATGGTCACAGCCTCCGGCGGCGCATGGAACGCCTCCGTCTTCGCCGAGTACTCCAAGCTCAACGACCGTACCCTCTCCACCATCGGCCTTGGCGCACAAATCGACGCCGCCACCGACGCCGGCCGTTTCCCAATCCTGCTCCTGGCCACAATCCTCATCTCGCTAATGGTAGTCAGCATGAACCGCCTAGTCTGGCGCCGCCTCTACCGCCTGGCCGAAACCAAATACAAACTGCTGGCGTAGAGCATAGTAGGACGATCAAAGAGGAAGATGTTTGTTTGTAGAGGCTTCATCTTTAACTATTTTCATTGGGAGTGCGTCCATATTTTTCAAAGCTTGAAGGATGTCCCGCGTTAACGATCGAGTCTCCATTTCAATTTCGTCGAATCGCCCATGAATATCCGGTCGATATACATCGTCGCGGATAGATGTTTCTTGGAGGTCATAGCCGAGAACCTTGCTCATCTCAAAAAGCAGCTTTCCATATTTTTCGATATGTCTACGAGTCTGCTCTGCCTCGGCGATACCAGCGGCCTTGTAATCAAACTTATAGTGACCGAACAACTCTTTCCAGGCAGCCACTACAGCCCGTTCTCCATGAAACTCAATTTCAATCATATTGAGGGCATCAACGCGGGTCACCCACACCGGACGAGCCCGATTAGCCCAAAGTGTCTTAAAAACTGTTTCACGACGGAGTCGTTGCGCACGTTTGTCGTCGCCGATTCGCTGAACCCAAAGAGCTCCAATCGGTGCCCCTAGGATCGCAAGTACAGTTATTGCAGAGGTCATCCGTAACGCCGTCGTGTCGCTCATATAGTTGATCGTAGAATACCGACTGAAATTTGCAGCTGCAACTGTTTATCGGTGAAGTGTTGCCCCTCTTAGTCCGCGTCAACGCAAAATGCGAGTATTATCCTTCTACCTATTTGCGAAAACGGGATCAACACAGGCACGAACGCGCATTCGTTGATTACACAAAATAGTTGTTGAGATTCTGACAACCCATGGCGGGTGGCCCACCCATCCATCCCCCAAGCCTGAATCACCACAAATCGGGGTGCCCCATCCTTTCGCGCACTTTGTGAAAGGGTGGGAACCACAAATGCCCGCAGCGGATAGCCACATGGTTGGATTCCCATGACACTTCTGATACAAGAAGATGAACATGCTTGATCATATTTTCTTGACAGTAAGCGACATAGAGCGTTCGATCGCCTTCTATACAGCGGCTCTCGCTCCTCTCGGCATCAGCCATCTGTATGACTATGACGGCAGGAACGGGCCTCCAGGCCATCCCGACCTGATCGGATTCGGAGCAGACAACCGCATCTTCTTCTGGTTACGCAAAGGCGTCGCGGACAGCCGCGCCGCTCACATAGGTTTCATTGCCGGCAGCCGCGAACAGGTAGACGCCGCTTATGATGCCGCGATCGCAGCCGGAGCCAGGGACAACGGCCCTCCAGCAATCCGAAACTACTACGATCCGCGCTATTACGCCGCCAACGTCCTCGATCTCGACGGCTACAGCCTCGAATTTGTCTACAAAAGCTGGCAACACTGATCCGAAAATTCGCGCCCTGTTCGCACAACCTATGTCCAAATAAAAATGCCCCGGGGAACAAATCCCCATCCCCCGCCGTACCCACCTGTGCAGCCCTTCCCGCTCAATCCGAAGGAGACAACCATGCGCAGCTTCGCCCCCGCACTCGGATGTGCTCTAACCCTCACCCTCCTCGCCGCCATCCCGCTCCACGCCCAGTCCTTCACCACCGCTCCCTGCAACGGAGACGAAGGCAACACCCACAACAACAGCTTCTTCGGTGGCAAAGATAGGGCCTGCGAGCTCCGCCGCACCACCCTGCCCCTGGTAAACGGCCAGATCACCGTCTCCGGCAAAAACGGCGGCATTGAGGTCATCGGCGAAGACCGCCAGAACATTGCCCTCGAAGCCCGCGTAGTCGCCCAGGAGTCAAGCAGCGAGCGAGCCGAATCCCTGCTGAAGGAAATCAAGATCCTAACCGACGGGTCCATCCGCGCCGAAGGCCCCTCGTTTTCCGGCCCGTTTTTCGGATTGCTCGGTAATAGCTGGTACGTAAACTTCCGCTTGCACGTCCCACGCCATCTCGCCGCCCAGCTCCATTCCGAAAACGGCGGCATCGACATCTCCAATATCGATGGAGAGATTTCCGCCAACACCACCAACGGAGGCCTCACCCTCCGCGATCTTGGCGGCAAAGTTCACGCCACCACCGTCAATGGCGGCCTCAAAGTCGTCCTCAACGGCACACAGTGGCGTGGAGAAGGACTCTTCGCCAAATCCACCAACGGCGGCGTCACCGTGAAAGCTCCTGACGACTATTCCGCCCACCTAATCGCAGCCACCGTCAACGGAGGCGTCTCCGTCGCCTTCCCCATCAAAATCCAGGGTTCCATCCGCAATCACATCGACACGCAAATCGGCCAGGGTGGCCCAACCATTCAGGTAGAAACAACCAATGGCGGCGTCTCTATCAATCGCGATTAGCGATCACGGGCCTGCCCGATCAGGCAGGAATCTCGCAGTCCAAATCCATTGCACTTGGAGTTGGAATCTGCCGTCCATAGCCCGGCCTCTCAATTTTGAGAACCGCAACGGCAACCCTCCAGTAAGATAATTGCCAGCACAGTCGTTGCGAAACCCATGAAGCGCCACGTCCTCATCTACGGCATCCTCGGTGGAATCCTCGTCACCCTCCTGCAATGGAGCCAGTACCACTTCCTGGTCATCGAGCATGCCGAAGCTCTCTACGTCGCACTCATCGCAGCCATCTTCGCCGCTCTCGGAATCTGGCTCGGAATCAAGCTCAAAGGCACGCGCCAAAAGGTCCTCATCAGAGAGATCCCCATCCCTGCACCGGTCCAACCAACCCCCTTCGTCCCCGACGAAAGCAAACGCAAAGACCTCGACATCACCCGTCGCGAACTCGAAATCCTGGAACTCATCGCCCAGGGTCTGAGCAACCGCGAAATCGCCGGCAAGCTCTTCGTCAGCGAAAACACCGTCAAAACCCACTGCAGCCGTGCCTTCGACAAGCTCGGAGCCGCCCGCCGCACCCAGGCCGTCCAGCGCAGCAAAGAACTGGGCCTCCTCCCCTGACCCGATCACCGACCGCGTCACACGAAAGCACGATTTCGCTCCATTCCCGCAAAATCATCCGAAAGGATGACGACATCCGGCCCCGTTGCACCGCATCGTGACTCCATCCTCACTCGCATTCAGGAGCCTCACATGAAGAAAACCGTCCTCACCTTCGGCCTCATCGCCGGCGTCATGATCTCCGTCCTTATGGACAGCTCGCTTCTCTTCGCCGACAAGATCGGCTCCGGCCACAGCATGATTCTCGGCTACACCATCATGGTGGCGTCGTTCCTGATGATCTACTTCGGCATCCGCAGCTACCGCGACAACACCCTCGCCGGTCAAATCTCCTTCGGCCGCGCCTTCTCCTGCGGCATTCTGATCACCCTCATCACCACCGTCTGCTACGTCGCCACGTGGGAAGTCCTCTACTTCAACTTCATGCCCCACTTCATGGACAGCTACTTCGCTGCCCAGATTCACAAAGTCCAGTCCTCCGGACTCGACCCCGCCACCACCGCAGCGCAGGTCGCCGCCATCCAGCACTCGCAGCAGCTCTACCAGAACCCCTTCGTCAACATGGCCTACACCTTCATAGAGCCCCTGCCCGTCGGCATCCTGATCACCCTGCTCTCCGCAGCAATCCTCAGAAAAAAGTCGCAACCACATCCAACCCAAGCCCCAATCCCAGCCTCCGAATGAACCCGTCCCACACACCATGCAAAAGGGTGCGCCACCCTTGCCGGCCGCTTGTTTTTCCGGCTAGGGTGGGCGATCACTCCATAATTGCTAACTTAAGAATAAGAATTAGTTTCGGTTTGTCGGTTATTCGACAGGAGCTTGACTTCAGAGCATGATGTCGCGGCCAATCTCCGGTGATTCAGGCGGAATGCGCCAGCGCCAAGAAGATCGCTCACGTTAAAGACAGGTCGAATTGTCCCTTAACCGACCAGCAGACTATTCTGAACTTCGCTTTTGACGAGAAGCCTGGAGCTCGAGTATCTGCAACTGGACCTGCTTGACTTCCTTCAGCATGTCAACCTTGCTTCGATAGATCCGGTACCTCAGGTCTATAACTGCCCCCCCAAAATACGCGAGGCCCGCCCAGAACCAGAAGAAGTGGGTCATAGCCCCATCGAACTTTTGTCCCCAGAACCAAATGACGATAAAAACGGCGAATGCAATCACGTAACCTACCGTGGACGGAATTTTCTCCCAGAACAGCGCCCTCTCGTGTTTTGCCAACAGGGACGCCGTTTCTTCCCGGTAGGCTGCAAGATTCTCAGGCTGCGGCAGACGCGCCAGCAAACGCTCACGCATACTGTCATTTTGCTTTTCCATAGATCCCTCCACCCAGAATTTCCTTCATTGCCCGCTTGGCATAATGCATGCGGGATTTCACTGTTCCTTCAGAACACCGTACGACTTCGGCGATCTCCGCAATCGACAAGTCCTCAAGAAAATGCAGGACCAGAACCTCGCGATGCCTGAGACCGATCTGACTCAAGGCCTGGTGAATCGCCGCCGCATCTTCGTCCGCAAACGACGGCTCCTCGGCTTCCTGAAAATCTTCAAGCTCCACCTGCTCGGCCCGCTCCCTGGATACATGGCGACGAATTCGATCCACCGCAATGCCATGGGTGATGGTGTAGAGCCACGAGCGCAGAGAGCCTGGATCCTTGAGCTTGCAAATGTCGCGCAGCACCCTGATCCACACCTCCTGAAGCACGTCCAGCCCACTATCCTGACTGCCGGTCAAACTGGCCGCATAATAGAGCAACGGACGTTCCATGACGGCAACCAGGTCCTCGAATGCACTCATCTCGCCAGACTGGCAACGGAGTGCGATCCACTCATAGGGTGCGCTATTTTTGTTATCCATGTGCCTTCACTGATTATGTCGAAGGAAAAGCACCAAGGTTCAATTTCAATTGCTTGAATTCGGTTTCGGCGAAGCGAAGAGGACGCTGAAACGTCTGAGAAGCTTCAATCGTAGGGGCCAGGGAGGATGCTAAGAGGTGTAATGGTGGGGCTCCGGTCGTCGGCAAACCGGAAGTCAGAGACCAGAAACCGGCCAGAGAATCATCCTTTAGCCCGCGCAGGTTAGGTTAGCGCTAGCGCTTATGGATGATCCCCCTCGCGCGTCCTTCATTCTCAAAGGTGCTATATTAAGAGACCGGACGGTTTCTTTTACCGCCCAACCGGGGACACGCCATGTCCGTAGGACTCAGTAAAGGCCAGGAAACCCGCCAGCGCATCATCGCCGAGGCAGCATCCATCTTCAACCAGCGCGGCTACGAGGGCTGCTCCATCCAGGCCATCATGGACGCCACCGGCCTCGAAAAAGGCGGCATCTACCGCCACTTCGAGAGCAAAGAAGAACTCGCCGCCGAAGCCTTCGATTACGCATGGTCCATCGCCAGCACAAAGCGCCGTCACAACCTCGAATCCATCCCCAACCACGCCGACCGGCTCAAGCAGCACATCGCCAACTTCGTCACCCGCTCCGGCCTTCCCGGCGGGTGCCCGCTGCTCAACAGCGCCGTCGACTCCGACAACGGCAACCCCGTCCTGCGCGACCGAGTCCGCAAAGCCCTCCGCAACTGGCAAACCTTCCTCCGAACCATCCTCGAAGAAGGCATCCACGCAGACACCATCCGGGCAAACATCGATCCACTCGCCGCCGCCAACAACATCATCAGCGGCCTGGAAGGCGCCATGCTCATCAGCCGTATCGAACGCAACGACCAGGCCCTCCGCCAAGCCCTCGAAGACCTCAGCTCTTACGTCGATTCCGAACTGCGCCAGTCAACCTCCTGAATCCAAGCCAGTTCCCTCTCTATAATTTCCGAATCGCCAGCCACAGGAAATGCATCTTTTAAGAGACCAATTGGTCGCATTTCAGTTTCACGAATCATCGCAGACTTCCCCGGCATCCCACGGAATACAATCCACAGATCGCCGCGCGAAAGGAAAACACCGTGGCAGAATCCACCGTCGTCGACGCACCGGAACCGGTCAGCCAGAACTCCGCTGCTCAGACCCCGCAGCCCGGTCCTGCCGCTATCACCATGCAAGTCCGCCCTCAAATCAATCCCTGGGTCGTCGCGCTCACCGTCACGCTGGCCACTTTCATGGAGTTGCTCGACACCTCCATCGCCAACGTCTCGCTGCCCTACATCGCCGGAGGCCTCGGCCGCAGCTTCGACGAAGTCACCTGGATACTCACCACCTACCTTGTCGCCAATGCGGTAGTTCTCCCCATGAGCGCGTTTTTCAGCCGCCTCTTCGGCCGCAAAACCTACTACATGGCCTGCGTAGCCCTCTTCACCATCACCTCTCTCGGTTGCGGACTCGCCCCCAGTCTCGGCATCCTGCTCATGAGCCGCGTTCTGCAAGGCATCGGCGGCGGTGGCCTCGCGCCCGTCGAGCAGGCCATCCTCGTCGACACCTTCCCCGCCCACAAACGAGCCTCGGCCTTCGCGCTCTATACCGTCGCCATCGTCACCGCGCCCGCCATCGGCCCCGTCCTCGGCGGCTGGATCACCGACAACTACACCTGGCGTTGGGTCTTCCTCATCAACATCCCCATCGGCGCACTCTCTCTCTGGCTCACCAGCAAATTCGTCCACGACCCGCCAGCCTTCCAGGAAGAGCGCGCATCGCTCCGCAAATCCGGCGCCCTCCGCATCGACGTCGTCGGAATCCTGCTCGTCGGCATCGCCTCCGCAACCCTCGAAATCGTCCTCGACCGCGGCCAGATCGACGACTGGTTCGGTAGCCCCATCATTTCCTGGATGCTCGCCATCTCCGTCATCTGCTGGGCCGGAGCCATCTTCTGGGAGCTAAGTCAGCCCGACCCGATCATCGACCTGCGCCTGCTGGCCAACCGCAACTTCGCCATCGCGACGGCCTTCTATTTCATCTTCGGCATCAGCCTCTTCGGCACCACGGCGATGATTCCGCAGCTCCTGCAATCGCTCTACGGCTACCGCGCCATCGACGCCGGCCTTGTCCTCGGCCCAGGAGCCTTGGTCATCACCTTCCTCGCGCCCGTCGGAGCGCAACTGATCCAGCGCGGCATCGTCCATCCCAAAGCGCTGTTGCTCTTCAGCCTCTGCGCGGTCTTCGGCTCCATGATGACCTACAGCAGCTTCAACCTCCAGACCGACTACAACCACTACGCCATGGCCCGTGTGTTTCAGGGCCTCGGCTATGCCTTCTTCTTCGTTCCCATCTCTGTTATCGCCTACTCGCAGCTCCGCCCTGACCAGAACAACCGCGCCTCCAGTCTCACCAACCTGGCCCGCAACTGGGGCGGCAGCTTCGGCATCGCCATGATCACCACCGTCAGCGAACGCCGCCAGGACCTGCACCAAAATCGCACAGGCGATACAATCGCCGCCTCCTCCGGCAAACTCCAGCAATCTGTCATAGACACCGCCCACTACCTGGCTTCGCACGGCTACTCGCAGGCCGACTCACTGCGCGCCTCATACGCCCACTACTACGATCTCCTCGGACAGCAAACCCGCCTGCTCGGCTTCATGGACTGCTTCCGCATCATGGGCATCCTCACCATCGCCATGATTCCCGCGGTATTCTTCATAAGCCGCTTCAAAGTCGGCGGCAAAGCCCCCGCCGGACACTAAAATCCAGTAAAAAAATCTTGAGCGTCGAATCGCGGCCAGACTCATCTCTTCCGACAGGAGCCAAACCATGACCACAGCAGCACTGACCACAGAAGAACTCCTCATCACCACAACCCTCAAATCCTGGGAGCAATGGGTCGGCCGAACCAGCCAGTTCTTCGACTCCCTCAGCGACGAGCAAATGCTCACCGAAATCGCCCCTGGCAAAAACCGCCCTGTCTACCTGCTAGGCCATCTCCTCGTCGTCAATGACGCAATCATCCCCCAGCTTCGCCTCGGCGAACCAAATCACGCAGATCTCCGCGAAACCTTTCTCGATCAACCCGACCGCTCCGACGCTAAACTGCCACCCCTCGCCGAACTTCGCCAGAACTGGAAAGACCTGAACGTCCGCCTGACCACCCTCTTCGCCCAGCTCACTCCAGTCGAGTGGCTCGAACGGCACGCCCTGGTCTCCGAAGAAGATTTCGCCAAAGAGCCCCATCGCAACCGGCTGGCCATCTTCCTAAGCCGCGTCAGCCACACCGCATACCACCTCGGTCAACTCCGGCTCCAGCCCAAGTAAGTAGTAGGGTCGTTTGAAGGGTGCGGGCTTAAGCCCGCACATTAAGTCCGGCCCGGCACCTCGACCCGAAACTCGTGTTGCGCACAATTACTTTCCAACGGCGCATAATCGAAGTGAGCGGTCGCCCGAACCGGTCCGCGACGCCATAGGGCAAAACAAACATGCAAAAAGTGCCAAAAAACACGCTAAAAACACACTTTTGAGCACCCAAATTATCCTGTAACCAAATGAAACTAATACAGATAGGGGCACAACAAGGGCACCCCCTACCCCCCTCCTGATTTATTCGCTCCGCAAACCCTCCCATTTCCCAACCACCGCGGCCGCCAGACAATTCCCGGTAACATTCAGAGCTGTCCGCCCCATGTCGATCAGCGCATCTACCCCCAGAATCATCAGAATCGGCGCACTGGGCAGGTGAAAGGATGCCGCAGTCGCCAGAAGAATCATAAGCGTCGCCCGAGGCACCCCGGCAATCCCTTTGCTCGTCAGCATCAGCGTGAAAACCATCACCGCCTGCTGCCCGACCGAAAGATGAATCCCCGCCACCTGCGCGGCAAAAATCGAGGCAATCGACAGATACAAACTCGCCCCATCCATGTTGAAGCTGTACCCCGAAGGAATCACAAACGAAACCACCCAGCGCGGCACGCCAAACTCCTCCATGCGCTCCATCGCCAACGGCAGCGCGGACTGCGAAGTACTCGTAGCAAAGCCAATCGCCGCAGGTTCGCTCACAGCCTCTAAAAATCCCCGCACCGGAATCCGCATCACCATCAACACCGGCACAAACACCAGCACCACCAGCGCCAAAGCCGCCCCGTAAAACGTCGCCACCAACTTAGCCAGCGGCACCAGAGTGCTTATCCCCATGCTGCCAACCGTATAACTCAACGCCGCACCAGCAGCAATCGGCGCAAGATACATAATGATCTTCGTTACCTGAAACATCGCCGCCGTCAGCGACTCCAGCACACCCAATAGCGGCGCACGCTTCTCTTCCGAAAGCAACGCGAGGGCAACCCCAAAGAGAATGGCAAACACGGCCACCTGCAAAATCTGATTGTCTCCGATTGCTGTAACCAGGTTCTCCGGAAAAACATTCAGCAAAAATGACTCAAACCCAGTGTGAGCCCCAACTGTCGCCGGAGTCTCCTGCGCCAGCAGAGCCGCAGGCACAACCACACCTTCGCCGGCTCGCGAAAGATCGATCGCTACCACGCCAAGAAGCAGCGCGAGCGTTGTCACAACCTCAAAGTAAACCAGGGTCTTCAGCGCGACGCGCCCAAGACTCTTGACCTGCCCATGTGCCGCAATCCCTGTTGTCAGCGTGCCTAGAATCAGCGGCGCGACAATCACCCGCACCAGCCGCAGAAATATCTCCGCCAGCACATGGAAGTGCACAGCAACCACCGGCGCATCAGCTCCGAGTTCGGCCCCGGCAAGAATCGCAAAGAACGTCCAAGCCGTCAGCGTACGCCGCCTCACCGTGACCCACAAAAGCAACAGAATGGCGGCAACGCGCGTAGCAGCGCCAATGGCGCCAAAGCCCGCCAAAGCAACTCCAGCCGCATAGACAAGCAAACCAATCGCAGTCGCAATGAGCAAAGCCCGGCCCGAACCAGCGTGCGCTGAAGTCATAATCTCCCTTGTCCGCACTATCGAAGCAGCCTCTATTATCCTATGGGCTATGCCGCAGATATCCCACCTGGAATGCTCCCGCTGCCACGCCCAACTCGACGCTTCTATTCCTCAAACCGTGTGTACACAATGCGCCGGAGCGCTCTACGTCCGCTGCGACCTCACGGCGGCGAAGGGAACGGATATCCGCGACACTATCGGTACATCGAACTCCGAGCGACCATCGCCTGGAATGTGGCGCTACAACGCCGTGTTGCCAGACATTGAACCTGTCACACTCGGCGAAGGCTGGACGCCGATGCTGCCCAGCCGCCGCTACGCCAACGTGTACCTGAAGGAAGAGGGCGCCAATCCCACTGGCACCTTCAAGGCTCGCGGCTTGTCCCTCGCCATGACCATGGCGCGCAATTACGGCATCAGAAAAATCGCCGTCCCTTCCGCCGGAAACGCTGGCGGCGCCGCGGCTGCCTATGCCGCCGCTGCCGGAATCGAAGCGCATATATTCATGCCCAAGGACGTTCCACTCGCCAATCAGGTCGAGTGCCTCGCTTACGGCGCGAAGATGACACTCGTCGACGGACTCATCTCCGACTGCGCTCGCATCGTCAACGAGCGCAAGCAGCAAGAAGGCTGGTTCGACTTATCCACCCTCAAGGAGCCATTTCGCATCGAAGGTAAGAAGACCATGGGCTATGAGTTAGTCGAGCAGCTGGGCTGGACTTATCCCGATGCCGTCTTCTACCCAACCGGCGGCGGCGTTGGACTGATCGGCATGTGGAAGGCCTTTGAAGAAATGGAACAGTTAGGCTGGGTTTCCGGCCGACGGCCCAAAATGATCGCTATTCAAGCCGCTGGATGCGCTCCTGTAGCCCGCGCCTGGGAGCAACAACAGCCAGTAAGTCAAATGTGGCAAAACGCGTCCACTTTCGCCTCCGGCCTGCGCGTGCCCAAGCCCTACGGAGACTACTTGATCCTCGACATCGTGCGTGAATCTCAGGGCACCATTGTCGCGCTCACGGACGAACAGATCTTCGCATCATTGCGCGACTGGGCGGCTAACGAAGGTATCTTTCTCTCTCCCGAAGGGGCGGCGGCAACAGCAGCCTATGACCATTTGCTGGCCAGTGGTTTTCTCAGCCCATCCGACCGCGTTGTTCTATTCAATACAGGGTCCGGCAACAAATACACGGATGTGATCGCAACTGCCCTCAGTATCGAGCACTGAATCCGATTGGAGATCCCCGGTTCAAACCGCGAACCTTGCCGCCATAGCAGAATCGCAAGCTATTTGAGATAGGCGCGCACCAGGTCAATCAGATCCTCCGCCAGCTCCGGAGCGATCTTTTCCTTGGAACCGTCTGTGAGGTGAAAACGAATGTGCGTCTCCAACACCTCGCCCATCAGGCTATTGACGCCACCGCGCACAGCAGCCAGTAACATCAGTTGGTCTCCGCAGTCATCCTTGGATACCAGCGCCCGCTCGACCGCATCCAATTGCCCGCGAAGCTTACGAATCCGCTGCAACAGCTTTACTTTTTCCCGCTCATCGTGGGACATCATGAATCTCCGATAAGAACAAACTACCCGCTTACTGCTCCCGTCAAGGGAATAGCCATACCAAGGCAGGGTGTGCCTTCAGCCATGATACTGTGTCAAAATCTAACGCGGAGCACTCATTTTTTCGTCTTTTCAGACAGTTTTGCGCGTCGCTTCGGCGGTGGCAAATGGAATCAATCTCGATTGGGCGTTGAGCAGCACGCATGGCCAGAATGGTGAGTGTGAGTTACGGCGAGGCCGGATGCCCATCAGAATCAGAAGGGCATTTAGCAAGTTCTTCTTTATGCTCACCGCGCGCGCATGGGTACTTATTGCGAAGCCGTGAACGCCTTTCTCGAAAATGGACTCAGTGTTGAGGATTTGTTTTCTGAGGCGGCGAAGTCTCCGGCAGCGCGTAGATGATTTCGTTGGGGCGAGCGTAGTGAAGGCGTTCTCTCGCCTCGTGCTCAATCGCGCCAGGATCGGACTTCAGCCGGTCTACATGCTGGCTCAGGCGGGCGTTCTCTGCCGTGAGTTCTTCAATCTCTTTGGCAAGGGCTTTGTCTTCGACACGCTTTTGCTGCCAGCTCGTGATGCCGTTGCGTCCGTTGACCACATGCCATGCGAGAAACAGCGCAAAGAGCACCGCAGCAACTGTACCGATGCGGCGGCGGTTGCTCAGATATTCGGACCACCAGCGTTGCGTAAGCGACTTGGCAGGCGTTTGGCCGGACGGAGCGGGTTGTGAGGTTTCCGGCATTCGGTCCTAAGCTTCTTGCGGTGCCCCATCTTTATGTCAGTAAAACGAGACAACGATGGAGCACCGAAAATTGTTCTCACCACTGCCCTACGACAGGACGAATTCTTTGGCTGCTGCGCTCAGGTCGGACATGTGGCTCTGGTCGCGAGACTCTGTATAGGCTCGGACGACTGGCTCCGTGCCAGAAAGACGGTAGCAAACCCACGAGCCATCATCGAGAACGAGCTTCAGTCCATCCGTGCGGACTACGCTCGTCACCTTGCGTCCGCCAAGCTCCGTGGGATCTACCTTCAATTTCTCAGTGAACTTGGCTTTGGCCTCCGGGGTCAAGTGAAAGTTCTCTCGAACGGGATAGAAGGAACCTACTTTATCAAATAGCTCCTCCAACTGCTGAGTTATGGTCTTGCCCCGTCTTGCCACCATTTCGGCCACTAACAGCCCGGCAATAATGCCGTCCTTTTCCGGGACATGGCCGCGAATGGTCAAGCCTGCCGACTCTTCCCCGCCGATTGCGATCTTGTCCTGAAGGATAAGTTCGCCGATGTACTTGAAGCCGACTGGGGTTTCGTAGAGCGGGACCTTGTGATAATCGGCGAGAGCATTGATCAGATTGGTGGTCGCGACGGATTTGGCGACTCCGTTCTTCCAGCTGCGGGTTTCGACAAGATAGTCGAAGAGCAGCGCGATGATGTAGTTCGGCTGGATGAAAGTGCTGTTGGAATCGACGATGCCGAAACGATCCGCGTCGCCATCGGTGGCAATGATGAGGTTTGCGCCCTTTTCGTGCATGCGGGTCTTCGCATCGGAAAGCAGGTGATCGTCCGGCTCCGGGGCGTGGCCGCCAAAGAGAACATCGCGATAATCGTGGACAGTTTCCACGATCACTCCGGCGTTGCGCAGAATGTGACAGCTATAGCCGCGACCAGCTCCCCAGAAGGGATCGAAGACGACTTTGATGCCCGATGCGGCAATGGCTTTGAGATCCACCAGTTCGGCGATGCGAGCCGTATAGGCCGGCTTCACGTCCGCCGTCTCGAACTTCGCCTCCGGGTCGTTCAGCCGCGGAATCTGCGGATTTTCGCCCAGGGCAACGATGGCTGCTTCGATCTGCTTCGTGACTTCCGGAAGCGCAGGCGCACCGTCGTGAGTGGAAAACTTGATTCCGTTGTACTCCGGAGGGTTGTGGGAGGCGGTGAAATTGATGGAACCCGAGGTCTTGAGCTGCTGCACTGCGTAGGCGATGGCCGGTGTGGGAGCGGCTTCCGGGATCACGATCGGTGTTACGCCAGCTGCCGCTAGAATGCGCGCAGCCTCGTCGACGAAGGATTCCCCGAGGAAGCGCGGATCGCGACCGACCAGTACGCGGTGGGGTTCAGGCTGAGTCTTGACATAGGCGGCGATGCCTGCGACGGCGCGGCGGATGTTGGCGATGGTGAATTCGTCGGCGACGATCGAGCGCCAGCCGGAAGTGCCGAATTTGATTGGGGTTGCCATTTCAGGTGGTCTCCGTAACGTGTTGCACAGTAATCTTGACCCACCAGAGCGGAACCGGCAAGGGAGGAATTGAACGATTGTCCCGTTTTCCGCCTCGGATGGGTGGCGGGTGCGGCTCTCTGATATTCTTCGGGGTAGTTGTGTTGATGCGTTGGCTCGTCATTGTGCTTCTCGTTTCGGTTGTTGCGCTGCTGTTAGTCGCAGTCGCTGTGGCGAGGCACGTCTGGCGGCACAGGCAATTGCTGACAGAAGACTCCGCGAATCTTGACGTTCAGAAAGCGCAGCATCTGGAGCTTGACCGGGCATTGGATCTGCATGAAGCGCCAGATACGGATCAGTGGGTCGAAGTGAAAAATACTTCACCGAAATAACCTTGAAATAGCTTTGACCGGCGGGACACATGCGCTTCGGTCTGGAATATCGAAAGGAAATCAGGGAATATGAATCAGATTGCTGGGACTCAAGCGGTACCCGCAGGTCTGTCGGAGCCGCAAAGTGGAGTTTCGAGTCTGCTGCGCAGCGCGGGGATCGTGCTGGCAGGGAGCGCACTGGTCGCGATTTGCGCGCATGTGTCTATTCCTCTGTGGTTTACACCGGTGCCGGTGACGTTGCAGCCTTTCGCCGTGCTGCTGCTCGGGCTGCTCCTGAGCCCACGGCTGGCCGCAGGCGCGATGCTGGCCTATCTTGCTGAGGGCGCAGCGGGCTTGCCCGTCTTCACGCCGCATGGACTGGGCGGGATGGCGCAGTTGCTTGGGCCGACAGGCGGCTATCTGCTCAGCTATCCCTTAGTTGCGCCAGCGGTTTCAGCGATCTGGCGGCGCGGACGGTGCAGCTTTTCACGCGGTGTTGTTGTTGCCGCCGCCGGCAGCCTGGGAACGCTGGCGTTGGGAGCATTATGGCTTGGAATCCTCACACACGCCGCTCCCACGACCATCCTGAATCATGCCATTCTGCCTTTTTTGCCCGGAGACGCGCTGAAGGTCTGCGCAGCCGCCGGAATTGCTGCCGGAGCATCTCGATGGAAGCGCCGAGAGATCTGACAGGGTCTCGGATCTTAATGATGACACCCTAAGACCGCAGATTCGCTTTCCGGTGCACATTCAACCAGAAACGCATCAACTTCCTGCTTCACTACGATTGCAGGAAACATCCAATGAGGAACGCGGCCCACCGAGGCCGCAGAGTTAGAAAGGAAATACCTGCCAGTGAGTAGTACTCAGACCAGCGCGGCGCCGGCAAGTGATGTGCGCACAATTTCGATTGCCCATAGTCCCGACTCCGATGACGCCTTCATGTTCTATGGCTTGGCCACGAACAAGATTCGGGTGCCCGGTTTTCGCTTCACCCATACGCTTTGCGATATCGAAACGCTGAATCGGCGGGCGATGGACGAGGCATTCTTCGATGTGACGGCTGTTTCTTTTCACGCCTATCCCTACATTCAGGACAAGTACACCCTGATGAGCTGCGGCGGCAGCGTGGGCGAAGGCTACGGCCCGATGGTCGTTTCGAGCAAGCCCCTCACGCCGGAAGACCTCACCAGTATCCGCGTCGCGGTGCCGGGAACTCTGACGACGGCCTATCTCGCGCTCAAGATCTTCAATCCACAGATCGAGACGACGGTTGTTCCCTTCGATAAGATCATTCCCGAGATCCAGGCGGGCAATTTTGATGCCGGATTGATCATTCACGAGGGGCAGTTGACCTACGCTTCGAGCGGCCTTCGAAAAGTCATCGACCTGGGCGTCTGGTGGCGCGAGCAGACCGGGCTTGTGCTTCCTCTCGGCGGCAATGCCGTGCGCCGGAGCCTCGGACCTGAGACTCTGCACACTGTAACGCAGGCACTGCGCGACAGCATTCAGCATGGACTCGACAATCGCGAGCAGGGCCTGGAATACGCAATGCAGTTCGCACGCGATCTGGATGCCTCTCTTGCGAATCGGTTTGTGAGCATGTACGTGAATGAACGCACGCTCAGCTACGGGCCGGACGGTCAGGAAGCGATTCGCAAACTGCTCGCGCTAGGCCATGAGCGGGGAATCATCCCGATTGAGCCCAAGGTGGATTTCGTCGACTGATTTCTGAGCGCATCTCGCGGAAATCCAACAGGGTGGCCTCATCGGTCGCCCTGTTTTGTTTTCTGTGCCCACGCAATTCAACGACGGCCTGGTCCGTTCTGCAACATGGGGCACCGTTCCGCAACAGGTTCGTTTCCTGCATGGCCTGCGCCGGTTAGCATCCGTGGCATGAAAACCATGACTGCACTGCCAGGCAAACGCTCCCACCTTCGGATCGCATCGATCTCGTCAATTTCATCAATCGCCACTATCGCCTCATTTGTACTGGCTTCGGTTGCGACCGTCCATGCTCAGGAGCCAATCAAGATTCCGATGATCGCGGATCGCTGGGAAGCGAACGGCAATGTTGAATTCACCCATGAGGACGGCTATCCCCTCGGGGTCATGAAGGTCACCAAGGGCGTCGCCGTGCTCAAGGACCTCGGATTCAAAGACGGGACGATCGAGTTTGACGTCATCCCCACTGGGCCGATGGGAGCCGGAATCGGCTTTCGACGGCGCGACGACGACACCTATGAGGACTTTTACCTAAGACCGAGGCCCAACTGCGAAGCGGCGCCCGATTGCATTCAATATGCCCCGCAGACTCATGGAGTGCTGCTCTGGGACGTATTTCCGCAGTATCAGGGGCCGGCTCCGGTGAAAGAAACCGAGGTGAATCACATCAAGCTCGTTGTCTCCGGACGCCGCATGAATATTTTCGTCAACAGGCAAGAAAAACCGGCTCTGGCAATCGGCCGCCTCGAAGGCGATGTGCTGGAAGGCGGATTGCTGATGCAGGGACCAGGATCGTTTGCCAACCTGATGGTAATACCGGGCGCAGTCGAGGGCCTCACGCCGGAACCGGCGGCCGATCCTACCGCCGGAGACAAACGATTCCTGCGGAACTGGCTCGTCTCCCCCTCCGCCTCCCTTCCCGACGGCAAGGAACCGGTCTTTACCGAGATGCCGAACGCGTCGCAGCAATGGACATCCTTGAGCGCCGAACAGGGCGGCCTTATCAATCTCAGCCGTCAGATGGGTCTGCCGACTGGCAGAAAAGTTCGCGCTTTGGCCTGGTTGAAGACGGATATCGACTCGAATAAAGCCCAGACCAAGCAGGTTTCCATTGGATGGAGCCGGGAGATTTGGGTCTTTGTGAACGGGAAGCAGATCTACGCGGACAAGAATCTGTATCAGCCGCCAACCGCGCGGAAGAAACCGGACGGGCGGCTCTCACTGGAGAACGGATCGTTCAATCTGCCGCTGCAAAAGGGGAAGAACGAGATCGCCGTTGCGCTGGCAAACAACTTCTACGGCTGGGGCTTGGAACTACGGCTCGATGATGTCGCAGGAGTCCGATTTACACCAGCCGGAAACGCGATGTCGGCGCAGAAGTGATGCTCCCGCATCTTGCCGCCCGCAAGGAATGGGCTTTATGGTTCAAAATACCCTGAGGCCCAAATCGCTGATGCTCCTTGCCTCCAATAAGAATCCCAGCATGGCCGCCCGATGGGCCACGCGCGTAACTCTGGCCGTCGCAATCTGGACTGCAATCGGCCTGGTCTTTGCGCTGCCCAGCCTTGCGGCTGGCGGCCACTGGCGGCCGCAGTTGCTCGCTTCGCTGGCGCAGTGGTGGTCCTGGGGTCTGCTGGCTCCCGCGATTGTTGCGGTCGACCAGTGGCTGCCCTTTTCGAGCAAACAACCGGTGTGGCGCGTTGTCGCTCATCTCTTCCTGAGCCTGGCGTTCACCGCCGTGTATGTCTACCTGTTTGCGATGGTGATCGCGATGATGGGGCTAGGGCCATGGTCGCGCCTGTTCGGTCTGCAACTGCTGATCGGCGCCGTTCGCGGCATGTTCCTCTGGAGCGTGCTTGTCTATTGCCTGATCGTCGGTGTCTGGCAGGCGTATCTCTATCATCAGCGCTATCTTTCCGGCGAGCTGCGCATGGAGCGGCTTGAGCGAAGCTTCAGCGAGGCGCGGCTCAACGCACTGCGCATGCAGCTCGATCCGCATTTTCTCTTCAACGCGCTCAACACCATCTCCGCGCAAGTAGAACGAGAGCCGCGTCTGGCTCGCCAGATGATCGAGCATCTCGGCGACCTCTTGCGCCTGTCTCTTGAAAACAAGGACCGGCAGGAAGTTCCTCTTCTCGAAGAGATGGCGTTTCTCGAGCATTACCTGGCCATCCAGAGGATCCGGTTTGGCGACCGTCTGCGCTTTGACACAAACATTGCGCAGGAAGTGAAGTACTCGCTCGTTCCCTGCCTGATTGTGCAGCCGCTGGTAGAGAATGCGATCCGGCATGGAATCTCATCGCGAGCCACCGGTGGCAGGGTATCCGTGATGGCCCAGCGAATCGAAGAACAAATTGAGATTCGCGTGACGGATGATGGCGTCGGATTGCCTCCTGGCTGGACTCTGGAAACCTCGGCAGGACTGGGATTGTCGGTAACACGGGAGCGGATTCGAGGGCTTCATCCGGACGGCCGGTTCGTGGTGCGGCGGCTGCGCAGCGGTGGCACCGAGGCGCTGATTCAATTGCCCCTTCGCTTCAGCCCTGAAACCGATGCGGCAAGAGAGGCAGGCCATGATTCTGCCGCAGACTGACAGGATTTCCGTGCTTGTGGTGGATGACGAATCTCCAGCGCGGCAGCGGCTGGCGGATTTGCTGCGCAAGGATACGCTCGTAGGCTTGATCCTCGAAGCCGAAAACGGAGTGTCCGCCCTGGCGCAATCGAGAAAGGACGTCCGGATCTCATTTTTCTGGATGTTCAAATGCCGGAACTGGATGGACTCGGAGTTCTGGATGAATTGATGGACGCCGTCGGGCCGGAGGCGATGCCGCTCACGATCTTCGTGACCGCCTACGATCAACATGCGGTGCGGGCATTTGAAGCGAACGCGCTTGATTATCTGCTGAAACCCTTCAGCGACGAGCGATTTGAAGCAACGATGGCGCGGGTGAAAAACCGGCTCAAAAACCAGCTAGACCAGCGCAGCCTGCATGAATTCGGCCAGCGGCTGATGCAAATGATCGCAGCAAAACCCTCCGCTCCAAGACGGCTCGACCGGCTCGTCGTTAAGTCTGGCGGGGCCACGCGATTTGTGCGGGTCGCCGAGATCGACTGGATCGAGGCGGCCGGAGTCTATGTCACTCTTCACCTCAACTCCAATTTCGCTCCCAAATCCGCAGGGACCGAGATACTCTATCGCTCCTCGCTGGCAGAGCTAGCCGAGCGGCTCGATCCGGCGAGATTCATCCGCGTGCATCGTTCGACCATCGTGAACATCGAAAGCATTCTGCAACTCGAACCAATCTCCCATGGGGAGTTCGATGTTGTGTTGAAGAGCGGAGCGCGCACGAGAATTAGCCGCAGCTATCGCGCCCAGCTTGAAGAACGCCTCGGACAGTCTCTCTGACGCAACCGGACCAGATCAGAGAAATCATCGAGGGATTAGGACATCTTAAATCAGTCCCAGAATTATTAAGGAAAATCTAATTTCGTCCGATAGGCAATGCATGGGAAAGACCATGCAATTCACTTCTCCAATTACTTCTGGCCGCAGCGGATGGGCGGTGCTGCTGGCCTCGCCGGACCCGGTGCTGGCATCGGATCTGCGCAGGATCTTGCAGTCGCTCGGTCTGCATGTCGAAACGGTGACAGATGGAAAGTCCGCCATCGGCGCAATGCGGACGACCGACGGCTCGGCGGTAATTCTGCTGGATGTGCGGCTTCCCGGCGTGGCGAATGGAGAGCTTCTGGCCGCAATGCTTGAATCGGGCGTGCGCAAGCGATGCGCCGTCGCACTGATTGCGGATCAGGTTTCCGACGAGTGGATTGCCCGGCTGCGCGAAGGAGCTATCGACGATATTGTGCCCCGCGGCGCAGACGCTGTCTCCTGGAGCACTCACCTGAGCACCATGCGGCGAGGCCACGAACTCTACTGCGAACTCGAACAGCTCCGCCAGGTTGCTTCAATCGATGTCCGGCACGACCGCGTGACGGGAGCGCTCCATCGGGAGACGATGCTGACACTTCTCTTTCGCGAGACGGATCGAGTACAACGGTTGCAAGGTTCGTTGAGCGTCGTGCTCTTTGACATCGATGACTTCGGGCACTGGAACAAGGAGCTGGGGCGCGACGCCTGCGACGGTCTGCTGCGCGAAGTGGCCGATCGAACCGGGCGCATCCTGCGCAGCTACGATCTGCTGGGACGGACCGGAAAAGACGAATTTCTGATGGCTCTACCGGGTTGCAGCACCATTAACGCCACGATGATGGCGGAGCGCCTGCGCATGGAGGTCTTTGGTGACCCGTTTCTCGTAAAAGACGAGCCAGGCGAAGCAATCTCGGTGACATTGACTGCTTGCTGCGCCGTCGCTTCCAGCCGCGGACGGTCGCCTGTCGTGGTGTTGCGCGAGGCGGAGCAGACCTTGGCTCTGGCAAAACGGTCAGGCCCGGGAACGATTCGCTGCGCTCACGACTCCTCGCTGCCAGGAGAGACCGGTGCAGAATTCCCCATGCTTTACCCGGAGACTGAAGCATTGGCGTAAACCAGCAGAGGCCAGATGAGTCCAATCCGGTTGGGAGCAGACCCCGGTAGCCCGGGAATCAACACTCTCCGCCACCCAGCCGCGATAGACTCAAGGCAGGCCATCGTCTGTGCGCATTCTGACCCGCTACATTCTCGGTGAAATCTCCTCGCACTCAGCTATAGGCTGTGCTCTGTTCACCTTCATTCTCTTCATGAAGCCACTCGAACAGATTCTGGAGATGGTGGTCCGGAACAGCTCCAGCTTCATGACTGTCCTCCAGTTGTTTCTCTTCACACTGCCCAATACCTTCCTGGTCAGCATCCCGATGGCCGTCCTGGTGGGTGTTTTGCTGGGCCTTAGCCGCTTGGCGGCCGACTCAGAGATCACGGCAATGCGGGCCTCCGGCTTCGGAATCTGGTATTTCGTCCGGGTGGCATCCGTAATAGCGATCCTCGGCACAGCGTTGGGCCTGGTGAACTCGCTGTACGTCGAACCGCGCGCCAACCAGGCCATTCTGGACCTGCAAAAGGACCTCGAATCCTCGCAGGCATCCTTCGAGATCCAGCCGCGCGTCTTCTACGAGGACTTCAAGAACACCGTCGTCTACGTCCAGGATGTCGTTTCAGGGACCGGCGCCTCGAACTGGAAACGCCTGTTCATCGCCGATGTCACCGATCCGACGGCCCCCGGCATCACCACTGCGGAGAGCGCCACGGTCGCTCAAAGCGGTGGTGGGGGCGGCGGAAAAAACAGCGGTGAAGGCATGCTCATCCGGCTGCGCAACGGCACAAAGCATGAGATGGTGCCCAGCCAACCGGGCCAATACAATCTGTCAACCTTCACAGTCACCGATGCACCCCTGATCTTCAGCCCGCAAAGCGAAATCTCCCTGGGCCGCATGGACACGCCACTTTATGCGCTGGGCAATCGCCAGTTGCTCGAACTCTCGCACGGTCCGGACGGGAAGCGCTACCTGATCGAACTCAACCGGCGCTTTGCCTATCCCGTCGCCTGCCTCGTGCTGATGCTGATCGGAGTTCCGCTCGGAACGGCGGCTCGTCGCGGCGGCAAGAGCGGAGGCATGATCTTCACCCTGCTGCTCGTGCTCGTCTACTATCTGCTGTCGAACTTCGGTATCGCTTGGGCGAAACAAGGGCGGCTTCCCGCTTTTGCCGGAGTCTGGCTAGCGAACTTCGTCTTTGCCGCCGCCGGACTTTTCCTGCTGAGCCAATTGGCCTCGGGTGGAGCAGTGCTCGCCACGGTCACTTCCTGGTTTTCGCGTGCGCCAAAGCCACAGCCGAATGCTGCCGAAGAAGCATCGAACGGAAACGCCGATTCAAACAGCCCGTTGGTGGAATCCTCGGACGCCGGTTGGCAGACTTCCCTGAAGGCTCGCTATCGCCGTCGATTCCACCCTAAGCTTGCCCGCTCTCTGAATCGATTCAAACCGCGCGGATTTCCCCTAATTCTCGACGAGTACGTCCTGAAAGAGTTTCTCAAGATGTTCCTGATGGTGCTGGCCGGGCTCGTGATGATTCTTCTGGTCTTCACGTTCTTTGAACTCATCGGCGACATACTGCGCAACCACACGAATCTGACCACGGTAGGCGACTACCTGGTGAACCTGACGCCCAGCATGATCTACCAGATCACCCCGCTAAGCGTACTGCTGGCGGTGCTCGTAACCTTCAACCTCTTCAATCGCAGCAGCGAACTTATCGCCATGAAGGCGACCGGAATCAGCCTCTACAGGCTGGTGATTCCCGTTTTCGTGATCTCCGCTCTTTTGGCTGCCGGACTCTTTGCCTTCGACCAGTACTACCTGCCGCAAGCCAATCGCAAGCAGGAGGCCCTGCGCAACATCATCAAGGGTAAACCGGCTCAGACCACGCTGAATCCCGACCAGAAGTGGATCGTCGGGCAACAGCATCCAGGCGAACCGGAGCGCATTTTCTACTATCAGTTCTTCGACCCGGATCAGAACGCCTTCGCCAACCTCACTCTGTTTGAATTCGACCCAGTCACCTTTGCGCTCACCAAGCGCATCTACGCCGAGCGCGTGGCATGGGACGAAGATCAGCACGCCTGGGTCTTCGATCACGGCTGGGAACGGACCATGGAGGGAACGAACGTGAGCTTCCGCGAGTTCCCCAGCGCCACCTTCGCCGAGGTGCGCGAAGAGCCCGGCTACTTCAAGAAAGAGAACCTGCAGTCGCAGGAGATGAACTTCGGCCAACTCGACCGCTACATCAGCGACCTGCGGCAGAGCGGCTTCGATACCATGCGCCTGCGCGTGCAGCTCTATCACAAGCTCGCCTACCCGCTGGTGACGATTGTGATGGCGGTGCTGGCAATTCCCTTCGCGCTCTCCATGGGCCGCCGCGGTTCGCTGACCGGCGTAGCATGGGGCATCGGAATCGCCCTTGGGTACTGGGTGGCCGCCGGGTTGTTTGACGCCATGGGCAGCTCCAACCTGCTGCCCGCCGCCATCGCCGCCTGGTCACCGGATATCCTTTTCGGACTGACCGGCGGCTATCTGCTGCTGCGTACCCCGACTTAGTGCCTCGCCAGATTTGGCCGGTTTCCCCGTTCGACGTTTCAACGGATGGAAACCGGCCGCACTAATCATGAAGATCAGTGATGATCTCCGCGCCCGTCGTCATCATCGGCGACGGGATTGTGAAGCCACGGAGTGAAGAGAAGATTGGTTCCGCTCGTCGTTGTGCATCCCTTCCAGCCCGGACCTGCGGCGCATCCCCAGTAATTTTCAGTGACGTTAATGTGACCGGTGCATGCTGCTCCGTCAAAAGCGCAAATATTGGCGACGCCGACATGTCCGCCGAGCAGGTCGTTGAGATGCGCGTCTACCGTGCCGGGCGTATTGACCGCAATATCCACATCCTCGTCGCGGATTACGTTCTGCGAAATGATCGTGCCCCAAACCGGAGAACCGCCTCCGCCACTGTTGATGTTGATGCCCACCCGGCCAGGGGTGGCTGTATCGTCTACGTCAGCCAGGTTTCCCGCCACGTAGTTGCCGATGATCATGTTGCCGTCCATGTTGTCCGCCGGTGCTCCAAAAGCCGGGCCGACATGGGTATGAAGCGAGACCCCACCGATACCGTTCCCGGTCAGTGAGTTGTGAATGATCACGTTGTCCGATGCCCGGCCAGGACCGTTGCCATCCGAAAACAGGCCAACTCCCGCGCCGCCGACTTTCACTCCGTTATCGGCAGAAATGTTTTCGGCAATTGTGTTGTGATCGACGCCAAAGTGAGGTGCAAAGTGAGGCGGCGTCGAGCCAACCGGCGGATGCGAAGCCAGCACGATTCCGCAGTCCAGCGGGTTGTCCTTGACCGTATTGTGAATGATGAGATTGTCGTGGGTCTCCGCCGTCTCATCGCTGAGCAGGATGCCGTCGGCATTCCCCGTCATGAGGTTGCCTGAAGCAATCGACCCCTCCACCCCGATAAAGTGAAGCGCGCCGCCACAGTCGCCGTTCTCATCCGTCTCAAATGCGGGCTGTCCTGCACAACCACTCGCAACCGGCGAGAAGACAGGGCCAAATTTGTCGTTGTCAATCATGCGATTGTCGCGAACTGTGACGTCCGAAGCGCTTACGACCAGGACAGCTTCATATTGCGCATTCTCAACCGTGAATCCGGCAACCGTCACATGGCGGAGGCCGGGATTATCGTACCCGTCGACAAAGATGCCGTTTTCCAACCCAGTGGCGTCAATGATGGTTCTCTCGGCGCCCGCGCCGATCAGGGACAGGGGAATGCCAATCACGACATCCTCCTTGTACGTACCCGCTCGAACCTCAATCACGTCGTTCGCCGAAGCGTGACTGACCGCCGACTGAATCTTGGAGTAGCAACCGCTGGAACCTCCCTGGTTGACACAGAGGGTTGCGGACATACCGATCTGACAGATGACCGCAAACAGGGAGGCACAACACACGATGAGCGCCGACTTTCGCCGAATTTCAGGCATAGGAACTCCTCTTTCTGGGGGAGGACGGCATCCTTGCACGGTTTCCCGGCATTGGCAAGGTAAATATACGACACGAATGTCATATATCTGCCTGCACGCTTCTGTCCTGCCCTCTGCCTGAAAGCCGACCAGCGGGGCCATTGGAAGCGCGGTCCGGAGATTGGCATGCAGCCCGGTACAATGACAATATGTTTCGCGATTTGAAGCCGCTTTTTCGCTACATGGCGCGGTACCGCTGGGGCTACCTTTGGGGAACCCTGGCGCTGACGGCGACCAACGCCATCTGGGTGCTCTTTCCCAAGGTGATCGAAGCGGCGGTCAATGACATGAACCACATTGGCCTGAACGCCCCTGCAATGCGGCAGAAGATCCTCTTCTACGCCGGTCTGCTGGTCGGGATCGCACTGCTGAAGGGCGTCTTTCTCTACGCCTCGCGTTGGATACTCATCGGCATCTCGCGTGAAATCGAGTTCGACCTGCGCAACGACCTCTTTCGCCAGCTCGAAAAGCAGGACTACGCCTACTACCAGCGCTACCGCACCGGCGACATCATGGCCCGGCTGACCAATGACCTGAACGCCGTCCGCCAGTTGCTCGGCCCGGCGATCATGTACAGCGCCAACACCATCCTGTTCTCCGCATTCGCGCTGTATTTCCTGCTGCGCATCAGCCCGTGGCTGACGCTGGTGGCGCTCGCGCCCATGCCGGTAGCCAGCATTCTGGTTCAGTACTTCGGCGCGCGGATTCACGAGCGCTTCGAGCGCATTCAAGCCAGTTTTTCCGAGATCACTTCGCACGCGCAGGAGAATTTCTCCGGAGCGCGCCTGATCCGCGCCTTCGCCCGGGAAGATTCGCAGATTCAGTCCTTTGAAAAAGCCAATAGGGAATACATCGGCCGCGCGTTGCGTCTGGTGCAATTGATGGGCATGCTCTGGCCCACGCTGGAGTTCGTGCTAGGCGTGGCCATGGTGATCACGCTCTTTGCAGGCGGACGCCTCGTTCTCCAACACCGGATCGATGTCGGCAGTTTCATCGCCTTCAATACCTACATGATTCTGCTCACCTTCCCCATCATCGCCGTGGGCTGGGTGATCAACCTCTTCCAGCGCGGAACAGCTTCCATCAAGCGCATCGACGAGATTCTGCGCTCGGAGCCGGCCGTGGATGACAGCCTGGCCGACAAAACCATCCCTGCCGATCTTGTCCTGCGCGGCGAAGTCGAGTTCCGCGGGCTGAGCTTCGGCTATGGAGACAGGAACGTCCTCTGCGACATCTCGCTGAAGATTCCGGCAGGCTCGACCCTCGCGGTAGTAGGACCGACCGGCGCTGGAAAATCGACGCTGATCAACCTGATTCCACGGCTGCTCGACGTCGAAAACGGATCACTGTGGATCGACGGGCGGCCGATTCGCGAGTACCCGCTCAAGGTGCTGCGGTCGAACATCGGCGTCGTCCCGCAGGAGACATTTCTCTTCAGCGAAACCATCCGCGAAAACCTCTGTTTCGGCTCACCCGACGCCACCAACGAACAGATCATGGAAGCAGCAGAAGCAGCGCATATCCGGCGCGAATTCGAAGAGTTTCCGCAGGGCTTCGAGACGACCGTCGGTGAGCGCGGTGTGACACTCTCTGGCGGTCAGAAGCAGCGCACCTCGATTGCCCGTGCTCTGCTGCGGCACCCGCGTATTCTCATCCTCGACGACGCACTGGCCAGCGTCGATACCTACACCGAAGAACGCATTCTGCAAGGCCTGCGCAAATACACTCGCCACGAGAATGCCGAGGGCTGCACTACCATCCTTATCTCCCATCGCATCTCAACGGTGCGAGACGCGGATCAGATTGCGGTGCTCGCTCATGGGCGAATTATCGAACTTGGCACGCACGAAGAGTTGCTCGCGCGAGGCGGATACTACGCAGACCTGTACGAGAAGCAGCTCTTGGAAGAAGAGCTTTCCGTCACCGGTTAGAGTCGCGCCGGATTGCCGTTACGCAGTCCAGCGCGAAGCATGATTGCCTTCTGCCGAAGCCGCTGGAAGCTCGACCACTCGCGGCTTAACCGCCAACGGTTGCGGATTGGCGGCTGGCTTGGGGGCTTCCGCTGCAATCTGCTTCCATGCGTCGCGCACGTTGCGCACACAGCGGATCACCTCCTCGAATCGCTGCACCGATGCGCCCACCGAAGCCTGCAGGATGAGCGCGAACATCGACGCGTAGAACTCGCTCAGAACCTGCGCAGGCCGGCCGCCAATATCCATGCGCAGCCGCGCCTGCAGGTGAATGAGGATTGCAAGCGCGCGTTTCACAGCGACCCGGCGGCCGCGAATATCCCCGCGCTCCACCGCTGCAATCGCCGCATAGAGAAACCGGAGGATGCCGTCGTAAAGGGCCACGACGAGTTCTACGGGCGACGCTCCATCGAGCGAGTGTTCCTGATAGGTTGCCAAGGGTCTGTCCGTTTCTGGCCTTAAAGCTAGCCAAGTTGAGGCGCCTGATAGCCAGTGATCGCCGAATAGAGTTCGTTGACGTCGTTCACGTTGGACGGGATGGACTGAAGAATCTCGTTGGCGCTGTTGAGCTCGTCAGTCAGACTGACCTGCTGAACAGAGATCAGCAGGTTCTCCTTGGAGATGTCCGCATTGAGAGAAGACTCCGTCGCACTGTCGGAGCTGAGACCCAGGGCCAGCGTGCCAATGGGGTTCGAAGTACTCAGGTTATTGAGGGTATCGGAGAAATCAAGACCCCAGCTATTGGCGTTCTGAAAGAAATTAACCACACCCGAATAGTCGCTGTTCAACTCGCTGCTGAGAGTAGCGGAATCAAGCGAAATCGTGCCGTCATTGTTGACGCTGATGCCAAGCTGCGTGAAGTTGTTGAAATCGCTCACCGGATTGTAAGCCAACGTCGTCCCGGCGTCCTGGATGGACGAGATGACACTCACGCCTCCGCCTGTCTGGGATGTAAGGGACAGGCTCGATCCCGAGGAGTTGGTTGTGATTCCTGCGGTCACGCCAATGTCGGCCGAGTTGATGGCCGTCACAAGTCCGGCGAGCGTTTCACCAGCACCGAGAGAGAAAGGGATCGCGCTACCCGAGCCGACCGCAATCGAGATATTCCCGGTAAGCGTATCGGAAGCATTGGCGATCGGGTCCAGGTAGCCTGAAGGCGAACTGGTGTTAATCGCACCAAGAATCTGCTGCTGCAGAAGCGAGAGCGTCGGACTGCCGAAGAGAGGCTCAGGCGTGCCCGAAGAGGTGTTCCCTTCCTGGATATTGATGGCGCTCACCAGCGAGTTATAGTCGGAGACAAACTGATCCATCGCGCTGGAGACCGACTGCGTGTCATTCACAACCTGTATCTGAACCGTTTCTGCCGTACCGTTGGTCACGGGCGAAGTGGAAAGGAGCTGAAAGGTGACTCCAGGGATCACGTCGCTGACCGTATTGGACGCACTGGAGACGCTGATTCCGTCAACTGTGAGGTTGGCGTTGGCGCCCGAGACTGGAGACGTATAACCGAGCGCCGCACCGCTGGTTGTATCGGTAAGACCCGAGACGTCAACCGACAGATCTCCATCCGCTCCCGAGGTTCCTGAAACCAGCGACAGCCTTGATCCATTGGCGTCTGTGATCAGACCGGCAGTGACTCCAATACCGGCTGAGTTGATCGCGGACGCAAGCCCCGAGAGCGTATTGTCATTGGGGTTTACCGTAACCGTCTGGGGCGCTCCGGTACCGACTGCAATCGAGATGGAGCCGGAGAACTGGTCGGTTGCGCTGGTGGTCCCGGTCATATAGCCGGAAGAGGTCGAGGCCAGCGAGTTCACCACAATCGTGTGGGTCCCTGCAATCGCGGTGGAAGAAGCTGAAGCCAGAGTTACTACGTTTTCGTCTGAGCTGGAGCCTTCCATGATCGAAAACACGCCGTCGACGGTCGTGAAGTTCTGGACATCGGTGGAAAGATTTGAGAGCAGGCTTCCCAGATTGGAGATGGCTGCATCCTGCGTCTGAAGGTTGCTGAGCTGGGTCTTCCACGGCGTCTCGACATTCTGGAGATTCGCAACGATCTGGCTGACCGTCGAGCTGACATCAAATCCTGTCCCACCCATCGGCGATCCGAAACTGATTCCTACTGTGCCCATCTCAATCCTCCAGCTTGGGTAACGCAGCCCGATGGCCAACCGGGCTCGCATGTTCGTTAGATAATCCTGACAATTCCGCGTGTGGCGTTCGGGGAAGGCGCATTTTCGGCCCAACACTCAGTCAAACGGGGAAGACGCTCTATTGCCGCCTTCCCCATTTTTTACTGGTGCCTTTTTCCGGTTCGTTGGGGTTACTGCAGCAGCTTGGTCACTTCCTGCTGCACGCTGTTGGCCTGCGCCAGGGCGGAGATGCCCGTCTGGCTCAGAATCTCGTACTTGGACATGTCGGAGGTTGCCGTGGCATAGTTCGTGGCCTGGACCGCGTTCTGCGCCGAGGTGACGTTCTGCTGCTGCGTGCTGAGCACGGAGCTGACCGAGTTGAGCGTGTTGATCTGCGCGCCCACGTAGCCGTCCTGGGCCGCTACGTCGCTGATGGCCGTGTTGATCGCGGTGAGCGCCGATTTCGCAGCGGTCGAGGTGGACAGGTTGGTTGTAGAGAGATCTTGGCCATTGCCTGCCGTGTAGCTGATCGTCGCGGTTCCCGTGGTTCCAGCCGCTACTGCGGCCGTGCCAGCGGATGTATCGGCAAGCGCCGTCGTTCCCTGGGCAACCTCGGTCTGGCCGGTGGCCGTCGGCGCCGTGATCTGAACATCACCGGTAATCATGATGCCAGTATCGGAGGAGTTGTTTGTTGGCGCTGCATCTCCGGCCGCTCCTGCGGTTGAGAAGGAGGCCGTCAAGCCCAGGCCGGAGCCGTTGATGGCCTGAATCATGCCCTCTACGGTGTTCGCGTAGCCGGTTGTGCCGCCGGTTGCGATCGTCGCCGTAGCTGTGACCGGACCTGATGTGGAGCCTACGTCGTAGGTGACGGTGAGCGAGCTGCCTGCGGTAACTGCGTCGGTCGATTGCGCGTTCACCGTGGCGGTCGATAGATCGACAAACACGCTCTGGCCGGAGGAGTAGCTCATCTGGCCGTTGGTTTGTCCAAGATCGCTGGACGACAGCCCGCCAATGCTCAGTTGGTCGATCGACGCTCCCGTGGTCGACGAGTCGCCGGTGTAAATGCCAGTGTTGGAGCCGAAGACTGCATTCTGGTTATAGGTGGTCGTCGAGCCGATGTTCGAGATTTCCGACAGAATCGACTGGTATTCCTGATTGGCGGCAGCATCCTGTGTGCCGTTGAGGGTGCCGTTCGAGGCTTCGGTAGCCAGCGTCACGGCACGGTTGAGCAGGCTCGTCACTTGCGAAAGGGCTCCATCGGCGACTTGCAGCAGACCCACGCCTTCGGTGGCGTTGGTTTGCGACTGTGCCAGGGCAGTCGAATTGGCCTGCAGGCCATTGATCAACGAAAGACCCGCGGCGTCATCGGCGCCTGAGTTGATCCTCGAACCGGTGGACAACTGCTGCAGCACAGTGTTCAGGCTGTTCGAAGTGTTGTTAAGAGCGTTCTCCGCGGACATCGCGGCAATGTTATTCAGTACTCCCAATGACATGGGGTGACTCCTCGTCGATGCGTGAATTTGCTGTTGGTTCCTCCGCAAGCCCCACCACAACATGGGTGCCCTGCAGGATGCCAACCGCCGCATCTGGCTTTCCTATCGGCGATGGCTCAAATCACTTTAGGCCGATGCGGCATCGCAGCCGGTTTCGAAATCAATTACCGCCGAAGACTATTCCAATCGCCGACTCCTGCCGATAGGTCCGAAGACAGGAGACCGCATCCAGATGATCGAAGTAACGCGCCTCAATGGTATGCACATGACATTGAACAGCGATCTGATCAAGATCGCCGAGGCTTCCCCCGACACCATGCTGACTCTGATTC
The DNA here is from genome assembly GCF_025685625.1 of Acidicapsa acidisoli. Taxonomy (NCBI): domain Bacteria; kingdom Pseudomonadati; phylum Acidobacteriota; class Terriglobia; order Terriglobales; family Acidobacteriaceae; genus Acidicapsa; species Acidicapsa acidisoli. The sequence goes on from NZ_JAGSYI010000004.1 coordinate 210,686, forward strand.
ATGGGGAAAAGCTCATCATTCGCGAGAGTTGCGCGGAGATTGTCGAGAAGGTGCTCGCATATCGCGCATCGCTGCTCGCAGCCGTGGCAACGCGCATGAAAGCACCGGCCGACTTGCATCGGGTCGTGGCGATGGCGAGCCTCACCCTCGAATCTAGCGCACAAGAACTTTGAAACAAGAACCTGAACAACCAACCGGGATGAGAACAGGCGCTCAATGGCTGTCCTCATTCCTGATCCTGCGAGGATGTAACGATGGATAAAGCAAGTTTCGGCGGAGTCTTGCTCGCGATAGTGGGAATCATCGCGGGGCTGTTGCTGGAGGGCGGCAACCTCGGGCAGATCTTCCAGCCCACGGCGGCGATGATCGTCTTTGGCGGGACGCTGGGTGCGGTTCTGCTGCAATTTCCCCTGAAGACCGTCCTCGATGCCTTCCGCAGGCTGGCTCATGTCTTCTTTCATCCCCAGGATCAAAACCTGCAGCTCATAGAAACGCTGGTGGCCTTTGCCAATAAGGCCCGGCGCTCGGGAGTCGTCTCGCTCGACGGCGATCTCGAAAAAATCGAAGAGCCATTTCTGCGCCAGGCACTCACGCTCGCCGTCGATGGCACGGAACCCGCGGAACTGCGCAAGATTATGCTGCTGAGCATGGACTCTCGCGCCGAGGGCGAGGATCGCATTCCGGCAGTCTTCGAGTCCGCAGGAGGCTTTTCTCCAACCGTCGGTATTCTGGGTGCAGTGCTCGGGCTGATTCAGGTGATGCAGCATCTGGACAAGATCGAAGAAGTCGGCAAAGGAATCGCCGTCGCCTTCGTAGCCACCATTTACGGAGTCGCCGCAGCCAATCTCTTTTTTCTTCCCGCAGCCGGCAAACTGCGCATCCGCGTTCGCGACGAGCATCAGCGCCGGGAGATGATGCTGGAAGGCGTCATCTCCATCCTCGAAGGCACCAATCCACGCATGCTAGAGGTGAAGCTGAGCGGCTTCCTCGAAGAACGCGAGCAGGAGACGCGGGAGCAAGCCGCATGAGGCGGCGCGAACGGCGTCAGAGCCACGTCAATCACGAGCGTTGGCTGGTCTCCTACGCGGACTTCATTACGCTGCTCTTTGCGTTCTTCGTGGTCTTGTACGCCTCTTCAAAGGCGGACCAGAAGAAGCAGCAACAGGTGGCGCAGGCAATTGACTCGGCCTTTCACGCGCTTGCGCTGTTTCCAGACGCCACGCGCAATCGCGTGGACCTGAAAAACGTCTCGGCTATCAGCCGCGAGCAGGGCTCTCCCGCGAACATCGTCATGAGCGAGGATGCGCTGCGCCCCGCGCAGGTCAAGGAAGATCTTGCCAGCATTCAGAAGCAGTTGGAAAAGATGCTCTCCAGCCAGATCGCCGACCACACGGTCTCCATCCAGATGGGTAAAGATGGCCTCGTCATCAGCCTGCGCGAAGCCGGATTCTTCAACTCAGGTTCCGCAACACCTCATCCTGGGACAACACCTGTGTTGCGTGCAATCGCAGGCGTATTGGGCAAGACTACTTATGACATTCGCGTCGAGGGTCACACGGACAATGTGCCGATTCATAACGAGGAGTTCGATTCCAACTGGGAACTCTCTTCGGCCCGCGCCACGCGCATCGCGCGCATCTTCGTCGACACCCGCAACATTCCGCCCGAACGCCTCTCCGCAGCCGGGTACGCGGAATATCACCCGGTCGCAACCAACGACACCACCGCTGGCCGAGCCGAAAACCGCCGCGTCGATCTCGTCATCATGCCTCAGACACGCGTGAATCTGGCCGCGCCCGATGGCGACGCCTCAAAAGCCGCATGGCGCAAGATCACGGATTAACCTTTTCGCGCTTGTTACGATAAGGATGTGGCCACGCCCTCAGAACTCGAGCCATCCCACGGCGACAAACATGCGCAGCAGGCACTCGACCTGCTCGCTGCCGGAAACCCCTCAGCCGCAGCCGAGGCCTTCCGCGCTGCCATCGCCGCCGATCCCGGCCACATTGAGGCGCATCACGGCCTGATTCGCGCCCTGCGAGACGCGGAGCAATTCGAGGCCGCCGTTGCAGCTGCGCTCGCGTTAACCGTTCTAACCCCGCAAGACCCGCTGGCGCACACCAGCCTGTCTATCGCGTTGCAAAAGGCCGGCCATGTTCCGGAAGCAGAAGCCGCGGCAGCGCGGGCGCGGATTCTCGAATGGAAGCAGCAGCTCGCCGCGCCGCCAGAGTCAGACCCCGCGCGAGCGCACAATCCATTCGCGTAATACTCTCCGCTTGGCTCCCCGCAGTAACTCAAGTCACCATCCGACTTACACGCCCGGCATCGCGTTCAACATTCTTTCATCTCAGCAGTCACCTGATCTGCGTATACTGCCTCGGCAGGAGGATTCAACGATGGCCTCGCCCGAAAAAAAATCCAAGCATCATCCCACCCCAAAGCCCGGCGACGGCGGTTCGACTGACCCCGTCTCGCCGCCCAGCAGTACCGGCGGTTCCGGAGGCGGGACGACGCCGCCAGCCAGCGGCCAACCTGTTTTCGGTCAGCCAACTCCCTCCCCGGATCCAACCACGTTCAAAGATCCGGTGACAGATTCGAGCGAGCCGGATGTCGCCGGAGTCCAGCCGGTGCCGCAGCCCGCAACGACCGATGCCGAACCGATCCTGACCCTGGCGCAGGTCTACGGAAGTCAGGGCGCCACCATCACGCAGACCATCCAGGCAGCCGGCCAGATCGTCTTTCACAGCGTCGGCGACACCGGCAGCGTCAAGGGACCCGGCACGCAGTCCCTCGTAGCCGACAAGATGGTTTCCGACTTCACTGAAGCGAACGCCGCCGACGTCCCGTCCTTCTACTACCACCTCGGCGACGTGGTCTACTACTTCGGCGAGGCTGCGTACTACTACGACCAGTTCTTCGAGCCCTACCGAAACTACCCCGTCCCGATTCTGGGCATCGCGGGCAATCATGACGGAATCGTCTATCCCGGCGATCCCGCCCCAACGCTTGCCGCATATCTGGCCAACTTCTGCGCCGCGACGCCCGGCCCTTCGCCCAATGCGGGCGACCTCGACCGGACGACGATGATTCAACCAGGCGTCTACTACACCTTCGACGCCCCCTTTGTACGGATCCTCGGCCTCTACAGCAACGTCCTCGAAGATCCCGGCGTAATCTCCGACCAGAACGGAACCTATCCAACCCTCGACCAGTGCCAGATCACCTTCCTCACCACCGCGCTCAACCGCGTCAAGAGCGAAAACTACACCGGGGCGCTCATCATCGCCACGCATCACCCCGCCTTTACCGGCGGCTCCGAGCACGGCGGCAGCCCGCTCATGCTTCAGGACATCGACAAAGCCTGCACCGCGGCCGGAGTGTGGCCGCACGCCGTGCTCTCAGGTCACTCCCACAACTACCAGCGGTACACCCGCACCGTGAACGGATACCAGATTCCCTACATTGTCGCCGGTTGCGGCGGCCATTCGCCCCTCAGCAAGATGCGCGCAACCATCCGCACCCCTTTCCAGATCGACAGCACACTCACGCTGGAAAGCTACGACGACACCGACTACGGTTATCTGCGCATCGTAGTGAACGCGCAGACGATGACCATCGAATTCCACCCCGAATCCGACGGCGGCACCACCAAGACCCCCGACGACGACGTAACCATCAACCTGGCAGCCCGCACCATCAGCTAGAAGAGCACATGCGGGGCGCAGAGCGCATAAGCAATCTCTGCGCCCCGCATCGCCCTGGCTAGCCGCCATGTGCTAATCTGCGAATTGGTGGCTGAGGACGTCGTTTCCATCTTTGAGCAGGAGTATCGGGCGCTGCGACCGCGCGCGCCAATGCCCCCATTCCATATCCGCTTCCGGCGATTCGTTTCTCTGAACACGACCATCCGGCTGCGCGAGGGCTCGCTCCACGTCAGCCTCTCCGATCTCCTCGAGGGCGCACCGGAATCCGTCCTGCGAGCCATCGCGCACATTCTGATCGCCAAAATCTACAAAAAGCCCATCAGCGCCGCGCACAACCACCGCTACAAGCGCTTCCAGTACAGCGAAACCGTCGCACGCCAGACGGAGCAGATTCGCTACGCGCGTGGCACTAAACGCTTCACCGGCCCCGAGGGCCGTTACTACAACCTCGACGAAGTCTTCGATTCCCTCAACGAGCGATTCTTCCACGGCCTGCTCGGCCGCCCGCAACTCACCTGGAGCGAGCACCATGCGAAGCGCCTGCTGGGCCATTACGATGCCGCGCACAACACCATTGTCGTAAGCCGCGTCTTCGACCGCCCATCGAGCCCGCGGTACGCCATCGAATACCTGCTCTACCACGAGATGCTGCACCTCAAGCATCCGGTCAGCGTACGCGGCACCCGGCGCTGCGTACACAGCGCCGCTTTCAAGGCCGACGAGCGGATGTTCCCTCAGTTGGACGTGGCGCTAGCATTTTTGAAACGACTTTAAGCGCTTGTCATTGCAATAGAATTGTGCGATGACCTCGACTGCACTCGCGCTCCGGGCTCTTTAGAGGACAGCAAAGGATTTCCATGACGACTAGAAGAGATTTCTGCCAATGGATGGCCAAGACTGCATCCCTTGCGATGATTCCGTCCGTGGCGGCACAAGCTTCGGCAGTGCAAGCTTCCCAGGAACCCGCTCCTGCGCCATCCGCGCGGCATGGCAGGCCATTGCTTGAATTGCAGCAGCAATTCCTCGACCTTCGCTTCGGCATGTTCGTGCATTTCAATATGGCGACCTTCCAGAATCGCGAATGGGGCGATCCCACATCGCCCGCCGACCAGTTCAATCCCACTGCTCTGGACACGGACCAATGGGCCGCGGCGGCGAAATCCGCCAATATGACATGGGGCTGTCTTACGACGAAGCACCACGACGGCTTTTGCATCTGGCCGACGGCCACCAAAAGCGCAAGCGTGCGCCTGACGCAGCACAAGACCGATGTTGTGCGCGCGTATGTCGACTCGTTCCGCAAGGCGAATCTGCGAGTCGCGCTCTATTTCTCGATTCTGGACATGCGGGACGACATCCGCCACTTCAACATCACGCACGACAAGATTCAACTGGTGAAAGATCAACTGACCGAACTGTTCACCGGCTACGGTGCTGTGGACGCATTGATCATCGACGGATGGAACGCTCCATGGAGCCGCATCACCTACGAAGAGATGCCATTCACCGAGATCTACGAACACATCAAGTCCATGCAGCCCGACTGCCTCGTTTCGGATCTGAATGCAAGTCAGTTCCCTGCAGGCGGTTTGTATTACAGCGACTTGAAGGCCTTTGAACAGAATGCCGGGCAAAAAGTACCGCCGGGGAGCGATCTTCCCGCCTTCTCCTGCGTGACATTGACCGATGGATGGTTCTGGAAGCAGAGCGACGCCAACGGTCGCTTGAAGCCGACTGCAACTGTAGTGGACGAGTGGCTGGTTCCCCTAAACCGCAGGCACTGCAACCTGATTCTCAACGCGGCTCCGAATCGCGAAGGGCGTCTCGCGCCCAATGTCGTCGCGAGGCTGGAGGAGATCGGCAAAGCGTGGCAGCATCCCGGACCTGCCGAGAAGATCAGCGAACACATCGTGATTACCACCCCGAATCTCGCGACCGGCAAGCCTATCAAAGCCAGCTCCTATCCCGACACTGTTGGACCGGATCTGGCCAATGATGGCGATTTTCGATCGAGTTGGAATCCGGATGACGGATTGACCTCGGCCTGGCTGCAGGTCGACCTGAAAAAGGAACAAAGCTTCAACGTGTTGTCGCTCGTCGAGCCGGTCGGTCAATGGGATGACTACAAGCAAAGCCGGATCAAGAGTTACAAATTTCAGGCGTGGAATGGCCACGATTGGACGACTCTCGTCGAGGGCGGCGTCCCTGTTCCGGTCGCGATCCATCGGATTCCGCGCGTGACCTCATCGCAGGTCCGGCTGACAATTGAGTCAGGCCACGACGCTCCACATATTGCAGACCTCGGCGTCTATAACCAGTAATGACAATTGACCTGGAGTGGCCAGTATCAATGCCCGAAGACTGGATATTCCTGCCGACCGCTCCAGCGCGCATAATTGCCGCATGTCGACGCTGATAAAGGACACAGCCAGCCGTTTTCTTTTCCTTTCCTTCTTCTGCGGGGTATTCACTCTGGCCGCAATTTCCGCCTACCCGCAGCAACAATCCGACTCAATGGCCAACATGCCCGGAATGAACAAAGACAGCATGGCCGACATGAAAGACATGGGACCCAGCATGGCGGCGATGGCGGGTCACATGTACGTCACGCCTCCGCGGCCCAGGCAGCCCGGCGACGAAGAAAAGGTCAAGGCCATCGTGGCGCAGGTGCGTTCCTCTATCGAGCGATACCGGGACTACAAGAAGGCCCTGGCCGACGGCTACGTGATCGGGAATCCGGAAGTGGATCAGCCCCAGTCACACTTCAACAGTCAGGCCAACATTCAGGAAGCCGAACGCCACTTCGACCCTACCAGGCCATCTTCCCTGCTCTATTTCAAGACGCCGAAGCAGCATTACAAGTTGGAAGGGGTGATGTTCACCGCCAGTGCGTATGCAACAGAAGATGAGTTGAACGACCGAATCCCGCTCAGCGTCGTAAGGTGGCACGAACATACGAACTTCTGCGCGGCTCCGGCAGATCGAGTCAAGGAATATTTCGGCCAGCATCCGAAGTTCGGCATGTTCGGCTCAATCAACACTGCGGAAGCATGTAGGGCTGAAGGCGGCGTCTTTTATCCGCACGTCTTTACCTGGATGATCCACGTCTTTCCCTTCGAGGACAACTTGAAAGACGTCTTCTCCATGAACGACGACATACCCCACTTCGGATTACAGCCGTAAGCTCCGGCAGATTTTCAAAGCGCAGCGAATATTTTCCACTGTAAATACAGCATTTCCACATAAAAAATCTTCTTAAAAACCTGCACACCCCACTTAGTTCCGGAGTACTATCAGTTCATCGGAAGAGAGATCTTCCAGCAGAAGAGAGTAGACAAGGAGCCATCGAGAGAATCGGCAACGAAACTCAGGAAGCTATCCGGGTAACTGGGTGGTGGAGGATGGGGACCGGGAAGCTCTTACAGCGAGTGTAGTCACGGAGGAATGAGGGAAACGCGGACTTAGGTTCGCGGGAACCGAAGGAGGACGAGATAGCAGCGTTGTAATTTGGATGCCGTACCAAAGCTTCAAAAAATTCGGATAGAGAGGGCGATCTTCCGCAAGGAAGATCGCCCTCTCGCTTTGTACCTGGAAAATTAACTTACTGTACTTCGCACGCCAATCTTTACGGTCATTTTCCACTTCCTACACTTACCTTGCCCTTCGGAAGTTATTCACATAACCTGAACAATTTCCACATAATAAAATTTCACGGAACATACACACTTCACTAAGTTTCGCGGTACTATCAATTCACCGGAAGAGAGATCTTCCAGCAGAAGAGAGTAGACAAGGAGCCGCCAGGAGAATCGGCAACGAGACTCGCGAAGCTATCCGGGTAACTGGGTAGCGGAGGGTGGGAACCAGAAAGCTCTTGCAGCGCGTGGGGTCACGGAGAAGTTAGGGAAAAGCGAGCGAAAGTTCGCGGTGACTGGATAACTCCAAGATAACAACGCTGCGATTTGGAAGCCGAACCAAAGCTTCAAAAAATCGGATAGGAAGGGCGGCCCGCTCGCAAGAGATGGCCGCCCTTTCGCTTTGCACAAGACCCATAGATCGCGATAGGAAGGACAACCGGAACGGACTCGCTACGAGGCGCAGACCGAAGCTGTACTCGCCACGGGGATCGGCACTTGCTCGACAATCTCCAGGCCAAACCCCTCCAAAGCTGGAATATGCATCGGCGTATTCGACAGCAGTCGGATTCGCCGGATACCAAGGTCGAAGAGAATCTGGCCGCCGAGACCTACGGCGCGGACGATGCGCTTGTGCCGGTCTTCGTGAGCCTCGATCGCGCGCAAATCGGAGTGGAGCAGCAGCTTCGCCCTGTCGTCTTTGATCTTCGGCGTCGCGTCGATTTCGAATCCCCGGCTGGTGTTGTGCAGATAGAGGATCGCGCCGCAGCCGGCCTCGACAATCATGCGCATCGACTGATCGAGGATCTCGCGGCAGTTGCAGTCGGCTGCAAAGATGTCGCCGGCAGTGCAGCGCGTGTGAACGCGGACCAAAACCGGCTTTGCGCTCGGATTTGCGCTCTCAGACGCGTTGGGGCCGTTTCCGCCGTCCAACGAACTTCCCTGTTCGCTTACCTGCCCGCAGAGCGCGCCGTGAACCAGCGCCACGTGGCTTTCGCCGCCATTGACCTCGCTCTCGTAAGCGATCATGCGGAAGTCGCCATAACGGGTCCGGATCTGGCTCTCCGCCGCGCGGGTAATGTATCTCTCATTCTGCAGACGATATCGGATGAGTTCTGCGACGGTGAGCATTTTGAGGCCGTGCTCGGCGCAGAATCGGACCAGATCCGGAACGCGGGCCATAGTGCCGTCGTCGTTCATGATCTCGCAGATAACCCCCGACGGCGTAAGCCCGGAGAGCCGAGCCAAATCAACAGACGCCTCGGTTTGCCCCGCGCGGACGAGAACCCCGCCCTTGCGGGCACGCAGCGGGAAGATGTGGCCAGGACGGGCGAGGTCCGACGCCGTCGCGCCCGACGCTATGGCTGTGCGGATGGTGTGGGCTCGATCGGCGGCCGAAATGCCGGTAGTGACTCCCTCCCGCGCTTCAATGGTTTCTGTGAAGGCAGTCCCGAAACGGGAGGAGTTCTGCTGGGTCATCGGCAGTAAATTCAGGTAGTCGGCCCGCTCTTCTGTGAGGGTGAGGCAGATTAATCCGCGGCCAAACCTGGCCATGAAGTTGATGGCCTCCGGGGTCACGAAGTCGGAAGCAAGGGTGAGATCGCCTTCATTTTCCCGGTCTTCGTCATCAACGACAACAAGCATCCGACCAGCGCGGAATTCCGCCAGGGCGGCCGGTACGTCGACAAATGGGGCGGAAAGAGTTCGATTGGACATGGCACACTTGGGATGCGTAAGAACTTCCGGCAGCTTCATTGTCTCTCACCGGAGGGCCCAAGAACAAAAATCAACAGGAAGTGGGCTGGATTTCAGGTCATCCGTGATTCGCGGGCAATTTCCCGGAACAATGGCTAAGACTGGGCGGCGCCTAGGTGGAACGGGCAGATTCTGGGCTATGCAACTTACGGGTTACCGAGGCGAAATTGAGTATACGGGAATGTGACTTCGTGCTATCTTTCGTAATGAATTCGCGTTACCAATAGCCAAGACGCTTGTTCCAAGAGATGAGTCGCTTGAAACCTCCCAACCACTACGAATTCCTTCAAATCAGTCCGAACGCTGAGCAGGACACCATCCACCGCGTCTACCGGTTTCTGGCGACCCGCCTTCATCCGGACAACCCGGAGACGGGCGACGCAGACAAGTTCTTCCAGTTAAAGCAAGCGTATGACGTGCTGTCGAACCCAACCCGTCGCGCAGCGTACGACACCGCATGGCAGACGGGGATTCCAGAGCCAGAGCCGCTTTCCACTTCCATCGACTTCATGGACGATAAAGAAGGCGAGTTGAACCGGCGGCTGGCCGTGCTTGCGATGCTGTATATCCGTCGACGCACAACCCCTGAGTCTCCCGAAGTTTCGCTTTACGAAGTGGAAGCACGCATGGGGTTTCCGCGCGAATATCTCGATTTCACTATCTGGTATCTCCAAAAGAAGGGCTACATAGCCCGGGCGGATAACGCACAATTCACGCTGACCGTGGACGGGGTAGATTTCGTGGAGACGCAGCGAATGAGTACTCCGATACTGCAAAAGCTGCTGACCAGCGCCACGGAGCCTTATTCCACGGACCAGCCGCGCAGCGATCAACCGGCTGAACCCGTCGAGTCCATCCAGTCCATTCACGCCCGCGGCAACGGCGTTGGAGAAAGGCGCTCACGGGGAGAACGGCGGAAGCGCTCAGCCTGAAACCAGTTTGCTGCGGACGCAAGAGAAAAGGCGCTGCCCCGACGGGAAAGCGCCTTCTGTTTACGGATTATCCTATTGCAATCAATGCTTTACATCAATCAATTAAAGCATTTAAAACCTTGCCCTTACAGGGTAGATTCGATTTCAAAGCCCCAGGCTTCGAGGAGAGCCTCCGGAATGTACTTGGAGTTCCGGTTGCGGCGTGCCCATTCACGAAGCCGGGTGGAACGGATGTACTGATCCGGAGTCAGTTTGAACTCCTTCACGATTTGCTCGAAGGAGGTGACAGTAGGCACAACCGGGCCGATAGGCTCAGGTTTGCCCCAATTTGGATTACCACGACGCTTTGCCATCGATTTTTTTCCCTCTTTGGAAAGGTGACTTTCAAATTCCAGCTTCCGTCAACAGTCCATCGTCGGTCGAGCACTTTCAGGGGAGCGAACGGGCTTTAATTGGACCGGGCATGATAGACGCGCGGGCTGGGAAGCTATGAGTCTCTTATTTTAGGGATTTTTGGTTCAAAAATCAATAGAAAAATGTCGCGCATGAACCTGCAGCCCGCTCACAAATTGATTGAATTATTTGCTCGTATATTATTGATTTAATAATAGTTATTCACTTTGCATAGATCTAGAGGCGACCCCATGTTGCGCCTGAATGGACAAACGTTTCGCAATTTTCAGTCGCGCGTATGAGAAACCGCACTCTATATTCTTTAGTTAATACTGATAAACGAAGCTTTCGGCTCGTTAGGATGCTGATTTTTTCTGGAACTTACCAGGCCCCAGCCGGGCCAGAAATGAAAGCTATTCCGTAAGGATGTGCATCGAATGGAAAGTCCGCTCGTTTTCTGTCGCTAAATTGCACACCGCACGGAAGGGGTCTGGTTTAGTATTTCGAAATTCGAGAAGTCTATACAACAGGAAGGCAGGTGCAATGCGAGGTTTTTATACTGTCCTGGTGCTTGCGGCGATCAGCGCGCCTCAAATGGGCTACGCGCTTCAGGCTGCGGCAGGTACAACAACGACTCAGAGTTCACCGGTGCAGACCCCGTCCGCAACTCCGGGTGCAACACCGCAATCCGAAGCAGTTTCCGCGCTGGTGAAACCGTCGTTGGATAGTACGCGAGAAACGGTCGGTTCGTTGCAGATGGAGAAATGGAAGCGTGGTCCGTTACGCGATGAGGCGGGCGCGAACATCGACTCCATCCGCCAGGACATCGAATCCACCCTCCCCGATTTGCTGAAAGCTGCAGATGCAAATCCCGGCGCGACGAGTAAACTGCTGCCTGTCTCACGCAACATCAATGCTCTCTATGACGTGGTATTGCGGGTGGTCAACGCCGCTCGTGTTACAGCGCCGGGCGACCAGTTCACTGCGCTCCAGGAGACGCTTGCTGGTCTGGAGAAGTCGCGGCATGCCCTGGAGGATCGAATCCAGGACGGAGCTGTAGCTCAGGAGAAGCAGATTGGCGATTTGCAGGTTGCATTGAAGGTACAGGCGAAACCGCCGGTGTGCCCGGTCGTCGAGCCTGCTCCGGCTCCCGCCGCACCGGCAAAGAAGCCGACACCCAGAAAGCGCAAGCCCGCAGCCAAACCCCCGACCACCACACCACCCTCAAATGGGCAGCCCGCCAATTCGCAGCCAGGCGGGTCGACGAAACCGAACCAGTGAGAAGCCAGAACATCTGAGCCAGAGCGCCTGATTCAGACACTTGACCGAGTTGTCAAAGTGCGTTCGAGCGGAGAAGCCTGGCTACAGCCTCGATATCGGGAGCGGGAACACGGTCCTCGTCGAGGTGCGGAACGGCGTTGCGGATTGTCGCTTGAGCGCGGGCTACTGCCGGGCTGGGTCGCAGGGGGAGTCGGTAATCGAGGCCTTGCGCGGCGCACATCATTTCGATGGCCAGGATGAGCTCGAGATTGTGGGCGATCTGACGAAGTTTGAGAGCACCCGTCATACCCATGGAAACGTGGTCCTCTTTGCCGCCGGAAGTCGGTACGGAGTCCGTGCTGGACGGGTGGGCGAGGACTTTGCATTCGTTCAGAAGCGCGGCGGCCGTGACGTGAGCGATCATGTATCCGCTGGATAGACCTGCATCCGCGCAGAGGAAGGCGGGAAGGCCCTCGTTGATGTCGGGATTGATGAGCCGGTCTATGCGACGCTCGCTGATGCTGGCGAGGTCCGTGAGGGCGATGGCTGCGTAGTCGAAGGCATAGCTGAGGGGCGCGCCGTGAAAGTTGCCCCCGGAGAGAACTTCCGCGTCAATTCCCAGCCCTGTTCCCTGCTCTGCGGCAAATACCAGCGGGTTGTCGGTCGCGCAGCCGGATTCGATTTCGAGAATGCTGGCGACATGGTCGAGGGCGCCGCGCACAGCTCCGTGGACCTGGGGCATGCAGCGCAGGCAGTAAGCATCCTGGACGCGAGGGTCGTTAGCAATATGGGATTCGCGAATTTCGCTACCTTCCAGGATCGCGCGGAGATTGGCAGCGGAGGCGATCTGGCCGACGTGGGGCCGGGCCAGGTGGATGCGAGGATCGAAGGCGACCGGCGTGCCCTTCAACGCTTCAAGCGACATCGCTCCGGCAAGATCAGCGAAGCGCACGAGGCGGCTGGCGTGGACAACGGAAAGTGCGCCGACCGCAGTCATCGCCTGGGTGCCGTTGAGCAATGCGAGGCCCTCCTTGGCAGCAAGCGTCAATGGGATGAGTCCAGCTGCGGAAAGGGCCTCAGCTCCCGGCATTCGCCTGCCCTGGTAGACGGCTTCTCCTTCGCCGATGACGACCAGCGCAAGATGTGCGAGCGGAGCGAGATCGCCGCTGGCCCCCACTGAGCCTTTCGCCGGGATTACAGGGTGAACCTGCGCATTGAGCATGGCTACGAGCAGTTGCAGCAGCTCGGGACGAATTCCGCTGTGCCCTTTGGCTAGCACGTTGGCGCGCAGGAGCAGCATCGCGCGGGACTCCGGCTCGGAGAGTGGCTCGCCGAGACCGCAGGCATGGCTGCGAACGAGATTTGTCTGGAGTTGGGCAAGATGCTCGGCAGGGATGCGGACGTCGGCAAGCTTGCCAAAGCCGGTATTTACACCATAGACCGTCTGGCCGGTCTCAAGGATCGATGCGATCACCTGTCGGCTTTGCGCGACACGGATGATGGCTTCCGGAGCGATAGCGACTGGGCGGAGTTTGCAGGCTACGGATTCTATTTCGGCGAGGGTGAGTGCGCGGCCGTCCAGAATCAGGGGATCTATCAGGGTGGCCTTGGGAATTGCAGTTTCCATATTCCGGATACTAAGACCGGGACGGGGCGCGGTACAGAGCAGTTGCATTGCACAGCTTGGCTCTAAGGGCATAATCCACTATGCTTAATTGCTATGGGCGGGGATTCCACGGCAATCGGTTCGAGTTACCTGATGGACAGCTTTGGGCGCCGCCTTCTGGCCGAGCTGCAGGACAACGCGCGGCTTTCGACCGCCGAATTGGCTCGCCGTGTGGGGCTGAGTCCGACAGCTACTGCGGAGCGACTGAAGCAGATGGAAGAAGTGGGCATCGTACGTGGCTACACGGTAGAGATGGACCGCGAAGCGCTCGGGCTGGAGGTGCTCGCGTTTATCCGCATGACCTGCGATGGGCAGCACTACTTCCGGCTGATGGAGTTTGTGCAGACACTGGAGGAGGTGCGCGAGTGCCATCATCTGACAGGCGGGGACGCATTTCTGCTCAAAGTGACCACCACTTCCATGGCCGCGCTGGAGGTGCTGATCGAGGCGCTGCTACCGTATGGAAATCCGGTGACAAGTGTAGTACTGTCAACCCCGGTTGAGCGGCGAAAGTATTCGCTCGATGGAAAGAATGCCAGCAAACTCCCAGCCATTCCGAGAAAGCGGAGCGCGTGGAGCGGACGCCGGTAGAAGTTATGCTAACTTCTAAAGTGCGGATATCCCGGATTGCATAGTTTGGTTACCAAAACGGTCTGAGTTAGAATTATTCCCGATTAGCTACTGGAATTCATCGCCTGTTTATGACACTATCCAGAGATTACGAAAAGTTTATCTAAGTCCACCGCCGCAGGCGGAATGGAATTGTTATTGAATCTTTACGGAGAGATTCCCAAATGCTACCCCATAGGCTGAGACTGCGATATATGGCGGTCGTTGGCTTTGTGTTTGTGTGCGTGGATGCTATTTGCAGCACCGTACCCAGATTTCAGACCGCGGGCGTCAACTATCTCTTTCAGATTACGGCTCCGCTCCTTGCTGTAGCCGCTTGCCTCTGGCGCGCTCGATCCGTGGCCGGACCCGACCGGGCGCGCTGGAATCTGCTGGCGATGGGCTTGCTCTTCTGGGACTGCGGGATCGCGCTATCCGCATGGGAAGACCTGCTGCAGCATGTTCCGTTTCAGGTTGCCTCGCTTTCGGATTTCGCCTTCTTTTTCTATGGGGTCCCGATTCTATTCGCTCTGGCCAGACCTGCCGAGGGTCCCCAATATTCAGCGTTTGCATGGCTGGACGGCATTCAGGCGATCTTTGCCGGCTACCTCACTTACATCACCATTTTCTCCGCGCTACCCTTCTCGACCGCAACGATTCAACCAATCTCCGTCGATCTGCTGATCCAGACTTACAACGTAGAGAATGCCGCGCTGGCGGGCATCTGCATCCTGCGGCTGTTTGCTTCTTCCAAAGACACCGAGGCGCATCGCTTCTACCGGATACTCTGCGCATTTCTGGTAATTTACGGAGTCGGAGCAGGAATCTATAACCAAATTGCGACGAACACCAACGGACAAACGGAATGGGATGCACTCGTGATCGCGCCGCTTCTGCTGCTGGCATTGATGGCGCTTTTCGTTCCCGTAGCCGAGAATCCGGAGACCAGCGCGCGACGGAGCAAATTGGGCCTCTTCATCGATTTCTCAAGTCCGATCTTTTTCACCATCGCCCTGCTGGCTCTGGGCATGGTGACGCTGCGGCAACACTTCCTGACCGGGATCGTGGCCATTAGCGTAGGACTGGCCGTCTATGGAGTCCGGACTACGTTGTTGCAGATCCGCGATATGCAGACGCAGAAAGAGTTGCAGGAGGCCAGAGACCGGCTCGAGGCGATTTCTCTGCAGGATGGATTGACCGGCATCGCCAATCGGAGGCATTTCGACCAGGTGCTTGAATCGGAATGGCTTCGCGCAATGCGCACCCTGGACCCATTGTCACTCCTGCTGATCGATCTGGATTATTTCAAAAACCTGAATGACACGTATGGCCATCCCCACGGAGACCGCTGTCTGATTGAGGTTGCGACAGCGCTAAGCGCCGTGGCTGCACGCAGCGGAGACCTGGTAGCGCGCTATGGAGGCGAGGAATTTGCCGCCATACTGCCCGCAACGACCCGGGAAGCAGCGGAAGCCATTGCGTCGAAAATGCGCGTAGCGATTCATGATTTGAAAATTAAAAATCAGACCGAAATCGGCAGTCTCCTCAGCACGAGCATAGGAATCTCCACCTACGTGTCTCAGGAGGTTGGCTCGCCCGCGATGCTGATTGAGACTTCGGACCAGGCGCTCTACAAAGCCAAACAAAATGGCCGCAACCGAGTCGAGTTTGCTTACATGCAGCCGACGCAAAGTCCGTCTTACTCGAACTGACTTTGCCAGTCTCAACGCTCTTCAGCTTCGTTTCACAAAGCGCAGCCCCGTCAGCGCCGTTGAAACGGATGCGACCTTGGTGTCGATGAAGCCCTCTTGTCTCATCGCACCGCGGATCTCCGATTCCTTGACAAGCCGGCCGGGGCCTTTGGGATAGATGATCCAAATGGGCGGATTTGCGGACTGCGTGGCGTATCGGTCGAGCGCGTAATTCAGGTCCGCGATTACCTTTACCCTGACCAAAATGAGATTGGTTGATTTGCCGCCCGTCGTGGCCGCAGTGGCGACCGCCGAATGCAATTCTTCCGTATCAAAATCGCCGATAAGCAGGAGGTGCGAGTCTTTTGAGATTCCAAGCTTGGCAGCCAGACTCGGAGGTTGCGCAGTGAGCTTCTTTGCCCAACTCTGCGCGAGATTGGCGCCAAGCGTCAGCGAGACCTGGTCTTCCCCGGCGCGAAACCGGAGCCGGTCTCCCTCGACAGAAACCTTCGTCAGGGACGTGATCGGCGCCCGGCGGCGAATTGGCCCTCGAACGATCAGCTCATGGGTTTCCAGCAGCACCTTGCAGGCAGCCGACTCGCCAGCCCATTGGCAATCGCACGTAGCTTCGCGTCCCATTGCATGTCGCCTTTCAATCTGCACCCTGGGCGTCGCCCTAAGACAACGCTACGATTTTATGCCGAAGTCGCGGAAACCGGCAGAATTTTGACGACTGCGATGCGGCAAGTCTTCAAATCCAGTGCTAGAATTAACTAAACGGTTAATCAATGACAGAAGGAAACCCCAAAGCGCCCCCAAGCGACCGCGCCGAGCAGACGCGAAAGGGCATTCTCGCCGCAGCCATTCGCGAGTTCAGCGCCCACGGTCTTTCCGGCGCACGAACCGAAGCGATCGCCGCGTCTGCAGGAGCGAACAAGGCGCTCCTCTACTACTACTTCAAGAGCAAGAAAGGCTTGTACGAGGCAGCCATCGAGCAGGTCTCGAAGAAGGTCGTCGAGAACGCGCTCGCTGCGCTTGACCCGGCCTTCAGCCCCGGCGAGCGATTGCTGCGAACAGCGCTCAATCACTTCGACCGCATCCTGACTCAGCGTGAGTTTCAGAGCCTCATGCAGCAGGAGATGGTCCGCTTTCATCGCGACGAAAGCGGATCGATTCCTCACCTTTTTCAAGCCGCGTTCAAGCCGCTGATGGAGAAGCTGCAGAACGCCTTCGATGAGGGAATTCGCGCCGGAGAACTTTGCAAGATGGATTGGCTCCAGGGAATGTATGCGATCTTCGGGGCGAACGTCTTTTACTTTCTGAGCGCACCGATGATACAACTGGCGCTTCCCATCAAGCCTTTCGATCCGGACGCTCTGAAAGCCCGTCGCGTCGCAGCAGTCGAATTCCTGGCCAACGCTTTATTCACAGATCGCGCACACGGCGCTGCATTGGCGAGTCGTGTTCTGCGTGAAATGCCCATGCCACACATCAAGGATTTTCAGTTTCGGAGAAAGTCGAAATGAACCCACGCAACCGAATTCTTGTAATTCTCGGAGTCCTGTTTGTCTTCGCACTGTGCTGGTATTTTTTCTCGACAAAGCACGACAGCGATCTGCAATTGATTGGGACTGTGGATGCAAATGAAGTGGTCGTCAGCTCTCGCATTCCCGGCCGCATCGAGACTCTGAAGGTCGATGAAGGCGACGACGTCAAGGCCGGACAGTTGATCGCAACCATTCAGAGCGACGACCTCGCGGCAGCGCGGCAAGCAGCAGAGGCCGCCGCAGCCAGTCAGAAATACAAACTGCTCGGCGCAAGCGACACAGAGCGGCAGACGATGGGCGGCACTTCTAGCCAGGTGATCAACGCGGAAGCGCAGGTACGCGCGGCGCAGGCAGCGCTTATGCAGGCGCAGGCGCAGTATCAGCACCAACAGGCAGATACTTCGCGTGCGGTGGCGCTGGCGAAACAAGGCATTGTGAGCGAACAGTCACGCGACGAGCAGGTGACATCCCTCGATGCGTCGCGGGCTGCAGTCGATTCGGCGAAGGAGAATATAGCGGCTGCGGAAGCGATGTTGAAGGTTGCAAACGCCAACACGATTCAGGCGCAGGCAGCGGCAAAGACAGTGTCCGCAACGCGCGGTGACTTACAGAATGCCCAGGCAGTTCTGGAGCAGGCTCAGGTGCAGCTCGACTACTCGAAAATCCTTTCGCCGATTACCGGAAAGGTGAATGTGCGAGCGGCGCGGCAAGGCGAAGTTGTTGCAGCGGGAACGCCAATTGTTACAGTAACTGACTTGACTCAGACATGGATTTACGCGCCACTTCCCGAGACAGAGGCAGATGCCGTGAAGCTGGGCGATAGCTTGCGCGTGGTAATGCCGAGCGGAGCAACGTTGCAGGGCAAGGTGATTGCGAAGTCTGCCGAAGGAGACTTCGCCACGCAGCGCGACGTAAGCAGGCGCAAACGGGATATTGAGACCATTCGGCTAAAGCTTCTCATCGACAATCCCGGCGAGCAATATGTACCTGGCATGCTGGCTGAAGTCTATGTTCCAAAAGACAAGCTGGTGACAAAATGAAAGCAGATACGGTCATCGGAGTCGAAAATATCGTCAAGCGCTACGGAGACTTCGAGGCAGTCAAGGGTATAACCTTCGAGGTTGCGGATGGCGAGATCTTTGGGCTGCTTGGACCCAACGGCGCTGGCAAAAGCACGCTGATCCGCATGATGACGACGCTCATTCCAGTCACCTCCGGACGAGCGGTAATTGCCGGCCATGATGTCTCAAAAGAGCCCGATGCCGTAAGGCATACCATTGGCGTGATTCCGCAGGCTCTGACCAGCGATATCGATCTGACTGTGGAAGAAAACATGTCTATCTACGCCAAGCTCTATGAAGTTCCGAAGGCCAAACGAGAGAAAAACATCGCCGAATTACTGGAGGCCGTCGACCTGACGAAGTGGCGCCACGCGCAGACCAAAACGCTCTCGGGCGGCATGCGGCGGCGGCTGGAGATCGCGCGCGGCTTGGTGCATGATCCGCAGATTTTCTTTCTGGATGAGCCTACGACGGGACTTGATCCAGTCTCGCGCGTAGCGGTGTGGGAGATGCTGAATCGCTTGAAGGAAATTCGTAAGCTAACGATTCTGATTACGACCCATTACATGGATGAAGCAGACCGGCTTTGCGATCGCATCGCGATTGTGGATCACGGTAAGCTTGTGGCGCTGGATACGCCCCTTGCGTTGAAGGCTACCGTGCCGGGCAGCTCTGTGGTAGAAGTGCAGCTTGCGCATGAAACGCCAGAGTGGCAAGCCCGTCTGGAGCAGCTGCCGAGCGTGACTTCTGTCGAATCACATTCGAATGGAATGTATCGCGTGCTTACTTCGAACGGCTCGCTGACGACCACGCAGTTAGTGGAAATGGTCGTGAGCTTTGGCGAGAGCATCAAGGGGCTGAGCGTGCAAAACACCACGTTGGATGATGTTTTTGTCTATTACACGGGACGGCAGTTACGCGATGAGCAGGTAAAGGCCGTGGGGTTTGTGATGCCCCCGCGACCGGGGATGCAGCCATGACGAGAATGTTTGCGATTGTGGAACGCGAGATGCGGAAGTTCTTCCGCTCTCCGGCATTGATGATGGTTTCGATGATGCTTCCGCTGGTGCAGCTGGTGATCCTGGGCAATGCCTTCGGCGGCAAGATTCGCAACGCGACGATGGGTGTGGTCGACTACGACCATGGCTCACAGTCCTTGAAGATTCATGAGGCTTTTCAGTCGATTGCCGTCAACATTCGCACCTTCGCAACAGTTGATTACGACAATGAGCAGAAAGCTCGCGAAGATGTGCGGACAGGCAAGATCGATGGCGCGGTGATTATTCCTGCGCAGTATTCGCGCAGGGTGCTCGCAGGAGATTCCCCGGCGATAGGACTCGTAGTCGATAACTCGGACCAGACGATGAGCGGCGCGCTGGAAGCTGAGATGCAATCGCTCGTCGATGCGCTGAATGCACCGGCAATTCAACCCATGGTGGTGCAGTCGATTGCGCTGAAGATTGTCGAGTTATATCCATATGTCGAGTATATGAAGTATCTTTTGTCAGGATCTGTTGCCCTCGCGATGTATGTCGCGGTGATGATCGGCGGAGGAATGCTTTACATCGACGACAAGGCCCGCGGCGTCCACGAGGGCTATCTTGTTACGCCGATTACAAAGCTGGAACTGGTGCTCGGATTGAATCTCGCAGGCACCATCAAAGCCGTGCTCTCGGGCGCTTGTCTAACAGTGATCGGCTCGCTGTTTGCAGGCCTGGGAGTGATCTTTCATCCCGAATCAGCGCTCCTGCTCCTGCTGATGATCATTTCGACTTCGGTGGCGTTCAACGGGATGATGTTTCTGATGATGGTGCGCGTCGAAGATCCGCTCGTGCCGCGCGCGATCTTTGGAGTGCTGAACACACTGCTGTTCTTTCCCAGCGGAGCGATCTCGCCGGTGTCGGGATTACCTGCATGGCTGAAGGCATTTGCGCTGGCTGATCCGTTTACTTATGCGGTGCATGGCTTCAAAGCGGTTCTGATCAAGGATGGCGGGTTTGCAGCGATCCAGTTCGATCTTTTGTTCCTGTTTCTGTTTGGGATTGCCACGCTTTTGATCGCCTTGCCGCTATTCAAGAGGTCGATGTAGGAGTGACGAATGAGACATAGCTTGCGGCGATGGCCGCTAACTGCTTCGGAACCGGATAACAAGCCGACTCTTTGGTGGTTTTCAGGAAAGGAAGCCTGGGTGCCTTTTGGATCATCTCGCATACGATAAGAATGCACCCAGGCTTCCATAATTATCTACTTAAACCGATTGCAGGTTCCTTGCAAACGCTGCACCGAGGCTTGCTCTTTCGTTACGCTACGCAGGCATCGTCTGTTTACGCCAGGTGCGAATTAGCTCTAACAATTCGGCCTGCGAAAATTTCGTGAGCTTCGTTAACTGCTCTCCGGCCTTTGCGTTCATTGGACGCACGATTGTCGCTTCCTTGGCTCCGGGTCGAATGCGCAGAAAGACGCCGTGCTGCCGCCTGGGCCCTGGCTCGGACGGAATCGAAGCCATGCGTAATTCGCCATCTGGCTTCATGTGTGGAACCGCGTAGACGGAGCATTGGCCGTCCTTGAGCAGTTCTCTGACGATATCCTTTACTAGCTCAGACTGACTTGAATTGAATTCAATACCATGCACATTCGGCACTGAAGCATACCTCCTATTCACTACTATTTAATGCTATAGATCGATCGCTAAATAAGTTGTAAGGCTATAGTTTGCGAGATAGAAAATCCTGTCTTCGATCACCTCGAACCTGCCCCGAAATTGTTGCCTCAGAGAGGGTGAATATCCGGCCTTCAATGTGCGATGAAGCGAGATTGAGCGAAATCCCTGGCTTCGCTTCACAGTACAAACGTACCGAACGATGGAGCGCGAGACGAATGAGGATGGTTTCGAGGCAGCCCGGTGCGTGCTCCGAGCATTGCACGAATTGGCGAGACTTGGGGGTTGCTCGTTTTGGAGTCAGGACTGCAGCCGGTTAGACCGACGGCACGATCACCAATGTATCGATGGTTGGAGGAGGCTCGATCTCTGGCAGCGCACCGTGGGCATAGCGGCCTTCCGCCACATCGACCAGGACACGATTGGAGGTATCTTCGGTGCGCGTTGAGTTGATATGCAGCTTGCGGACGGCCTGCATGACAGTGGTAGAAAGTAGAAACTTATTCTCTATCTTGAGTCCTGCACGATAGACCAGCTCAGATCGCATCTATACCTCGACTTGCGCTTCAACTTCGCGCCTTCATCTGTGGTTGCGGAGAGTTTATTGCAAGTGCCGGAGTTAACCGACGCGAAAAACAAATGGGTTGCGCTGACTTTGGAAAGAGAAACACTTCTCTACTAACCAGTGTACGCTAGCAGACACCATCTGTCGCGAGGACTTAGTCGGAAGCTGGTTTTGCGCCGGGGAGCCGCTTGACGAGGAATGCGATCTGCCCTGCGTGGTGGGACTCATGCTCGCATACGTGGAACCACTTGCAGTAGTTGTTGGTGGGGGCGTCTCCGAAAAACTTCGGATCGATGGTCATGAGCCAGTTGTCATCGCGCTTTTTGAAACCGGCGAGAGTCTTCTCGCGGGTCTCTTTCATGATGTTGAGATAGTAGTCGAGGTCGTGCTCTTTGATTTCTTTTCGGCCTTTGTCACCCAGTTCGAGGGCCGCTCCAAACTGCTTTTTCACCGAATCCGGCACTTCACCGTATGGTTTCCCTTCAAACGTATGGATCTGGTAGAAGGTTTCGGCCGCAGCCAGGTGCAGGAGCAATGCGCCAATGGTGTTGGCGTTGGCATCGAAGAGCGTATCCAACTGGGGTTGGGTAAGGCCCTTAACCGGACCGGTAACACCGTGGTCGACCCACGTCAGCATGGAGACAAGGGTGCCGATCTGCGGGGAGTAGCCGGGTCTGGGACCGATCACGCTAAAGTCGTTTGCAGATGCGCTGTCCGGTGCTGCCGCATGGGCGGATGCGGTCAGCAGCGACATGCCAGAAATACCGGCGGCGAGCCCGGTGACACCGGTGAGGAAAGAGCGACGGCTCGAAGAGGATGGGAACACCCTGAAAGAAGTCATGATTGTCCTCCGGCGGGAGTGTGGCGAAACTGCGGGGGTTGCGTAGCCGCAATTGTACAGGAGAGATGTTTTTAGTTAGGTATGAGTGTGGATGGCCAGTCCCACCATTTGCGCCGCAGCTTTCCTGCACGGCAGTAGAGGTAATTTTCGGTAGAGTTCAGGAGCCGCCGCGTTCGGGTTCCCAGTCGTCGGCCGGATGCTGATCGATCGAGTCGTTCCAACGATCCGGGCGCGGCTCTCGTTTTTCCAGCTCTCGCCTCTTTTCCTGTTCTTCGCGCTCTTCGCGACCGTCGCTCATGGGTCCTCCTGTTCCTAGTTTAAGAGAAGCTTTGAAGGGGTGTTCTTTCACTCGAAAAATGTTCCACGTAGAACAATTCCGGGCGAATGGGGAGACGCTTGGCGCGATGTGGTGCATACGCCTTGTTTTCAGCGGCTTGCGGTTGCGTAATTTATTGGCGATTTGTGCCTTGTTACAGCGAATGGGAGATTCCGCGCGTGGGGCGCGTGGAACATTCGCGGCTTCTCGCTTCACGCCGGGAGATGATGTGTTTGTCTGGGTTGTGTAGGCAACTGGCAACGAAGGCGAATCCGGATTGTCTGCAGAGTCATCAGAGGTACGAGATGGCGGCGCTGGGCTTCCCGGCTGCTGCGTGCCGGGATGGAAATAAAGGAGAGTCGATGAATTACGCCTGGATCGCGATTCCTGAGTCGGCGATTCCTCATGCCGCAAATCCTGTCTTCCAGCATCTGCTGGACACGTATGTGAGCGAGACGAACAAAGTTGCGTCGACGTGGAAGGAGTTTCAGGACTCAGACCTGGACTACAAGCCACCCGAGAAGTCAACGAATGTCGGCGGAATCTTCAAGCATCAATTGCTTTCGGAGCGACGGTTCTTCGGGGAGTTTCTGCATACGCCGGAGCCTGCACCGGAGGCGGTTTTACCTTCCTCGTTTACGGTGGACAGCGCAGTGAATCGGTTTGTGGAGTTGGCTACGGCGCGGCTCGAGTTCTTTGCGCAGCGGCAGGAGCCATGGTGGATGGAGGTTGTGCCCTTCTTCGATGTCGAGCGCCAGCGTATCTGGATCTTCTGGAGGCGCGTTCTGCACACGGCGCACCATCGGACGCAACTAACAGTGTTTTTGCGGATGATGGGACGTAATGTTCCCTCGACGTACGGGCCGACTGCGGATGTGACGTGGACAGGAGCCGACCCGACGAACACGGTGGAAGCCGCGGGGCGTCGCTAAGACCGCGTTTGGCGGCTCGGCTTGAGAGCGAGAAGGTGTTGCCATCTGCGCGGACACTGGAGCGGTTTGCCAAGGCTACGCACAGGCGGCTGCGGATGAGCTTTGAGCCGCGCGGGACGGCTCCATAGTGGCGTGGAGCTAGTGCTTTCGCACAGTTTGGAGAAAGTGAAAGTTACCCATGATCTTGGAGGATAGTTTCCGATTCCAAGGGAGATTTGGGAGCATCCAGACGGACGCTTGTGACATCCGCCGAAGCCCAGCACCTTCATGATTATTCATTCAGATCTGGATCACCCGCCGCTATAGAACCCTTATGGTTCCTCAGGTTTTGTATTGTGTCTGTTATACAGAGCTATTAACTATGTATTAACTCGTCATGGGCACCGATAACTCCTCGTCAATATTCTGTTGACACTTGGCAAGGATGGTGATAGCTTCCGTTCACAATTTGTTCTCATGGGAAGGCCAACGATGATTTTGCTCAGGTTGCTCGCCGCCCTCTCGTTAGCTGGTGTTCTCCTGCCAACGTATGCACAAATTCAACATCCACCTGAAGTGTCTGCCCAGCACATGGAAGACACGGTACGGAGCGCATACGGCGCTCTCAGCTTTATTTGTGGTCTCCAACCGGTTGTGGAGCGAGCACAAGGGCAACGGCAGCCAATTCCCTCGCCTCAAGACACAGTAGACTCACCACCTACGTACACCATTACTGACATGGTGATCGGCACCATCGCGAGTATTGGTAGCCGCAAACTAAAAGAGTTTATGGAGGTGCCTAGCGGCCAGGTACTACTCACTCAATTCACCGTGCAATCCAATACAGCGGAAGACGGTACCTCCTCTACTTGGAACGAATGCAAAGTCAGTTGGATGGATTTCAAAGCTCCATTCCAGGCAACCGACAGCAATAGCGGGTTGGGCATGAGCATGACTGAGGTTGCTCGTGTCGGCAGCAGTATGTTTACCGAACCAGCGACTTATACACATTATGCTGCTTTTACGGTCGCAACTGAATTTCAGGGTAAGAGCACCGGACCCCATAAAGCCTTCTTCCTGTTTGGCTACAATGCCGACGGAAAAGAAGTCGTGTCTCCCCAAGACCTATACAGCGGTGCTCAAGGCTTATGGAAGGTCCTAAAACAACAAGTCTACCCAGACCAACTGTTGACCAGCACATTCCGGGAAGCACCAGGGATGGCTGAGTGGATTAAGGCTAACACGGTAGCCGACACATACTGTTCGTCGGTTAGGTCTGACCTTTGCTGTCACGAGGGACGGTGCGGTATGGCCCAGTCCAAGGTTTCCCTCGCCCTCGAAGCGCCGACCTCCCAACATTGATCTATGAACTATTGATCTCAGGAGAGAACGATGCCGCGTTCAAGAAGCACATTTCTAAGGATGACTGTAGCGGTCGTCCTAACTGCCTTGCCTACATCCAGGGTCTCCGCCCAAACAACAACGTTCTATCCTTGCTATACGTTTAACACTTATGTCAACGATCCGCAGAACGCAAAGGACACCACACAACACGTCACCGGCAGCCACCAAAACACGGGGACCTTTTCCGCAAACTGCACTTACAAGGCTTACGGTCCGCAAGGGCAAAATGGGGGAGCATGTTCAATAGCATGTACCTCCACTACATCCGGACTCGCACTAGAGCTTGGTACGGTAGTCAGTCCGTATTGGCACGGAGTCGGATATGAAGCCACTCAAGGCAATTCGACTTCAAACGGTGCACAAATCTCCTGTGGAGGACAAGTAGCTGGAGCCGCAAGGTCTTGTGTATTTCCATTTAACTGTGATATTTCGGTGACCGTCAGCGGCGTTATTGCTGGAATGGGCGGTTCTATTACCTACAGCGATACTCCAATTTGGAAATCAACCCTAACATTCACCAACACATGCTCGAAGGAATATAGTTACACGCTCCGCAATGGGCCGCCGTTCACATCTTGCCCTGCTCCTTCTTCAGCGTCACCGACTGACTATCTCGATGCAGGAACGGAATACGGGTGGGATGACACCAGTTGTTCGTGGGTTCCAGAGACTTGCTATAACGGTGTCTGTTCGTATTAAGCTATCTGACAGGCCCCGAGTCATTGGGGCCTGTCCCTTCCTCTAATTGAACCGAGACTATCCGACCTGACATAAGATTTTGCTCTAAGCCGAGTGTTCCACCCTTCGGTTTTTATATTCCAAACACAAATCTGGGTGCTGGGATCAGAAGCAGATTCCCAAGGGAATGACAGAAAGAAAAGCAAGAGCTAGAACGGGGCTGGCTTTTGTGGTATCCCACCCTTGCCGCAAAAGGCGCGTCAAGGATGGGGCACCCAGGGTTGTGGCTGGGATAGGAAGATTGATGCGTGGGGTAGCCGGTAACTTCCCCTCCCCCTGTTGCGATCAGCGCCTGCCGAAATCGTCTCGGTCGAACCGCTTCAGTTGTCCTCGGATTTCGCCAGCCGGGTAGGTGGTCGTGTGAACATTTATGTACCCAGAGTTGTGCTCAATCGCGGCAATCAGAGCGGCAAAATCTCCGGGCGCGATTCCCTGGTCGGTGACTGGCAGGGGGTTCTTCGGCGGATTGACGTCGACGGCGGTTACTTTACCCGTTACTGTGCCCGAATCAGGGCAGGCCGGAGTGCCGCTCGGCGCGAGGCCGGTGTTGTCGCAGAGGTAAACGATGATATTGCCGTTTACGCCTTTCTGGGCAAAATGGATGTGGGCCTGGGTCACGGGACTGGATAGTCCGGAGTAACTCAGTTCATACGAGATCGAGCCCGCCTCCCGGTCGATTCGCACTTGAGTGGTTCCTTTGCCATTCGTAAACAGGGAGGGGGATGTCTGAAAACTGTTTAGAGTGGCGTCAAACCGTGAGTGGCTGTCGGATGGATTTTGTGCGTTTACGGATGAGACGTTCATGAGAAACGTCACGGCCAGCAGTGATCCTAAACTCCATGGAACTTTCATTTCGACACCTCTTGTTGCCTGGATATTTGGGTCGGATCAAGATTCGCTCCTTAGAGAAACTTCAATTGTTCCCTTAGCGTTGATGGTTGAGATCCAGGACATTCCCGTCCCGAATCGGCATCAGTATATCTCCACTCGCTCGCCCTCGGCGAGCCGGGATGCTCTGTTGGCTCAGACTTGCACGCAAAAAGAAACCGCTCAGGCGTTGGCCGCCTGAACGATTTGTTTTAGATGAGTTGTGACCTGCGGCGTCTTCTTATTTCTGGTCTTTTGGAGCTTGCGACCGGTTCAGCTTGAATCGGTAAGTGAACGAGAGATAGGAGATAGTCAGAGGCGCTCCGTGAGCGTTGTCGGTCATTGCAGCTCCTGGAGAGAAATGACCGACACCTGCGTTAACGACGAAGTAATCATGATAGACATACTTCATCGACGCATCGAATTCGTGGCCGATGGTATCGCTGGTAAATCCGCCCGTCGGTGGCTTGAGGAACTCCGCGCCGGTGCCGTTGTAAACGCCATCGTGCGTGTTCGCTTCCCACAGAAATCCCTGTTGTATCAGCAGCGTCAGATTCCGCGTGGGATTGAGACTCAGGTTAGCGCGCGCCTGCTTGATGTTGTCCCAGCCGAAGAGATCGACGAGTCCAAAGACGTTGTGCGAGCTAGGATATTGCTGATCGAAGGTACTGATGCGGTCCGGGTTGGTGTGAGGGTTGCCTGTGGCGTAGTCGTACTCGCCTTGAAGACGGGGCGTCCAGGGAAGATAGGTTGCCGTGTAGCCGACCTTGGCATAGCCGGCGCCGGCGTGAATGGAGTCGTTGGAATAACTGCCGCGCTGCAGAACTCCTTCGACGGTGAAGTCAAAGCCGACCGGCAGATTATTGCTGACGCTGATGCCCGGAGTTACTTCCGTCTCCGTGCCGCCGATGCCCTGCTGGCTTACGACATAGGGCAACCTCTTGATGAAGACGAAGGGGCTGATGGTGGTCCTGGGCAACAAAGAATTGAGAGAGGCATAGG
Organism: Acidicapsa acidisoli; assembly: GCF_025685625.1. Taxonomy (NCBI): domain Bacteria; kingdom Pseudomonadati; phylum Acidobacteriota; class Terriglobia; order Terriglobales; family Acidobacteriaceae; genus Acidicapsa; species Acidicapsa acidisoli. The sequence continues at coordinate 238,242 of NZ_JAGSYI010000004.1, forward strand.
CGCCATGGTAGTTGAGGCCGCCGGAGTGCATATCGAGCGCGGTCGGATAGATATTGACGACGGAGGCGCTGAAGAGATCGATTCGATTCTTGTCTCCGATGCGTGCGTCGAAGCCGTCGAAGGTGCGGCTGTTGTTGGTCCAGTCGCTGATACCGATCAGGCGCTCATCGCCGAATTTCAGTTCCTGGCGGCCGGCGAAGATCGCCACGGGAACGGAGCCGGGCCGGGCATGGAATTCGAGATATGCCTGGCGGAAGTCGAAGTTGTCGCGCATGTTTGCGGCGGTATACGCGAGCGGGAGCCCGAGGGCGTGGGTGTCGTGAAACTGGATGTAGCCGGTGAGCCAGTTTGTGGGGCGAATTTCCATTCCGCCGCGCACTCGTGTGAGTTCGTAGACCTGGGCATTTCCGCTCATGTAGTCAATCGCGGTCTGGGCTTCGGTACGAGCGCGAAGGTCCATGTCCAGCGTCAGCCATGAGGGCAGATCCGGAGTGGTTAAGGGTTGAACTTTACCCGCGTTTTGAGGGTATTCCACATACTGCGCGGACGCGTACGTGGCAGAAAGACAAAAGGCCGCAAGCGCGACCGCAAACAGTTTCAGCATTAATTTAGATTCCTTTGCATACCCATTAACACAGCATCAATATGATGACTGTTTTCGGACCATAGATTCCTGACATTAGGATGACTTTGCCTTCGGTGTTCCGTTATTCGGCACGATCAGTGAATCGATTTAATGGAGTTGAAAAACGGGTTGCCTGAGTGAAATCAGGCATTGACAGAATGCCGCTTTGCGTGGATCTGACTCTTGGCGAGCGTGGGCTCGGGAGATGATTGACGGAAGCCGCCGGGGCGGGTGTAAGATTCGGGGCTTGGAGAGATTGCGCGGGATTCGGTGCGCCTGCTCTCCGAATGAGGTGAATTATGGCGACTTTGACTTCTTTGCAGCCTGGAGTTCTGGGCGGCAGCCGGCATGGATTTCGTGCTCGTTATGGCAACTACATCGGAGGCGAGTGGGTGGTGCCTGTCTCCGGTCAGTATTTTGAGAATGTAACCCCGGTGACGGGCAAGGTGTTTTGCGAGATTGCGCGGTCGAATGCGGCGGATATCGATCTCGCGCTGGATGCGGCGCACAGGGCCAAGGTGAGTTGGGGCAAGACCAGCGTGGCGGAGCGGGCGAATATTCTGAACCAGATTGCCCAGCGCATGGAGGATAACCTTGCCCTGCTGGCCGAGGCCGAGGCGTGGGACAATGGCAAACCGATTCGCGAGGCTATGGCTGCGGATTTGCCGCTGGCGATTGACCACTGGCGATATTTTGCGGGGTGCATCCGGGCGCAGGAGGGCTCGCTGAGTCAGATTGACGACGATACGGTTGCTTACCACTTTCATGAGCCGCTGGGCGTGGTGGGGCAGATCATTCCGTGGAATTTTCCGCTGCTGATGGCGACGTGGAAGCTGGCTCCAGCGCTGGCCGCGGGCAACTGCGTGGTGATCAAGCCGGCGGAGCAGACTCCGGCGAGCATTTTGGTTTGGGCGGAGTTGATTGGCGATCTGCTGCCGCCAGGCGTGCTGAATATTGTGAATGGATTTGGGCTGGAGGCGGGCAAGCCGCTCGCTTCTTCGTCGCGGATTGCGAAGATTGCGTTTACGGGCGAGACGACGACGGGGCGGCTGATTATGCAGTATGCCAGCCAGAATCTTATCCCAGTAACTCTGGAGTTAGGCGGTAAGTCGCCGAATATCTTCTTTGCGGATGTGCTGCAGGAGGATGATGACTTCTTTGACAAGGCGCTTGAGGGCTTTACGATGTTTGCGCTGAATCAGGGCGAGGTTTGCACGTGTCCTAGCCGGGCGCTGATTCAGGAGAGCGTTTATGACCGCTTCATGGAGCGGGCGCTGAAACGCGTGGCGGCGGTGAAGCAGGGGAATCCGCTGGACTCTACGACGATGATTGGTGCGCAGGCTTCGAGCGAGCAGATGGAGAAGATTCTGAGCTACATCGACATCGGCAAGCAGGAGGGGGCCAAGGTCCTGATTGGCGGCGAGCGGAACATGCTCGAAGGCGATCTTGAAGGCGGCTATTATGTGAAGCCGACGGTCTTTGAAGGGCATAACAAGATGAGGATCTTCCAGGAGGAGATCTTCGGGCCCGTTGTTTCTGTGACGACCTTCAAGAATGAGGACGAGGCGCTGGCGATTGCCAATGACACGCTGTATGGGCTGGGTGCGGGCGTCTGGAGCAGGGATGCGAATCGTTGCTACAGGTTTGGGCGCGCGATCCAGGCGGGGCGCGTGTGGACGAACTGCTACCATGCTTATCCGGCTCATGCGGCGTTTGGCGGGTATAAGCAGAGCGGTATCGGGCGGGAGAATCACAAGATCATGCTGGATCATTATCAGCAGACGAAGAATATGCTGGTGAGTTATAGCCCGAAGAAGCTGGGGTTCTTTTAGATTTGTGGTCTCCCACCCTTGACGGATGAAACTCGTCAAGGGTGGGGTACCCAGATTCCTGGTGGTGCGCTTAGTTTTAAGACACGAATCCCGCAGGCGCTGTTGGCGCTCGCGGGATTCGTGTCTTAGGGAAGCAGATTCCCTTCGGGAATGACAGACAGAAAAGCAAAGGCTGGGTTAGCTCGTGGCGCCTAGTTTGTGCATGTAGTCTGCGTCGATCTTCAGGGATTGCATGGGTGGGACGTTGAAGGCTTCCTGTTCGACGAAGCAGTGTTTGATGTGGCCGGTGGCTGCGGCTGCTTCCAGGATAGGGCGGTAGTCGACGGAGCCGAGGCCGAGCTCTTCGACTTTGGGTTGCTCGGTGGCCGGCTTGCCGCCACCACGGACGAAGCCCGCGGGAAGGATGAAGTCTTTTACGTGGAGCATGGAGATGCGGTTGCCGTAATGCTTAAGCAACTCGACGGGATTGCCGCCGCCTACGATGACCCAGCCGCAGTCCATTTCTACGGTGACTTTGGTGGGGTCGGTGAGGCGCATGAGTTCGACGAAGGGTAGGACGCCGTCGGTCTGGGTGAATTCTACGGTGTGGTTGTGATAGCCGAATTTCATGCCGGCGGCGGATACTTTTTCGCCGATTTTGTTGAACTCGTCGGCGTTCCACTTCCAGTCGTCGAGGTGGAAGTCTTTGTTGTGTTCGTTGGCTGGGGTTTTGCCGGGGAAGGAACAGATGATGTAGCTCAGGCCCAGGTCGTGGCTGAAAGAGATGATGTGGTCGAGGTCTTTGTGGAGGTCGACGGATGAGTGGTGGGCGCTGACTAACTTGAGGCCGGCGTCGGCGATGGCCTGCTTTACTTCTGCGGCGCTGTGGTTGTAGTAGCCGGCAGATTCGACTTCTTTGAAGCCGAGAGCGGCGATGTCTTTCAGCGTGCCTGCGTAGTTCGTCGGCAGGAGTTGGCGGACGGAGTAGAGTTGCAGGCCGAGCGGCAGGTTGAGTGCTTTGGCGTATAGCATTTGGCTTTCAAAGAGGGTGGCGCAGGCTAGCGTGGCTGCGCTGGTTTTGAGGAAGTCTCTGCGGGACGGGTTCAATGTTATCTCCATTGTTGATTGTGAGTCGGGTTGACTTTGATGACCCTCAGGGGCTAAAGCCCCATTTGTATTGATCGACTGATGTACGGGCTGAAGTCCGTACCCTTCACTTCCATCGAGTTTGGTTCATCGGTTCTCAGACGTTGCCCTGGCGCATTTGTTCGGCGAGATATTCAGAGGCGCGCATGGCCAGGGATGTTAGGGTCATGGTCGGGTTTTGCCAGCCCGCGCTGACGAAGGCGCTGCCATCGACGACCCAGAGGTTTTTGATGTCGTGGCTCTGGTTCCATTTGTTGAGCACGCTGGTTTTTGGGTCGTTGCCCATGCGGCAAGTGCCGAGTTCGTGAATGCTATAGCCGGGCGGGTTGGGATCGTAGTTTTTGGCGAGAACTTCGAAGCCTGCGGCTTCGGCGAGTTCGATGGCGGTATCGACGGAGTCGTGGGCCATGTTGAATTCGTTGTCGGTGTACTTGGTTTCGATGTGCAGGACGGGAATGTCCCAGGCATCGACAACGTCTTTGTTGATGCGGACGTGATTTTCAGGTCGCGCGAGCACTTCGCCCATGATGTTGGTGGAGATGCCGCTGCCGTGATAGCTGTCGAGCTTGCGGTGCAGCTCTTCGCCGTAGGCGGCGAAGCTGCGCGGATCCATAGCGCCGGTGGTGCTCCAAACATTGATGGAGTAGCCGCGGAGGAAGTTTTTGGCTTTGGTGTCGATGTTGCGGAAGCGAGGGATGAGGGCGCTGCCGCCCATGAGGCCGGGCGTGGCTTTGCCGTCGCGGGCTTCTGGCACCGAGCAGGTAATGCCTGCGCCGTAGATCTGGTCGATGAGGTAATGGCCCATGACGCCGCTGGAGTTCGCGAGTTCGGAGTTAAGCAGAAGGCGCGTGCTTTCGAGCGTGCCGGCGGCGAGGACGACGACGCGGGCCTTCACGGACATTTCGCGGCGTGAGATGCGGTCGACGAAGTGAGCTTCGTTGACGAGGCCGGTGTTTTTGTCGGTGGTGAGTTTGCGCACAACGACATTGGGGATGGCGCGGAGCTTGCCGGTGGCAAAGGCATCCGGCAGGAGCAGGTTGACGGAGCTGGCAAGGCCGTTGATGCCGAGGGAAGTGCGCTGGCGGCAGACGGAGACGTTACGGGGCTTCCCTGCTGCAATGAGGCGCTGGAAGCAGCCTGACCATGGAGCTTCGTCCGGGATGAAGTTGCCATCGGGGAATTGTGGGAGTCCGCTGAGCTGGCCTTGGACGCGGAAGATGCCTTCGACGCGAGAGTAGTAGGGCGCAAGATCGGCGAGGCTGATGGGCCAATCGTCGCCGTAGCCGTCGTGGGATTTGCCTTTGAATTCGAAGTCGCTAAGACGGAAGGAAGCGCGTGACCAGAAGAGCGAGCGGCCGCCGAAGAGGCGCACGCGCACCCAGTTGTACGGATTGCCCGGATCGTAGGTGTAGGGGACTTCTTTTTCGTCGACCCAGGTGTTGGCGTTGAATTCGTTGGCCTGGAAGACGTGCGGCAACTGGCCGGGTTGCCTGAAGCCACGATACGGCAGGGCGTAGGCGGGTTTGACCTCCGTGTCTTTTTGCACGTCGGCGATGGGGCCGGCGTTGAGCATGAGGCAAGAGATGCCTTTTTCGGTGAGGACCTTTGCGGCCATTCCTCCGGAGTGGCCGGAGCCGATGATAAGTACGTCTACGATTTCTTCGGCCATGTGTCCTCGGCTAATTCCTTCCGTTGTTGCTGGTATTTCGGCGTAGATCGGGGTCGACCGGGTACCAGTAGAGATCGATATTGGGCGTTTGCTGGCCGGCGCGATGGGCGGCGTCGCTCCATGCCTGGGAGTTCATTGTGGCGGTGCGGATGTCGGTGTGCACGATGTTGATGAACAGGGCGTAAGGCTCGGTGGGTGGGTGGTCGCTTAGCCAGGTGCGCAGCCAGGGACGGAGAAGCTGATCGGCCTGCGAGATATCAATCGCCGCGAAGGATTTGCCGAAGTGCTGTTTAGCTTCGGATTCGAGGCGATCGAGGCCGGATTGGTACATCTGCTGGCGGTCGGCGGGCGAGGCACTGATGAGGAAGTCGAGGAATTCGGGGGTTCCTGCTTCGGTTGCGCCTGGGTAGCCTTTGTATGGAGGTTGCAGGATCTCGCCAAGGTGGCGCAGGGTGGCGAACTGCTGTGGACTGAAGAAATGCGCGTCGGTTTGCGCGACGGCGTCAGGGGTAAGCTGTCCGACGGGCAGCGGCTTCGCTTCCATGAGGCCACGCATCCAGGGCAACGGGCCGGGAGCCTGGGGCGGCGGAGGCGGCGCGGCGGGTGCTGCAGTCTGTTGTCCGAGTGCCGCGCGAGCGGTCACGGAGGCCGCCATCATTGCTTTGACGAAATCACGCCTTTGCATGGTTGGGATTGATCTCCTCTTGATGGTTCAGACGGTGGCGCGGAGTCGGTTGCAATTGCCGAAGCGAGGCGTTGGGTCTGAATTCGAAGGTTGATGCTTTATCGATTTTTGAGTGGTGCGAGATTCCAAATTTCGTCTGCTTGACGAGGGTAAAAGTCTGGAGTGGGAAATGCAAATGATTCTTTTTGAGACGAAGAAATCATCGCATTGGCGTCTGATCTGATCGTGAGACTCCGCCGCAATGGTTGGATGCGCTCGCGGAACAATCTCCTTCCTGACGACGTAAGACTACGTGGGAGCGGAAGGCTTGTTGGGATGGTGTTCGGTTTCGGACGGCCAGTTTCCGATTCCGGACAGATTCTCTTACCGACGAAGCGACCATCTGACTCTTTCTGTTGCAAAGGTGAGCCATGCATCTGCATTCGTTTGGTTCGGAACGTGCAATGGCGTGCGTGGCGTGGACGGCCTAAGGGCTGGCGGTGTGGGGATGTCTTGATTGAGGAGGCGGATTAATGGCGACTTTCGTTGCGGGCTTTGACCAAACAAGGCAGTTGGCGCGGAGATTCAGCCGGACGCCGATGTTTACTGCTATTACGCTGATTACGCTTGCGGTCGCGGTGGGAGCGAATGCTGTGATCTTCAGCGTGATTGAAGGAGTGCTGCTCAAGCCGCTGCCCTATCCTCATCCAGAGCAGTTGATTGGTGTCTGGCATCATGCGCCCGGAGTGGGTTTTGAAGACCTGAACATGGCGCCGTTTCTTTACTTTACCAATCGCGAGCAGAGCAGGACGCTCCAGGATATCGGTGTTTACGACGGAGATTCGCTGACTGTAACGGGAGTGGGCGAGCCGGAGCATGTGCAGGGTCTCGATGTTTCTGACGGTACTTTGCCGATTCTTGGTGTCGTTCCTGCGCTTGGGCGGCTGTTTACCAGGGCTGACGACACGGCCGGTGCGCCGCAGACGGTGCTGCTTTCGAACGCCTACTGGCGAAAAAAGTTTGGCGCGGACCCGAAGGTGATTGGGCGCTCGATAACATTGGACGGAAAGCCGCGCCAGATCATCGGCGTGTTGCCGAAGGGCTTTCAGTTCCTCGACATGGAAGACACGGCGGTGGTGCTTCCTTTCCAGTGGGATCGCAACAAGACAAAGCTGGGCAATTTCAGCTATCAGGCTCTTGCACGGCTGAAGCCTGGCGTCTCGATGGCGCAGGTAAACGCCGATCTTGCGCGGCTGATTCCTATCGCCATTGGCAATTTCCCTGCGCCGGAAGGGTTTAGCGCCAAGATTTTTGAGAGCGCGAAGCTGAGCCCGAATTTGCGTCCGCTGAAGAAGGACGTGATCGGGGATGTGGGAAAGACGCTGTGGGTTCTGATGGGTTCGCTGATCATGGTGCTGTTGATTGCTTGCGCGAACGTGGCCAATCTGCTGCTGGTGCGCGTCGAGGGGCGGCGGCAGGAACTGGCTGTTCGGGCTGCGCTGGGCGCGGGATCGAAGCGCATTGCCGGGGAGTTGCTCATGGAGAGCTTCTCGCTTGGGTTAGTCGGAAGCCTGGTTGGATTGGGACTGGCCTATGGGGCGTTGCGACTGTTGATTGCGTTGGCGCCCACCGGGCTTCCGCGACTTCATGAGATCGGGATTGACTTGCCGGTGCTGCTGTTTACGCTTCTGATTGCGATTCTGACCAGCCTGCTGATCGGCGCGATTCCTGTGCTGCGATATGCCAGAGAGGGTTCCAATCTGAGCCTTCGCGAGGGCGGCCGCGGGCAGAGCCAGAGCCGGGAACAACATCGCACGCGCAATGCGCTTGTGATTTTGCAGGTGGCGCTGGCGCTGGTGCTGCTGATTTGTTCCGGCCTAATGATTCGGACTTTCAACTCGATGATGCATATTGCTCCGGGCTTTGCTGCGCCGGATTCGTTGCAGACGTTTCATGTGTTCATTCCAGAGTCGACTGTGCCGGATAAGGACCCTCAACGCCTGCTGCACATGGAGCAGGATATTCGAGACAAGATTGCTGCAATTTCGGGAGTCAGCTCCGTGGCCTTTGGAAGCCGCGTTCCGATGGATGGCGGTTCTTCGAACGATGTGCTGTATACGCAGGATCGTACTTACTCGGAAGGCCAGCTTCCTCCGATACGGCGATTCAAGTATGTTTCGCCAGGATACTTTTCGACGCTCGGCACGCCGCTGCTTGCGGGTCGTGATTTTAGCTGGAGCGATAACTACCAGCAGTTGCCTGTGGCCATTATTTCCGAGAACTTTGCGCGCGAGTTCTGGCATGACCCTGCGAATGCTCTTGGGAAGCGAATCCGCGTGAGCACGAAGGATGACTGGCGCGAGATCGTCGGCGTGGCAGCGGACGTTCATGATGATGGCGTGAGCAAGGCCGCGCCGACTACCGTTTACTGGCCTGTTTTGATGGCTCGATTTGAGAGCGACGATGTTCGCATGCAGCGGTTCCTCACGATTGTGATTCGAAGCCAGCGCGCAGGCTCGGAATCATTCATGAAGGAAGTGCAGCAGGCTGTCTGGTCAACGGATTCGGATCTGCCGCTTGCGGATGTGCGTACTCTTGGGTTTCTCTATAAGCGATCGATGGCGCGGACTTCCTTTACTCTCGTGCTGTTGAGTGTTGCCGGCGCGATGGCGCTGCTGCTTGGCGTGGTCGGGATTTATGGTGTGATCTCTTATTCGGTTTCGCAGAGGACGCGGGAGATTGGCATTCGCATGGCGCTGGGCGCGCAGCGAGAGGTAATAACCGGGATGTTTGTGCGGCATGGATTGTTGCTTACTGGCATTGGCGTTGGATTTGGATTGGTGGCTTCGCTTATCACGATGCGCTTGATGTCTTCGCTGCTGTTCAATGTAAGCCCGGTCGACCCGTTGACCTATGGCACTATTACTGCGGTGATTCTGGTGATTTCGTATGTTGCCTGCTATCTGCCTTCGCGCAGGGCGGCGACGGTGGAACCGGTGAACGCTCTTCGGTCGGAGTGAGTGCTCTTACCGAATCTGTTTGTGGGATTGTGGGAATGCGAGCTCTACAGGCTCCCACACTTCGCAAGTGCGCGAAGGATGGGGCACCCAGATTCCGAGTTTCATGTCTGCATTCGGTGAATTAGCGAAGTCCGGTGACTTCGAAGTGGTATGTGCCGGATGGCAGGGTGAAGCCGGATTGCTGGTTTTTCTGCGCGGACTCGACTAACTTGCTTTGGCTGAGAGCGCTGCCGTTGAGCTTGTAGTTTGCTGTTTCCGTACTGCTTAGAGGCAGCCATCCGGTGGTGTTGGCGGGGATCGTTAAATCCCATTGCGCCGTGCCTTCTTTGATGGTCCAGGCGGAGTGGATTTCGCCGTATGGGGAGGGATAGGTGAAGTCGATGCTGCCGAGTTGCGCGTCGAAGGATGGGTGCAGAAAGACAGTGTGGAAGCCGGCGTCGCTGGTGATTGTGTCGATGCCCGCTGCGTAGCGGTAGATCCAGTCGGCGACTGCTCCGTAGGCGTAGTGGTTGTAGGAGTTCATGCTGGGATCTTTGCGCATTTGGTCGCCGTTCCAACGCTCCCACATGGTGGTGGCTCCGTGGTCGATGAGATAGCCCCAGGATGGGTATTCCGTGTTGAGAAGGAGCTTGTAGGCCAAGTCGCGATGGCCGCTCTCGGTGAGCACGGCGAGCAGATAGGGCGTGCCGAGAAAGCCGGTGCCGAGCAGGCCGTGGTTGGCTTTGATCTTGTCCACCAGATGCTGGGCCACGGCGGGGCGGAGGTTTTCGGGTAGCAGGTTCATGTGGAGCGCAAGGACGTAGCCGGTTTGCGTGTCGCCATCCTTGGCTTTGGCGTCGGGGTTGTTGATAACGCCGAATGGGGATGGTTCGAGGTCGGCTCCGGCGATGAAGCCGTCGTCATGGACGAATTCTTTGATGAAGGCGGCTTTGATCTTTTCGAATAGCTGCGCGTACTTTGCTTCTTCGTCGGTCTTGCCGAGGGCATGGGCCATCTGTTGCATCAAGGTCACGTCGTAGGCCCAGGATGCGGTTGCGACTAACAGGTAGCGGGTTGGACCTTCGGGAGAAAGCCAGTCGCCGAAGGGGATGCCTGCGTTGTTTTTCCAGCGGAAATTGGGATTGGTGCGCTCGATGGCGTCGAGGTATCTGGTCATGGCCGGCCAGTTCTGCTGGAGCACCTTTGTATCGCCGTTTTGGACCCAGGAGGTCCAGGGGATGATGACGCCGGCATCGCTCCAGCCTGCGCCGGAGGATGAGCTGGTAGACGATGTTCCGGGTGCGAAGATGCCGAAGAGATCGCCGGCTACTTCGGTGCCTGCACCGCTGCCTGTTTGGGTGCCGCGAATGTCGGCGGTGAACTTGCGAGAGAATGCGGCGAGGTCCATGTTGTAGGTTGCGGTGCGCCAGAAGACCTGCGCGTCAGCGGTCCAGCCGAGGCGCTCATCGCGCTGCGGGCAGTCGGTGGGCACGCCGACAAAGTTAGATCGCTGGCCCCAGAGGATGTTGCTCCATAGCTGGTTGATCATGGGGCTACCGGTTTTGAGTTGCGCGGTGAAGCTGGCGGCGGTGTGGAAGACGACGCCCTGAACCGCGTCTGCGAGTGGCTTCTGCGGAAGGCCGGTGAGTTCGAGATAGCGGAAGCCGTGGAAGGTGAACTGCGGTTCAAACTCTTCGATTCCCTTCCCTGCCAGTATGAAGTGATCGGTGGATTTGGCGGTGCGCAGATTTTCTGTGTAGAGGGTGCCGTCGGCGTTGAGGACTTCGCCGGTGCGGACCTGAATGTTCGTCCCTGCGGGGCCTTCGAGGCGCAGCTTTTCTACGCCGGAGAAGTTCTGGCCCATGTCGTAGATATAGACGCCGGGCGCGGGTTCGGTCATGGCCTTCGGAGTGATGGTACGCTCGACGCGGATGGGTTGGCAGTCCTGGCCGTCGATCTGGATGCCGTTGAGGTCGGGAGTGTGAATTTCGGCGGGCTTCCAGCCTTTGGCTTCAAAATGAGGGGCGTTCCAACCGGGCTGAATGAGACGCGCGTCCTGCGTTTCTCCGTCATATATCTCGGCCTTCAGGGTAGGGGATGTATCTGCTTTCCAGTTCTCGTCGCTTATGACCCAATCGATTGTGCCGTCGCGGTATTCGATGCGAAGTTGAGCGATGAGCGATGGCGGCGCTGTACCGTATAAGTTGGGTTGCTGGAACCATTGCAGGGGCGTCGAGTACCAGCCGGGAGCGACGAGAGCTGCGATTGCGTTACTGCCCTGAGTTAATTCGGATGTTACATCGTAGGTCTGATATTTCAGGCGCAGGCGGAAGTCTGTCCAACCGGGAGCGAGGACGTCGTCGCCGGTACGCTTGCCGTTGACGAAGACTTGATATGCGCCGAGAGCGGTTGAATAGAGGCGCGCGGAAGCAATTGGCTTGGAGATTTCAAAGTTATGACGGAGGGCTTTGACGGATTGCGCTGGCCATGGGTTGCCGATTGGTTCCGTCATCGGGCCAGGGGCTTGTACGTAAGGCGCTACGGGCTTCCACGAGGCATCCTGTGTGGGTGCGCTGGTCCAGTCCGCCGCGGGGTGAATCGAGGCTTTCCAATCGGAGCCTGCGTTGGTGGCGAAGGTTACGATTGAGCCGTCCTGCAACTCAGCAACGAGTGTGGCGCTCATGGGAGGTGTTTCACGACCCGCCATGCCGTTGGGATTGACGACATAGTGAGTGATCTCGATGGCCAAAGTGTTTGCGCCGGGATGAGTCTGGGAAGTTACATCTATCTGCTGGTATTTCTTCCAGGGGAGTTGCTTCCAGGGCGGCAGTGGTGCGCCGGTGGCGACTTTGTTGCCGTTGACCCAGGCGGAAGCTACATCTTCGCCGGTGACGAAGAGGATGGCGTGACGGGCGGGCTTATCGAGAGTGAATGGGGCGCGATAGGAGATGTGCTGCTCGGCCTGCTTGATTTTTGAGAGTTCCTCGCCATCCGGAGTTATGACCCATGCGGCATTCGCCTTGCGGACGGCGGCTTCTTCCCAGGTTTGATAACCGATCCATTTGGCGCGCCAGTTCTCTTTGCCCATGAGGCCGGTCTCAAACCAACTGACTTCGCTGGCGGGGTAGGGCTTTCCGTCCTTGTCCCACGCGAGGACGCGCCAGTAATAACGCGTGGTTGGGGCGAGCGCGGTTCCCTGATATCCGACGCCGATGGAGTGATCGGAAGAGATGCGTCCGCTGTCCCATGCGTCAGGTTTGCCGGAGGAGAGCAGTTCGCGATGAGTTGCGATCTGGATTTGATATGCGGATTGATGCGCGCCGTGGCGCCCATCGACGAGCTGCCAGGCGAATTGTGGCGTAGGATCGTCGAGCCCCAGAGGAGTGGCGAGATTGTCTGTTTGCAGCCTGGCCGGAGCACCTGTTGCCTCTGATTTGGCGTTGGCAGCGTACATTGACTGCGGTTGCATCAGGAGGCTTGCGACGATCGCGGTGCTCAGGATGATTATCTTTCTATTGAATCGATGCATTGGGACCTATCCTCGTGGGTGATTGTGATGATCTCGCCTGTTTTTGTTTACGGTTGCGATATTTCTCCGAGCTTTTGAGGCGTCACTTCCTGGTCTGATTCAGAAGCTTTGGCAGGGGCCGTGTGCGCGATTACAAGCGCGTGCACTCTGTGGAACTCGGTCATAGCTTTCTTTTGCTCTTCTGGACTCCCTGACGTGCGCAGAGCACGGGTCAACCGGTACCAGGCAACATCATCGTTGGGATTCAACTCGACGGCGCGTCGAAGCTGCTGAGCAGCGAGATCATTCTTGTCGTTCTCCAACAATATGCCTGCCAGCCCTACTCTAGCCTGCTCGAAATCCGGATGTTTGGACACGACGGATTCAAACTCCCACTGTGCTTGTTGGAAATTACCCAAATCGTAGTCACTCTGAGCTAACTCGTATTCTGCGTTGCCGTTCTGCGGGTCGATTGCCAATTCCGCTCGAAACTGCTCCAGCGCTGCGTCTCGATCTTTGTCGAGGTGATTCTCACGGAAGCGCGTCAGATATACGCGGCCCATGCGGTAATGGATACCGGGACGATTAGCATCGAGGACGAGAACGTGATTGAATGCTGCAAGTGCTGTGTCGTAGTCTTTTTGGCTCTCGGCGGCCTCCCCTTGAGCTTGCAACATCCAGATTGAATTGGGCGCCTCATCGTGCAGCTTTTCCATGACCTGGTAGGTGAAATTACCGTAGACGCGTCCGGTTTGATATAGGACTTCGGGATCGTCGGGATAGAGCTTGTTCAACGCCAGCGCAGTTTCCACGGCCTCGGAGTCGCGTCTTAGTCCGGTATAAGTGCGCAGAAGCTGCAGGCCGCACATGCGTCTTACTTCCTTGTCGGTGGACTGCTTGAAGCCTTTCTCCAAACCGGGCAGGGCTTCAGAGAACCGGCCTGATTCGGCCAGAGACATGCCGAGGAGGCTATCCAACTTGGGCAAGCCGGGCTTGAGTTTCTGGGCAGTTCGTATTTCCGTGACTGCCTGCTCGTAGTTGCGCAGCTTGAAGTCGATGACGGCGAGAGTGGCGTGTACTTCGGCGACACCGGGCTCGAGCTTTGCCAGCTTTTCAAAAGCTGTTTGGGCTTCAACATATCGCTCGGCTGCCAGTGCTTGCTGTCCTGCCTCGGCGTAGCGTGCGGATTCGTCGCCGGACTGAGCGAAGTTCACGAGCGGAATCGACGCGAAGCCCAGGGCCAAGATAAGGCTCCATTGGAATGGTTTGCGAATCATCGCCGTAGTGTATCTCCTGACGAAAAGAACCGCCACGCCGGATAAGCGTGGCGGCTTTCGAGTCAAGCAGGGGTTGAGATCTCAGAACTGTATCTTGCCGCTGAATTGCAGAATGCGCGGCGAGGATGCGGTCGTGATCTGGCCAAAGGTCGCCGAGCCCACGGTGTTGGAGATGGCGTTGTTTCCTCCCGATCCAGCGACGATAAGACCGCCTACATCGCCGGCGTACTGGTGATGGTTGAAGGTGTTGAAGGTATCCATCTTGAGCATGAACCTGAGCCGCTCCGTAATGCTGAAGTCTTTGCCAATCGCCATATCCCAATTGTTGATACCGGGCTGGCGCAGGAAGTTGCGCGACGTGTTTCCAAACTCGCCGAGAGCCGGATTGGAGAAACAGGCCGTGTTGATTCTCTGGAATGGCTCGCTTATATTGCTGTGGATCTTGCAGCCTGCTACATAGTCTGCGCGATTGTTCGTAGCATCTGTCAGACCGAGAGGATCGTTGCCCAGAACGCTGAACGGGAAGCCGGTCTGGAAGGTAGTAATACCACTCAACTGCCATCCTCCGACCGCTACATCGGCGGCCCGATTGACTGTGCCGGCGAATTTCTTGCCGCGGCCGAATGGGAGCTGGTAGACATAGCTGGCTACGAAGCGGTGATCGACATCAAAGTCCGATGGACCGTAGTCAAGGTTCGGATCCTGATTGTTGATGAAGCCCTGGTAGCCGCCGCCTGTGCCGCCCACGCCGGCTGCCGCCGACTTGTCGTCCATGCTCTTGGCCCAGGTGAAGATTGCCGTTGCAGCCAAGTCATGCGCGCGATGTTCAAACTTGATATTCATCGCGTTGTAGTTGGCGTAACCGTGGAAGTCACTGTCGATGTAGGTCCCGTTGAAATTCGCGTAGGGGTTGCGGTACACCCGGGCGCAGGGTGAAGCAGTTGCGTTGATGTAGGTGCCGGCAGCGTTCTGTTCCTGGCAGAAGCCCAGACTGGCCGCTGGGATTGGGAAGGGTTGAGCGATGTTGCGGCGATCCAGGAGGTGGGTCGACTTGGTTCCGATGTAGTTGACTTCGAGCGTGGTGTTTCTGGCCATCTCGCGCTCGACGGATAGTGTCCATGACTGGACGTAAGGGTTGAGAGGATTCTCGGATTCGATGACCGCGATGAAGGACAACGAGGACTCGGGGAACGGTCCCAGGTTTGCGTAACTCGGGAATAACTGGTTGCTCAACTTCGGCAAGTTTCCGACAGATACCGGATTGAGATTGTTGCGTACGCTGTAGGGATAGATGTCGGCCGAATCATCTATCTCGCGGCCTTCAAAAGAGTCGAAGAATATGCCGTAGCCGCCGCGAACGACGGTTTTGTCGTCGATGCGGTAGTTGACGCCGAACCTTGGCGCAAAGGGCAACTTCGAGCCTGGATGAGGCACGGAGCCGCAGTAGCGGAGAATGGGGCCTCCGTTGAGGCCCACGCCAGGGGCGACTCCGTCCGTGCTCAACTGCGGGTCGGCATAGCACAGGCCGCCGTTGGGGTTCGTGGTGTCGAGCCAGAAGAAGTGGTTCGACGCTTCATAGGCTGCAGCTCGGAAGTCCCAACGCAGACCGTAGTTGATGGAGAGTTTGGGAGAAATTTTCCAATCATCTTCCGCGAACGGTCCGACATAGCTGAATACATGATCTTGTGCGTTGCCAGCATACGTCGTCGGGCTCAGCGGAGCTGGTACATATCCGCCTACTCCACTGTAGTAGCCGGTCAGCATGTCGGCTACTGCGTTGCCGGTGCCGCACAGCGGGCTTCCACCATTGATGGCGGACGCTGGATTGGAACAACTGCTGGCGGCATTCGTCGCGCTTACCGGCTCGAAATTGTTCGCGCCCGTCTTCCCGCTGAAGGTCCAGTCGCCGTAGAAATCGTCGTCCAGGTTTCTAACGAGATGCCAACGCCGGTAGTCGATGCCAAGGCTGATGGTGTGCCTTCCATGCACGGTGGTGAAGGAATCGGCGAACTCCCAGTTCGGGTTCTCCGATCCGCTATAGGAATTCACGGGACCGCCTCCCGAAGCGAAGCCGCCTGTACCGAACCCTACGTTAGGCCAAGTCTGTTGGAGCGGCCCAAAGTGTGTGAAGACACCGGTTTCCCCGAGCGCGCTGATTACAGAGGCTGGTGGAGCAGCGGAGCCCTCCGGCGCGGTCGCCGTCAACTTGCCGAAGCGAAAGTTGTTCACGTTTCTAGGGCCGAGATTAATGGTGTGAGAGACTTCCCAACTATTCTCCGTCTGGAAGTACTGCTCGAGGCCGTAGTTGATGGAACCGGAGTTGTAGATATTGCTGTTTTGATACGTGGCGTGGGTGTAGCGGCCGAAGATTGAACCGAGTCTGCCGAGGTTCTGGTCTCCACGGTAGGTCTGCTGATTGCTCGTCAGCGGAGCGCCAACGTTTGCGATGAAGTTGTTGGTGCCTTCCGTGGTGTTGGCGACAGTGGGAGTAGCCCAGTAGCCATTGGTGACGGCCAGGAGGCCAATGCGGGATGTTTGAGCGGTGGTAGGAACCTGGGTTCCCCAGTCATTCAAACCGGTTGCGGGGTCAGCGGGCAGGCAGTCATAGCCTGCGTTTTGCGCGGCTTGACAGGCAGTCGTTCCGTACGCAGGCAGCAGTGAGCCCGCGGCGATGACCACATTGCCATTGGAGTCCTTGATTTGCGGAAGAGTGGTTGTCGAGAAATCGCCCGACAGCTCAGCTGGAGTTGGAACCGTCTCCCGGATCGCCTGACCGTTGTTCATGCGCCAGCCTTCGTAGTTGGCCATGAAGAAGGTCTTGTCACGGCCGTGATAAATCTTTGGGATATAGACGGGACCATCCATGACGAAGCCGAACTGATTCAGCTTCAAAACCGGGTTTGAGGTAGGAGTGCCGGTGTAGCTGGCGTTTGTAAACGGCACTGCGTCGAAAGCATTGTTGCGATCGGACTCGAAGAATGTTCCGTGAAGCGAGTTTGTACCGCCCTTGCTGACGAGGTTGACCTGGCTTGCGCCGAAACCATTCTCTGCGGGATAGATGCCGCTCTCCACCTTGAATTCGCCGATCGCATCCTGGGACAGAATCACCGCCGGGGTCTGGAGCGCCTGGTCGGTGTTGTTCAACCCGTCGAGGGTGTAGTTGTTGCCTTCGGGACGGCCGCCATTGATACTGACGGCGCCGCCTTCGCCCTGGCGCATGGTGCCCTGCTCGCCGCCGACCGTGACAGCGCCTGCACCGACCAGCAGCAACTGCATGAAGTTGCGCCCATTCAGCGGAAGGTTAGCCACTTGGTCACCGCTCATCTCCTGAGAGAGCGCGGCGGTATCTGTATCGAGCGAGACAGCAGATGCGGTGACCTCTTCGGTGACGGTTACCGCACCGGGCTTGAGGGTCAGATCCTGGCGAAATTTCTGGTCGACCTGGAGCGTGAAGGCATCAGTCTTTGACCTTTCAAAGCCAGCCGCCTCGGCTGTTACCGAATAGCTTCCGGGGTTGAGCGATGGGGCGTCGTAGTCTCCGGCGGTGCTTGTGACGGTGTGATAGGCGACGCCAGTTTCGGTGTTGGTTACCGTGACTTTGACGTTGGGAAGCACGGCGCCTGTGCTGTCGGACACTGTCCCGAGGATCGTGCCGGTTGCTCCAGTCTGCCCAAAGAGATTGCCGGTCGCGACGATCAACAGGACCGCCCAGAGAACGAGACTTCGTTTGCGCATCATCGTGAAACCTCCTGAAATTTCTTTCCATCGAGCCAGGGAGATTGTTCCGAGCGAGGGAAGCGCCATGGGAACAATGAATGCGCCCTGAAAAACCCCAAGAGGGATTCGTGTCACGTAATGAGTGAATTTCAGTGCAGCCGGAGAGTAATCATTCCGTTTCACGATTGTCAACAAAGAATTTGTTTTCTGATTGAAATTTTTAAGATCGAAGATTGTAGATTTTGACGAACGTATTTTGGTGAAAACAAAGGGAGTGGCGAAGCGTGGAGGATTGTCTGCGCGTGTGTTGGAGGGTGTAATTGACCGTAATGAATTTCGCGATACAACTTTTGCGGGTAAATCGCTTATTCTGATTCGTTATATATTCCCTATTGAATCAAAATCCGCCTGAGCGTCAGATCGGAGCAGAACGTGCATCGGCGAAAGTTGACGTTTATGGCAGGATTTTCGTCAGGCGTAACTGCCGCCGGAGGACTGCCGTCCCGCGCGCTCCTGGGTGATTCGTTCGACATAGCCGCTCTTGCGAAGGGCGCAAAGCGGATCGACCGGAAGATTTCGCGCAGCACGCCATTCGGCGACGACGGGGCGAATGTCCTGCCAGAAGGTTTTTCGGAAGAGTTCTTCGGCGGCCACGAGATCGCATTTCTTCTGAAGATGGGAAAGCTGGTCACGATCAACAAGTGAGGCTTTGAGCCAAAGCTCCTGGGCGCTGACGACGGTCTGGACCATAGCTTCGATCTTCCCTTTGAGGTTGTGGCTCTGATCGATCATGAAGGCGACATCGAGCGCAACGCCCTCATGACCGGCAGCGTGAATCTCGTGAAAGATGCGGAAAACCTGGTAAGGATCGATTGAGCCGAGGGTGAGGTCGTCGTCGGCGTAGCGACGGTCGTTGAAGTGGAATCCGCCAAGCATCCCGGTGTGGATGAGCCACGCGACGATTTGCTCGATATTCTGCGCGGCGTAGTGATGCCCGGTGTCAACCAGCACGCGGGCCTGCGGTCCTGCGGCCTTGGCGAGGTGAAGGGCCATGCCCCAGTCTGCAATGTCGGTGTGGTAGAAGGCGGGTTCGAAGGGCTTGTACTCGACAAGCAGGCGCTGGCCGAGAACCATGTGATGGTGGGTTTCCTGCAGGGCCTCTTCGAGCCAGCCGATGCGATGGCGAATACTCTGGGTGCCGGGGTAGTTGGAGCCGTCTGGAAGCCAGAGAGAGATGTCGCGGGAGTTGAGCTGGCTGGCAATTTCGACGGACAGGATCATGTGGTCGACGGCGCGGGCGCGGATTTCGGCGGAGGGATTACAGAGGGAGCCGTATTTGTATTCCTGATCCTGAAAGAGATTTGGATTGATGGAGCCGGCGCGGATGGAGTGCTGTTTTTCGAGCGATCGGACCGTTTCCACATCCGCGAGCCCGTTCGGCAGATCCCAGAGTACGTGCAGCGCCATGGTGGGCGTGCTGCCGGTGAGCCGCTGCACTTCGGCGGCGTCGCTGAACTTTTCCGCGATGGTCGAGGCGGCGGCCGTCTGGAGGAATTTGCCGAAGCGGGTTCCGGTGTTCGAGAAGCCCCACGAAGGAATTTCAATGCGGAAATCGTCGAGCACCTGAAAGGCCCGATCTGCCAGTTCCCTGTCCGAAGCCATGTTGGTCATTCCTCTCATCCTCTCGCGAACGGTAACGGATGGCTAGCCGAATCCTGAAGTGGCATCAGACCGGTCAGCGCGAAAAAGATTCTGTAAAGATATAGATTGTCTATTGCATCTAGTCAAGGCCGATGTCCGAAGGCCTGCTGTCGCGGTTAACGAAAGAAGAATCGAGAGCCTTGCGGCACAGCGCACGAAAGTTTACCGGGACCGCTCCCTGTTCTGATTCTGCCTCGCTGATATTTCTAATACGAAATACTTGCCTATGTGAACTTTCACGTGATACTCCTACATGGCTGAAAGCTGGCGGCTTTGCGCGTGGATGAAATGTTGGAGTCTCCGCGCTGGCAATGGCCGGCTTACGCAAATCCTCGAATCCCGGAGCAAGCAAAACCATGGATATTCAGGAGATCAGATCGGCCAGTCATCAAAGTGTCGACGGCTGGATGGGGAAAATCGGAACGGGGAGGCTGGCTGCGAACTTAGCCAGATATTTCTGTGCGGCAGCAGTTTTTGCTATGGCCGGGATGGTTGCCGCTGAGGCTTTGGCGCAGGAAACCGAATCCGGGGCCGTGGCGATTCATTGGGACAAGCCGATTGTCACTTCGCGCTCGACGGCAACGCTGCAGGTGGTCGTCAATCCGATGACAGAGCCGGGATCGCCGATCCATGATGGGGCGTTTCGGGCGCTAAAGGAGCTAGGTGCGGATTATGTGCGCTACGTACCGTGGCTGCCCTATCCGAGATTGGCAGTAGCGGAGCTGGAGGCGCCAACGGCGGCGAAGACTTCGTGGGACTTTGCGCGGATCGACCCGATGACCAAGGACTTTCTGGCGGCTACGGAGGGGCATCCGGTAATTCTTAACTTCAGTACAATGCCGGCGTGGCTCTTCAAGACGGAGAAACCGGTCACCTATCCTGCCGATCCGGATCAGGTGTATTGGGACTACACGCAGGGAACGGAACTGGTGGACCCGAGCGGCAAGCAGCTCGGCGACTATTATGGACGGCTATTCAGTTGGTACACGAAGGGCGGATTTACAGACGAGAACGGAGTCAGGCACGACTCAGGCTACCACTTCAAGATTCCTGTCTGGGAAGTGCTCAATGAGCCGGAGTTTGAGCATAAGACGACTCCTCAGCAATATACGGAGCGGTATGACGCAATTGTCGAAGGCATCCGCAAGATAAGTCCTGAGACGAAGTTTATGGGGATGGCGCTGGCGATGCCCAGCCTTACGCCGCAGTACTTCGAGTATTTTCTGAATCCGAAGAACCATAAGCAAGGTATTCCGATCGACTATATTTCATATCACTTTTATGCGAGCCCTTCGGCGGACCAGACAATTGACGACTGGCAGTACACGTTCTTCGATCAGGCGGATGGGTTTTTGCATACCGTGCGGTTTGCGGAGGCGATTCGCAAGCGGCTTTCGCCAAATACGAAGGTTGATCTGGATGAACTGGGAGTGATATTGGCGGATGGGATCGGTAACATAGATCCAAAGCATCCAGCGAAGCCTTACCCGGCCACTTACTGGAATCTTGCCGGGGCGATGTATGCGTATCTCTACATCGAGTTGGCTAAATTGCAGATCGATCTCGTGGGTGAATCGCAGTTGGTGGGTTATCCGACGCAGTTTCCAAGCGTGACGATGATCGACTGGACGAATGGCAAGCCGAATGCTCGGTTTGAGGTGCTTAGGCTGATCAAGGATAACTTTGGCCCTGGGGACAAACTTGTGGAAACTGCGCTTCCCGAAGGACGTGGATCGGACGTGGCGGCACAGGCTTTTCAGACTGCGCGCGGGAAGCGGCTGTTGCTGGTGAACAGGCGCGAAAAGTCTGTTGAGCTGGCGCTGCCTGCGGAAGCGGAGCACGCGACAGCGAAGGTAGTCGATGAGCAGAGCGGCGAAGAGCCTGCGCGGGCGGTTACGATGGATGGCGGCAAGATTGTGCTCAATCCATTTGCGGTGATGGTGGTGAGCTGGTGAGTGCTCGCGAGGCAAAACAGAGGGTGGCGTTTCTGCTGCGGCTGCGTCCGGGGATGGGCGAGGCGTATGACCGGTCTCATGAGCATGTTTGGCCGGAGATGCTGGATTTGCTGAAGCGGTCAGGGGTTTCGGAGTACTCGATTTTTCGGCGCGATGAGATGCTGGTGCTGGTGATGTGCGTCGAGGACTTCGACACTGTATGGGATCGCATTGAGGCTGACCCGATCAATACGCGCTGGCAGCAGGCGATGGCTCCGTATTTTGAGCCTATCGGTGACTTGCGGCCGGGCGAGCGCTTTCCGATGCTGCGAGAAGTATTCTATCTGCCGTAATGCGGCGAGTTAGCGGCGGCTGTGGAGACATGGGCATGAGTGGTCGATCTTTGCGTGTGGGGCTTTGTGGCATTGGGCTCGATGCGTATTGGCCGCAGTTTGATGGATTGAAGATGCGGCTCGAAGGCTATCTGGGGCGCGTCTCGGGGATGATTGCTGGCACTGGCGTGGAGGTTGTTTCGCTGGGGCTGGTGGATGATCTGGCGAGCTCTCGCGAGGCTGGGAGACGATGCCGGCGCGAGGAAGTCGATCTTCTCTTTCTTTATGTGACGACTTATGCGGTTTCTAGTACTGTGCTGCCTTTGGTGCAGCGCGCGGGTGTGCCGGTGATTGTGCTGAATCTACAGCCGGATGCGGCGATCGATTATGAGGCTTTCGCCAGGCTGCCTGATCGCACGGCTATGACTGGCCAATGGCTTGAGTATTGCACGGCTTGCCCGGTGCCGGAGATCGCAAATCTCTTTGCGCGGGCTGGAATTCCCTTTCACCAGGTCACTGGCTATCTTGGTGAGCGGCATGTTGAGGATGAGATTGCCAGTTGGATCGCGGCGGCGAAGGTGGTTGCTGCTTTGCGTGAGTCGACGATTGGGCTGATGGGCCATTACTACAGCGGGATGCTGGATATTTATACCGATTTGACGCGGGTTTCGGCTGTCTTTGGCGTGCATATTGCCATGCTGGAAGTAGATGAGTTGAGTGCGCTGCGTGCGGAGGTAGATGAGGTTGTGCTGAATGATCGCGTGGCTGAATTCTATTTGCATTTTGATGTGCAGCCGGATTGTTCACAGAATGAGCTAGTGCGGGCCGCGCGGACCTCTGTTGCGCTGGATCGGTTTGCGGCGGCGCATGATTTGCAGGCGATGGCTTACTACTATCAGGGCTCGGGTAATGCGGCGAATGAAGATACGATGAGCTCGATTATTCTGGGGACTTCGCTGCTGACTACGCGGCATATTCCGGTGGCGGGCGAGTATGAAGTGAAGAACGTGATCGCGATGAAGATCATGGATGTGTTGGGTGCAGATGGTTCATTTACGGAGTTCTATGCTGTCGATTTTGCTGCTGACCAGGTGCTGATGGGGCATGATGGGCCGGGGCATACGGGGATTGCGCAGGGGAAGACTAAGGTTCGTCCGTTGGGGGTGTATCACGGCAAGGTTGGGCGGGGATTATCGGTGGAGATGTCAGTGCAGCATGGGCCGGTGACGCTGCTTTCCGTCGTTGAGGATTCATCGCATGAATTTAAGTTAGTGGTGGCTGAGGGACGCAGTGTTTCCGGGCCGATTCTGGAGATTGGTAATACGAATAGTCGCTATAGCTTTCCGATTGGGGCGCGAGGATTTGTGGAGGCTTGGAATGCGCAGGGACCGGCGCATCATTGCGCGATTGGGGTTGGGCATCGAGCTGAGGATTTGAAGAAGGTTGCGCATCTGCTGGGGATTCCTTGTATGGTGGTTTCTTGAAGTCCGTATCTTCGCCTTTGTGAAAGACAGGCCCGAGAGCTGCCTGCAAATCCGTCGTTTACGGGGTATTCATCGTATGCACAACAAAGGCATGCACGCAAGATAAACTGATGAGAATGACTTCCATCCAGACTGTCCGCATCAAGAATCAGGCTGCCGCTTTCTGGAAGCTGATTTTGTCGTTTCGTAAACGTGATTGGAAATTGAACGACTATCCAATTATGGTGCGCGAACACAAGTTTGACCCCCATTTCAGTAGTTCGCGATTTACGCAGCATCGACACATCGCTTCCATAATCAACTGGACAGTTTCCGGAGGCGGTGAAACGGTTGAAGAAGCCTTACAAGACTTGCAAATCAATTTTCAAGCAATCAAGGTCAGACGGGAACGGGAGGGTAAGCCCCCTGTTCGTCCAGGGATTCGTGGGCCGATAGAATTCGCATCTCAAGAACTGATCGCCGTAAATCAACAACTAAGTGAAGACTTCGTCCGAAGAGTTCTGAATCTCGATTGGGCGTGGATTTCAGACGAGACTGACCTATGGGATTTCCATACTGACGAAACCAACGAACTCCTTTATAGCAAGATCGTGGAGGTCTACGGCGTTGATGTGTCAGACATTGAGTCGGCGCGTTTGTCGGAAATACTGAACAGAATTGCGACGACGAGAGGCAGATCCTTCATTTCGACAGGACAACGAAGTTAGCGGGTGCTTAGGAGGTTACCGTAGCCTACGATGGCTGTCGAGGAGATCAGCACCAACAAAGTCAGGAATACAAGGATTTTGGTTCTGCGGCCTACGCCGCGCCACTCGTGCAGGGCGATTCCCCAGAGGGTGCTGAAGATGATGATGCTGGCCATATGGAGGGTCCAACTGGAGAAGCCGTATTTCTTGCCCATCTGGGTTTCGCCCATGGAGTAGAAGAAGAATTGCAGGTACCAGGTGAATCCGGCGATTGCCGAGAGGATGTAATTTCGCTTCATGGAAGCGTCCGGTTCGCGCCCTGCGGGAATCTGCGTGTATTCGGCGAACGACTTGTTGCGCGTGCTCAGAATCAGGCACCAGACGCAGTTGGTGACGAATCCGCCGCTCAGGACTACGATCAGCACGGGAAATCCCTGGTACATGACGGAGGTTCCGTGGGCGAGCGCCAGCGCTTTGATCGGATCGCCTGTGGCCAGACCGAAGGCAAAACAGGCGCTCATAATGCCGCAGAACGTCGCTACGGCCAGCCCCAGCCGCAGGTTGAACTCCGGGATGTCGGCCTTCTGCTGTTCGACGGAAAGCTCCCTTTCCTTGGAGACTCCAGCAGCCCCGGCAACCACGATTCCAAGCACGCAGACCGCGACTCCTATAACGATGACTACGCCCGATTTCTGCGAAAGCAGGCCGTGTCCGTTCGCCAGGAATGCCGACCAACATGCGCCGAGTTTGCCGCCAAAGCCTTCCCGTTGCGAAAAAGCAACCGGAAGGCCAGCAAACAGCGGCGGTACGAGTGTTCCGAAGACAGCCGTATAGCCGAGTGCGACGGCCATTCCAAGGGACAGGCCGAGATAGCGCATGGTGAGGCCAAAGGTCAGCCCGCCGAATCCCCATAACAGTCCGAAAAGGAAGCACCAACCGATCACATCAGAAGGAGTCTGGTGCAGAACTGTTAGCAGATCCCGGCTGAAGAGCGCGGCCATCACCCAGGGAGCGACGATCCAACTGACGACTCCGCCGACGAGCCAGTAGGTTTCCCAGGACCAGCCTTTGACCTTGCGGTAGGGCACATAAAAACTGGCTGAGGCGAGACCGCCGAGCCAGTGCAGAAAAACCCCCAGGATCGGATTGGGCATCAAGAGCGGCTATCTCCTGCTTCCAAGAAAAACTTTGTGCTTAATGAAATACGTGCGAATCGTATGGGAGGTTGCGGAAGGTTGTCAATCTGTTCGCCGGGTTGATTGAGGAGGCGGCGTTGGTTTCCGGATTTCGCAATTGAAAAATAATGGCAAAAAGTTTCAAACACGAACTTGGCTTTTTCTGCGAAGATAGCGGGTAGGTTTTCTTAAGTGAATGACGGTTCGGTGGTTACGATCGTTCAACCGGCACAGTTTAACCAAGGAGTCTCAAGTTGGCTCGCGGAAAGATTAAACGGCTGTACCTGATTCCGATTCTGTCGAAGGCGCTCGATGTATTGGAGATGCTGGAGCAGCAGAACTCTTCGATGACGCTGGAAGATGTTTACCAGCGGACACAGATCTCCAAAACGAGCGTTTACCGCATTCTTAAGACGCTGGTGCATCGCGGCTATGTGGCCCACGGCGAGAGCGGCGAATACCGGCTGGTTTCGCGGCCCAAGCGGTTACGGTTTGGGCTGGCGGTGCAGAGTGCAGAACTGCCGTTTTCGCAGCAGGTGGCGGCGTCGGTGACGGCGGCGGCGGCGAGTTCCGGTGTGGAGTTGCTGATTCTGGACAATCACTTTGACGCTGAGACGGCGATCCGCAATGCGGAGGAGTTTGTCAGCAAGCGCGTGGACGTGGTGCTGGAGTTCCAGGCAGAGGAGCATGTTGCGCCGCATGTGGCGTATATCTTCAAGAATGCCGGGGTGCCGCTGATCGCGATCGACGTGCCGCATCCGAACGCAACCTATTTTGGGGTGGATAACTTCGAGGTGGGCTACGAGGCGGGGATTCTGCTGGCGCAACATGCTCATCGCAAGTGGAAGGGCAAGGCGGATTGGGTTCTGGGGATTGGGCTGGCCGAGGCGGGGAGCTTTGTGCAGAGCCGGATTACGGGGGCGTTTGAAGGGATTCGGACGCGGCTCGACACGATTCCCGCAGAGCGTTTTCTGCGACTTGAGGGGCGCGGGATGCGGCAGCCCAGCAATTTGGCGATTGCCGAGTTTCTCGGGAATCACCGGCGCGGCGAGCGCTTCCTGGTGGCTACGGCGACGGATTCTAGCGCACTCGGAGTACTGGATGCCGCGCGCGCTGTGGGGCGGGAACAGGATTTCGCGATTGCCGGACAGGATTGCATTCCTGAGGTGATCGAGGAGATGCGAACGGGCAAGAGTGCGATTATCGGCTCGGTTTCGCATGAGGCACAGACGTATGGGCCGCGGTTGATTCAGCTTGGGATAACGCTGGTGCGAGGCAACTCGGTGCCGCCTTACAACTATGTGAAGCACCGGGTGGTGACGCCGGAGGATCTGAAGACGGACGGCGAGGGGGAGTAGCTGGCTGCGGATTTTGGCCGGGTTTTGGGGAAACCGGGCAGCTTCCGGTAGCCATTTTACAGTCCGAATAATTCGAATAAGAAATACTTCCCCTATTGTTTTTTGCGTGCTATCTTGGTTGGGTTCCTTCCTGCTGTCCGGGAGGGTTCCCTTGATTTTCCGCTATAACCAGCCAAAAGGAAGTTTGTCATGACTACTGCCACGCCTCCCTCGACGACCCCTTCTTCGACCCTCAAGTATCTGGAAGACCGCTGGGATGAAAAGATTGCCAGCACTCTGGACGAACCGGAACTGCTTCGTTATCGCTCGAATCTGCTGGGTTCAGACCTGCGGATCACCAATTTTGCGGGCGGGAACACCAGCTCGAAGCTGACAGAGATCGATCCACTCACCGGCCAGCCGGTCGAAGTGCTGTGGGTGAAAGGCAGCGGGGGCGACCTGGGAAGCATCAAGCGGGCAGGGTTTGCGACGGTCTATATGGACAAGCTGCTGGCTCTGGAGAACAGCTATCGCGGCGTCGAGTTTGAGGATGAGATTGTCGCGCTGTACCCGCTGGCGGCCTTTCGTGCGAACCCGGTAGCTGCGTCAATCGATACGCCACTGCATGGATTTCTGCCCTTCAAGCATGTGGACCATCTGCATCCGGATTGGGGGATTGCGCTGGCTGCATCGGCGAATGGTCTGGAAAAGATGGAGGAGTTCAATCGCGAATTCAGCCATAAGCTGATCTGGGTGCCGTGGCAGCGGCCGGGGTTTGAGCTGGCAATGATGTTGAAGCGTGCAGTAGCGGAGAATCCGGGCTGCGATGGGATTGTGCTGGGCGGACACGGACTGTTCACGTGGGGGGAAACGCAGCGCGAGTCCTACCTGAGCACGATCACGATTATTGACCAGCTCGGGCAGTTCATCTATCGACATGGGCTCAAGGTTGGCGCAGAGATGTTTGGCGGGCAGGTGCAACCGGTGCGCGAAGACCGGCGGCAGATTGCGACTGCGATCTTGCCGTATCTGCGCGGCCGGTTGGGTGTGCAGTGGCGTTCGATTGCGAGCTTTTCGGATGCGGAAGATGTGCTGGGGTTTGTGAACTCGGCGAAGGCGAAGGAGCTGGCGTTTCTGGGTACGAGCTGCCCGGATCACTTTATCCGAACGAAGATCCGGCCGATGTTTGTGCCGTGGAATGCTGAGGTTGGCGATATCGCGGCTTTGAAGCATCAGATTGTGGAATCGCTCAAGGTTTACCGCGAGGATTACAAGGCGTACTACCACGCGAACGCCACGCCTGACTCCCCTTCCCTGCGCGATCCTAGTCCGAGCGTGGTGCTGATTCCGGGGCTGGGCATGTTCAGCTTTGGAAAGAACAAAACGGAAGCGCGGATTGTCGGCGAGTTTTACACCAACGCCATTCATGTGATGGAGGGCGCGGGCGCGCTGGGGTTTGGCGAGCCGGAGATTCGCTCGGGTGATCCGATTCCTCAGGCTGGTCCTGCGGCTGCTGCTTCGGAATTCTCGCTCTGTTCGAACTATGTGGCGCTGCCGTTGTCGGAGGCGTTTCGGATTGAGTACTGGGTGTTGGAAGAGGCCAAGATTCGACGCCAGCCGCCGGAGAAAGAGCTGAGCCGCAAGGTAGTGCTCGTGGTTGGCGGTGGTAGCGGGATTGGGCGCGAAGTGGCGCGGCTGGCAGCCGAGCGCGGCGCGCATGTAGTCGTCGCAGACCGCGATACGGCTGGCGCGGAGCGCGTGACGGGCGAGTTGAAGAAGATTGCGCCGGCGGAGTTCAGCGCTTGGACGCCGGTGGATATTCGTGATCGGGAGACGATCCGCAAATCGCTCGATATTGCGGTGGAACACTTTGGCGGCGTAGACATCGTGATCAATACAGCGGCGCTTTTTCCCTCTTCGCCGGACGGGACAGTCTCCGATGTGATGTGGAACACTACGCTGGACATCAATGTGACTGCCAACTATCTTCTGGCCGACGAAGCGGCGAAGCTCTTCAAGGAGCAGGATCTGGATGTTTCGGTGGTGCTGACCAGTTCGGCGAATGCGGTGGTCTCGAAGCGCGGCAGCGAGGCTTACGACGTGAGCAAGGCGGCGTTGAGTCATCTGGTGCGCGAGCTTGCGATTGGGCTTGCGCCGAAGGTACGCGTAAACGGAATCAGCCCGGCGACGGTGGTAAAGGGCTCGACGATGTTTCCGCGCGACCGGGTGCGGGCTTCGCTTGTGAGGTACAACATTCCCTTTGAGGAGTCGTTGTCGGATGATGCGTTGCGCGCGCTGCTGGCTGGCTTCTATGCCAAGCGGACGCTGACGCATCAGCCGATCGATCCGGTCGATTGTGCGGAGGCTATTCTCTTTCTGGCGGGTGACAAATCGCGATGCACTTCGGGGCACCTGATCCCTGTGGACGGCGGATTGCCTGAGGCTTTTCTCCGGTGATCGAAACCAGCCAGATACAGGATCGCCGGGCGCTCGTGGCCATCGATCTTGGCGCGGAGAGCTGTCGCGTCTCGCTGCTTCGGTGGCAGGGCGACAGCCCGCGAATCTCGCTGCTGCATCGAATTGCGAATGGGCCAGTGAAGGATGGCGAAAGCCTGCGTTGGCCGCTTGAGCGCATTCTGGCTGGAGTTGAAGAGGGATTGCGCAAGGCGGCTGCAGTTGCGACGGAAGGCATTCGTTCAATTGCGGTAGATGGGTGGGCGGTGGATTATGTGCGGCTTGGTCCCGATGGCAAACCGGCTTATGCGCCGTTTTGCTATCGGGACGAGCGCAATATTGCGGCGAAAGCTGTTGTGGAAGAGCTGATTTTGCGAGAGGAACATTTTGCGCAAACGGGCGCTCAGCCACTGCGCATCAATACGGTTTACCAACTTGTTGCAGATGGGCTTGCAGGAGTTGATCCGCTTGCGCCTTGGGTCTTGTTGCCTGAGTATGTTTTGCATTGGCTGGGCGGGCGGCGCGTAGCCGAGTACACAAATGCCACTCATACTGGCCTAGTTGACCTGAAGACGGGTGACTGGTCGCGGCCTTTATTTGCGCGGCTTGGGCTGGCGATTGAGGCGGCTCCGCCGATCGTTCGCCCAGGTAGTTGTGTTGGCAAATTAACGGGCGAGCTTTCCAAGTTGCCGGCGTTTGCTGATACCTGCCTGATTGCGCCTGCCTGCCATGACACGGCATCCGCAATTGCTGCGATTACTGCGAATCTCGCGCATACGGCATACATTGTCTCGGGAACGTGGTCACTGGTTGGCACAGTGGTGGATCGTCCAGTAACCGCAAAGGAAGCGTTGGACGCGGGTTTCACCAATCAGGGCGCGGCTGCTGGCGGATATTGCTTTCACACCAACGTGAATGGCATGTGGATTCTGAAGCAGTGCATGGATTCCTGGTGTTCCCTGGGCCGTGAAGTTGACCTCGCGAGATTGATTACGCAGGCTGCTGAAGTTAATTCGATCCCTGGGCTGATACCTGTCGACGCACCGGACCTGTTGCTCGCGGGAGAGATGCCTGTTCGCATCAATCGCGAGCTTGCGCATCTTGGCCTTGCGCAGATTCCCGACGAGCCGGGCAATGAGGCTTTCTTTGCGCGAGTGATCTTCGCGAGCCTGGCCAGCCGCTATGCTTCCGTGCTGCGGCATCTAGAGGAGCTTACCGGACGAAGCTTTCAGCGCATTACGATTCTTGGCGGAGGCAGCCGCAATTCTCTGCTTAGCCGACTTACGCAAGAGAGCACAGGCTTACCCGTATTTGCCGGGGAAGCGGAAGGCTCGACTTTAGGTAACTTCGCCGTTCAACTAGCAGCAGAAACTACCGGTGGCCCATCGTCCGAGTTAGTTCGCGCCTGGGCTACACGGTTGACCACAACAGACGCTTCCAGTTAAAAGCGCCCGTTCATACAAGGGCGGTTGTATCTCAGTTCTCATTTCATTTCATTCGCTATTGTTCTTTCTACTTTTCCCTGAAGAACCTGAGGAACGAGACATACAACGCATCCGAACTGGTAATCCAGATTCGGAACTCTATTCGGAACCCTGGAGGCCAGCCGCATGGATTCGACCACAATCGTCCCCTCACCATTCAAAACAATGGTGAAGACACTTACGTTCGCCGGCATGATACTGCTGTGCGCACTTACGCTCTCTTCGCAGGCAAGCCCACAAACAAGTACCGACACGCTCAAGAGCGGATTTGAAGATCCACCGAATGGAGCGCGGCCGCGTGTGTGGTGGCACTGGCTGAATGGCAATATCACGAAGGAAGGCATTCAGCTTGACCTCGAATGGATGCATCGCGTTGGTCTGGGCGGCTTTCAGAACTTCGATGCGTCGCTGGGCACTCCGCAAGTGGTCGAACATCGCCTGCCATATATGACACCGGAGTGGAAGGATACGTTTGTCTACGCGACAAAGCTTGCGGATCAATTGGGGTTGGAAGAAGCGATCGCTGGTTCGCCGGGATGGAGCGAAACCGGCGGTCCGTGGGTTAAGCCCAACGAAGGCATGAAGAAGTATGTGTGGAGCGAGCTTGAGGTCGAAGGCGGAAAGCCTTACTCGGGAACGCTTCCGCATCCTCCGTCGAATACCGGGGCCTTTCAGAATATGGGCAACCACGACATGATCTCGGAAGGCGATCCGCTGAAGGGAATTGAGTACTACGCGGACAGCGCGGTATTCGCGTACCGTCTGCCCGACACGGAGAAGACGATGGCGGAGCTCAACCCGACGGTCACGACCAGCGCGGGTGCGGGAGCTGGAACGATTGATCCGGCGGCGCTGAGTGATGGCGACTATATGCGTGGAGTCGAGTTCCCTTCCGCTGAGGTGGGCGGGGCGTCGTGGATTCTGTATGACTTTGCCAAGCCGGTGAGAATCCAGGCGATCACGATGGCGATGGGCGGCGCGTACGATCCGATGTCGATCTTCCGCGGCTTCGGTGACAGCGGGCGCGACCTGGAAGCAAGCGACGATGGCGTGACGTTCCGGCAGGTGGTTCATATCGCAAACGGCTCAGTGGGGACGACGACGGAATTCGCTCCAGTGACGGCGCGGTATTTTCGAGTGACATTCAAGATTGCCGCCCCTCCTCGAAATCCCTTCGCCGATATGGATATTCCTGGTATGACGGCGCCGGAACAGAAGGGACTGCCTCCGATACGAGTGGCGGAACTGGTGCTGCACACCGCGGCGCGAGTGAACCGGTACCAGGAGAAGGCTGCCTTCTTTCCGCAACCGGATTTATACGCGTTCGCGACGACTTCGATCAATGCTGCGGATGCTGTCGATAAATCGAGCGTGGTGGATCTGACTGCAAAGATGAGCGCGGATGGGCATTTGGATTGGACGCCGCCTCCTGGACGCTGGGAGATTGTGCGGCTTGGTTACTCGCTGCTCGGCATCAGCAACCATCCTGCTTCGAAGGAAGCAACAGGCCTCGAAGTGGATAAGCTTAACCACACCTACGTGAAGAACTACATGGATCGATATCTCGACCAGTATGAGAACACGCTTGGCAAGGATTGGATGGGCAAGCGCGGGCTCCGGTATGTGATTACGGATAGCTGGGAAGCCGGCGCGCAGAACTGGACCGATGACATGATCGAGCAGTTCACAAAGCGGCGCGGGTATAGCCCAGTTCCATGGCTGCCGGTGTTGACGGGGCATGTGGTGCAGAGCGCTGAGGCAAGCGACCGCTTCCTTTGGGATTTGCGTAAGACGATTGCTGACTTGACTTCAGATGAGCATTACGGGCAGGTCGAGGCTTCAATCCATGAGCGCGGCATGGGGCACTATGGCGAATCGCATGAGTCCGGACGCGCCTTTATTGCCGATGGCATGGAGGTGAAGAAGCTGAATGAGGTTCCGATGTCGGCGATGTGGACGCAGACGCCGGGAGTGAACAAGGATCTGTTTGGCTATAACGCGGATGATCGCGAGTCGGCGTCCGTCGGTCATATCTATGGGCAGAATCTGGCTGCGGCTGAGTCGATGACAGCATCGGCGGCGCCGTGGGCTTGGTCTCCGGCTACGTTGAAGCCTACCGCCGACAAGGAGATGGCGGAAGGCATCAATCGGTTTGTGATTCATTGCTCGGTGCATCAGCCGTTGATCGGCAAAGTACCGGCATTGGGACTTGGGCCGTTTGGGCAGTGGTTTACGCGCAATGAGACGTGGGCTGAAATGGCGGGGCCGTGGGTGACGTATCTGGCGCGCAGTTCCTATCTTCTGCAACAGGGACACTTCGCCGCGGATGTTATTTACTACTACGGCGAAGACTCGAATCTGACGGCTATCTTTGCCAAGAACAATCCGGATGTGCCGGAGGGATATGGGTTCGACTATGTGAACGCGGATGCGCTCATTCATATGCTTTCTGTACGTGATGGGCGCATCACTACGCCGAGCGGTATGAGCTATCGCGTGCTGGGCCTCGATCCTTACAGCGAACATATGTCGTTGCCGGTGCTGCGGGCGCTGCATAAGTTGGTGGAAGAAGGTGCGACGGTTGCGGGACCGAAGCCGACGAACGATCCAAGCCTTGCAGATGATGAGGCTGAGTTCCACAAGCTGGCGGACGAGTTGTTTGGAGACGGCTCGGGTGAGCACGCGGTCGGCAAGGGTAAGGTGTACGCCGGACAAACGCTGGCGGAGGTGCTGCCGAAGCTGAACCTTGTTCCTGACTTTGATTACACCAAGCCGGAAGCGGATACAAGTCTGTTATTTGTGCATCGCAGACTCGACGATGCGGATGTCTACTATGTGGACAATCGCAGCGACCGGAGTGAATCGCTCAATGCAACGTTTCGCGTGACAGGAAAGCAGGCTGAACTTTGGCATGCGGAGACAGGCGCGACGGAAGCGGCGAGTTACACCATCAGCGCGGGACATACGACTATGCCGCTGAAGCTGGAACCGTGGGGAACGGTCTTTGTGGTCTTCCGCAAGCCTGCGCAGGCTCCGTCACATACGGTGCCGACGCCCTCCGAGACGACTTTGTCGACGGTCGAGGGAAGCTGGTCTGTGGCTTTCCAGCCGGATCGGGGAGCACCTGCTTCGATTACGCTTGATAAGCTGGCTTCGTGGAGCGATAACTCGGATGCAGGAGTGCGCTACTTCAGCGGTGTCGGAACTTACACCAAGAACATTGACGCGCCTGCTGCGTGGTTCAAGAAGGGTGCATATCTTTGGATCGATCTTGGCGATGTGAAGAACCTGGCTGAGGTTTCGGTCAATGGAAAGTCCCTGGGCGTTGTCTGGCATACGCCTTATCGCGTGGATGCAACGGCCACGTTGAAGCCGGGCGCGAACACGATCACTGTCAAGGTGGCCAACGCCTGGGTGAACCGGCTGATCGGCGATCAGCAGCCGAACGCGACGAAGTACACCTTTACGGTAATCCATCCGTACAAGGCTAATTCGCCGCTGCTGCCGTCTGGTTTGCTGGGACCGGTGAGTGTGGTGCAGACGGCGACCGAATAGCTGGAGTTGCGGGCAGGGCTGGGCTGCTTCCGGCCCTGCAATTCGTCTTAGTATGATTGTTGGTATGCCGACACGCTGCCAGCCCGGCCAGACGCTGTTGATTGACGCCGACGACACGCTCTGGGAAAACAATATCTACTTTGAGCGGGCGATTGCCGCGTATATCTCGTTTCTGGATCATCTGCCGCATACGCCTCAGCAGGTACGCGAAGCGTTGAACGAGGCCGAGCGCGAGACGATTCGCACCCACGGTTATGGGCTAGGCAGCTTTACGCAGTCGCTGATTGCGTGCTTTGAGCATCTCACGGCTGCGCCGATCAACGAACACCAGCACGCGCTCATTCGCAGCTTTGCGCAGAGTATTGCCGACCAGGAGATTGAGTTGTTGCCGGGGGTGGCGGAGCTGCTTCCCGAGTTGGCCACGCGGCACCGGCTGATTCTGATGACCAAGGGAAGCCAGTCGGAGCAGGCGGACAAGCTGGCGCGTTCAGGGCTGGGGCCGCATTTCAACGCTGTCGAGATTGTGGCAGAGAAGAATCCGGCTGCGTATGCCGATGTCGTTGCGCGGCATGGGTGCGCGCCGCACTCGACGTGGATGATTGGGAACAGCCCGAAATCGGATATCAATCCGGCGCTCGCGGCGGGGCTTCATGCGGTGTTTATTTTTCACAAGGATACCTGGGTGCTGGAACACGCTGAGATTAACGCTCCTCCAGATGGGCAGCGCTTATTGGAGGTTGAATCTTTCGCGAAGCTGGCGGATATCTTTTAGTTTTCCAATAGCGACGAGAAGAGATGGCTGTTCGCCTTGACTCTCTTCGGGGTGGTCTGCTCTACTTCCATCAACGTCATGCAGAACTTGCACATCTTCGCGATGATTCCCGCCATTCGAATTAGCGGCCCCAATTCAAGGTTGGGCTTGCATGCGGGATGCGACGCCTGAGATTCAACCGAAGAAGATTCGGAAGCTACACACGAACCACCTCCCGCAGATGCGGCAGGTGGTTTTCTTATTGTTGGGCCAGGAACCCAGGAGAGAAACGATTGGAATCCGTCACACTTGCCAGCATTGAGGCCGCGCGCGAACGCATTGGCGACGCCATTCATCTATCGCCGTGCCAGCTTTCGCACCACTTGAGCGAACACATCGGGCTGCCGGTCTATCTGAAGCTTGAAAATCTGCAGCGCACCGGCTCATTCAAGGAGCGGGGCGCACTCAACAAGCTGCTGACCCTCTCGCCCGAGGAACGCAAGCGCGGCGTGATTGCGGCCTCTGCCGGAAACCATGCGCAGGGGGTTGCATTTCATGCAACCAAGCTGGGCGTGCGGTCGCAGATTGTGATGCCTCAGGCTACGCCGCTGGTCAAGGTGGTTTCGACGCGGGGATTTGGCGCGGAGGTGATCCTGCATGGCGCGAATTACGACGAGGCGTGCGAAGAGGCGTTGGCGCGTTGCGAGCAGCAGGGGCTGACCTTCATCCATCCCTTTGACGACCCGGTGGTGATAGCTGGTCAAGGAACAATTGGACTGGAATTGCTGGAGCAGATTCCTGATCTGGAAGCAGTGGTTGTTCCTATCGGCGGCGGAGGGTTGATTGGCGGCATCGCGTGCGCGGTTAAGGAACGCAATCCGAAGATTCGCGTAATCGGCGTGGAGCCGGAGAAGCTGCCTTCGATGCTGCGTGCACGCGAAGCCGGGATGCCGATTACGCTTGCGCCGCAGGCGACAATTGCCGATGGCATCGCGGTGCGGCGGGCGGGCGATGTGACGCTGCCGCTGGTTTCGCGTTATGTGGACGAGATTGTGACGGTGGACGATGAAGAGATTGCAAGCGCCATCCTGACGCTGCTCGAACAGGAGAAGACGCTGGCCGAGGGAGCGGGGGCGGCGGCTCTGGCGGCTTTGTTACAGGCCAAGACAAGTCTGCGCCACCGGCGCACGGCGGTGCTGGTATGCGGCGGCAATATCGACGTGACGCTGCTGGCGAAGATTATCGCGCGCGGCCTGGTCAAGGATGGACGACTGCTTCGCATTCGCGTCTATCTGCAGGACCGGCCGGGCGCGCTGCTGCAATTGACAGAAGTGCTGGCCCGCGAACGCGCCAACATTGTGGAAACGGTCCATAACCGCGCCTATTATGGCGTGAGTCTTGGCGAGACAGTGATCGACGTAACACTTGAAACGCGTGGAGCTGCGCACATTACGGCAATTAACCATGCGCTGGGCGAAGCCGTGTTTCGCTTTGAGCGCATACTGTAGGCAAGCCATGTATATTCCCAAATTTAACCAGATCCAGGATAGGGCGCTGCTGATTGAGGCGATGCGTGCGTGGTCCTTCGCCGTTCTCTTCGGTCCGGATGCCAGTGGAGCGCCGGTGGCGACGCACCTGCCGCTCGTCGTGCGGGACGAGGGCGAGCATGGCGTGCTGGAGGGACATTTTGCGCTGGCCAATCCACATTGGAAGTCGCTGGCAGGGCGGGAGACGCTGGTGGTTTTTTCGGGACCCCACAGCTATGTTTCGCCTTCGCTTTATGTGGAGCCCAAGTCCGTTCCGACGTGGAATTACATCGCAGTTCACGCTACCGGAACGCTGCATTTGATCGAAGATGCGACTGGCGACCCTGCAGCGAACTTTGCCTTGAAGGATGCGCTGTTGAAGAACCTCATCGCACAGAATGAGCCTGCCTACGCCGATCAATGGAACGATTTTCCGATAGGGTATCGAATCTCGATGACAAGCGGAATTGTGGGTTTTCGCATACCGATCAGCAGGATTGAAGGAAAGTTCAAGCTGAGCCAGAATCGGCCCGAGCAGGATCGGAAGAACGTTTATGCGGCCCATGTGGCGGGGACGGAAGAGCAGCAGGAGCTGGCCGCCTGGATGAATCGGTTGAAGCGGCCGGGGGAATAGCGCGACAAAGATATGTGGCGTAGAAGCTTGGACTTCGCTTACATGCCGCGTCGACGGGAGTTATTTGGCGAAGTTACTAAGGCGCTCATGCGGCCAACTTCGAAACAACGCCAATTTCCAGCGTTTTCGAGCGACGCTTTCGCATGGGGAGAAGACGGTGGTTGTTACTTGGCGGGACGGGAAGCGTGAGTGCCGCACGCAGATGCAGGACTGCCGATGTCCGAATCTGACGGATCTTGATTTGATCCAAATTCAACGTGAGGCCGATCTCGCGAATGGTCATCTCTTCGTAATAGTAGAGGGTCGTGACTAACCGCTCCGTTTCGGAAAGTCCCTGGATCGCGCTGGCCAGACGCTCCTCCGCCTCTCCTCTCATACAGCGAAAGAGTGGATCGTCTTCCGGCCTACCGGGAACGTATATGAGTTCTTCGTCGCCGGAACCGTCTTCGCGCTTTCGGTGCAGCGTACCAATCTCCAGGCCGTCAAGATCGCCGAGCAACTTCTGGTAGTCGTTGAGACTGAGCTTCAACTCCGCGGCAACCTGGTCCTCGGAGGGAGCCCGGCCTAACCGCGCGGTGAGCGTACAAATCGCCTGCTGGACCTGACGCCCAGTGCGACGGAGCCCTCGTGAAGCCCAGTCCAGCATCCGCAGACTATCCATGATTGCCCCTCGGACGCGGAACTGCGCGAAGCTTGCAAATCGGACATTCTTTGTTGGATCGAATTTAGCGAAAGCTTGCACGAGGCCAACCATGCCCGCGGAGAGGAGGTCGTCAATCTCGATATTCTTAGGAAGACGTCCATGAATGCGACGCGCGACGAATCGCACCATGGGTAAGTGCTTCAGCAACGCATGGTCTTGCTCAAGTATCGGATTGGGTCGGGGCATGTGTGTCGTGATCTGCTTTTGCATGAAATCCTTTCTCATATTCATTGTCTCTGAATCTATGCAGTATGATGCACATTTGATCCTATCGTAACTCATAATAATATTACTTAGGTAACTTATCGGTAACTTGGTGGCCCGCATCATTTCCGATTCTTTTCCCGATTCTTTGTCGTAGTTGATTCATCGGATATTCAATGACTAAAGCTGTAAGCTTCACCCCACTTGATAACCCTATATGGCTTTCCCTCATCTCCCCTCACGCTGGATTCGCCAGGGGCCTCGGGATGGCGCGGAGGTTTGATCCCGCGATTGGCCCGCTTTCCGGCATGAAAGATCAAAGCCCTGAGGCTTACGGCGCGCTGGCTGAGTTATTTCAGCCGGACGAGTTTGCTGTGCTCTTTCTTGACTCCGCGCCGGAGTTGCCGCCGGGATGGCGGATGCACTTACATCTACTGCTAGACCAGATGGTGTGCGAAGGGCGTCCTAAAGTGCCCGAGAGCCCTTTTTTCATAGAGAAGCTCAGCGCTGACGATGCGCTGGAGATGCTTGAGCTGGCGACGTTGACGGAGCCGGGGCCATTCCGGCAGCGGACCTGGGAGTTGGGGGGATTTCAGGGTATTCGTGAGGATGGGCGGCTTGCCGCGATGGCAGGACGACGGCTCGCGCTCCCTGGATTCGTCGAGGTCAGCGCGGTTTGCACCCACCCGGATTTTCGAGGACGGGGTTACGCCGCCGCGCTGGTGGCCTCGGTCGCCGGGGCGATTTATGACGAGGGCGATATGCCGATCCTTCATGTTTTGCCGACGAACACCGGCGCCATTCGCGTTTACGAGTCGGTTGGATTTACGCGACGGCGGACGTTCGATCTCGCCGTGGTCTTGCCTCCAGCAAAAGAGGATTAAGGTAATAGACAAGGCCAAGAGCCCCAAACATGACGTGCTGCTCAACCCTGGCCATCCGAAGTTTTCACGGATCGTCCATACGCCGCCGGAACCGGTGATTTGGGATGAAGGACTTTTCCGCAAGTGAGAAGTGCTTTCGTACCTTTCGCCAGTCCTGCGCCTTTGGTATACTTCGGAAGTTGCCCCTCGTGCGGAGGTGGCGAAATTGGCAGACGCACAAGCTTGAGGTGCTTGCGCCGCAAGGCATAGGGGTTCAAGTCCCCTCCTCCGCACCAAATTTTCTCCCGTTGTGGGCACCCGAAATGCGGCTTTGAGCGGGTAGCTTATCGAACGAGGCCAAGGAAAGCAGTAACAGAATGCAATTTTTGCTTTACGCAGTCATCGTGATTCACATTATCGTGTCGTTCTTTCTGATCGGGGTGGTATTGCTGCAGCAGGGCAAGAGCGCCGACCTGGCAGGAACTTTTGGCGGTCAAGGCTCGCAGACGGCCTTTGGCCCGCGCGCGGCAGCCAATATTCTCACCAAGCTGACTGGCTGGGCGGCGGCTGTGTTCATGATTACGTCGCTCTCTCTGACGATCCTGTACCTGCGGTCTTCTGGTTCGAGCAGTTCCGTGTTTTCGGGAATGAAAGGCAGCGCTCCCGTTTCCGCGCCAGCCAAGCCGGGTAAGTAGAAGATACATCGCGAGTTTGAGAACAAAAGGCAGACCGGTTGGTCTGCCTTTTTCGCGTCCGGAAAAACCCTCCGACAGGCATTCCCTGCCCTACAATCTCTCCATGAGCGCTGAAAAGCCTATTATCGAAACCTTTCCCGTAGGTCCGCTGGAATGCAACTGTACGATTTTGGGTGACCCGAACACTCGCGAAGCAATCGTGATAGACCCCGGCGAAGATATCGCTCGCATTCATAAAAGGCTGGCCGATCTCGGACTGAAGCTGACGCAGATTCTCATCACGCACGCACATATCGACCATATTGGAGGCGCGCTTCGCCTGAAGCGGCTTACCGGTGCGCCGATTCTGATGAACGAGAGCGACCTGCCGCTCTTGAAAATCATGGAACAGCAAGCTGGATGGCTGGGAGTTGAGACGCCGGAAACGGAATCGCCCGACGGCAATCTTAAGGATGGACAAAAAGTAGGACTCCAGGATCTTGCTGCGCAGGTCCTGCATACGCCGGGTCACACTCGGGGCAGCGTTTGCCTGTATTTCAAACGGATCGACCTGCTGATTGCGGGAGACACGCTTTTTGCGGGAAGCATTGGGCGGACAGATCTGCCGGGAGGCGATTCGAAGCAGATTCTCACTTCGATTCACAGCCGTCTGATGGTGCTGCCTGAGGATACGACCGTTCTGCCAGGCCATGGTCCGGTTACGACCATTGGCAAAGAGAAGGAACGAAATCCCTTCCTGATCTGAGCTTGATTTTGGTCTGAGTCGGATCTCTCCTGCTAAGTGGCACTTAACAGGAGGGCGAAAATCAGCGCCACCGAAAATCCCAACACGAGGACGGCGCGGCGGATCAATCTTGCGGACAGATAGCTGTACTCCGTGGCCGTTAGTACGCGGCTCGATGGATAGTTCATGGGATAAATGGATTCTCCTGGGCAGGATGACCGCAAATGCGCCGGTTACCGGCTATATTGATACGCGCAAAGCCCAGGAGAATCCCTTCATGACGAAATGGGGGCGGCGGAGCGTGAGATTGCGCCGCCGCATTTTGGGGCTATTTTGCGCCGCCGGCGTCAGACGGAGTCACTGGCGATGGGGCCACTGACTTGAGCTTTTCGGTGGCCGCGTCGATTGCCGCGCTTTCGCCGGTGAGGACTTTACCCACGGTTACGGTCGAGGCTTCGGCGATGGACCACTTACGCTGTTCAATGGCTTCGCGAACGGCAGGCAGAGTTTTCACTCCGTAGCCGGTATACGCGCCGGGGGCATAGAGCTGATGCTTGAACCAGGTTCGGCCTGGCAGGCCGGCGGCACTGAAGTACGCCCGCTCGGTCTGCATGAGCAATTGATTGACCTGGTCGATGGTTGCAGCGTCGAGAGCTGCACCGCCATTGGCTTCGGCGGCTTTCACCGCTTTTTGATATTCCCGGGCGCTGGCAGTGAGGGCTGTTGAGCCGTTTTCGAGTGGCGCGAAGTTCAGGAATGGTGGCGTCGCCTCGTGCTTGGGAGCGGCGATGGGGTTCTTTGGATCGCTGGTGGCGGTGAAGACCCCTTCGTCGATCTCCTTGTTCTTTTCGGCGATCTCGTCCTGCTCGGATTTCAGCAGCTTCTGGACCTCATCGACGTAAGTGGAAATGGTTTCGGCGGAGTTGGCGAAGTTGTAAGGAAGCAACTCGGCATCGGCCATGCGCATGACGGCTGAGCCGGCCACCTGCGCCAAAGCACGGCCGTAGACGAAGTCCGTATCGGCGAAGTGCGTATACCACCAGAAGTCGTCATAGATGGAGTGATACTCGCTGCCGCGATCTTCGCCGCCAAATCCGAGGTCGAGAGATGGGATTCCGGCGAAATCAAGGAACGATACGTAGTCGGAGCCATCGCCGAGGGCGCTGATCCGGAGATCCTGCCGATTCCGCGCTTCGGTACGGTCGGAACCTTTGCTGCGGGAGATTTCCAGCAGGCGACGGC
This sequence comes from Acidicapsa acidisoli, assembly GCF_025685625.1. Classification (NCBI taxonomy): domain Bacteria; kingdom Pseudomonadati; phylum Acidobacteriota; class Terriglobia; order Terriglobales; family Acidobacteriaceae; genus Acidicapsa; species Acidicapsa acidisoli. The sequence goes on from NZ_JAGSYI010000004.1 coordinate 279,142, forward strand.
GCTCCAGCACCGAAATTCCCTTCTCTGGATCTTTTACGTCGGCTGCAACGCCGTTGATGAAGTGCTCGAGGCCGTGCGAACCCTCCAGAAAGACATAGCCTCGCCCGTTGGAATCGCTGTTGAGATACATCACGCCCTTCTTCTTCAGCTCATCGATGTGGGTTTCGACCCACTCGGTCGAGCCGAGGAGGCCGGGCTCTTCGCCGTCCCAGACGCAGTAGACGATGGTGCGGCGCGGCTTCCAGCCCTGCTTGAGCAGCTCGCCGAGCGATCGCGCTTCTTCGAGTTCGGCGGACGCGCCGGAGATGGGATCGTCTGCGCCGTTGACCCAGGCGTCGTGATGGTTGCCGCGAATGACCCACTCGTCTGGCTCGGTGCTGCCGGGGATTTTAGCAATGACGTCGTAGAGGGTCTTGATGTCCCAGTTGGAGAACATCTTCAGGTGCACCTTGGCTTCGCTCGGGGCTTCGGAGGTTCCGAGTCCCTGGCCGATGTGGTAGGTGATCGGCAGGCCGCCTCGCCAGGTTGCCGGGGCTACGCGCCCTGCGAGAGCTGAGAGCAGCGGAGTGGCGTCGGCGTAGGAGATGGGAAGGACTGGAATCTTGGTGATGATCGGCGAATCTTTGCGGTCAAGACGCTTTGCGTCCTTGGTCGCGCCGACGCCGGGGGTAAGCGGATCGCCGGGAAAGTCGGTGTCGTTGACGCCGCCGCGCTGGACTCCGTCTTTGGGCCGGCCTGCGCCCTTCGGATAGGAATCGGCGACTCCATAGCCGTCATTCGCTGGGTCGGAATAGATAATGCAGCCGACCGCTCCGTGCTCCGCAGCAACTTTGGGCTTGATGCCGCGCCAAGCTCCGCCATAGCGGGCGATGACAACCGCGCCCTTGACGGAGACGCCGAGACGGTCGAGCTCTTCGTAATCTTCACGGGTGCCGTAGTTCACATAGACGAGCGGTCCGGTCACGTCGCCGTCAGCGGAGTAGGCGTTATAGGTCGGCAACTGCTCGGAGGTCTGATTGGAGGTGGGATCTTCGGGAACCACCGGTTCCTGGAGGCTCGCTTTGAATTTCGTCGCGCCATTTGCGTCGAGCAGCTCGACAAGCCGTTCCTTCGGCGTGGGAAAGAGGACGTAGAAGTTCTCAATCTGCGCGTCAAATCCCCATTCCTTGAATTTTGCGAGCATCCACTCGGCGTTGTCCTTGTCATACGGTGAGCCGACGTGGTGTGGGCGGGCGGAGAGCCGGCGCATGTTTTCGCGGATCGTGTCTGGCACGGGCAGGGCGCGGAGCTTTTCTTCCCAATTGCGCTCAGTCTCCGAAGCAGCACGAGAGTAGCCATCCAATTGACCATCCGATCTTGCACTCGATTTGGCACTGGATTTGGCGCTGTCGGCCGTCTGCTGCGCAAGCGCGAATGGCGAGGGATAAATCAGCGTGGGTAACAAGACGATTGCGAGCAATCGGGAACGGGTCATCGAGTCTCCAGGAATACAGATTTTTTGCGTTCGAACACCGCGCCGGAAGATCGGGCAAGAGGGTGCGAGTCAGGCTGGTTTTCCGGTTAAGGCACAGTATATCCGCGTCCGGCTGGAATATTGAGACTCCCGACAGTCTTAGTGAAGCTGCCTTAGATGCCAGATCGAACCATCCAGAAAAGAATTTCCGAGATTCTTGGTTTTCGATGAAACGAATTACCGTGTACATCCACTATGTCTGGTGTGCAGATATCTGCATTGAACGCTCTCCCCCAGAGCAGGCGGGGTCCGCAAAGCGGCGGGCTCCGTCTGAGCCTCAGGTCGACTGGACGAGAGCACCTTGGTCCAACATTGCCTGAAGGAGAAATTGTGACGCACTTTGGTCTAAAGCGAAGCGATTCGAGATTGAATGGAACGACTCGGCAGAGCACGCGACTGTTCCGGCGGATGCGATGAGCCGCGAGCTGCATCGGGACATAGCTGCCACATCGCGTCCAGAGTTGCGGCGACGCGCGCACCCTACTAATTGCGAGCGCGACAACCGGCCCATGCCAACTACTGCGCGACCCGCGCCAATGCTATACTTGCGGCCTGACCAGTATGCGGAGCAAGTCTTGCAATTCTCTTCCTTCGATGCCACTTACATCGACAGTTTATGCGCGGGAGACCGGCCGACAGAGGAGCATTTTGTCGGCTACTTTACCGCGCTCCTGCAACTGAAACTGCGTTCTCGGTTGCACTCACCGCAGGCGGTCGAAGATGTGCGCCAGGAAACCTTTGCGCGGGTTCTGAAAGCTTTGCGCAATCCCGGTACGTTACGGCAACCGGAGCGGCTTGGCGCTTTTGTCAATACGGTTTGCAATAACGTTCTCTTTGAGCATTACCGCGCGTCATCACGCAGCCAGTCACTCGATGAAGAAGGCCAGCCGGAGCCTGCCGCGAGCGGGGCCGACGCACTGGACATCGCAGCGGACAAACAGATGAAAGTAAAGGTTCGGGAGATTCTGCTGAAGATGCCGCAGCGCGACCGGCGGCTGCTGAAGGCCGTCTTTCTGGATGAGCGCGACCGCGACGATGTTTGCCGTGAATTTGGCGTGGATCGGGAGTATCTGCGGGTGCTCCTGCATCGAGCCAAGCAGGAATTCAAAGTGGAATATGTGAAACGGATGGGCAATCAAGGGCCGTCGGAAATGAGCATGTGGACAAAGTGAATCGATTCAGTGAAACGATCGATGGGTGTCGAACACCATTTCAATGAACCGCAAAGAGCGGGTATTACATTACGAGGATTGAGATGATGACACAAATGAATCATAGCGAAGCTTTAGAACAAATGGCGGCGGAAAGGTATTTGCTTGGCGAGCTGCCGCCGGATATGCGCGACGCATTTGAGGAGCACTTCTTCGACTGTCCTGAGTGCGCTCTCGAAGTACGCGCAGGAGCTGCTTTTGTCGACGAGGCGAAGGTTCAGTTGCCGGAACTCACCGCATTGCCGGAACCTACGCCGTCGCAGGGATCAGATGCGCCGGTTAAGAAGCGAACCAGGTTCACGTGGCTGGCGTGGTGGCGTCCATTGTTTGCCACGCCTGCTTTTGCGGCGCCTGTCTTTGCCACGCTGCTGCTGGTGATTGGTTATCAGAACTTAGTCACTTACCCCGCGCTGCGAACTGAAGCATCGGAACCGAGGCTGCTGTCTTCGGTGGCGCTGCACGCGGCAACGCGCAGCGGAGAGCCCACGGTGATCGAAGCGGATCGTACGCAGGCTGTGGAGCTCCGCGTGGAGCTGCCCGAGCATGCGATCTATGCTTCTTATGCAGTTGACTTATACGATCCGCAGGGTAAACTTGCGTGGACGCACAATTTATCCGGGTCTGCGACCGGAGCTCTGGATGATACGCTGTCGCTGATGATTCCGGGAGCGGGGCTGAAACAGGGCTCTTATGTGCTTGCTATCTCCGGCGCGACTTCGGGAGATCCCAAAGGACCGCGTACCGAGATTGAGCGGCAGGTCTTCAGTATTCACTTCAACAACTAGACGGAAGTGCCTTACGAGAAAGCGAGAACGGCATGGACAAGCACGGGCATGATTACGACGCTGAAGCGACAGCGCTGTTCGGCGAGTTTCAGTCGCCGTTGCAGCAGAAGATCACACCCCAGCTCTTCGTGAAACTTCCCATGGATGGCGGATACCTCAACCAGCGAAGTTGTGGATACCGGGTGGAGTCTGTTCTTTCGTTTGAGTCGGCGTATACCCAGATCGGGGGCAATCCTGAAGAGATGGAAGAAAAGAAGGAACCCGGGTCGAACACCCTGGTGACCGCGGTAGTTGAAGGACTGAATGTACTGGACGTGGTGACGGCGGACAAGGTGGTAGCGCAGATTTCCACGAAACATCCGAAGCGTGAGGATGGCTACATCCCGAAGATTAATTTTGTGGGGACTCGGTTTGAGAATCTTCGCATCGCGGGGCGAAAGATCGAACCGAAGCTGAATCTCGACCTCTTCGAGGAGAAGCCTCCAAACGATGCGCGATACACGCAGAGCCCCAGCTTTAAGAAGGCCGTTTTGGACCAACATGCGACCATCCAGCAACGGCACACTGGATTTGAGAACCTCATCGAAGGATTTCTGGGTCGCTTCAATCTTGTTCCGGAGAGCTTCCGGGAGATGCCCCCCGATGAAGAAGTCGTTGAATGCTCACTGGTCAACACGGTCGAGGACTACGACGAGAAACATTGCTTTGGCCACGTGATTCGGGTTCCGCATTTCGGCACGATCTATCTGGCGACTTTGAAGCTGACGCACAGCAAGTGCGAGGTGAAAGGTGGCTATGGAACGAAAACGCTGCTTGAGTTGACGATGCTCGATATACAGATGGGCTGTGCTGCGACGGGACACGTCTCCGCCTCGGTAGGCAAGACGAATGGGATGCCCTCCGTTGGTTAGAGCAAACGATGGTCTAAATTCTTGCTCGACGGCGGACCTGCAACAACTGGTTTGCATATTCTAAGCTGATTCTGTCAGTTAATCTTCTTGTTCCCCAGATGAGCTGAGAGTGGGTGCAATGACTTGGTTCAGCGGCGCAAGGAACAGCCACCGGGTCCCGAGTTACCAATATGCATGGGCATTTCCATTGCTGCTATTGGTTACCCTCCAGGATACTCGCCCTTTTGCGGCGCACACTGAGTACGATCATGCTCACCAGTTGTTGTTGCACGGCTATCTCGAAAAAAGCCAGTTGGAGGCTGCGCAAGGATACAGAAGGTTTCTTAGTTCAGATCCCGAAATCGCCTCGAAATTTCAATTGCTGGAGGCTCGGGCAATGGTCAATCGCGGCATGAATGAAGATGCTTTGCGACTCCTCTCTGTGCAACCTTCCCTCATCGACACTCAGGAGGGAGTAGTCGAGAAGCTGACGCTGGAAGGAGTAGCATTCACATATTTGCATCAATTTGATATAGCAAACCAAAGACTTACAGAGGCCCAAAATCTTTGCGGAGTGGCATACAGTGCCGCATGTGATGGAATACCATTGCGGCGCGGAATTTTAGCCAGTTGGCGGGGACACTTAGGCGAGGCGCGTCAGTCATACCTCGAAGGTCTCTCGATTTCCCAGAAGCATCGGGATCGGTGGCTGGAAATTACTGCCCTCTTGAATCTCGGGTTCGCATCCATTCAAGAGGAACAATTTGACGAAGCGGTGGACTGGTTAATGCCTGCTTATCAGGCTTCCGCAGCAATTGGTGCTGCAGACCAGGAACAAATCGCCTCGGGAAACCTCGGGTGGGCCTACCTCGGGCTAGGGGACTCCGAGAGAGCGCTAGGGAAATTTCTGGAAGCAGAAAAACGAGCGATAGATCTTGGTGACTTGCGCTCCCAACTCACGTGGCTCAAGTCTACCGCTTATGTCTATCGAGATTACGGTAATCTGGCGCAAGCTAAAGATACAATTCGCACGGCTCTTGTGCTTGCTACGAAAATGAACAGCAAGGCAGATATCATTGACACTCTCGAGGACCTCTCCGATGTCTCAGTGGAGGTTGGCGACCTGACTGCGGCGAGTGTATATATTGATCGCGTAGCTCCTATGGTTCATGCGAGTGGTAACAGTCTCGACATTTCTTATGTCAGTCTCGCCCAAGGAAAGCTTGCTGCCGCGCGCCGTGAGGATGCGCATGCTGAGGCACTGTTCCGTGCGGTAGAACGCGACCCTGCAAGCCAGGTATCGATGCGATTTGGCGCCGAACATGAATTAGCCAGACTTTTTGAAGTTGAGGGCAGGCCTGATGCCGCGCAAGATATGTACAAGACTGCGCTCCTTACATTTGAAGGCGCGCGGGATCAATTAAAAAACGATGACTCCAAGTTGCCGTTTATCGCGAACGCTACGCGCATCTATGACGATTACATTCATTTCCTGGTGACGCAGGGCAAAACAGAAGAAGCTCTGGTTACTGCGGATCAAAGCCGTGCGCGGACGCTGGCGCAGGGGTTGGGATTGACAACGAACCAGCGGGCTTTCACGCCTGCTTCGCTCTCTCCGCGCGGCGTCGCGGCTAAAGCAGGTGCGACACTGCTGTTCTACTGGCTGGGCGAGAAGCAGTCTTACCTTTGGGCGATTACTCCGGAGAAGACGACACTCCTCACGCTTCCCGCGCAAAAGGACATCGCTCCTCTGGTCGAACACTATCGCAAGACGCTGCTGGGCGTGGAAGATCCATTGGAATCGGGCAATGCGACGGGGCAAAAACTGTACACGATGCTTGTCGCCCCGGCTGCGAGCCTGATTCGTCCCGGTATACCGGTCATGATTCTGGCCGATGGGCCGCTGAGCGAGCTTAATTTTGAGACGCTCATCGTTCCAGGGAAGATTCCTAGCCAGCAACCGCATTATTGGATCGACGACGCAACCGTGATCTCCGCGCCATCGCTCGCGATGCTTGCGGCTGCAAAGCCCGCGCACGCCGGCTCAGGCCGTATTGCAGGCGATGGGCGCGGGAAGTTGCTGCTGCTTGGAGATGCCGTCTCACCAAGTGAGGAGTTTCCGCAGTTGCCTTTTGCACCGCTGGAGATGAGGGAGATTGAGAAGCATTTCCCGGCGGGAGACGAAGTCATTGTCAGCCGCGAAGAGGCTACGCCGGACAGGTATGCGGCCAGCGAGCCGCGACAGTTCTCCTACATTCACTTTGTCTCTCACGGAGTTGCGAGCCGGACCGATCCGCTGGATTCGGCGATTATCTTGTCGCGTCCCAAAGCGGCAACAAATGGGACAGTGACCGAGGATTCATTCAAGCTCTACGCGCGGGAGGTAATGCAACACCCAATCGATGCCCGGCTGGTGACGATCTCGGCATGCAATGGCAGCGGTACACGAGCCTATGCAGGCGAGGGCTTGGTCGGTCTGTCTTGGGCATTCCTGCGCGCCGGGGCTCATAGCGCGATCGGCGGTCTGTGGGAGGTAAGCGATGAATCGACGTCGCATCTGATGGGTGCGCTTTACGAAGGCATGGAGGACGGCCAATCGCCAGCCATGGCCCTACGCCAGGCTAAACTGACCTTACTGCATTCGCGAAGCAATTTTCGTAAGCCCTTCTACTGGGCGCCGTTCGTAATCTATACGAGGATGTGAAAACATGCGGATGCAGAACAGGCGAAGTGGCCGACGCCTTTTTCCATCCCACAAGGTGAAAGACTCGGATTAACTCTGATTCACAAATATGCTGATTTGAATAGACTTGTTGGGTCTTCCCGCTGTGTTAGGGTGTTGTGTGAGATCAACTTTTCCCTGTTCTGAGTATTGATGCAACTTTGAACGGGCGATGTTGCGTCAACATCACTGAGCGGACCAGATTTATCGGGGTCCGAAAGCGAGAATCTGGTAAGGGGGGCAGCGCTCACAGCCTTTTCGAATGGACAATCAACCTATCGGACCTGATCATCAACTTCCTGCGCATACGACAGCCCCTCCGCGGAGTAAAGCCGTAAGGGTCATCGTTTGGATTGCAATCCTGTTAATCTTTGCTGTCGGATTCCTGCTGGTTCTGCGGCATAAGAATACTCCGCCGCCCGCAGGCGGTAGACGCGGCGCGGGCGGAACCGTAACCGTTACAACCGCGACTGCGAAAAAGGGCGATATAGGCGTTTACATTGACGCCATCGGCACCGTCACTCCTGTTTACACAGCCTCGATCACCAGTGAGGTGACCGGCATCATCACGGCCGTGTACTACCGGGAGGGGCAGATCGTAAAAAAGGGCGACCCCTTGATCGAGATTGACTCCCGGCCCTACCGCGCGACATTGCTGCAGGCGCAAGGGACGCTTGAACGCGATGAGAACGTCCTCGCTCAGGCCAAAATGGACCTTGCCCGTTATCAGGATGCCTGGGCTCGGAATGCTATTCCCAAGCAAACGCTGGATGACCAGGAGAAGGTGGTTCTCCAGGACGAGGGAACGGTTAAGCTCGATCAGGGCGCGGTGCAGTTTGACCAGGTTCAGGTGGATTTCTGCCATATTGTGTCGCCAATCGCAGGAAGAGTCGGGTTGCGTCTGGTTGATCCAGGGAATGTCGTGCAATCGAATGGGACCAATGCGCTTGCGGTCATTACTCAGCTTCAGCCTATGACGGTGATCTTCACGATCCCTGAGGACAATTTGGCCCAAATCGCTCCTCGTCTTCGCAAGAAGACTGGGCTTCCTGTGACTGCGTTCGATCGCGGCGGTCAGACCCAACTTGGAGCGGGCACGCTACTCACGCTCGACAACCAGATTGACACAACCACGGGAACAGTCAAGGCGCGCTCGATCTTCAATAACAGAGACAATGCCCTGTATCCGAATCAATTCGTCAATACACGGCTGCTAGTCGATACCCAGCACGATGCGACGCTGGTTCCAACGTCTACGATTCAGCACAACGGCACGAATGCCTTTGTTTATGTGCTTGCGGACAATGTAGCTCACATGCGCAGCGTCACTCCTGGCGTCACGGACAATGACACGACTGCTGTTTCAGGGATCGAACCAGGAGATGTGCTGGCCAATAGCAGCTTCGATAAGCTGCAGGATAACTCCAAGATAGTTATCTCCAAAACGCCGATTCCTGCCAGCACAAGTGGGAGTACCGCTCCTTGAGTCTAAGTCCGTCTCGCCCATTCATTCTGCGGCCGGTCGCCACGTCTCTGCTTATGGCTGCAATTCTGCTGGTCGGAATTGTCAGCTATACGCAGCTGCCGGTTTCCGCGCTGCCAGAGGTTGATTACCCGACGATTCAGGTGCTCACTTTCTACCCCGGAGCGAGCCCCTATGTGATGGCGACGACTGTAACCGCTCCGCTGGAGCGCCAGTTTGGGCAGATCCAGGGTTTAAGCCAGATGACGTCGTCGAGTTCGGGCGGGACGTCGGTCGTTGTGCTGCAGTTCAATCTTTCCCTGAACATTGACGTGGCCGAAGAGGAAGTGCAATCGGCCATCAATGCGGCACAAAGCTTCCTGCCGGCCAATCTCCCGGCTCCTCCTATCTACAGCAAGACCAATCCCGCCGACGCTCCAGTGCTGACGCTAGCCATTACATCCACTGCAATGCCGCTTTCGCAGGTCGAGGATCTGGTCGATACACGACTGGCTCCCAAGATTTCGCAGCTCAGCGGCGTGGGACTGGTAAGCATCAGCGGAGGCCAGAAACCTGCGGTTCGTATTCAAGCCAATCCGAATGCTCTGTCTTCGTACGGCATCAATCTTGAAGATTTGCGGACTGCATTGACGCAAGCTAGCGTGAACGCAGCAAAAGGCAACTTCGACGGCCCGCGTCAGGACTACCAGATCGACGCCAACGATCAGCTGGTGACCAGCAAAGACTACAAAAATATTGTGGTTGCATACCGAAATGGCTCTCCCGTGATGCTGACCGATGTGGCCCGCATTGTGGATGGCGTGGAGAATAACAACCAGGCTGCCTGGATGAATCTGACCCCTGCGGTCGTTCTCAATGTTCAAAGACAGCCGGGCGCCAACACAATCACGGTCGTAAAGAGCATCAAGAGACTGCTGCCGCAGTTGGAAGCAAATCTTCCCAAAGGCATCGACGTCACGCTTCTCACCGATCTTACGACGCCGATTCAAGCTTCTGTAGAGGATGTTGAATTCGAATTGATGCTGACCGTTGCGCTGGTTGTGATGGTTATCTTTCTATTTCTGCGCAATCTCTACGCAACTATCATTCCGAGTGTGGCCGTGCCGTTGTCGCTCGTCGGCACGCTTGGCGCCATGTATGCCCTGGGCTATAGCCTCGACAACCTGTCGTTGATGGCGCTCACCATCTCAACCGGCTTCGTGGTTGACGACGCAATCGTCATGGTTGAGAACATCTCGCGCTACCTGGAAGAGGGCAAGTCTCCGATGGAAGCGGCGCTTATAGGCGCGGAGCAGATTGGATTCACGATCGTATCGTTGACCGTGTCTCTGATTGCAGTGCTTATCCCACTGCTCTTCATGGGCGATGTGGTGGGCCGACTGTTCCGCGAGTTTGCAGTTACACTCGCGGTTACGATCATTGTCTCAGCGGTCGTATCGCTGACGCTGACGCCAATGATGGCGTCACGCATTCTGAAGCACGATCCGGCGGAACAACAAGGACGCTTTTATCGGGCATCCGAGCGCGTCTTCGAGAGCATGATTGGATTCTACGGGCGCACGTTGAAGGTCGTCCTTGACTTTCAAGGCCTCACTCTTCTGATAGCTCTCGCAACGCTGCTGCTCACGATCTACCTCTACATCATCATTCCGAAGGGCTTCTTCCCGGTTCAGGACACTGGCGTGATTCAAGGTATTTCCCAGGCGCCGCAATCGATCGGTGCAAAGGGAATGGCCGAAAAGCAAAAGGAGCTTGCCAAGATCATTCTGCAAGATCCGGCGGTGGAGAGCCTTTCCTCCTTCATTGGCGCGGACGGAACGAATACCACCATCAACAGCGGAAGAATGTCGATCAATCTCAAGCCCTTGGAAGATCGCAAGTTGAGCGCCTCGGATGTTATCCGCAGGCTTCAAACCAAGCTGGCTGATGTGAAAGATATTCAGCTCTTCATGCAGCCGGTGCAAAACATCACGATCGACGATCGCGTCAGCCGCACGCAATACCAATACACACTCGAAGACCCGGATCAAAACGAACTCAACGATTGGGCTGCGCGCTTTGTGACGCGTCTAAAACAATTGCCCGAGTTGGAAGACGTTGCAACCGATCAGCAGCTGGGAGGGCTCGCGGTATCTCTGGTGATCGATCGAGTCACAGCGTCCCGGCTTGGCGTGGCGCCTACAACAATCGACAACACGTTGTATGACGCCTTCGGTCAGCGGCAAATCAACACGATGTACACACAGCTCAACCAGTATCACGTTGTGCTGGAGAGCGAGCCGCAGTTCCAGCGCGACCCGAATATGCTGAATCATCTCTATATTCGGAGCGGTTCTTCGTCAGGAACGAGCGGTGCAGCGGCTTCGTCGACCTCCTCGGCCGGATCGACATCCGCTGGATCGAATGCGCTCACATCGTCCGCCCTTTTCACGCCCTCGGCGAACACGCTGTCGCCTCCTGTAAACGCGCTGGCTTCGACCACCACCACCGCAACAAACAGTGGAGCAAACTCCGCGGGCACTACCAGTTCTACGATCGGCAGCGAAGTGCCGTTCAGTGCCTTCTCGCACTTCGAGACCACCACGGAGCCGCTCTCAATTTCCCACCAGGGTCAATTCCCTGCGATCACTGTTTCGTTTAATCTTGCGCCCAATGCTGCGCTGGGCGGAGCCATTACGGCGATCAACAAGGTGCAGAAGGACATGCACATGCCGCAAAGCCTGCAGGCTGATTTTCAAGGCACTGCGGCATCTTTCCGCAACTCGCTTTCGAATATGCCGCTCCTGATCCTGGCCGCGCTGGTGACTGTGTACATCGTTCTTGGCGTTCTCTACGAGAGCTTCATTCATCCCATCACGATTCTTTCCACGCTTCCTTCGGCGGGAGTCGGCGCATTTCTCTCGCTGATTATTTTTCATCAGGACTTGAGCGTGGTGGCGATTATCGGTCTTGTGCTGTTGATTGGCATTGTGAAGAAGAACGGCATCATGATGGTCGACTTCGCGCTGGAAGCGGAGCGCGGTTCAGGGCTGAGCGCGACGGATGCAATTTACCAGGCATGTCTGCTTCGCTTCCGCCCGATTATGATGACGACGATGGCTGCTCTGCTCGGCGGTATCCCGCTGGCATTCGGCACAGGAATTGGTTCGGAGTTGCGCAGGCCTCTTGGAATCTCGATGGTCGGCGGATTGCTTGTCAGCCAGGTACTGACGCTGTACACAACGCCGGTGATCTACATCTTCTTTGACAATATCGGACACCGGTTCTCGCGCAAGCCGAAACCTGCGCACAACAGCGGTGAGCCGCAAACAGCGGAGCAGATATGAATCTCTCCGCACCTTTTATTCATCGGCCAGTAGCGACTACGCTGCTTACGATCGCCATTGCGATCGCCGGTGCAATTGCGTTCAAGGTGCTGCCGGTCTCTCCGTTGCCTCAGGTTGATTTTCCGACGATCTCGGTTGGCGCAAGCCTTCCGGGAGGCAGTGCGGAAATCATGGCCTCCTCGGTTGCTACGCCTCTCGAGCGCCAGTTCGGACATATTGCCGGCGTCACGGAAATGACGTCGGCAAGCAGTCTGGGCACTACTTCAATCACAATTCAGTTTGACTTGAGCCGCGATATCAACGGAGCCGCGCGTGACGTCGAGGCTGCAATCAACGCGGCACGTACCTATCTGCCTGCAAACTTACCCGCAAATCCGACTTACCGAAAGGTGAATCCAGCCGATTCTCCGATCATGATTCTCGGCCTGACGTCGGACAAGTATGGCCCTGACAAAATGTATGACTCTGCGTCTACAGTGATCCAGCAAAAGCTGTCGCAGATTCAAGGGGTGGGACAGGTGAATGTCGGCGGCGGCGCGTTGCCTTCGGTGCGGGTTGAAGTAAACCCGACCAAGCTCGCGAGCTACGGACTTACGATGGCCGACGTTCAGGCGCTCCTGAGCGTGCAAAACTCCGATCTGGCCAAAGGTCAGATCTCGGACGGCAATACGACCGCCGATATTATTGCGAATGATCAGATATCTCATGCGGTGGACTACAAACCGCTCATTGTCGGATATAACAATGGCGCTGCAATTCACTTATCGGATGTTGCCGATGTAATCGACTCGACCCAAAATGTCCGCGCTGGGGGTTATCTGAACGGGAAACGCGCGGTGATGCTCATCATCTTCCGCCAGCCCGGCGCCAACATCATTGATACTGTCGATCTCATACGCGCACAGTTGCCGTCCATCAAGGCATCCATCCCGCAAGGCATCGATATCACGATTGTGCAGGACAGGACGATCACGATCCGAGCCTCGGTAAGCGACGTCGAAAGAACTCTCATCGTTTCGATTGGGCTTGTCATAGTCGTCGTCTTCATCTTTTTGCGCAACGGCCGGGCAACACTGATTCCAGCAGTTGCGGTTCCAGTCTCGTTGATTGGAACGTTTGCAGTGATGTACCTGCTCGGCTTCAGCATCGACAACTTGTCCCTGATGGCGCTCACCATTTCGACCGGCTTCGTCGTCGACGATGCGATCGTGGTCATGGAGAACATCACGCGGCATCTGGAAGCAGGCATGGACCCGTTTGCCGCGAGCCTGAGGGGCGCAAAGGAGATCGGCTTTACCGTCTTCTCGATCAGCATTTCGCTCATCGCCGTATTCATTCCCATTCTCTTAATGGGCGGCATCGTAGGTCGGCTATTCCGCGAGTTTGCTATCACGCTTTCGACCGCGATTCTGGTTTCGATGGTGATCTCGCTCACAACGACGCCGATGATGTGCGCGCATCTTCTGAAGCATGAAGCAAAGGTAAAGCATGGGCGCGTGTACCTCGCGACGGACCGATTCTTCGACTGGGTCTTGTCGATCTATCGGCGCAGCCTGCACTGGGTACTGGACAACTCAGTGTTGACGCTCACGGTGCTCTTCCTCGTGATTGTCCTGAATGTAGTGATTGTTCTGAAGATTCCCAAAGGGTTTTTCCCGCAACAAGACACAGGCATACTCGCAGGCGGTGTGCAAGGCCCACAGGATTCTTCGTTCCCTGCGATGAACGACGCCATTCGGCAACTGGCAGGTGTGATCAAAAGCGATCCTGCAGTGCAAAACGTGGTCGCCTTTACCGGCGGCGGTGGCGCAACCAACACCGGGTTCATTTTTATTTCGCTGAAGCCGTTGAATGAGCGCAAGATCGGTGCTCCCGAGATTATCAATCGCATACGCCCGAAGTTAAATCGTCTGCCCGTGGCATCTGCGTTTCTGCAGGCAGCTCAAGACCTTCGCATCGGCGGACGATCAAGCAATGCACTCTATCAGTACACGATTCAAGCGGACAATTTGACCGACTTGCAGTTCTGGGGGCCACGCCTGCTCACGGAAATGAAGAAGCTGCCTGGCTTGCAGGACGTGAATTCGGACCAGCAGAATGGCGGTCTCGACGAATTTGTCAACTTCGACCGAACGACCGCGGCAAGACTCGGCCAGACATCGCAATCTCTGGATACAGGGCTGTACAGCGCGTTTGGACAGTCAGAAGTATCAGTGATTTACACACAGCTCAATCAGTACTATGTCGTGTTGGAGGTTGCGCCTCCCTACTGGCAGAACCCTGATGGGCTGAAGAATATCTACTTCCATCCGACGGGCAGCAGCAGTACTACGGCAAGCGGCAATACGCCGCTGTTTACCCTCTCGAAGAATCATGAAACGACAACGCCGCTGGCTCTGAATCACACCGGGCTATTTCCATCGGTGACAGTCTCATTCAATCTTGCGCCTGGTGTTTCGATGAGCGAAGCGACGCTCGCCATCGAACAGATGCAGCAGCGGTTGGGTACGCCTTCTACCATCCATGGCTTCTTCGCCGGAACTCTGCAAGCGTATCAGCAATCCCTCGGAACCGAGCCGCTTCTGGTGCTGACCGCGTTGCTGGCGGTATATATCGTTCTTGGAATTCTGTACGAGAGCCTGGTGCATCCACTGACAATCATCTCCACATTGCCTTCGGCCAGCGTGGGCGCAATGTTGGCCTTGATGCTTTTCAACGTCGATCTAAATATCATCTCCATTATCGGAATTGTCCTGCTGATCGGCATTGTCAAGAAGAATGCCATCATGATGATCGATTTTGCATTGCAGGCTGAGCGAGACGGAGGTATGTCGACGGAGGACGCAATCTTTGAGGCGTGCATGCTGCGCTTCCGGCCGATTCTGATGACCACGATGGCTGCGCTTTTTGGCGCTTTGCCTCTTGCCTTCGGAACCGGCACTGGATCAGAGTTACGCAGGCCACTTGGAATTACGATTGTCGGCGGTCTGATCTTCAGCCAGTTGCTCACGCTGTACACTACGCCAGTTGTTTACCTCACGTTTGACCGTATCCGCTTAAGGATGCTGGGCAAGGAACGTGATACATTTCACGCGGACGGACCAACGCCTTCCGCGGCAGACTGATTTGAACCGCTACTGATCCCAAGGGTCACGGATGTACAAGTTATGACAAGCTTCCGTTTCAAAGTTGCAATCATCCCGGCAATGGCAATGCTGGTTCTGGCAGGATGCCGGGTCGGCCCCAAGTACAACGCGCCCGCCGCCACGGTGCAGGCGCCTCCCGCTGCTTACAAGGAGTCTCCAACGCAGTTCCAGGACTCGGACGGCTGGAAGGTCGCGCAACCGCAGGATGCGATGCTTCGCGGTAAGTGGTGGGAAATTTACAACGAGCCTGAGCTGAACGATCTCGAAGACAAACTGAATATCGACAACCAGAACATCAAGGTGTTCTTCGAGAACTTCATGGAAGCGCGCACGCTGATTGCACAGGCACACGCGCAGCTCTATCCGACATTGACGACTTCGCCCAACTTTACGCGGTCGCGCGCGTCGGGCAACCTGGGTACCACGGCAAACGGTAATTTTACCGGCGGCGCGCAGTCTTCGATTACTTCCCTTCCCGTGACGGCGTCATGGGCACCCGATCTGTGGGGCCGGGTTCGCAACACGATTCGCGAGATGCAGTACAACGCACAACTAAGTGCGGCTGACCTTGAAAACGAACGCCTGACGGAACAAGCAACCTTGGCCGAGGTCTATTTCGAAATCCGCGGACAGGATGCATTGGAGGCTTTGTTTCAGAACACCGTGGACGCAGACAAAAAGGCCCTCGACATTGCCCAGTCTGGATACCAGACTGGGGTTGTGGACCAGATTACGGTTGTCGAAGCGGAGAATACGCTGCACACGGCCGAGTCTGCGCTGACCAATCTGGGCGTGGCCCGCGCCCAGGATCAACATGCAATCGCGATGCTGATTGGCGCCAATCCATCGAGCTTTACAATTCCCGTCAAAGCTTTGACGGCAACGCCGCCGCCCATTCCGGTTGGGGTACCATCACAATTGCTTGAACGACGGCCCGATATTGCGGCGTCTGAGCGAGCGATGGCATCGGCGAATGCTCAGATCGGGGTTGCAGTTGCCGCTTTCTATCCAAACCTCACTCTGAGCGCGGAAGGTGGCCTTGAAAGCTCAACGATCTCGCACCTGCTTGATTGGCCGAGCCGGTTCTGGTCTGTTGGTCCGGCGGCAAGCGAAACTCTCTTCGACGCTGGCCTGCGCCGGGCCACGGTGAATCAGTATATTGCCACCTACAATGCCGACGTTGCGAGCTACCGGCAAACTGTCCTGACCGCATTTCAACAGGTCGAAGACAACCTCGCTGCGGTGCGTATTCTCTCGCAGCAGATAAAGCAGGAGCAACAGGCTGTGGACTCGGCGCAGAAGTTTGTCGAGCTTGAGACCGGGCGCTACGATACCGGGATCGATCCATACGTCGATGTGGTCACAGCACAGACGACTCTGCTTTCCAATCAGCAATCGCTGGCCAGCCTGCATATTCAGCAAATGACGGCGTCGGTCCAGTTGATCGAGGCATTGGGAGGCGGTTGGGATCACACCCAGCTCCCGACTCCGGCGGATGTGTCAAAGAAGCTGGGCAAGCTCGCTATTGAGAAATAGAGTCTGAATCAACAGTCGACGCCCGTCGCGCCTATATAGTGTTGCCAGACCAGCGACGGCCGTGGCAACACCATATACTTCCGAGAATCGCAGCGGACCGCTTACGCGCTCAGGCTGCTCGGACGTGCGCTGCGCGCAGACGAGACAAAACCCATGTCCATCGAGATGCCACGCACGCATTGCAGCAAGTGGTTGGCGATCGAGGGCAGCTTTTGCGCTGTAACGCGGAAGGATGGTCCGGAGACGCTGACGGCCGCGACCGGGAGCCGCTGTGCATCCAGAACAGGGACGGCGATGCAGCGCAGCCCTTCTTCGAGTTCCTCATCGTCGACTGCGTAGCCGCGGCGACGGGTCTTTTCGATCTCCGTACGCAGCGCCTCCGGCGTGCCGATGGTGCGATGCGTGAAACGCTCGAACTTTGTGCGCCGGATGACATCAGCGATCCTCTCCTCGGGAAGGAAGGCGAGAATGGCCTTGCCGACTGAGGTGCAATGTACCGGGTTGCTGGCGCCAACGCGTGTGATCATTCGCACGGAGCGGGCGGGTTCGATCTTGTCGAGATAAATGACGTGCGCCTGCTCCAGAATGCAAAGATGGGCGGTTTCCTCGGTCTCGCTGACCAGCCTGCGCAAGTGAGGCTGGGCGCGGTCGCGGAGATCGTACTGCTCGATAGCGCGATTACCGAAGTCGAAGAGACGCAGTCCGAGACGGAACTTGCCATTCACAGTGCGCTCGACCATGTGGTGGCGCTCGAGGACCATAAGAAAACGATGCGCTGTGCTCTTGTGCAAGGCCAGGGAGGACGCAACCTGCGCTAATCCGAGAGGAACGTCGCTCTCGCCGAGCAGATCGAGCACCGCAAAAGCCCTGTCCAAAGCCTGAACCTTATACGTCCCCTGGGGTGGGGTGTCTCGCATTATGAACCTCCATACCGCTAACTGAATTGCTTTTAGTGTGCAATTGCGGGTGCTGTCGTGTCAACAGATAAGACGGCATACCATTTAATGACCGGAACAGAACTTCAGGTATCCGTCGACGAGCCTGCTCAGAAGACGTTCAGGGGCGGAAATTGTTGCAACGCGGCGGAATACCGGCCAGGCCAAAATCGCCTTTGATACGCCTTTGGTAACGGTGCAGCATTTGGATCAGGGCAATTTACCGGTGACGAGGAAGGCCCGTACGCGGGTGGAGACCGCCTCCGCGTCGCACGACATGATCAGATGGGCGCATGAGCCATGCGATATATAGGTTGGAGCGCCGGTCACAGCGGCCCAATCCAGTGCGGCCTGGGGATTGACCAGGTGGTCTTCCGCGCTCACAATGACCAGAAAATGGACGGGAGTTGAGCGTGCCGCCTCCGCCAGGGAACGGGCTCCGACGACATTCTGCTGCATGATGGCACGAAGCTGCCAGACCCGGTCGTTGGCGTCAATCGATAATGGGGCTTCGGCCTGAGCGAGAAAGGTTGGGAGTTTGTCGAGCGGGGTTTCGCGATTGCGATATTCGGGGCTGGTCACGACGAGGGAACCAAAGAGATTTGCGAGTTTCAAGGCGGGTTCCACAGTGTATTGGCCGTTGGCGTAGGTAGGATCGCCGACGATGGACTCGACCATGATCTGTTTCACGTGTAGATCGTAGCTGGTCATGCGAGGAGTGCCGAGGATCGGAACAGCGAGATCGAAGAAATTGGGATACATCACGGACCAATCGAAGGTCTGCTCGCCGCCCATCGACAGACCGACAAGGGCATGCAGGTGCTTCAGATGCAAAACCTCGGTCACGACCCGGTATTCCGCGTGAACGCTGTCGCGGAGGGTATAGACGGGAAATGCGGTGCCGTGCTGGCGAGGGCTATTGGAGGGCGACGACGATACGCCATTGCCGAGCGCATCGATGGCGATACCGAAGAACCGGCTGGCGTCGATCAGGTGTTGGGGTGAGGAGCCATTGCCAAAAAGGAAAACCAGATCGCTGCTTGTTCCATAAAGCCAGGTGGGCATCAGAACGGCGTTGTCCGCGGCAGCATTGAGATGGCCAAAGGTGCGGTAGCCTACGCGGCAGTCTTCGATGATCTGGCCGTTTTCGAGTTTGCACTGGCCCAGATCGGCGATTTTGAGTTCGCTGGCTGAGTCGGATTGCCGGTTCCCGACCAGAGCCTCACTCACCCCGCGTAATGGGCCGAAAAGGGCTACTGTCAGCAGACAGGCGCTCACAGCCACCGGGAAAAATCTGCGCGCGTTTGAGGATTCCAGCGACTGAACCTGTCCGTTGCCTGACATTTGTGCTCCGCGAAGTCCTGTAATCATGAGCACAAGCCTACCGCACAGACCGGATATGTTGATATGTATGAACTTATCTATGAGCAAAAATTCAGACCGAAATTCCGCGGACTGCTCCATCAGTTTGAAAGACTTCACGGCACTTGCTAACTAATCCTTTAGTTGCTAGTCTATTCCTACAGAGCTGCTCTCCCGGTCGAGAGCGTTCCCTGAGGGGTCCGGGCACCGTATATGCCGCCGAAAAAATCCATCACGCTAACCGAAGCCGAGCTGAGACTCATGAAGATTCTCTGGCAGCGAGGCGAGTCGGCGGTCACTGACCTGGTTGCCGCGATGCCGGACGGCGAAACTCTTGCTTACAATTCGGTTCTGACAACTGTGCGCATCCTGGAGCAAAAGGGCTACGTGGACCATCGCCAGGAGGGCCGGGCCTTTGTCTATCGCGCCTGTGTCGCGGAGCACGAGGCTAGCCGCTCTGAGGTGAAGCATGTACTGAGCCGGTTCTTTGGGAACTCGCGGGAGCGCCTGCTTCTCTCGCTTCTCGGCGATGGTGAGATTTCCCCTCAGGAACTACAGCGGCTGAGGGAGGCGATCAACAGCGCCGCCGAAGACGGACTGGAAGGGGCGTAGCGCAATGCTCATAGGCGGAAATACCGTGGCCGATTGGATGAACACACTCATGACAGTGCGGGATTCCCTGTTTGCGGTTTCGCCGGTTATTTCTCAAGCTGCAGGAGCGTTTCTGGTCACGGCGATCTGGCAGGGAGCAGTTGTTGCTGCATTCTTGACCGTCTGCCTCAAGCTCTCGAGCCGGATCTCCGCGTCGTTGCGGTTTGCAGTCTGGACTGCGGGCTTCCTCGCGGTGATTGCGCTTCCCTTTCTACCGCTCGTCTTGCGCTTCGCGGCGGCGCCAACTACACAAGCCACACACGCGGCAGTCCGGCTTGCGATCAGCGCGCCAAAACCTCTGCTTCAACTAGATATTCGATGGAGCACGGCAATTGCTTTGCTCTGGATTTCAGCTTCGCTCTACCGCGCCGTCGATCTGGCGATCCACTCGATTCGCCTGCGCAAGCTGTGGAAACACGCAGCACCAATCGCCTTGAACGAAGTCGAGTTGGCAAAGCCGGTTCGACTTCGGGGTCGCAGAGAAATCCAGGTATGCACCACCACCGAACTGGATCGCCCAAGCGTTATCGGCTTTCTTTCGCCGCGCATTCTTATTCCGGAATGGCTATTCTCGCGGCTGACTGTTGGAGAACTGGACCAGATCCTGCTGCATGAGACCGAACACCTGCGCCGCGGCGACGACTGGACGAATCTGCTGCAAAAGCTCAGTCTGGTGGTCTTTCCGCTGAATCCCGTACTTCTCTGGATGGAGCGGCAGCTCTGCCTGGCACGCGAGATGGCCTGCGATGAGGCCGTCATCCGGGTGACGCGTGCACCCAAAGCGTACGCCGCATGCCTGACGGGACTGGCCGAGCATGGCATGCGGCGGATGGCGGAAGCTCTCTCGCTGGGAGCCTGGCAGCGGCGGCCAGAGCTTGCGCATCGCGTGCACAGCATCCTGCAGCGCAAACAAATGCTGCGACCGCTGGCGGCGCGCAGCGTCCTCGCTGCCCTTGCCTGCGGCCTTGGATTTGGGTCGGTTGAACTGGCGCGCTGCCCGCAACTGGTCGCCTTCACTCCCGAACATTTGCCTGAAACTGCCCATTCGGACATGGCAATGCATACGCGCTCACCGCGACTGATAAATACGGCTCTTGCCGGCCCGATGCACACGTTGCGCGCTATGCCCGCCGTCGCTTCGTCATCGAACAGGCCATATATGACGCAGCTGAAGGCCACGATGCCGGTTCGCGATTCGGATTCATTCGCCGAAACCGATTCTGCTCCGATTTTGGATCGCGAGGCTAACCAGACAGCATCGACAAGAAAACTGTCTGCGTTGGCTCCTCCGGGCAGCCTTGCCCGGACCGAATCAAGTCACGAGCCAAGTCAGGAATTGTTGAAGGCCCAGATTCCGGATAGTGCTACTTCAGAGCCCCAAAAATCCCAGCAACAGAGCTGGGTAGTTCTGACCACCTGGGAAGAAGTGGACTTCGCGAATGCGAGCGAAGCACCGAGTATCGGCACCGACGGTCCGCAGCCCGACAACACAGCCGGGCAACCAGGCAATCAGGCCAACGTCAAGCCTACAAGCCAGGTGACGGTCACCCGGCTGATTTTCCGAGTTATTCCTGCCACGTCATTGACTCCTGCAGCTGCAATGCCTGTTCGCGGCGGCTGGCTGGTCATTCAACTGTAAACATCAACAATCACCCATCACGAGGTCGCCATGTCAGCATCAACTAATTCATTAGTCGTAAAGGCAAAGCGGTTTGCTCTCCCGATTGGAGGCGCAGCCGCACTTGTCCTCACCATTCCATTCATGATCGGCCATAACCACGTTCACGCCGCGAGCTTTGGTGGAGCACCCATGGACGACAACAGTGTTTCGTCTCTGGTTGCACTGGACAACGCAGTCGAGGCCGTCGCCGCTCGCGTCACGCCAGCCGTCGTAAATGTCTCCGTGACATCGCGAATGACGCCCGACCAGAATACCGGCGACGATGAGGATTCCGGTGTCCCTCAGGGCGCGATTCCGCCAGGATTGCAGCAGTTTTTTGGACCCTTCGGCGGTGGCCAGAGGATGCCCCAGCAACCGCAGATCGAGCACGGAATCGGCAGCGGAATCATCATCTCGCCGGATGGCTACATTGTCACCAATAACCACGTGGTGCAGGGCGCCATGCAGATTCGCGTGACTCTGAATGACCGCCGGGTCCTGCCCGCCAAGCTCATCGGAACCGACAAGCTGACCGATCTCGCCGTGATCAAGATCGACGCGAAAAATCTGACCAGCATCGCGTGGGGCGACTCGACGAAACTACACCCAGGACAGTCCGTGCTCGCCTTCGGCAGTCCCTTCGGCTACTTCCAGTTCTCGGTAACGCGCGGCATTATCAGCGCACTCAACCGCCCCAACCCTTACTCCGATGATCCGCGCAAGCCCGGCGATTATATCCAGACCGACGCGGCGATCAATCAGGGTAACTCGGGCGGTCCGCTGGTCGACGCGCACGGCGAACTGGTTGGCATCAACACCTTCATCATTTCGAGCAGCGGTTCCTTTGCAGGCGCGGGCTTTGCGATTCCCTCGCAGATCGTGCGCGCGACGGCTGAGGCGCTGATCAAGGATGGCACAGTACATCACGGCTATCTGGGCATCAGCATGAACGATGTAACCCCCGAGAATGCCACTTTCTTCAACCTTCCCGATGCGACCGGAGCCATTGTCAGCCAGGTGACGCCTGACTCGCCCGCAGGCCGCGCCGGTATCAAGAGTGGCGACGTGCTGCGCGAACTCAACGGAAACAAAATCGTCAATGGCGGCTCGCTACAGGTTGCTGTGAGCGAGGTTGCTCCGGGCAACACGATTTCGCTGGGTATCCTGCGCGATGGAAAGCCTCAGACGCTTCAGGTCAAGGTCGGAGAGTTCCACAACAACACGGAAGTGGCCGATAACTCTGAGTCTTCTTCGCAGCACGGCGTGAGGCTCGGCGTATCGGTCAATGATCTTACGCCTGAAATCCGGCAACAGTTGAACATTCCAAATCAGGTCAACGGCGCTGCAATTCAGAGCGTTCGCCCGGCGAGTCCGGCTGAGGACGCTGGCCTTGCTCCCGGCGACGTGATTCTGGAAGTCAATCGCCATCCGGTGCAGAATGCGGACAAGTTTGCCAGCGAAGTACACGCTGCACCTGCCGGCAAGGACATGCTGTTGCTCGTGTGGTCGAGAGGCGGCACAACCTATCGCATCGTGCATACCGATCAAGCCAGCCAGAGTGGCATGTAAGGTCGCCGCACCAATTCCAGGAAATAAGTGGGTCGCTGCCAAGGGTTCGAGGCAGTGACCCATTTCTTGATTTGAGGTAACCGTTTCTAGTTATATCTCCTCAATCTCGCCTAAGTCATTGCTTCATTTCTTACTGCGCGTTGTCGACTAGATGAGTTCCAGTTCGAGCGCAACGACCGAGCGCGGAGGAATGGATATCTCAATCCTGCCAGTGCGGACATTCACCGGCAGATCAACTGGCGTTACTTTATCAGGCTGGTCGAGCGTGTTACTGGCGGTCATCTCCGCGTGTGTTAATACTCTCGCCCGGCCTCCGGCAACACTGCCGTTGGTCAGACGAAGATGGGATGCAATCGCTGAATCCAAAGATGGGTTGGTAAGGGTTACGGTCACCTTCTTTTCTTTGATCGAATCCTTGATCGAAGCAGAGCCAGAAAGACCCGGCATCCTCGCCGATCCATCGCGGGATGGAACTTTCAGCTCCTCGCAGCGGATATGCATTGGCGCGAGTTGAGCACCCATATGCCCGCGGTACATTTCAAAGACGTGGAAAGCCGGAGTGCGCGCATAGCGATCGCCTTTTGCGAGAAACAGCGAATGCAGGCAATTGATTGTCTGCGCGACGTTGGCCATGGCTATCTTATCGGCATGACGATTGAAGATATCCAGCGTGACGGCAGTATGCAGCGCGTCGCGAAGCGTCAGCGGCTGGCTGAGCAGATAGTTCGGCGCAATCTCCTCGCCTTTGGGATACCAGACGCCCCACTCGTCCACAACCAGTCTGGTATGGTGCGTGGCATCATACTTCCCCATCGCGGCCCAGTGCTGCTCGATCACAGTTTCGATGCGCGCGCCTTCGCGAATGACGTCGTACCAGCCGGCCGCATCGAAAGTCGATACCCTCTCGTGCGAGTTCCGGAAGTCGGTATAGAAATGCACCGACAGACCATCGACCAGGGAGCGATGACCATCCTGCATCGTTTCGAAAAAGCCGTTTGTCCATCCCAGATCGAGATCTTTGGAGTGCCCGCGCGGACCCACGGCTACAAGAAACGGCTTCGGATCGTAGGCCGGAAACTGCGTGACGAAGCGGCGGTAGAGCGCCGAATACTCCTGTGGCGACATGTCTCCGCCGCAACCCCAGGACTCGTTGCCGACTCCCCACCAGCGCACGCCAAAGGGCTGAGGATCGCCATTGGCAGCGCGTTCGCTGGCTAGAGAAACAGTGCCCACCGGCGCATTGCAATAGAGCACCCAATCGTGAAACTCACGCGGCGAGCCGGAGGCCATGTTTGCCGCGAGATATGGTTCCGCTCCGGTCAATCGGCAGAGATGCATGAACTCGTGAATGCCGAATTCATTGTTCTCCGTGTGGTCATAGCCTGCGGGCATGCTGGCCTGCCAGTAGTTATACGTGCGAGGCCGCTTTGCAGGTTCGCCGATGCCATCGCGCCAGTGATAGCCGTCTGCGAAACAACCGCCCGGCCAGCGAAGATTAGGCGCGCCAATGCGCTTCATATCGTCGACGAACTGCCTGCGGATGCCGTCGATATTGGCAATCTTCGAGTCGCGTCCCACCCAGATGCCGTCGTAGATAACGCCGCCCAGATGCTCGATGAAATGACCGTACAGATTGGGACTGATCTTGGGACTGACCTGTGGGCCAGCTTCCTCGCCGGCTTTTGGAAGAGTGATCTCGATCTCTGCATCCGCGGCAAAGGCTGTGCGTACTCCAGCGATAACTCCAGCAGACGCGCAGGCTGTGGCGCGAAGAAAGCTGCGGCGATTCATGCTTCGCTTTATATAACACTCGACGCTGCATTGGCATTTCGATTTCGCATGACGACATCATGCATGACATCGAAGTCGCAGGTAACAAGATGTTCGCTCGCAACTGGTTTGCCATTAAGCAGAATTTCTCTATCGCGACATCAACGTCATCACCAGGCGATTCATCTCTGATTCCTGTTGCTCAATGGATGCAACGAGCTTGAACTGAGTGCGGCAGCGATCAAGGTTGTGGCCGTCACGATGCACTTTGTAATAAGTGTCACCGGCAAGATAATCCGCAAGAAAGCGGATGCCCATCTCGAATGTGATGAGCTTCCCTGAGAACGCAAGATAACTAACCTCATCCTTCGTAAGAAACGCGCCCGCCGATGCAAGATAGCCTCGGAGCAATGCTTCGAACATGGGGAACTGCATCGTCACCTTTGAGAGATCCCGTTCGTCTTCCGCAGCGGGGCTTGTGGCAGTGCGCACCATGTCGCCAAAGTCGTAGAGTGCAAGCCCAGGCATGACTGTGTCGAGGTCGATCACGCAGATGCCTTCGCCGGTCAAGTCATCGAGCATCACGTTATTGAATTTGGTGTCGTTATGCGTGACGCGCTCCGGTAGGTTGGCGTCGAGCAGGACGCTTGTGATGGGTTTGCGCGCGAGCGCGAAAGCTATCTCAGATTGAGCAAGAATAGCGCGGCCCGCCGCGTCCGCTGCGATGGCCTGTTCCAGCGCCGCGAATCGTTTGGCTGTGTGGTGGAAGTCAGGGATAGTGTCGTGCAGACGCGGGACCGGCAGGTCGGCGAGTAGCTGCTGGAATCGCCCGAAGGCTTTGGCGGCCTGATAGGCCTGCTCCGAAGACTCGACCACGTCGTAAGTTCTTGCGCCTTCAATGAAGCCGTATGCGCGCCAATAATATCCCTCCGCATCAACAGACCACGAGCGGCCGTCGCGCGCTGGAACAAGCCTGAGCGCCCGGCGCTGACGGTCAGGATGGCCGGACTCCTGCGTGGCGAGATGTGCGGTCACGCGCTCAATATTTTCCATGAGAGCAACGGGATTCCTGAAGATCTTATGGTTGATGCGCTGCAGGATGACGCGCACCGGCTTGCCCACTTGCGTAAACGTCGCGCACCAGGTGTCGTTGATGTGGCCGCTGCCGCAGGGCGTGGCAAAAATAAATTCGCCGCAAACTTGAAATTTGCCGGCGACAGTGCCGATATTGCAATCATTGCTCATGACCAAAGTCTCTTCGGATAATAACCGTCGCAGATGAGGCCACGAATGTTCTCGACGACGCGGAGATGGTCTTCGCGATAGGTGACGCCAAACCAGGCTTCCCTTGTATGCAAGACCTTTACTCGCGTCTCCTCGGCAAGAATCAAGTTATTCACCGCATTGGGAAGGTAACATTCCGACTTTAGATCCGAGCCATTCTCTTCAAGAAACTCTCGAAACTGTTCCTGCAGCTGTCCAAATACACGCGGCGTAAATCCCCAGAAGTTCATCGAAACCACTTCGTCTCCGGTCATTCGTGTCACGTGACCTTCGCCGTCCGTGTTGCGAGCATGCATTCCTTCCCGTTCAATGCCTATCGATTCTGTGACGCTCTCCAGACAGTCGTCGCTGCTAACCCGGCACACACCGCGCGCTACCGCTCCATAATCAGAGAGCGTGTTGCGCAGAACGTAACCCAACATCGCGTAATCCGGTGTACCCGCCTGCAAATGTTGTGCCATGACGCGATAGCTTTCCGCTCCATAGAAATCATCCGCGTTGATGACCGCGAACGGCTGCTCAATTGCTCCCGCAGCCATGAGGACCGCTTGCGCCGTGCCCCACGGCTTGGTCCGCCCAGCAGGCACGGAGAATCCGGGTGGCAGATGACCGAGTTCCTGAAAGACGTAATCGACCGCGATCCGGCCTTGAAAGCTCTCGCCGAAGCGCGCCTTGAACGGCTGCTCAATCTCCCTGCGAATCACGAAGACGACCTTGCCGAAGCCGGCGCGGATGGCGTCATAGATCGAGTAGTCGAGAATCGATTCGCCAGATGGGCCAACCGGATCGATTTGCTTCAGTCCACCATAACGGTTGCCGATACCAGCGGCCAGAACGAGCAGGGTCGGGAATGTCATAGGTTTCGAGACGGGTAAGCTCCTCTTGCAGCATGAGTTCTTTCGAATGGTATCGCTCTCGGGCCGCTTTCATAAAGTGGAGGCCTCGCCAAACAGGCGCATCGCTGCCGTGCTACCCTTCTGTGTTGCATTGAAGTGAAAATCGGGGCGCATCATGGAATACAAGACTGATTCAGAAACTGTGACTGAGCAGGCTTTACCCGTGCAGGTGCTGGCGACCGAACAGGCCGTGGAACTGATCCGGAAGCTGCGCGCTCGGTACGGAGACCTGATGTTTCATCAGTCCGGCGGCTGCTGCGACGGCAGTTCGCCGATGTGCTATCCGCGCAACGAATTCCTGACCGGAGATTCGGATGTTCAGCTCGGCTCGGTTGACGATGTTCCCTTCTTTATGAGCAAAAGCCAGTTCGAATATTGGAAGCACACGCAGCTTATCCTCGATGTGGTGCCGGGGCGCGGTGGGATGTTTTCGCTCGAAAACTCGGAAGGCGTCCGCTTTCTGATCCGCTCACGCGTATTTACCGACGACGAAATTCACGCTTTGCGGGCGGCGGGACGCATTTAGCGCCTACTGCTGATTTGAGCGTCGAAAGCCGATTAAAGTAAATTCAATAGACATATATTTTCGAGTACACTAATTCGGGCCAACTGCAAAGCTACGCAACTGGCCTGAAATCTCATCCATAGGAGATTCATTTTGCGCGAGCGCCGCTTGCATCGCTGTACCTCTTCCCTGCTTCTGAGCGTCGGTTTCGTATTTCTGTCACTGGCCGCGATTTTCGTTTCCGCAACTCCTGCGCAATCGCAAATGACTCCGTCTCCCGTGCGCGACCACTGGAAGGCGCAATGGATCAGCCATCCGACGGCGCCGCTGCGGGAGCCAATCACGCTGCACTTCAAGAAGTCTCTGGATCTGACGGCGGTTCCCGCCCATTTCGTGATTCACGTGAGCGCGGACAACCGATTTGTGCTGTATCTGAACGGGGAGCGTGTCGGGGATGGTCCGGCGCGCGGTGACCTGGCGCATTGGCGGTATGAGACCTTCGACCTGGCGCCGCTGCTCAAGACCGGCACGAACACGCTGGCGGCTACAGTTTGGAACTATGGCATCTATGCGCCGGTAGCGCAGATCAGCGAGCGAACAGCCTTTCTGGTGGAGGGCGATACAGAGGCTGAGACCGCAGTGAATACGAACGGCAGTTGGCTTGTCGAGAGAGAGCCGGGGCAGGTTCCTCTGCCACGAAAAGCTGGCGGTGGCTGGGATTACTACGCTTCCGGTTGGGGAGATAGCTTGAAAGGCTCTGCGTACGACTGGAGCTGGAATGCTGCCGGAGCGATCGGTTCGCACTGGGTTCATGCTGTTGGAGCATTGCGCGAGAACGTCTTCTCCAATGCCGGCATTGCCGCTTCGCATGGCGTGACGGCCGACGTTCCGTGGGCGCTGGTGCAGGACACGCTGCCGCACATGGCTTATCAGGAGGAAGACGCCGGGCATGTGGTGCGCACTACGCTTGAGAATGCCAATAGTTTCCCGAAGCAGCCGATTACTGTCGCGGCGCATTCGCATGTGCATATTCTGCTGGACCGTTCGGAAGAGACGACGGCGTATCCGAAGCTGGCTTTCTCGGGTGGCAACCATTCGCATATCGTCCTGACTTATGCCGAGGCTTTGTACGACGAAAAGCATCACAAAGGCAATCGCAATGAGGTCGGCAATCGTCAGGCTCTTGGAATCACAGACGAGATTTATCCCGACGGCGGCGAGCACCGTGCCTTTGAACCGCTGTGGTGGCGAACATGGCGTTATCTGGATATCGAAGTCGAGACGCAGGATGATCCGTTGACTCTGGATGGAATGCAGGCTCACTTTACGGGTTATCCGTTTAAGGTTGCGGCTCAGTTTAGCTCCAGCGATCCGGAGTTGCAGAAGATATGGGAGATTGGCTGGCACACGGCGCAGCTCGATGCTCATGAGACTTACATGGATTGCCCTTACTACGAGCAGTTGCAATATGCCGGAGATACACGGATTCAGGCAATGATTACTTACGCCATGACGGGAGACGACCGTCTGCCGCGACAGGCTCTTCGCGCGCTGAATGACTCGCGGATTCCGGAGGGAATTACGGCGAGCCGCTATCCGTCGCAACTGCCGCAGTACATTCCTACCTTTTCGCTGTTATGGATTGGAATGCTGCACGATAACTACATGTACCGGCCGGACAAGGAGTTCGTGAAGAGTATCCTGCCCGGCACGCGCACGGTGCTGGAGTGGTTTGCGAGTTATCAACATGCGGATGGCGTGCTCGGCAAACTTCCCTGGTGGAGCTTTATGGACTGGGTCGAGACGCAGACCAAGCGAGACTTCCCTTCTTACGATGCCAATAACGAGAGCTGTCTGACAACGATGCAATATATCGGCGCATTGGAAGACGCCATTGATCTTGAAAAGAATCTCGGCTCGCCGGAGTATGTCTCGCTCTACACGCCACGTCTGGAGCGGGCTAAGAAGGGTGTGACGGCACAGTGCTGGGACGCATCCAAGGGGCTCTTTGCCGATAATGCCGCCAAGGATATGTTCAGCGAGCACACCAACATGATGGCCGTGCTCTACGATGTCGCTCCAAAGAAAGACCAGCCCGCTTTGATGCGCAAGGTGGAGGCAAAACAGCTCGGGCTCGCCGAGACTACTCCGCTGATCGGTGCCAGCTTCTACTTTCGCTATTACCTGGGCAGAGCGCTCGACCACGCAGGCATGGCCGACGATTACCTGAAGACTCTGGGCGACTGGCGCGGCTTTCTCAAGATGGGTTTTACGACCTGGCCGGAAACTCCGGGAGATACGCGGTCGGATGCTCATGCGTGGACTTCGCATCCGACCTATGACTTACTGACTCTGGTGGCTGGGATTGGGCCGGGAAGTCCGGGATTCCAGACGGTGCGGATTGCGCCGCATCTAGGCGATTTGACCCAGCTTGAGGCGAGTTATCCGCATGACAAAGGAATTATTCATGTGAAGTATTCGGTTAGCGGTGGCGTCACCCATGCGGAGATCGAGCTTCCCGAGGGATTGACGGGGGAGTTTGTCTGGAAAGGCAAGACCATACCGTTGAGAGGTGGAAAGGCGAACCTCGATTTGAAGTGAAACTGGCGAGGTTAGGGGCGAATAGAGGGTGAATCGTGACGAGTTTTTTGGGGTGGGGGGTAGGGGGTACTTGTTTTTGGCGTGTATCCCTCACATTCCATAATGGTTAGGCTTGTTTAAAGGGGCGCAAAATGGCCGTTTTTGGCGGGTTTTTCGCACTTATTTGTCCCTTTTGTCACTCAGATTTCTCACCTTGGCGACGTGACTGCTCCGGGTCGCCGTCCTTGCCTATTGTGCGCTCATGGAGGCAAATTCTACGCAACGCTGGCTGACTCGACGCTTGCCGGAATTGAAAGACCGTAACGCGAGTTTTTGGGGATCCCACCCTTGCCGCAAAGAACGCGTCAAGGATGGGGCACCCGGCACCCGGCGCACGAATCTGGTCCCACATCTCAAATGCGAGATGTGGGGCACCCGGCGAGGGACCCGGGGCACACCCTCAGCGTGGACTGGAGATTTCACCGGGACCGGGGCCACCCGCCAAATCAGTATTCAACCTCATTAGACTTATCCCCAGACCGACCACTGGACATTTGGTACGGCGGCGCTATGCTTCGAGTACCCAGCAATGGATGACCGATTCGGCACGCAGAAGATTTAGACGGTGCCGGGTGCACCGCCCTTCGGTTTTCCCGTCCCAACCACAACTCTGGGTGCCCCATCCTTGACGCGTACTTTGCGGCAAGAGTGGGATTCACTGATCTCAACTTGGCGTCGTTGCCTTCTGCTCGCGTTTCCAGGTTGTCAATCCTGACTCGATCTCAACGGTTCCTTCCTGTCCGGTCGCGTAATGACGGTAGCTGGACCATGGCCAGTCTTCTGGTTTCTCGACCAGACCGCGTCGGACCGGATTGCGGTGCATGTACTTCAGTTTCTCCACTGTCTTGGCTGCCGTGTATACGTTGAAGTCATAGTAACGCGGTTGCCATAGGTGTTGCTGGGATAGGTGTTTCAGCTTTTTCGAGGTTTGTTGTTTCAGAGCCTGCAGAGCTACGGACAGAGTGGAGATGGGTGGTTCGTTGGTCAGTAGATGAACGTGCTCGGGCATCAGAACGTATCCCGCAACGACGAAACCGTAACGCTTGCGTACACGTTCCAGTTCCTGTTCGAAGGTGCTGTACGCGTGGGCGGAGTTGAGGAATGGGAGTCTTCTGTGACAACTGAAGGTTATGAAGTGGAATTGGCCTGAGTTCTGGTAACGGACTAAGCCATTGGGCATTTTTCAGATTGTAACTTGGGTTTTGGTGATTGGGGTAGAAAGGGCAAAGACAGAACAATCTGGCTTTTGTGGTTTCCCACCCTTGCCGCAAAGTACGCGTCAAGGATGGGGCACCCTCGATTGTTTTTGGGGAAAAGACTTACGAGCCACCCACCCGCACCTAAACGTCGTTACCGAGATGGAAGATTGGTTCTGCGCCGTGTGCTCCTGAGAGCAGGGCCTGTTCTTCGTGTGATTGAAGCGGCTTGTAGTTCTGGGCGACGTCCATCGCTAGGCGGAAGTAGCGCTCGTCTCCTGGCGGGATGGCTGCGGTGATGGGATGGCTGAGCGTCCAGCGCAGGCCGAGGCTTGCTTCATCCGGGAAGGCTGCGGGCTGATACCAGCACTTGGGCTGAGGATGATCTTTTTGCCCGGCGGGCCACACAGTCTTGGCCATGCCCTTAAGCGCGAGGATGCCCATGTTCTTTTCCTGCGCGCGTTTGAGGATCTGCGGACCGAAGTTCGCCTGCGTGAAGAGAACGAAGTTCACCGGGAAGAGGATGGTGTCGAAGTTGTAGCGATCCATCGCGGCCAGCGCGGTTTCGGCGGAGTGAACCGAGAAGCCGATGTAGCGGATCTTGCCTTCCTTCTTTGCGGCTTCCATCGTTTCCATTGCGCCGCCGGGACCGAGGACTTTATCGAGGTCGGTCATCTTGGTCAGCGCGTGGAACTGATACAGATCGACGTGATCGGTCTTGAGCAGACGCAGTGATTCTTCCAGTTGCTTACGCGAATCGTCTTTCATGCGGCCTTCGGTCTTGCATGCTAGGAAGCTCTTGTTGCGATAGGGCGCGAGCGCGGGTCCGAGACGCTCTTGCGCGTTGCCGTAGCTGGGGGCTACGTCGAAGTAATTGATGCCACGGTCGACGGCCTCGGCAACGATGTTCGCGGAGCCTCCTGGCGTGTCGTCCATGACGACGATTCCGCCGAAGCCGATAATGGAGAGTTGTTCGCCAGTCTTGCCCAGGGTGCGGCGTGCGATGGGGCTTGTGGGGGTGGATTTGGATGCGTGTAGTGTACTGGAAGAAGCTACGGCGGCTGCGGTGATGGCAGCGTCCTTGATGAAGTCGCGGCGTTGCATGGTCTGACTCCTTTAATTGGGACTAGACGACCAGCTTACACGGCTATTTTTGCATAAGTCTCGCA
The DNA here is from genome assembly GCF_025685625.1 of Acidicapsa acidisoli. Lineage (NCBI taxonomy): Bacteria > Pseudomonadati > Acidobacteriota > Terriglobia > Terriglobales > Acidobacteriaceae > Acidicapsa > Acidicapsa acidisoli. The sequence continues at coordinate 311,391 of NZ_JAGSYI010000004.1, forward strand.
ATGCAGATTCGATAGAACGGTTAAAAGACCAAGCCCCCGGCGGATGCCGAGGGCTTGTGCCTGTTGCTCGGGTTGCGATCAGATATCGAATCGATCCAGATTCATCACCTTGGTCCAGGCAGCTACGAAGTCATGCACGAACGTCTCTTGTGAGTCGCTGGCCGCATAGACTTCGGCAAGTGCCCGGAGTTGGGAGTTGGAACCAAAGACCAGATCTACGACGGTGCCTGACCACTTCGGCTCGCCGGTGGCCCGATCGCTTCCATCCAACACGCCTGCAGTTCCGGCGGATCGCTGCCACTTCGTGTTCATGTCGAGCAGATTGACGAAGTAGTCGCTGGTGAGTGTTCCAGGCTGCTTGGTGAAGACGCCATAGGCAGACTGCGGTGCGGTGACACTCAATGCGCGCAAGCCACCGATCAGCACCGTCATCTCGGGAGCCGTGAGGGTGAGCAGGTTTGCCTTATCCACGAGCAGATCGGCAGCATAGTTCTCATGGCCAGAGCGAATGTAATTGCGGAAGCCGTCTGCGATTGGCTCCAGCGGCGCGAAGGAATGCGTATCGGTCTGCGCCTGCGAAGCATCGGTGCGCCCGGGCGTGAAAGGAACCTTCACGTCATGGCCTGCCTTCTTCACTGCTTCTTCGACGGCTGCGCAACCGCCGAGAACGATCAGGTCGGCGAGCGAGACCTTCATGCCATCTCCTCGCGATCCGTCGAAATCGCTCTTGATCGATTCGAGGGTTTCGAGGACCTTGGCTAGTTCGGCAGGCTGGTTGACTTCCCAATCCTTCTGCGGTTCGAGGCGAATGCGTGCTCCGTTGGCTCCGCCGCGCTTGTCGCCGCCGCGGAAGGTGGAAGCCGATGCCCAGGCCGTCGTGACGAGTTGCGAAGTTGAGAGTCCGGAGGCAAGGATTTTGGCTTTGAGAGCAGCGATCTCCGCCTCGCCCACCTGCGGGTAATATGCCACGGGAACGCGGTCCTGCCAGATGAGTTCCTCGCTGGGAACGAGCGGACCGAGATAGCGCTCGATTGGACCCATATCGCGATGGGTCAGCTTGAACCAGGCCCTGGCGAAAGCGTCGGCGAACTGATCCGGATTGTCGAGGTAGCGCTTCGAAATCTCCTTGTAGCTGGGGTCCATGAGCAGGGCGAGGTCTGTCGTGAACATGATTGGGGCGTGCTTCTTTGACGGGTCGTGAGCGTCGGGCACGGTATCCGCCGCAGCTCCGTTCTTGGGCTTCCATTGTTGAGCGCCGGCTGGGCTCCTGGTGAGTTCCCATTCATAGGCGAAGAGGTTTTCGAGGTAATTCATGTCCCACTTCACCGGGTTTGTGGTCCAAGCGCCTTCCAGGCCGCTGCTGATTGCGTGAACGCCATTGCCGTTCCCAAAACTGCTCTTCCAGCCCAGACCTTGCTCTTCGATATCGGCGCCCTCTGGTTCGGGACCGACGTACTTGCCGGGATCGGCAGCGCCATGTGCTTTGCCGAAGGTATGTCCGCCGGCGATGAGGGCGACCGTCTCCTCGTCATTCATCGCCATGCGAGCAAAGGTCTCTCGAATATCCCGAACGGCAGCGACTGGGTCGGGATTGTTGTTAGGGCCTTCCGGATTCACATAGATCAGGCCCATTTGGACAGCGCCCAGTGGATTTTCGAGTTCACGGTCGCCGCTGTAGCGATTGTCTCCCAGCCATGTGTCCTCATTTCCCCAATAGACTTCTTCCGGCTCCCAGACGTCCTCGCGGCCACCTGCGAAACCGAAGGTCTTGAGTCCCATGGATTCGAGCGCGACGTTGCCGGTGAGGATGATGAGGTCGGCCCAGGAGAGCTTGCGGCCGTACTTCTGCTTGATCGGCCAGATCAAGCGGCGCGCTTTGTCGAGGCTCACGTTGTCGGGCCAGCTATTGAGCGGAGCAAATCGCTGCATTCCCGCGCCTGCGCCGCCGCGGCCATCGGCGATACGATAGGTGCCTGCGCTGTGCCACGCCATGCGGATGAAGAACGGTCCATAGTGACCGTAGTCGGCGGGCCACCAGTCCTGCGAGTTGGTCATCAGTTCGTGGAGGTCCTTGATTACGGCATTCAGATCGAGGCTTTTGAACTCCTCGGCGTAGTTGAACTCTTTGTCCATGGGATTGGACAAGGGAGAGTTCATGTGGAGAATCTTCAAATTTAGCTGCTTGGGCCACCAGTCCGAGTTCATTCGAACTCCGCCCGCCAAGGGCCTTTGGGTGCCGTGCACTACCGGGCATTTTGCTTCGGTTGACAAGGTTCTCTCCTTTGGTTCTTTCCAGTCTGTGATGGCGCTTCCTGTCGGTCGCGTCAGTGTATGGATAGCCGGTTCGGAAAACGTCTTTTTCTGGTTATCTTTCCGCAAATTCTGCGAGTGACGCAAAATTCGCACCAAGTCACGCAGGCCTACCTTAGACCCTCGGCCTGTCATTTGCAAAATCGATTGTTTCTACTGTGACGATTGAGTTTCGCTATGATTAGGTAGCGAGTTAGCGCGCTGTGTGCATAGCGGGTTAGCAAGTTAGCGGGAGGTGAGCTTTGAATCTGCAGGAGTTGCGATACTTTGCGGCGGTGGTTGAGTTTCGCCACTTTGGCCGGGCGGCGGAGGCGTGCAACGTCAGCCAGCCGACGTTGAGCAGCCAGATTCGCAAGCTGGAGGACGAGCTTGGGGTGACACTGCTGGAACGCACGAACAAGCGGGTCGATGTGACGCCGGTTGGGCGGCAAATTCTGGAGCACGCAAGACGGGTTCTGGCGGAATCGGGACAGATCGAGTCGGTAGCGCGGGCAGCGCGCGATCCGCTGGTGGGAGCGCTGCGGCTGGGGATGATTCCGACGCTGGCTCCGTATTTGCTGCCGCTGATACTGGAGCCGCTGCGGAAGGCGTATCCCGGGCTGGCGATTGAATTGTGGGAGGACCAGACGCGGTTGCTGATGGAGGGACTTCGCAGCCATCGGCTAGATGCGGCGCTGGTGGCTTCGTCGATTGGGAGCGCCGAATTTACGGAGACTTCGCTGTTTGCAGAGCCGCTGGTGGCTGTGCTGTCTCCGGGGCATGCGCTTGCCAAAGAGAAGACGGTGGATGAGTCCGCGCTGGCCAACGACCTGCTCGTGATGGCCGACGGGCATTGCCTAGTGAACCACTCGTTGGCTGCCTGCGGCGCGAAGGCTGGATTGCAGTCGGCGATGCAGGCGGCAACGCTGGAGACGCTGGTGAATCTGGTGGCGGCGGGGTATGGGACGACGCTGATTCCGGCGCTTGCTGCTCCGGGGCTTATGAATCGCGGCGTGGAGTTGCGGCCTTTGCGACAGAATTCAACGCGCATCATCCGGCTGGCGAGCAGGCCGGGATTTCCCCGTCCGCAGGCGCTGCGGGCGATTGAAAAAGTGGTGCGGCGGGCTATGCCGGTCGATTGGAGGCTGTAGAGGGCCAACGGTCCAGAATCCGGATTCGAACCGGGTAAGGAGCCTGACGCTGTTGTCGAACCTGGTTCGCGTTTTCTGAGGAAAACTGGGGACGAATTCGGGATTTCTACGGGTATTTTCCGCGAAATGGAGTTTCGGACTTCTTATCCACAAGAACGGCAACTTCGGCAGTTGACCCTGCCATTCCGCGTCCTTAGCGTTGTATTCAACGGCTGTTCTCGCGCGGGAACGTCGAAAACACGTACGCCGTGGAATTTTGGAATCCTGGGGAGTTTGGATGCTGAAACTGAAAAAGATACACATTCTGGGCTTCAAGAGCTTTTGCGACCGCACGGAACTGGCGCTGCCGGGGACGGGGATTGCGGTGGTGGTGGGGCCGAATGGATGTGGAAAATCCAACATTCTCGATGGCGTGACCTGGGTGCTCGGCGAACAGAGCGCAAAGACGCTGCGCGGCGCGCACATGATGGACGTGATCTTCGCCGGAACGCGGGACCGCAAGGCGCTGGGCATGGCCGAGGTGACGATCACCATGGTCGATCCGGAGGCTTATGACGGCCCCATGATTGTGGAACCTGAGGTACAGGTTGAGGCGGACTTGCCTTTCGACTGGGACGAGCAGGCGGTGCGCCGCCAGAAAGCAGCGGAAGCGGAAGAGGCTGTCGCCGAGAATCAGCCGGGGCAGGTCGTTGACGAAGACGAAGCCGAAGAGACTGCCGGGCCTGACCCCGCTGCCGCTGCTGCCGGAACCGATGGCGCGGGGCAGCCGGTCGTCTTGAAGATTCGCCGCCGGAAGTTTTCGCGCACTCCGCAAAAGGGCGAAATCGTCATTACGCGGCGGCTTTTCCGCACCGGCGAAAGCGAATACCTGCTGAATGGCAAGCTGTGCCGGCTGCGCGATATTCAGGACATCTTCATGGGCACCGGTCTCGGGCCGGAAAGCTACGCGATCATTGGGCAGGAGCGTATCGGCCAGTTGCTGAGTTCCAAGCCGCATGATCGCCGGGCGATTATCGAAGAGGCGGCGGGAATTACGCGCTTCAAGACGAAGAAGCGGCTCGCCGAGCTGCGTCTCGAATCGGCCAAGCAGAATCTGGCCCGCGTGGACGACATCTTCGACGAAGTCACCCGGCAGATGAACAGCCTGAAGCGGCAGGCGGCCAAGGCGGAGCGGTTTGGCGCCCTCCGCGATGAGTTGCGCGCCAAGCTGCGGGTGACGATTGCCAGCCGGATGGCAAAGATGGATGCCGAGCAGATTCGCTTGGAAGAGGAGATTGCGAAGCTGACCGCCCAGATTGATGAGTCGGCTGCTGGGATTGAGACGCTGGATTCGGCTTCGCACGAGTTGAGCGGCCGCGGATTTGAGCTGGACAAGCTCGGTCAGGCGGCCAATGCACAGGCCAATGCGTCGGCGGTTGAGCTTGAGCGCGCCGCATCGCGGGAACGCAGCAACAGCGAGCGCGTGCTCGAGCTTGAGTCGCGTTTAGAGGCCACCGCCGCTGAACTGGAGCAGACGCGCACGCAGACTGTTGCGATTGCCGAGGAGCGAACGCAGCACAAACAATTCCTGGAAAACGCAGCGGAAGAGGCGCGGGCTTTTCGTCAGCAGGTAGAGGCGCGACAGGTGGAAGCGCGGAATGCTGCGCAGCAGGTTGGCGATGCCGAGCGGCAGGTCGAGGCTGGCAGGCGCAATGCGATGCATTTGCTTTCTTTGGCTGGAGCAGCGCGCAACCAGACATCGCAAGCGGAAGACGCGCTGGCTGCGCTCGAACGCGAGGCGCAGCGGCTGGAAGGCGAGATGGAACAGGCCCGCGCCGAGGCAGCGAATCTGGGAGCGGAGCGGGGCCAGGCCAGCCTTCGCTTTGAGGGCGCAACCCAGGGACTAAAGCAACTCGAAAGCGAGATTGTCGAGCAGCGCGAGGCGCTGACGGTGCAGCGTCAGCAGGAAGCGGTGCTGCGGCAGCGGGCCAATCAACTTCGCGGGGAGCAGGCAGCGCTGATTGGACGGCGTAACTCGCTCGATGCGGTGATCAAGAACCATAGCTACTCGACGGAAACAGTTCGCAAGCTTCTGAAACCCGATTCGCTTGGGCCGGGAATGACGCCTATCGGCACGCTGGCTGACTTCGTCGATGTCGCCGGAGAGCACGAAGTCGTTGCCGACGATTTCCTGCGCGAAGAGTTAAGCTACATCGTCGTAAGGAACTGGGAGACGGCGGAACAAGGTATCCGTCTGCTTCGATCCGGAATCGACGGACGGGCGACATTCCTGGTTCATCCGGAAGAGAACGCGGCTGCGCAAAGCCATCCTGCAGACCCGGAGCCGGAGCCTGGACTTATTCCGTTACGGCAGACGATGCGCGTGCTGAATGGCTTTGGAAATTCGCTCGAATCGATGTTGCCCAAGCTGCGCGATGGTTATCTTGCGCCTGACTCGGAGACGGCGCGAAGGTTGGCGGCGAGCCATCCCAAGGGGTATTTTCTGGCGCCTACGGGCGAATGGTTCCATAACGCGACGGTGAGCGGCGGCAAACCGGCGGTAGGCGGACCGCTGGCCGTGAAGCGCGAACTGCGCGAAACACAGCGCAAGCTGGAAGCCGTGGAAGCAGAGCTGGGCCAAGCGGAGATCAATACGGTTGCAGCGACGAGAGCAATTGAAGAACTCGCCGCGCAGCTTGAGTTGCTGAACGAGCAGCGCCGTCAGGCAGAGCGCGATGCGGCCAACCAGGGCGCGGCGCTCAAGCAGATGGAATCGGAAGTTCAGCGCATCGAGCGGCGCTTGCAGGAGTGGATCTTGCAGGCCAGCCGCAACAAGGATGCGCGGGAGCAGAAGCAGGGGTTGATCGGGCAAAAACTCGAAGAGTCGCAACGCCTGGAAGCGGAGCACAAAGCGGCGGAAATCCGTCTGGAAGAGTTGCAGCAGGGAGTGTCGGAGCTGCGCCAGAGTCGAGAGGCATTCCAGCAGGAAGCGGCTCGGGTTACGGCGGAGCTTGCCGGTCTCGAAGAGCGTCGGCGGGGCGCGGATTCAGCGTTTCAACGGATTGAGCGGCTTCATGCTGACCTTGAACGCCGTGCACAGATGATCGAGCAGCAGCGGGTCGCCGCCGAAGCGGAGCGCGACCAGCGAAGCGGCGAGAATGAGCAGCTACAGGTACGTCAGATTGAGTTGAAGGCCGCCCGCGACACCGCGCAGGAGGAGGCACGCGCAGCAGCAGCCGAAGCCGCGGCACTGCGCGAGCAATTGACGGCTGCGGAGCATCAGCTCAAGACACTGCGTGGCGCGACCGACGGATTCCGCGAAAATCGAAGCAGGCTGGCGAGTCTTGCTGCCAAGCTGAAGAGCGATCTGGAGCATCTGGAAGCAAGCTGCCTGAATGAACTTAATCTCGAAGCAAGCGCGCTTCGTGCCGAAGCCAATGCGCCGGAGGCCGAGGGAGGTCTTGCGTATCTGGAAGGCGACGAACTCACGGCTGCCGAAGAAGCGACTCGCGAGATGCGACAGAAGCTCGAAGCGATGGGCCCTGTGAACATGATGGCGCTGGATGAATACAAGGAAACAGCCGAGCGCCATGCATTTCTGGAGACGCAGCGCAAGGACCTGGTCGATTCGATCGAGAATACGCAGAGCACGATCAAGGAGATCGATCAGATTTCGCGCGTCAAGTTCGACGAGGCCTTTGCAAGAATCAATGAGAACTTCGGCCACGTCTTCACCAAGCTCTTCCACGGCGGCCAGGCGTTCCTGCGCCTTACCGATGCGGAGAATCAGGCCGAGAGCGGGCTCGAAATCGTGGCCTCGCCGCCGGGCAAGAAGCTGCAGAATGTGCTGCTCCTTTCCGGTGGAGAAAAGGCGCTTACGGCTCTCAGCTTGCTCGTCGGAATCTTCCAGTACCAGCCTGCTCCCTTCTGTGTACTGGACGAAGTGGATGCCGCGCTGGACGAGACAAACGTGGGCCGTCTTGCGGACCTGCTGCATGGAATGAGCCAGGATACGCAGTTCCTGTTGGTCACGCACTCCAAGCGCATGATGCAGACAGCTGACCTGATCTACGGCGTGACGATGCAGGAGCCGGGCGTTTCGAAGATCGTCAGCGTGCACCTCGGGCATCAGCAGCAGGATCGTGGACGCGAGAGGGCTACTGCGTAATCTTCTATATGTCTTTTGACCGGAGCTACAAGATATTCACGGCACGGGCAGCCAGGAGAGCCACGGTCGCGAACGAGATAAGCGCCTGCACCATCATCAGCATTTTAGCCCAGCGTGAGAGAACGGGAACGTCTGTCGGCGAGAAGGCTGTGCTGGTGTTGAAGGCCAGAAACAGGTAATCGACGAAGCCCGGGTTCCATGTATCTTCTCCCATTTCTTTTCGGGATTTCTGATCAAGAGTCATTTGCGGAAACAGAAATGCTCCGTCGGTATGAACGCCTCGGATTTCACGGGCGCGTGGGCCGCCTGCGTCGAGCCGCCAATACCACGAGGCGAAGACCAGAATGTTGGTGATCCACAGGGCGGCTGCGGAGATGAGCAGGGTTTGAGGCGGCTCTTTATGCGATGGAAGCGCCGCAATCAGCAAATAAAGCGACCAGCACATGTCGAGCGTGACAATCGAGGTGGTGAGGTAGCCCAGCACCTGATTGAGGGTGTGGTTGCCGCGCATGCGTGCCGTTACTGTGGGAATCAGCAAGACCACTACGGCGACAAGGATCAGCCACTCTGGACCCCAGGCCAGCGCCGGGGGAAGGACGAAACGGAGGCCGCCGACCGCGAGCAACGCTAACATTGCGGGCCAGCGGGGTTCCCGGTCTTCTTGAGGAGATGTCATCGTTTCCATGATGCTTGGCTGAGGGCGCGAACGCAACCCATTTGCCGCGTTGACAAAATCGGTCTCCTGCAAGTCGGCAAATTGCTCAGTGATGGTGGTCACGCACGTTGCTGTCCGTCATCGTTATGTGTCTTAGGTGGCATTGACAAAGCACGGCGCTCCTTTGAGAATCGATGTTTTGGCAATTGCCCCGAAAGGCCTTCCGTTGTCCGCTTTGCTTACCACAAACCTTGGCGCAATTCCCCTGATTGGTCGGGGCAAGGTGCGCGATTTATACGCTGTTGGCGATGCCCTTCTGCTGGTCGCCACCGACCGCATCTCAGCCTTCGATCATGTGCTGGGATCGGGGATTCCTGGCAAAGGCAAGATCCTGACGCAGATCTCGTTGTTCTGGTTCGACTTGCTCTCGGATATCGTGCCCAACCATCTGATTGCGACCGAGATCGCCGACTTCCCTGCCGAACTGCACCCGTATGCCGATCAGTTGGAAGGCCGTTCGATGCTGGTCAAGCGGGCAGCGATGTTCCCAGTGGAGTGCGTGGCGCGCGGCTACCTTGCCGGCTCCGGATGGAAGGAATATCAGACGCAAAAAACTGTCTGCGGCATTGCGCTACCAGAGGGACTGCTGGATGGCTCGCGATTGCCGGAGCCGATCTTTACGCCGGCGACGAAGAGCCAGGATGGCGCGCACGATGAGAACATCTCTTTCGCAGCGACGGAAAGCGCTGTTGGCGCGGAAGATGCAGCGGAGTTGCGACGGCTGACAATGGCGCTCTACGCGCGCGCTGCGGCGCATGCTGAAAGCTGCGGGCTTATCCTGGCCGATACCAAGTTTGAATTTGGACGAGTGGGCGGCGGAATTATGCTGGGCGACGAGGTGTTGACTCCGGATTCCTCGCGGTTCTGGGACAGAGCGGCATGGAAACCGGGCGGCGCTCAGCCCAGCTTCGATAAGCAATTCGTTCGCGATTACCTGGAAAGCATTCAATGGAACAAGCAGGCTCCGGCTCCGGCGTTGCCGGAGGAAGTGGTTGCGCGTACTCAGGCAAAATATTTGGAAGCTTTTCGGCTGCTGACAGGCCGCGAGCTGGCTCTCTAAGAATCGCATTTTCGCTTCCGGCTTGTACGAAAGCTGCTCCGGAAGCCTAGAGGAATCTACCGCCGTATGAATGTTGTCGATATCGTAATTTTGTTGCTGCTGATATTGAGCGCGATTACAGGATTTCGGAGCGGGTTGATTCAGTGCGTCTTTTCTCTCGCAGGGTTGATTGCGGGAATTGCCATTGCAAGCTGGAACTACAAGCACTTTGCGGTTGAACTGGCGCCGACGGTGCACAGCATGGCTCTCGCCGAGGCGATATGGTTTAGCCTGATCGCGCTAGCCGTTATGCTGGTAGCCGGTTTGCTTGGAATGCTGATCAAGGGCCTGGTGCACGGTATCGGTCTGGCATGGCTGGACAAGCTGTTGGGATTGATCTTTGGCCTTTTGCGTGGAGCGGTGCTGGTAACCTTATGCATCGTGATTCTTGCGGCTTTTTATCCGGATACGAGCTGGCTCGGGAAAGCGAAGTTGTCAAGGTATTTTTTGGGAAGTGCACACTTAACGACACATATGACGCCCAGGGAATTGAAAGAAAGAATAGTGTATGGTCTCCATGTGTTGGAGAAAGACGCTCCAAGTTGGCTGGACCCGAAATAGACCCGAAATAAACTGTAAAACCGTGCTGGAATGACGGGACAGATACGCGGCAGGCATGGCAATCTATTGAGACACGAGGACGAGACGTGAAGCGCGAACTAGATAACCTAATCACCCAAATGCATTCCACCGGCATCCGCTACGAGGATGCTGTGCGGCAGTTCAAACGGCAATATCTACTGGAAGTCCTGCGGGCGCATCGCGGCAACCAGTGCAAAGCCGCAGAGGAGCTCGGAATGCACCGCAACACGCTCAGCCGCACGATGGCTGAGCTGGAGCTGGAGGTGGCGGAAGTTCGCGCAGGGCTCAAGCGTCCCGTGCGCAGCGAACGTCTGGTACATAGCGGCCTGCGCCAGCAGGTTCGCTGATTCCACGACGTACGGGTCCGCTCTGTTCTACTTGTTTCATGCAGGACGGGCGCGGTTTCCGGGAAGCGAGCTATGCCGACAGGACATGAGAGTGCGGAGCCACGCGTGACGATGCGCGACGGCTTCATCTGGGATGCGCAGGACGCTTACCTCTTCGATATTGACGGCACACTGCTGCGCAGCCGTGATCGCACTCATGTCAATTCGTTTGCCGCGAGCGTCAAGCAAGTGACAGGGTTTGAAGTATCGCTTACCGGCGTGGCGCTGCACGGTGGCACGGATACTGCCATTCTGCGCGAGGCCTTTGCGCTGGCGGGTATTCCGAACGAAGCCTGGGAGCCACAGATTGAGGCGATCCTCGAAGCCATGCGGCAGACGATCGCGACACGGCGCGGCGAGATGGACCTGTGGACTATGCCGGGAGTTGAAGAGACCTTGAAGCACCTGGCGAGCCGGGGTGCCCTTTTGGGACTCGCGACAGGCAATCTGGAGATGATCGGCTGGATCAAGGTGGAAGAGGTTGGGCTGCGCGAATGGTTTCGCTTCGGCGGCTTCAGCGACCGGTTTGAAGTTCGCGCGGCGATGGTCGCGGATGCGGCGGCGAAAGCGCGTGAGTTGGTTGACGCGACCGAAGAGGGCTCGCCAAAGAGCATCTGCGTGGTGGGCGATACTCCACGCGATATCGAAGCAGCGCGCGCCAATGGGCTGCCGGTCATTGCCGTCGCCACTGGTAACTACAGCTTCGAGGAGCTGACTGCGCTGGAACCCGATGTCTGCACTTCTTCGCTGGCGGCGTTGCTGTCGGAGACCGTAGCGAAGGATGCCCGGGTTCAATCGGGAGAAGTTCAAGCAGGAGAGATTGAGGTGCGGCAGTGATACGGCACGCGCCACTGGTCGTCATGCTGTTTGCGTGCGCGGCATGTCTGGAACTTCGTGGACAGGCGCCGTCCGCTACGCCACCCGTAGCGAGCCAGCCGCCCCAGGCCTCCTCAACGGCAACGCCCGCGAAAGGTGCCCCCACTGCGTCTGCGCAGGATACATCCAAATCGGAAAACAGCAAGCCTTCGGCTGGGGACGGGATCGAGACAGGCAAGCCGATTGAAGCCAATTCGATTCGCGCGCAGCGGAAGGCGGCGAAGCTTTACCTCCAGGGCGTGCGGCTCGTCGAAAAGGAACGCTTTCAAGAGGCATGGGATGTGCTCAAGCAGGCTGTCGCGCTGCAGCCTGGAAACTCCGTCTACATGAAAGCTGCTGAGTTGGCGCGGCAGAGCGCGGTGACGCAGCTGGTCCAACAGGCGAGCCGAGAGCGCGCAAGCGGTAGCGATCAGGAATCGGCACAAATGCTGCAACAGGCGCAGGCTATCGACCCCACCAGTCCGCTGGTTCTGGAACACATTGGACATCTGGCAGACCAGACCGCCGGCACTAAGATAGGCGCAACCGCCAGCGATGTGCTGGGCAAACAGATCGGGGATGCAGGCGAACAAGAGTCGCTCGCTGATGGACCAATTCAACTGGAACCGAAGCCCGGCAAGCAGAGCTTTCATCTGCACAACGACTCGCGCCAGGTGGTACAGGATGTGTTTCGTGCTTTCGGAATCGACGCTTCCGTTCATGACAGCGTGCAGAGCAGGCCAGTGCGGTTTGAAATCGATGATGCGACTTTTTCGGAGGCCGTCGAAGCGCTCGGATTGGCAACCCAGACATTCTATGAGCCTCTCGATCCGCATCGAGCGCTAGTAGCCAAGGACACGCGCGAGAACCGGACTCTGTTTCAAAGGCAGCAAATGGAAACCGTCTATCTACCCGGCCTCAACGACAAGGAGATGACGGAAGCGATCAACGTTGCCAAAAATGTCTTTGAGGCGCAGCAGGCGATATCGGCGCCAAGCAAGGGGACTTTGACACTGCGAGCGCCGGCGAAGACGTTGGCTGCCTTCAACCAGACGATGGCCCAACTCGAAGACGGCAAGAGCCAGGTAGACCTGGAAGTAAAGGTCATCGAGTTGTCGCATATAAGCTCGCGCGAAACCGGCACGACATTCTTTCAACAGACAAACGTCTATAACGTGTACTCGGAAATCAACTCGGTTTTGAGCCAGAATCAGTCGGCGGTGCAGCAAATCATCTCATCGGGTTTGGTTGCGAATGCGAGCACGCTAGCTAACCAGATCGAGATTCTGGCGATCCTTGTTGCGTCGGGGCAGTTGACCGGAACTCCCTTCAACCAGGGCTTTATCCCATTTGGAAATGGAATTAGTTCCAGCGCTGTCTCGCCCGGTCCTGCCACGCTGACGATGAGCCTGACCTCCAGCGACACGCGAGTACTGGACGATATTCACCTGCAGTTGGCTGATCAGGAAGAAGGCACCTTCAAAATCGGCGAGCGATACCCGATCGAAACATCGTCGTATTCTTCGGCTGCGCTGCCTTCGATTCCAGGTATCAGTTCTGCACTTACAGCGGCTGCATCCGAGACGATTCCTCAAATTCAATATGAGGACATCGGATTAACCCTCAAGGCCACGCCAAAAGTTCTGCGATCCAACGATGTAGCGATGAACATCGATCTGAAGATTGTGGCTCTGGGCGGATCAAGCCTCAATGACATTCCCGTCCTCGACAATCAGTCGTTCTCAGGAGTCCTGACAATGAAGGCCGGCGATACCGCGGTCCTGCTGAGCGATCTTTCGCGGACTCAGTCGCGAGCTCTGAACGGCTTGCCAGGAGTGAGCGATATTCCGGGCTTGCAGGATATCAGCGACATTCAGAGAGACGTGAATTTCGCACGCCTGCTGATCCTGGTGACGCCGTCCGTGGTGCGCAACATCCAGTCAGAGGGACATGGGCCGATGTTGATGGTGGATAAGACGGTGACCGCACGCTGACCTGCTTCGATTCCCGAATGCGCGCTCGCCGGTAGCGGGCCTAACTCCCCTACGGACGCAGAAGCAATCGATCAAAAATCAACGCCCGCATCCTGCATACCAGTGCGGGATGCGATGCGGGCGTCTATTTGTTTCGTTGCAGAACGACTACTTCGCTGCACCATCGTTCGCGACGTGGTAAGCGATCATCTGCTTGAGCATGTTGTAATCAAGGCCGGCGAGAGGCGTCGGGCGGCCATTGACGAACATGAACGGGGTCTGGTTCACATTCAGATCCTGCGCGAGTTTGACTCCCGCATCGATGGTCGCTTTGGTTGCGGGCGTCTTGGCGCAGTCTGCAACCTTTTCTGGGTCCTGGCCCGCCTTGGAGACGGCGCTATTGAGGGTCAGCGTCGCTCCCTCATTCGTGGAGAGACCGGCCTGCCCGTCAAACACTGCCGCGGAATAATCAAAGAAAGCTTTGTCTCCGCCCATTTTGGCTACGCAGACTCCGTAGGCAGCAGCCTGGAAGGCCTGCGGATGCTGTGGCAAGGGAAGATTCTCAAAGACGAAGTGGGCATTGGGGAAGTCGGTGACGAGCTTTTCGATGGTCGGTTGGGCGTCTTTGCAGTGCGGGCACTGAAAATCAGCGAACTCCACGATCTCCAGATCCTTGGCGGCTGCGCCGCGCGTGGGGCCTTCGGCGCGATTGACCAGGACGCTGCGATTCTCTGCATATGGATGGTCGCCGAAGGGTAGAATCTCGTTGCCTGTGATGATGTGTTTTCCGTCGGCCAGCGCGAAGAACTGGAGTGCTCCGGTCTCTTTGCGGCCTTTTTCCCCTACCAGGATGGTGACATTGCTGATACCGGGAATGACGGTCTTGACGATGCGCTGGACCTGAAAGACGCGATTAGTGTCATAACCCCACGATGCCTGCAAGAACGCTTCAACCTGGGCCCTGGTGGGAGAATCCGCGGTGAAATCGGTGGCCGGGTCAGGCTTGGGGAAGGTAGGGCCGGTAACCGGGCCAGATTGCGTGGGAGCGGCGGGCACGTCGGTTTGCGCCAAGAGCGTTGAAGACGCGGGCAGGGCGAGGAATGCAGCGATTGCCAATGCAGCGGTGTTGCTGCGGCGAAGCGGTAAACGAATCAAGCGGAGTTCTCCTTTTTCTACTGCGGGGTCATGCTCCGACCCAAAAATGTGTGAAGTACGCTACTGGTTTATACCTGAACGCGGGCGGCTATGGGAAACCTGCGTCCCATGCCGAAGGACTTCGGGGTAACTTTCAGGACGGGCGCCGCCTGCTGACGTTTGTACTCCGTTCGCTCGACAAGGCGTACTACCTGTTCGACGATGGCTGGGGTAAAACCGTATGCAGAAACGATCTGAGCAGTGGTTTCATAGCGCTCCACATAGGCTTCGAGAATGGGATCGAGAACGTCATACGGCGGCAACGAGTCAGTATCCTTCTGATCCGGCCGCAATTCAGCCGAAGGCGCTTTGGTCAGGATCGCTTCAGGAATTACCTCTCCATTTCGGTTGACCCAGCGGCTGAGCGCGTAGACACGGGTCTTGACCAGATCGCCGATGACGGCGAGCGCTCCCACCATATCGCCGTAAAGGGTGCAGTAGCCGACCGCCATCTCTGACTTGTTCCCGGTGGTCAAAACCAGCGAAGAGAACTTGTTGGAGAGCGCCATCAACAGAACTCCACGGATGCGCGATTGCAGGTTCTCCTCGGTCAGATCGTGCTCTCGACCTGAGAACAGGCCCTCCAGAGCATGAGAAAACTGCTGAAACAGATCTGCTATGGGCAGAGTTTCGAATCGTATGCCCAGGTTGGCTGCGAGTTTGCGACTGTCCTCGACCGAGCCGGTGGAGGAATAATGGCTTGGCATACCGACGCCGAGTACGTTTTCCGCGCCCAATGCATCCACGGCAATTGCGGCCACAAGCGCCGAGTCGATTCCGCCGCTCAACCCAAGCAGAACTTTGCGAAATCCGGTCTTGAGGACGTAATCCCGAGTCCCGAGGACCAGCGCCTCGTAAGCTGCTTCTGTCTCCTCCGTCGCTTCGCTTCCGGTCACGATCAAAGGCCGATCCGACGGAATGCGGCTATCCGCCATGACAATGTCTTCGCGAAACGATGCAGCCTCAGCGAGCAGGGTGCCATCGGCGGCGAGGGCAAAGGATGACCCATCGAAGATAAGGCTGTCGTTGCCGCCGACCTGATTACAGAGGAAAACGGGGATCTTATAAACGTGCGAAATCGTAGAGAGCATTCGCTGGCGAATCTGACGCTTACCATGCCAGAAAGGAGAAGCCGAGATGTTGATGAGGATGGTAGGCTTCTGGTGCATCAGATTTTCGACGGGGTCGACCGGGTAAAGTCTGTCCGGCCAGAAGTTCTTGTCATTCCAGGCGTCTTCGCAGATGGTGACGGCGAGGCGTTCGCCTTCGAATTCGATCACGCGCTGGCTGGTCGCGGGCGCGAAATATCGTTGCTCATCGAAGACGTCGTAGAAGGGCAGCAGCATCTTGTGCTGTTCCAGAAGGACGTGCCCCTTGTCGAGCAAAACCGCAGCATTGACGGCCCGCTTCCCCGATCCGGCTGGCGCTGGCAGGGCGACTCCGACGAGAACCGCAGTGGGCAGAGACGCAGTGGCACGCCGCAGCTCCTCGACAGCCGAGGCGCATCGAGCAAGAAAGCTGGGCTTGTCGAGCAGGTCGGCAGGCGGATAGCCGCAGATCACCAATTCGGAGAAAACGGTCAGCCGCGCTCCAGAGCCGGCTGCGCGCTGACTGGCGCTGATAATCTTTGCGATGTTTCCGGCGAAGTCCCCAACCGTGGGGTTGATCTGGGCGAGCGCTATCTTCACGTCTCTAGTGTAAAGCAGGGGCTCTGAGCAAGATAATAGCGCCTGTGTGTGCGCTGCGCGATGGATAGCCGCCGCGCGGTCGGATGATTCGGTCTCAAATGGGTCTATGGGAAAAGAGTTTATATATAGAATACTACATAGAAGTCATAGTACCATTCCTTTCGAAGGGCGCTGAGCACAAATCTCGTTGCAGGGAGCGCGAGGGTATGACGCGAGTTGTGAGGGTAGTTCTGAGCGTGTTTCGATGCTGGAAGCCTCTTGGTTGGTGCATCTTTGCGGCGGCTGCGTGCGCGCTGACTGCAAAAGCGCAGATGACGACTTCGCAGTATGACAATGCTCGCACCGGGGCTTACCTGAGCGAACGGACGCTGACGCCTCGAAACGTCAATCCTCGGCAGTTCGGCAAGCTGTTTACGATGAAAGTCGATGGAGACGTGTATGCTCAGCCGCTCTTCCTGGCAGGGGTACCCATTCCCGGCAAGGGCACGCATGATGTGGTCTTCATCGCGACCGAACACGATAGCGTCTACGCCTTCGATGCTTATGGAAATCCTTCCGCGCCGCTTTGGCATGTGAGTTTACTTCGGGATGACGCGACCACTGTGCCAGCAGGGGATGTCTCTTGCCCATTCATCGTGCCGGAGGTGGGCATTACGTCGACACCCGTGATCGACGCGAAGACCGGAACGCTCTACGTTCTGGCGCGAACCAAGATCGGACATCTGCTCACGCACAACGAATATCATCAGCAACTTCACGCCCTCGCCGTGACCAGCGGTGTCGAAAAGTTCGGCGGTCAGGTGGAGATACAGGCTGCAGTGCGCGGGCGGGGAGCTGGTGGCTTGTTCGGCACGGTTGCCTTTGAACCTTTGCGCGAGAATCCGAGGGCTGCCCTGTTGCTTGTCAACGGATTGGTGTATTTGTCCTGGGCTTCTTCGTGCGATGTTGGGCCGTACCATGGCTGGGTGATGGCGTACGATGCGCAGAGCCTGAAGCAAAGAGCGGCCTACAATACCTCTCCCGATACCCGCGACAGTGGGATATGGGCCAGCGACACCGGTCCGGCAGCGGATAGCGACGGAAATGTCTTTGTAGCAACCGGCAATGGTCGTTTTGACGTTGCAAAGGGTGGTCGCGACTTTGGAGACGTGCTGCTGAAGCTGCACTTCTACGGCCAGAGTCTTCAGCCAATCGACTACTTTGCACCCTTTAATGTCGAGGAACTGGAGGCAAGTGACGGCGATCTTGGCTCCGGCGGACCGATCCTGCTACCTGACCAGCCGGGACCTCATGCGCATCTGGCGATCATCGGCGGCAAAGGTGAGATGCTCTACATATTGGACCGCGACCACCTGGGCGAGTATCACGCGGAGAACAATGACCATGCGGTGCAGACCGTTCCAACGCAGGGAGGCATTTTCGGCTCAATGGCCTACTGGAATCATCATGTATACGTGCTGAGCGACGGCGACTCGTTGCGCGACTACGAAGTAAAAAGCGGAAAGCTTAGCTTCAGCACTTCCAGCAGCTTCCGGTTCGAAGACCATGCAGCCACGCCTGCGATTTCAGCGAATGGCGCGACGGATGGCATCGTCTGGGTGGCGAGCTCGAAGGGGTGGAGTTCTCCCGACAGGCCGGCGGTGTTACACGCCTGCGATGCCTCGAACATTGCTCATGAACTCTACAACAGCAACCAGAATCCGGCGCGCGACAAGGCCGGCAAGGCTCTTCGATTCAACATTCCAACGATCGTAAACGGGCATGTTTACCTGGGCGCGAAAGGCGAAGTGGATGTTTACGGCCTTTTGCCGGTGGGGCGATAGCGAGTGCGATCGAAACAGCTCCTCGTTGCCGGTTTGCTCGCGCTGGCATTCATTTGCAACGGATGCCACAAGCCTTCCGCGGAGAATGGCGCCCTGCTCTTCCGCAAGAACTGCGCCGAGTGTCACACAGACCGCCCGGACCGTGCGAAGAACGCGCCGTCGCTCACTGGGTACTTCGCACGGGAGCCGCAGCCTGGAATCGAGCAGACGCGGCAACGAATCCTGAACGGAGGACGGTTTATGCCGCCGTTTCGGGAACGATTGTCCCGAAGCGAGATCGACGACCTGATCGCTTTTCTGAAGAATCAGTGATTGCCAGCAAGGCCAGCGGTTGTCAGGAGCCCGTTCCGGCGAAGACCACCCCGATGGTGCGGAGGATGATCTTGATATCGAGCCAGACGCTCCAGTTTTCGATGTAAGCGACATCCAGCGAGATGTAACTGTCAAACGAAGGGTCCTGACGCGCCTGAACCTGCCAGAGGCCCGTGATTCCAGGGGTAACGTCGAGACGCCGCAGATGGGACAGGTTGTACTGCCGAACCTCGCTAGCGATCGGCGGTCTGGGACCCACGACGCTCATGTCGCCAAGCAGCACGTTGAAGAACTGGGGTAGTCCGTCCAGAGAATACTTGCGCAAAAAGCGACCGACCTTTGTGATCCGCGGGTCGTTGGACATCTTGAAGAGAATGCCCTCTCGCTCGTTCATGTGCAGGATCTCCGCGCGCCGGCGGTCGGCATCGCGGACCATGGTCCGGAATTTGATGCACTTGAAGACGCGCGCCTTTTTGCCGATACGTTCCGAGGTATACAGAATCGGGCCCGGTGAATCCAGCCGGACGGCGATAGCGATCGCCAGAAGAATCGGAGCAAAGGCGACCAGCGCAATCGTTGCCACGGTGATATCCAGCAGGCGCTTTAGGATCAGGCCCACTTCGGGAACATGGCCGCGATGCAGAGGAATGGTGGGAAACTGGCCGATGTATTCGATGGTGCTGTTCCAAGCCAGCCCGTCGTACATATCGGGCACTACCCGGAGATCGATGCCGTGGAGACGCGCCTGGTCGAGAACGCCCTTGATGACGCCGCGTTCGCAAGGCGATGTAAAGAAAATCTCATCGACGAAGTGCTTGCGGGCATAGTCGAAAAGGCTGTCCAGGGTACCGAGAACATCGCCGGTGGTGCCGGCAAGCTGCGTGTCGACTCCAGGGACATTGACGAAGCCCTTGAAGTTGTAGCCCAGTTGGCGAATGCTTTGCAGGTGATGCCGGAGGGCGTGCGCTTCGGCTCCGGTACCCACAATGATGACGTTGCGGGTATTCATGCCGCGCTCGAAACGCTGGTACAGGAGCGCGCGGAAGACAAGGCGGCGTGCACTCAGGGAAATGGTCAGCAGCACGATGGTGAGCATCACGACGCTGCGCGGAATTTCTTCAGCTTTAATCAGATACAGCGTGCCGGTCAACAGAAGTCCGGAGACCAGGCAGGCTTGCACGCTCAGGCGCTGCTCATGGAGATGATTGGTAAGCCGCGTGGGTGTATAGAGATGCAGACTGCGGCTTGTCGCGATGAGGGTGATCGTGAACCCGATGATCAGGGCCGTCAGAATGCCCATGGATTGGCCACGGATAAGCGTCCCGCGCCAAAACCCCCGCATCCCAGCAATCGGGCTGGTATGCAGCTCTATAATTGCCGCGACCCACGCGGCGCCGAAAACGGTAAAGGCATCCAGAATCATCCACATGCCAGCGCTGCCACGGGCAGTTCGCTGCTGGCTTGCGGTATTTCCGTCGCTCCATTCGAGAGGAGATGGCGGGGGTGCAGCGGACACTCTTTGCCAAAACTCGGATGTTGCCATATTCTTTTTCGCAGACCTCGAAAACATTGCAACAGTAGTCATGGAATCGCGTATCTGTTTCGTCCTGTAAAAACGAACAGGCGCCAAGAGTTGCTGTGGAAAAAGACCAGAAGCTAAACGCTAGGTTCGACGCTAAATTGAGCGCTAAGGGTTGCACGACAGGTGCTATTCCCTTTCCACCTTGAATTGTGCGAAGCCCGTCTTGCCTCAGACAACGAAGGACATTCGGTTGGCGAAATCGTGAGTCTGAGAGCGAGGTCCAAGAACGACCAATCTGCTCGCAGATATCCGGTTTCTACGTGCCGTGGTGCTTGCACGGCACACAAATGAAGATTTCCACTGTGCGCTGAGGTGAGGGATGATGTACCCCAGCGGGATCCGTTCGGAAGAATTCACTGAAACCATTTTAACCGGTTCTCAGTTAAGAAGACGTAAACGGCATCCGAAGAGCCCACGGTCATCGACCGGCTGAATCATTGTGCTATATCCAGATTGGACTGATTAACCGCAGATTGCAAGAGAAAACTCATCCTTCAGACCGCCTGCCAGTAATCCAATATTCAGCCGTTATGGGGCTGCGGAAGTGCATACTCGTCGAGAGTGAAGAACTGCTGAACATGAGGATCGGGGCATTCGAGGAAGTCGTGAATTGTCCCGAAAAACCGCGCCGTTCCGGAATCCAAGAACAGGACAAGGTCGGCAAGGCGGATAGCAAATCGCATGTCGTGGGTGACGACGATGCTTGTGATGCCAAGTTGGAGTTTGAGCCGCTGGATCAGGTCGCCGATGCTGCGCCCCATGATGGGATCAACCATCGTGGTGGGTTCGTCGTAAAGAATGGCCTCTGGCTGAGCAGCCAGCGCCCTGGCAATGGCGATACAGCGTTTCTGCCCGGTCGACAGGCTGGAGGGCAGGAGATTTGCCGTTTCTCCCGCACCGACGAGGTTCAGGAGCCGGGTCACAAGTTGTTGAATCTGATCCTCGAACAGGCCTCCTTTTTCGCGCAGGGGGAAGGCGATGTTTTCGCCGACGGACAAGGAGTCGAAAAGAGCGCCGTTTTGGAAAACCATCGTGACATGCTTTCGGATCTCCTGCAATCCGCTCTCCCCGAGCGTTGAGATTTCCTGGCCATCTACCCGGATAGAACCGGAATCAGCTTTGAGAAAACCCAGCAGAATACGCAGGGAAACGGACTTCCCTACCCCGCTACGGCCAAGAATACAAAGGGTTTGGCCGCGACCGACGTGGAAGCTGACTTTGTCGAGGATCTTGCGGTCCCCGAAGGCGATCGAGACCTGGTCGAAGTCAATAAATGGAGGTGGGGTTGGTTCAGGAACGGATTTTCCGTTGGCCTGCGCCTCGGCAACGGCCTCTGAAATCAAAGCGGATGCGGACGCGCTGGCAATTTCCAGTTCCGAGACCGTGGTCGGAGACTGGAGTTCGTTCAATTCGTCGAGCAGAGACGGTTGATTGGCATCGGAATCGTCTGAGTTGGCGGGTTCTGGTCTCGTCGCATCGCTCACGCTCCTAGACTACTTGAGAAAGATTACTTGAGAAACCGGGAATCGCAAGACGCCCGGGGACTCCGACCGCGATCACGCGCAGATGGAAGAGCGTTTAGCGAAAATTCGGTTCAACTGCGCCAGTTCCGAGGGAGAGTTGGTGCTTTGAAACCAAAGAACCGGCGGCAGACCCAGCGGATGGCGGCAATGGCCGCACTGGATCAGACTCTCGACGGAGACAGCGTCCAGGAACCTCCCAAGCTCCTCCGGAATCGTCCGCCACGCCTTGTGGCACGCTGAACTGCCTTCTTCCAGCCGGCGCGCGATATGGGGCAAGATGTCCGTATGCAAAACGACCGGAAATGGCTCCATTCGGCCGCTTAGCCGGGCCACAGTGACTGGCGCTCCGGTGAGTAACGCTCGGCGCATCATGCATGCAAGCAGCGAGGACGGCATGAGTGGCAGATCGACCGGCAGGAAGAGATTCCACTCGGCCCGGGAAACGCGCAATCCCGCGTGTATCCCGCCCATCGGCCCGGATTCGGGGAAGGCATCCGGCACTTCCTCTGCGAAGGCGCCCAGGGCGCTGCGCGAACCGGCGATTCGTGCGGACAATCCGGCCTCCGCAAAGGTATTCAGGGCAACCCGAACGAGCGGGATGCCGCCGAACAGAACCAAAGCTTTGTCCGAACCCATGCGTGAGGAATGGCCCCCGGCCAGGATAAAGCCTTCCGCGTCAATAGATTGTGCCGTCAACATTCGATGAACTTCTAGCTTCTCGCAGGCTCGCCGACGATTTCCAGGAAACGGATAATCGACTCGATCCCTTGGTAGAAGTTGGAGATCAGGAACTTCTCGTTCGGCGCATGCAAGTTGTCGTCGGGCAGGCCGAAGCCCATCATCACGCTGGGCAGTTTCAGGTGACGGGCGAAGTCACCCACAATCGGGATGGAGCCGCCGGAGCGGATGAAGACCGTTTCTTTGCCCCAGACTTCGTGCAAAGCCGCAGTTGCCGCCTGGATATACGGGTTGTCGACCGGAATCAGGCAAGGATCGCCCGAATGGATCAGGCGGACGTCGACGTCGACGCCGGGTGGCGCAATGTGCTGGATGTAGTCGCGGTACCGGGCGAAGGTTTCTGCCGGAGTCATGGCCGGAACCAGACGAATGGAAACTTTGGCGGTCGCCTTCGCTGGAATGACGGTCTTGGCACCAGCTCCGATAAATCCGCCAGGCATTCCATGCACATCGAGCGTGGGCCGTGCCCAGGTGCGTTCAAGGACGCTGTAGCCGGCCTCGCCTACCAGTTCGCGGGAGCCTACTTCTGTCTGGCGATAGTGCTCTTCGTCGAATGGCAGGCTCTGCCAAGCGGCGAGTTCTTCGCTGCTGGGCGGAACGATGTTGTCGTAAATCCCCGGAATGAGAATCTTGCCGGAATGGTCCTTGAGTTTGGCGATGATTTGAGCGAGGGCCACGAAGGGATTCGGAGCCGCGCCGCCATACATCCCGGAATGTAGATCGGTCTTGGCGCCGCGCACTTCGATTTCGGTATAGATCATGCCGCGCAAGCCCACGCAGAGGGTCGGCAGGCCGGGCGCGAACATCTCCGTATCTGAAACGAGGGCGAAATCAGCCTGCAACTCTGGCGGATGCGAAGCGACGAAGGCGGCAATTCCCTCCCCTCCAACCTCTTCTTCACCCTCAAGGATCACGCGGACGTTGAGAGGCAACGCCTTCCCGGCTGCAAGCAGGGATTCGAGCGCCTTGACGTGCATGTACATCTGGCCTTTGTCGTCTACCGCGCCCCGTGCGTAGAGGTTGCCATTCCGCTCCGTTGGCTCGAAAGGCGGCGAGAGCCATTCGTCCAGCGGATCGGGCGGTTGAACGTCATAGTGGCCGTATAACAGAGCCGTTGGCTTTCCAGGGGCATGAAGCCAGTCCGCGTAGACCAGCGGATGGCCCGCGGTTTCGATCAGCCGGACGTTTTCCATACCAATCCGGGCAAGTTCGGCAGCAAGCACTTCGGCAGCGCGGCGAACGTCGCTCTTATGTTCCGGCAGCGTAGAGACCGACGGTATGCGCAGGAGGGATTTGAGTTCTTCGAGGAAACGAGACTGATTTTGACGGGCAAATTCTGTTGCGATGGAAGTCATGCAAACGCTCCTGCGGCGTTGGAGTGGCCAAGGGAAAAGTATATGCGTTCCCCCGGAAGATGGGTCTGCGCGCCGAGGGTCAAAGCTCTCTTGTTGCGCGATCCTGGCGGCTAATAGCGCGGAATCCGCGGATCAACCGCGCAGGACCAGGCGTCGATACCGCCGGCGACGGACTGTGCAGCTTCAAATCCTTGCTGGCGCAGCCAGTTGGTGACGCTGAGAGATCTTGCCCCATGATGGCAGAGGATGAGCAGGCGGTCATCGGGATCAAGTTCCTGATGTGCACGAGATGGAACATCGCCCATGGGCATAAGCAGGCCGCCATCCACTCTTGCGGTTGCGTTCTCCCACGGTTCGCGAACGTCGATAAGCTTGGCTTTGCCTTCCCGAACGAGGGCGGCAGCATCCTGGACGGTCAATTCGTAGTCATACATGGCTATAGGATAACTGGCAGACTTATGCATCGCGAAAAGACAGTCTACGGCTCTCCTTTCACTTTCGATTACCCATCGACGTGGTAGAACGGTAGACTGTCCGTTACGCAAGAAATTGCCAAACTCGCCGTGCGCCAAAAATTTGGGAGCAGAGGCGACGGCCGGTCAAGACTGGAGACGATGCGCACACCGACCAAAGTTTTGATTGTGGAAGATGAGGTTCACGCCCTCATGGGCCTCGCCGAGTTGATCTCCGGCTGGGGTTATCGGACGGAGACTGCACGCGATGGAATCGAGGGCTATGAGAAAGTTCTTGCCTGGGACCCGGCGATTGTCGTCACGGACTTGAAGATGCCACGCATGGATGGGCTGGGACTGCTGACCAAGCTGACCGAAGCCGGCAACAACATGGCCGTAATCGTACTGACAGCGCAGGGCTCAGTGGAACTGGCAGTCGACGCGATGAAGCTGGGAGCCTACGACTTCATCTCCAAGCCGGTCGATGCGACGCGCCTCAAAACGATCCTGGCCAACGCCACGCGGCAATTGGATACAGAACTGGAGCTGGAAGTCACACGGCGCCAGTTGCGCCAGAGCGGCGTGCTGGGTGCGCTTGTGGGGCACTCTCGGTCGATGCAGGAGGTATTCGGCCTGATCGAGCGAATCGCTCCATCGAATGTTTCCGTGCTCATCACCGGCGAAAGCGGTACGGGCAAAGAACTGGTAGCGCGGACCCTGCATGACCTGAGCGATCGCAAGGGGCGTCCGTTTGTAGCCGTGAATTGCGCCGCGATTCCTGAAACGCTGATGGAAAGCGAGATATTCGGGCACGAAAAGGGTGCATTTACGGGCGCAATGGAGCGCAGGGCAGGCTGTTTTGAGCTGGCCGAACAAGGCACGCTGCTGCTGGACGAACTGGGCGAAATGCCGATCGGGACCCAGGCAAAGTTGCTGCGAGTACTCGAAGAACGCAAGCTGCGCCGCCTGGGAGCGCGTACCGAGCAGGATGTCGACGTTCGCGTGCTGGCTGCGACCAATCGCGATCCGGAAGACGCTGTTGCTGCAGGATCGCTCCGTTCGGATCTCTTTTATCGTCTGAATGTCTTCCACATTCATATGCCGCCGCTTCGCGAGCACCGGGAAGATATTCCGGACATGGTCAATGCCATGCTTGCGGAGATGAACCAGAAGCACGGTCGCCATGTTGCGGGTATGTCGGCGTCGGTGCAGGAGAAGTTGCAGCAACATGAATGGCCGGGCAACGCGCGCGAACTGCGTAATCTGATGGAGCGAGCCGTGATTCTGGCTCCGGATGGAGGATTGATCGAAGTTGCGCATCTGCCTTCGGGATTTGGCCGTCCGTTGGCGACCCCTGTGCCGATCGGCGATGGAAACAGCGTGTCGGTCCGCGTCGGAGCCACGGTAGGCGAAGCGGAGCGTCTTTTGATTCTGCGGACCCTGGAGTTCACCGGCCAGAACAAGACGCGCGCTGCGGAGTTATTGGGCGTAAGTCTGAAAACACTGCATAACAAGCTGAAAGAGTATGAGTATCAGCGCGAGAGTGGAGGAATCTGAGAATGAGTTTGAAGACGAAACTCGTTCTGGCGATCACCGGACTGGTTTTCCTGGTGACAGGGGTGCTATCGGTGGTGTACGTAAGCCGCCTGTTACAGGCCGTGGTGCAGCAGTCCTATGACACCAATGTGCTGGGTGCCGAGCAGATTCGCTATGCGCTGCGGCTGGCGCTCGAGGCCGGCCTGAAGGATCAACAGGTCAATCCCAACGATCAGGTGCAGCTGCGCCAACTGGCTGCGACAGCAGTTCGCGAAAGCACGGCGTTGTCCGCAGTGGTGAAGTCGGTCGTCACCTACTCCCCGACGGTGTATGACATCAGCATCGGCGACAACAACAATCGCGCGCTACTCACGACAGGTATAGGCGGCAATGACCAGCTGCTGCCGCCGCGCACAAGCTATCTACAGCTGCGCGACAGCAATGCGATTGAACTGCTGAAAGCCGTTTACGGTCCGTCGGCGCAGGTCTATGATGTCGTCCTCCCGCTGGAGAGGAACGATCAGCCCTTTGCCACCGTCCGCGTTGGCGTGCGTACGACACTGCTTCGAGCGGTCTTTGAGCCACTGGTGAAACCCGCGCTCACGCTGATGGGGCTGGGACTGGCGACTGCGCTGGTTGTGGCGTTTTTCCTGGGGAATCTGGCGCTTCGGCCGATGGAAGAACTGAACATGCAGCTCGATTACTGGTCTCCAGTTGCTGAAGAGCAACCTTCGGAAGAGACTGAGGGTGATACCGTTGTGCGTGTTGCCAACAAGATTGAACGCATTGGCCAACGCATGCGCAACGTGGAAGAAGTGTTTTCGGCCCTGAAGGAGAATCTGGACCAGGTTCTGGGTAACCTGCAGGATGGAATTCTGCTGTTTACCGGGGATGGACGGGCGGTTCTGATTTCGGATGCGGTCAATCGCTTCCTGCATGTGGATCGGAATGAGTTGCTGGGCTTACATGCACGCGAAATCTTCGACCGGACCACAATTCTGGGAAGGACGATTCGCGAAGCGTGGGATGCTCGCGTGACGCTGGTGCAAGAAGAGATTGTGACCGAAAGCGGTAACCGGATCGAAGTGTCGCTCGATTTTATTCACGACGACCCAACCCGCCAGGGATTGGGAGCCCTGTTGACGCTGCATGATACGGAATCGGTGGAGGTAATCGAAAGCGAACTCGAGCTTTCCCGGCGCATGGCGGCAATCGGCCGCCTCACCTCAGGCGTCGGCCATGAGGTCAAGAACCCGATCAACGCCATCGTGGTCCACTTGGAGTTGCTGAAAACCAAGCTCGGCAATGCCGCCGGGCCAGCCAACAGACACCTGGATGTGATCGATTCTGAAATTCATCGGCTTGACCGGGTTGTTCAAACATTGGTCGATTTCTCGCGTCCCGTAGAAGTAAAGCTCGTGGAGTACGATTTGCGCTACGCGGTTTCAGACGTGGCGACGCTGGCGGAAGCGGAGATGTCAACGAAGCATGTAAAGTTAACCTGTAGTCTCCCAAATTATCCGCTCGTCGCCAAGGTGGACGTTGACCTGCTCAAGCAGGCAGTGCTGAATGTTGTCCAAAACGGCGCCCAGGCAATGCCGGATGGTGGACGGCTGGATGTGATTCTGCTCGAAGATGGTAAATCGGCTGTCATACAAGTGGAAGACGAAGGTGGAGGAATAGCAGAGGAACTGAGAGAGCGTATCTTCGACTTATACTTCACTACAAAAAAAGGTGGCAGCGGGATCGGATTGGCCATGACATATCGTATTCTCCAGTTGCATCATGGAAGTATCGACGTACAATCAGAGTTAGGACGTGGATCGGTATTCCAGTTGCGAATACCTCTCTCCTCCACGGACCGGGGACGACGGCATCCTCAGCCGACGGTAATGGAAAGCGTAAAGGGGTTGGAAGGATGAGGATTTCAGTCACGCATCTATCGTGGCTGCTGCCGCTGCTGGCTTTGATGCCACTTATGCAGGGCTGCGACCACAAAACCAAGCAGGCTCCGGCTCAGACGCAAACGCTTGCGCCGCCTATTGTAGATACACCTCCGCCCAAGCCGGCCACCGTTGAAACGGCAGATTTGCCGCCGCCGGTTGTAGGAAATCCGGAGCCAGCGCCGTCCACTGAGCCGGATACTGCAACCAAGCCGGCGACACCTCCCAAAAAGCCAAGCCATCCGAAGAAAAATACCCCGACGCAGGAGGCCTCGAACGCGTCGGGCAATTCCTCTCCAAGCGTGAGCGCCATCGGAGAGCTCTCAGGCGGTGCATCAGGCGACCAGCGCTCCCAGACGGAAGAGATGATCAGCTCGACCGAAAAGGGCGTCAATGGAATCACGCGAGCCTTGAATGATTCGGAAACCAAGACTGCGGCACAGATTCATCAATTTTTAAAGCAGGCTAAAGAGGCGCTCGGCACAGGCGATGTCGACGGAGCTCTTACCTTGGCCAAGAAGGCCAAGGTACTGCTCGCGGAGCTGAACCAATAGATTTTTTCTTGGAAGCCGGGTTTTCGATATCGAGGCCCGGATTTCAAGCAAAGCGCCCGTGATGTCCCGATTGTCAATTGCTTTTGAATAGCTCAAAATAACAAAATTTCATTGCGCCGGCTTCCCTCGAAAAGCATATGCTTCCGTCTCGAAGGAGCAGATCATGAACAGTGGACAGGCTGCAATCCGGGGAGATCCAGGACGCGCGATGAACTGGCCCGAAACCATTGCATCGCTGCTAGTAGGCGGCGCGTTCTTCGCGCTTTGGTTCTGGTTATTGCCTGGATGGCTGGGCTTTCAAGTAGACGCAGCGAGTATAGCGCCATGGCGGTGGATTGCGGCCTTGCCTTCAGTGCTTGGATTCGCTGTCGCGCTCCATTGTGTCTGGGACTTCGGGAGGACTGGACGCGGAACGCCGGCGCCAATCGCTCCGCCAAAGCGGCTGGTAGTAGCGGGCTTTTATCGGTATGTGCGCAATCCGATGTACGTTGGATTCTTCACGGGCTGGATCGGCCTGTGGATCGTCTTCGGAAGAGCGAATGCGGTCGTGATTGCAGCGGCGTGCGCTGTCATTCTCGGAGTCGCATTGTTTGTGATCGCATACGAAGAACCCACTCTTCGAAAGAGCTTCGGCGCGGAGTATGACGACTACTGCAAGCACGTTCACCGATGGATACCGCGCACGCACGCGTGGCATCCATAAGGAACGGCTGCCGTATCGAGACAGGAATCGCATTCACTTGAGCACATCGAGGGCCATCGCGGTCAATGAGGTCACGCCAGTGCGAATCGTCGGCTCATAGACCGGTGCAAAGAGCGGCGAGTGAAGGCTTGGCAGCGAAACGCCGGTCTTCATACTCTCCGCCAATTTGCCCGGATCGGACGCGCCGAGGCGAAACATCACCGCTGGAATTGTGCCGTTCAGCGAAAACAGTCCGACATCTTCGCTGCCCATCACCGACTCGCCGACCGCGACATGCTGGGCTCCCAGGGTTGCGATTGCGACCTTGCGCAGACGCTCAGCAAAGGCAGGATCGTTGATCGTTGCGGGGGCGATCTCGGTTTTGCTCACGTTGACGATTGGCATGCGATCTGCGGACACGCCATAGGTCACTGCTACGCCATCGGCTGTACGGCGGATTGCTGCGATGATCTGATCCCGGACTTCGTCGCTGTAGGTCCGCAGCGTGAGACCCATCGTCACTTCATCCGGAATGATGTTGCGCTTAAGGCCGCCGTGAATAGTGCCGACCGTCAGCACCGCTGGTTGCTGGGCGTCGATCTGTCGGCTGATGATCCCCTGGGCAAGCACAACAAACTCGGCCGCCATGAGAATTGGATCTTTGCCTCCATTCGGGTGCGCGCCATGCGTTCCGATTCCGCGCATGATCACGTCAATGCTGGTGGAACTGGCCAGCAACGGCCCACCCTTGATAGCAACATCGCCTGTAGCAAGCGCGGGATCGTCGTGCTCAGAGAGAACGAAATCAGGCTTGCCGAAGCGCTCGTAAAGATGGTCGGCAAGCATAGCGCGCGAGCCGTCGATGGTCTCCTCCGAAGGCTGGCCGATGAGCATGACCGTCCCATGCCACTGGCTCTTGCGCGCAGCAAGTTCCTTGGCTGTGCCGAGCAGCACGGTCATGTGAATGTCGTGGCCGCAGGCATGCATGACGCCGGTGGGCTGGCCTTCGGCGTTTTTCGATTGAACATGCGATGCGTAATCTAAGCCTGTCCTTTCCTCGACAGGCAACGCGTCCATGTCCGTCCGGATCAGCAGGCGCGGACCAGGACCGTTCTCCAACACCGCCACGATTCCCCAGGCTTTGGAAGTATTTGCTCCGTCCTGATATACGCCGACCCGCTCAGTGACCTGATAGCCGAGCTTACGCAGATCGGCGGCAAGCTTCGCCGATGTTTGCTCCTCGTGATGAGAGAGCTCCGGATGGCCATGGAAGTCTTTGTATGTTTCGACCAGGGCCGGCAACTGTGCCTCCACCGACTGCGACAACGGAGGCGGCTGTTGTGCAAATCCTGCAGAAGAAACTGCGTGTAGAAAAAGAGAGACAAGGATCAGTCGGTGCATGGCGGGATTGTAACCGAGTTCAGTGCGATCAATTGCATGGATAGGCGAAATTCAACCAGTATCGGAATTTTCCGTGGCCGGCTCAACCACGCATCAGGACTTGCTGCGCCCGGTATTCGACGGGCGCAAACGAGGCCACACAAGCAAAAGGAGCCACACGGCAACGGTGTAAAAAACAATCGAGAATGCCAGAGCCTTGACCCCGGCAAATGCGACTTCGACAATCGACTGACCGGACGGTTTCATCATGCGGCCTATCAGAAACGCAGTGGGAGCAGCAATCGCCCCGGAAATATACGAAAATCCCGACAGCCCCAGGGCATTGCCAAGTGCTCCTGACAAGCCCATGAGGCCATTGATTACGATTGAGATCCCGAACGCTTTGCGCAGCGGCCGGTCAAAGGACTTCGGATTTATCGGCTCCAAATGCTCTCCTGCCTGGTGTTCTCCTACCTGGCGTTGTCGTAAAAGCTGCCCAGGTCCTGCCGGAACGCTTTGAGCGCGTCAACATTGAGATAGACCATGTGCCCGGCTGGATAATAACCCCAGGTTACATTGGCGCGCAACTTCGACTCCGTTCCCATGTGGGCCAGCTCCCATTCGGTAGCCGTGAAGGGCGTTGCCAGATCGTAGATACCGTTGGCTGCAAATACCTTGAGGTGGGGATTCTTGCGGATTGTGTCGCCAAGATCGCCGGCAACGTATGGCATCGCCTGCTGGCGGCCAAAGGGACCCGTCGCGGTAGCGGGCCGATGCTTCTGATCCCAATTCTGGTTCAGATCAGGTCCGCTGTTGTTGTAGGTGTCCTGGCTGACGAACTTGAGATCGCTTTCTAGATAGTTATGGAAGGATGCGACATAGGCTCCTGAGATGCCCGTATCGGAGGGATCGTAGCCTGGGTTTTCACCCGCAGCATCGGCGTCAGGCCCTTCAAATCGCGCGTCGTAGCGGCCGAGAATCTTGTTCTGATCGCGCAGCAGTTCCTTGCGGAAGCGTGAGGCTGAGATGCGCAGATTCGCATTCTTGATGAATGCCGGGCTGAGTCCGATGAGGCTGCTCATCTGATTGGCGATCTTATCCGCATCGGCATCGCTGAGGGCGTTGCCCTGATAGAGAGCTTCCGCGTAGGGGCCGCGGGCGAAGTCCCTTGCCTGCTGGATGAAGGTCAATACATCGGCAGGCTTGTTGGGAACCTTGTTGTGATACCAGGCGATGGCGGCAAAGCTGGGCAGGTCGGTGATGTAATTGTTGTCCAGGCCAGCGGCGCGGGCGTTGTAGTTGAGAATAGACGAGAGCAGAACAATGCCATTCAACTGCACACCGGCTTCATTCAGCGTAGCGGACAAGCCAGCCGAACGGGTCGTTCCGTAGGACTCACCAAAGAGGAACTTGGGCGAATTCCAGCGATGATTCACCGTGATGTAGCGGATGATGAACTTTGTGAAGGCGCTCAGGTCTTCGTCAACTCCGGCGACATCCTTGATAGTTCCCTTGCCTACGGGATGCGAGTATCCGGTGCCCGGCGCGTCGATAAAGACAAGGTCGGTCTTGTCGAGCAGGCTGTACTCGTTGGGAACCACTTTGAAGGGCGGATTGTTGGTCGGCTCGGGGCTGTTCGAGAGAACGCGCATCGGGCCGACCGAGCCCATCTCAAGCCATATCGTGGCTGAACCGGGTCCGCCGTTGTACAGGAAGGTTACGGGGCGCTTGTTGGAGTCAGCGCCGTCCTCCGTGTAG
Organism: Acidicapsa acidisoli; assembly: GCF_025685625.1. Taxonomy (NCBI): domain Bacteria; kingdom Pseudomonadati; phylum Acidobacteriota; class Terriglobia; order Terriglobales; family Acidobacteriaceae; genus Acidicapsa; species Acidicapsa acidisoli. Next base: position 343,108 of record NZ_JAGSYI010000004.1, read on the forward strand.
GAGATATAGAAGACGCTGTGGTAAGGCTTTTCAATCTCGTCGTGATCTTCCTTGCTGATCAGGAGATTGCCGACCGTCGCGGTGTAATGAATGGTTTGGCCGCCGATGGCTTCCTGATGTTGCGTGACCGCGGTGGTCTCCTGAGGAATGGGAATGTCCTTGGAAGTATCTTCCTTTGTCTCCGTTGTCGTGCGGCGCTCCTGCGCAGAGAGATGCGTGAAGACCGGCGAAGCCAACAGGAGCGTTAACACCGTGGCGGCAGTAGTCAGAACGGGCCGTTTACGCGATTGGGGCAAGGTGGGCTCTCCGTGAGATTGAAATCAAATAATCGGCATTGCACCGGTGCGCCTGCGTTGATCCGCTTCAAACAGCGTGGGCAACTCTCGTAAATCCAGGAATGGGAAATCCAGGAACAGGCAGGGCCGGATGAAGCCGAGTGTAGCACGGGGGACGGCCGTTGGGGTGGAAGCTCTTTCCCCCTTTGACGCCAAAGAGATTCACGCCCTTTTGGGGAATTGCAAGATTCTTAGCAAAAGGATTTGCCCTGTGATGTAAAATTCACCGCTGGATTCCAAACACTTGCTTCAGTCTGCTCAAGCGCCAAAGACTTTGGTGCGCGGAGGTATCAATGCGATTCAACCTGCGTTCAGCCGCGGTCATTACGGTCTGCCTGCTGTTCACGTTTCAGAATGCAATGGGCTGGAACTCGATCGGCCACATGGCGGTGGCTTACGTGGCATACCAGCAACTGACCCTGACGCAGAAAGCGCGGGTTGCGGCCCTGCTGGCTCTGAATCCCAACTACAAGAAATGGCTTGCTTACATTAAGCCCGGAGCTTCACAGGAAGATCAGCAGATGTATGTCTTCATGATGGCTGCGACCTGGCCCGACGAGATCAAGGCCAACGGTAGCGGCTACAAGAGCGATGGGGACAATCCGCCCAAGACCTCCGAGGCCTCGGCGAATATCGGCTATAAAGACATGGTGATGCACAAGTATTGGCACTTCGTGGATCTGCCATTCAGCACGGATGGAACGACGCCGCTGCCCGCGGTTCCCACGCCTAACGCGCAGACGCAGATCGCCGCCCTGCGCAAGGCTCTGGCCTCGGACGAACCCGACGCCCTCAAATCCTATGACCTTGTCTGGCTGATGCATCTCACAGGCGACGTTCATCAGCCGCTGCATTGCGCCACGCGCGTCACGCAGACTGCCAAACGCGGCGATGCCGGCGGCAACTCAGTCAAGATCGACGTTGCTCCCCAGGAACTGCACGGTTACTGGGACAATCTGCTTGGGGTCGGAGACACACAGAATTACTCTGTCGCGTTGACGGCTGCTCAGTTACTGAGCAGCGCGGACGCGACCGCGGCCGCTGACCTGAATGAAGCGGATTGGGTCAACGAAAGCTTCGCCCTGGCGAAGAGCAGCGTCTATATCAATCCACCGATTGGACCGGGGCTGGGAACATTCACCATCGGGTCGAATCCGAACTACGGCTCTGACTCCCTCAAGATTGCACAGCAGCGCGTAGCACTGGCCGGGGCACGGTTGGCGAATGTACTGAATGCCGAATTGAAGTAGCGAGGTCCACGAACACCACTCAACCGCGCTGGGGTCGGGCGAGACCGGACGATTGGCTGGGCGCACATTCGTGGAAATGACGCTTTCATAACCCAATGGGCTTGGGTTAATATAGATACAGATGGGTTCAATCCGATTCGATGGAGTGAGGTTCGTGGTGTATACGATGGATCACGAGCCTCGGCATGTGCATGGTTTCTACGCTGAAGTGGAAGTGATCGTCGATCTTCTTCAGGAAAGCAATGTCTCGCTTGCAAATCGGACGGATGCCATACGGCCAAGCAACGGAAGCAAAGCCGATGTACGACATGTTCTGACAGCAGCCGCCAAACATTTCGATGAATTGGCAGCTCTCTGGGAGAAGCATCGTGGCTCAGCATAAAGTCCTTACAACCGATGCCGAAATCGAAGCGGCCTTGGAAACGGCCAAGCGCCACGACAGCGACCCGCTTGCTCAAACGGTCGAGCACATCCTGGGTCTAAACCTGCTCATCGTAGGACTCAGCAACGGACGCAGGCTGGTGCTTCCAATCGAGGACGTGCAGGAACTGGGCCACGCAACGCATAAGCAAATTCAGAATTACGAATTGCTCGGCCGTGGAACCGGCATCCACTTTCCAGACCTTGATGTTGACCTTTACGTCCCCGCGCTGATCGAAGGTGTTTATGGAAATCGCCGTTGGATGGCGCAGTTGGGCAAGAAGGGCGGCGCAGCTAAGACGAAGGCGAAACGTCTGGCTGCACAGGCAAATGGTACGAGAGGTGGACGGCCAAAGAAAAACACGGCAGCCGTCACATGATTGCCGAGGCACTTAACCGCAATAGATAGGCCACGTACCCGTCCACGGGCAAAGGCTACGCGCCGAGGGCAAGTTTATCGCTCACCCCATTTGAGCTTGCTGCGCAGGGCGTCAAAGAAGCCGTTGCCCCCAAGCCGCACCAGCTTGACTGAGAACTCGGAGCGGTGACAACGAAGCTCATCCCCAATACGCAGATCCACCGCCTGCTGGCCGTCGACGGTCAGGATCGTCGGATTGGGAAGGCCGCCTTTGGGACCTTCCATGCGCAGCGTGAGATCCGAGCTGCCCGGAACAACAATAGGGCGCAGCGTAAGCAGATGCGGACAAATCGGCGTGATGACCAGGGCGTCGACGCCGGGCACCATGATCGGCCCGTTGGCAGCCAGAGTGTAGGCTGTGGAGCCGGTGGGCGTGGCTACGATGACGCCATCGGCACGAAAGCGGGCGACAAGCATGGTGTCCAGTTCGATAGCGAACTCAGCCATGCGGGCAATCGAGCTTTTGGAGAGAACGATATCGTTCACGGCTTCAAAGCTCGCGATGCATCTTCCATCGCGCCATAGTTCCGTATGAAGCATCGTGCGTTCGTCGATGGCGCAGCAGTTGTCGCACCAGCCTTCGAGCGTCGGATACAGGCTGGCGAGGCGAACTTCCGTGAGAAAGCCCAGAGAGCCAAGATTGACGCTGAGAATCGGAGTATCGGTCGGTGCGAAGATGCGGCCGACCGCCAGCAACGTACCATCGCCGCCGAGGACAATGACAAGCGATGGACATGCCCCGGGGAGATCGGGACGGTCACGCACCTCAACGCCCCCGATGGCGCTGCCGGACTTGCCCTTTGCGGCAGCAGCGGCGCCCACAACATATGCCGCGCTCTCCCGGTCGAGCACCGGCTCAAAGTCATGCTCGCGCAGCCATTCCACCAGTTCTGGAAGCAGGCGATTCAACTCGGTCTTGAGAGGCTTGGAGACGATTGCGACGCGGTTCATCGGGCTTTAGTTTACCCCAGCGAGGCGACCAAGATCCTCAAGGAGCAGTAAGGATCGCATACAGGAGGAATTCCTGATTTCCCTCCATCCCCGTGATTGGAGAATCGATACCCTCAATGGACTTGCCCCCAAGCCCGGTAAGACACTGCGTGACACGTTCGACGGCAAGCCGGTGGGCCTCGGCGTCTCGAACGATTCCTCCCTTGCCGACATATTCACGGCCTGCTTCAAATTGAGGCTTAACCAGCACGACCGCTTCTGTCAGCGAAGGAGCAGCGGCCAGCACAGGCGGCAGCACAAGTGTCGCCGAAATGAAGGAGACGTCGACAACCAGGAGCGTGAGCGGAGGTACTGGCTCAGCCACGTGTTGCTGGCTGAAGAAGCCCGCGGCAAGCAGGCGGGCATTCGTCCGCTCGTAGAGCCGGACGCGAGCGTCCATGCGCAGGCTCATCGCGATTTGTCCAAAGCCGGTATCGACGCAGGAGACGTGGCTGGCTCCGTGTTGCAGCAGGCAGTCGGTAAACCCACCGGTCGAAGTGCCGATGTCGAGGCACGCCCGCCCTTGCACCGGAATGGACCAATGAGCCAGCGCGGCCTCCAGCTTCAGGCCGCCCCGGCTCACGTATCGTATATCCTGGCCAAGCAATCGGACCGGAACATCCTTCGGAAATGCCGTCCCGGGTTTGTCAACCTTCTGTTCCGAAACCAGCACCCGGCCAGCCAATATGAGTGCGCGAGCCCGTTCGCGACTGGGAACAAGTCCCTTTTGGACCATCAGGGTATCAATTCGGATTCTTGGAGTAGATGTCATCCTTTTGACTCTATTATGCTTCTAACTGGGGGCGATTTTGTCGAATCGCTTTTGTGCGTGTATCGTTACCGACTGGTAGTGATTGCGGCTACTCTTCGCAGCCCCGCAATCCAAAGCCCGTTGTGTTTCGTAGTTCATGCAGACAAGCAACAACGGTGGAAGAAACGGAAGCCATGCTAATGGAAGATGCCGAGTTGCTGGAGGCTGTCGCCAGGCAGGATCAATCCGCCATGGCGTCGCTCTTCGACAAATATTCGCGGCTGGTCTATTCAATCGCACTGCGAGTATTGCGAGAACCCGATCTCGCGGAAGACGTGATGCAGGAAGTCCTGCTGCAGGTTTGGAGACAACCTGGCGGATTCGTCGCGCAGCGCGGCAGCCTGGGCGCCTGGCTGGCCGTCGTGGCGCGAAACCGCTCGATCGACGTCATACGACGCCGCTCGCATCTGACGCCACTGGAAGATATGGTGCTTCCCGAACCGAGGAACCTGCAGCGCGCGGTGGAAGAGAACCATCTCATGGATCAGGTAAGAGTCGCTGTTGAAACGCTGCCCGGAGAACAGCAATCGCCGCTGCATATGGCGTATTTTGAAGGACTGACACACACCGAGATTTCGGAGCGAACCGGCACACCGCTGGGTACCGTGAAGACCCGGATTCGCACGGCCCTGGCCACGGTGAGAAGGGCGCTGGAACAATGACAATGCAGGAAACTTTCCACATCTCCGAAGAAGATCTGATCCAGTACGCTCTGGGTACGCTGAAAGAGGGACAGCTCAGCCAGTTTACGGCTCATATTTCGACTTGCAATCAGTGCCGTGGCGAGTTGGCCCGGACACAGGTGGAACTGGCCTGCTTTGCCGCAGTGCAACCAACGGAAGATCTGCCGCAAGGAGCGCGGGAGCGATTCCTGCAGCGCCTGAACTCGGACACCGCTCCTGATTCGAGGCTGGTCAGCATGCACAAAAAAAGCCGCCTCTATATCACGTCCAGGTCTTTCCAGAACTGGTTGGAGACGCCCCTGCCTCTTCGCATTCTTTCCGGAATACTTGCTGCATCGCTGGCATTTGTGGCCTACGATGACCTCTCGCATATTCATCAGATCCGGCAGTTATTGCCGGCAATGAATCGGTATGAGAAAGAGTCTGCCAACTTTACTGAATTGAAGGAGTTTCTGCGCGGGACAGACACGCAGCAGGTCAGTCTGCACCCAAAGCCGGCGATCATCAAGACACCGGAGGGCCACGCCATCTATTCTGCCGCCTCTGGAAAGCTGGTATTTACGGCTGCGAATCTGCCTGCGCCGCCCCCTGGCAAGGCCTACGAACTGTGGGTATTGCCGGCTGCGGGTGGAGCGCCGATTCCAGCCGGAGTTTTTACGCCTGATCTTCAGGGTAGCGCGGCCGTGATCTTTCCAGACATCCCCTCGAACGTACAGGCTGCGGGGTTCGGTGTAACCGTCGAAGATGCAGCCGGGTCGCCCAAACCTACCTCGGCCATCATCCTCAGCGGGCAATAGCGGCGCATTGCGAAGGCCCGTACGCTTCCGCAAATGCTGTATGCCTTGATTGAATCTGATTGAATCTGGAAATCAGAAAGGCCGGTCCCTGGTGCAGGGACCGGCCTTTCTGTTGGCTTCTGTGCGCTTACTGTTGCAATGTCTTCCCCGCACTCTTGATCAGGGCGGCGGAAGTAAGCAGGCTGACATCCTGCTGCTTGCAATTGGCCAGCGTCCACATAGCTGTAGAGGTAAATGCACTGGGGGGAAGGAAACATGGCTGTCCGGCGCCGGGCAATCGGCTCACCAGATTGGTATTTTGGTTGATCCCATCCGGAGTTGTAATCCGAACATCGACGGCATTGCCCTGCACCAGCACAGAGGTATCGATAATGTCCTGGTCAGTTCGGATGATCGTCACATAAGGGCTGTTGGGCGAAACTACGTAGATCTTGCCGTAGAGGGAGTTCTGAGTAGAGACAACAGTGCGGGGATTGCCCGTTACCGGCAGTGTCGTCTCAATGCTGTGGCTGGCGATGTCGACGATCGAGACCGTACCGTCTGTCTGGTTGGCAACATAGGCGCGCGATCCATCTGCCAGAACCGTCACCGAGGCCGGGTTGTTCCCAACCGGAACCGTATACGTCGTCCCGAAGGTTGGGCTGTCATTGCCGTACTCGTCGAGGCTCACATCGATGATGTTGACCGTGTTGCCGTCGTAGTTTGAAACCACCAGTTGCTGGGTTAACGTGTTGTATTCCGCATAAACCGGACCGGCAACAGCGGGCAGGCCCATGGTTCCGTTCGGAGGCTGTATCCCTGTCGCGGTTACCGCGGCAGTGGAAAGCGGGAGGGTCGGGTGGCAAGTGTATGTCTGCCCGTTCTGATTTGTGCAGCCTGTCGGGGGACATACGCAGCTATCGATGGCGTTGTTCTGGCTGTTAATGACCGAAATGGTGTCGCTGCCCCGATTAAGCACAAAAACCCGCCTGGTATCCGCACTTCCAACAGCATAGTCCGGGCAAACGCCGACCGGGATGTGGGATGAGACGGTATAGGTCGAGGTCTCAATCCCGTCCGCCATTCCCGTTACGCCAACTGCATGGGGATTCACATTGCAGGCAACGCCGCCATCCACGGGCTGGGCCGCGCCTGGGATCGTAAACGGCGTGAGATAGGGAATGCCCTGAGTGATGGCATAAAAGCGAGTAGCTGTAGCGACGCCTACCGCCGTCACTGGCGTCTCGTCCACCGGGACATCTAGCTTGAACGCATCCGGTGTGCCCGTCAGAACGTCGACTTCATTCAGATTCACGTCAAGAGCGTAGAGCCCAAAGGAACCGCCGAAGAGCGCCACCACGGGATCAATCCCGGCAGGATCTGTGGGAGTGTTCACTGGCGGAATTGTATTGAGCGTGCTGTAGGTGACCAGCTTTTGCTGAAGAAGCGTGGAGACCGGAATGTTGGATACGGTTCCGTCCTCGTTCAGCGTCCATGCCTGGGTGCCACCGCCGTTGAGCGCGAACAAATCCGGACCGGGACCGATGGGAGCCGTGGCCATGATGGTGTCGCCGGAGTAATCGATCACCGTTCCATAGCCTAGCGCCGCCGCGGACGAAGTCGGCGTAGAGACGACGAAGGCATAAGCCGCGGGCTGCGACGCCGGTCCGGTTCCAACAATGGGCGTAACTGTGGGGCGAAGATTGCTGCCGCACCCTGCGATGCCTAGCAGGGCGGCTGCTGTGACGGACATAGCCAGGGTGCCCTGGATCGAAATCTTAGAGGCCAAACTTCGGGAGGACGGGCGGTTCGCTCGAATTGGACGCACCGGTATCAATTGCTGGGAGAATTCGCTCATTCAGTAGTTGTCCTGCTTACTGGTCGATTGTAAATCACTTACCTGCGCAGAAAGGCTATGCTCGGTTGGACGCGGCAGCATCCCGTTGGTTGGTAACCGGGTTGCCAACATCGGGTTGATAGTCTGGTTCGGGAAGTCATATCGAAGATGGAGCGTGTGTTGATTCGAAAGGACCAGAGCGGTCTGGAATGGCAGTCCAAGGCGGTTCTGTTGATCGTGGCCCCGTGGACGGTGATTTCCGTGCTGTTGCAAGGCTACTGGTGGGCTGTGCAGAGGCCAGTCGTGGCGTGGACGACTCTCGGTATCAGCGCCGTTTTCGGGCTCGTAGTGTGGCGTCTGCGCGCCGGTACCGCCGGAGCAGCAGCGACCGGCGCGGCGATCACAGCAAGCCTTATGTTCGCCACGACTCGCTTCCCGTACGAGACAAGCTGGCTACATGGCGGACTGATGCCTCTTCTTGCGATGTTTCTGCTCACATTTGCAGCCACCAAAATTGGGAAAGCAAAAAAAGAGCAGCTCGGAACGGCGGAAAGTCGGCACGGCCGGAATGCGGCGCAGGTCGCGGCGAATCTGGGAGTGGCGGCGCTGGCGGTTTTTCCAGTGGCCGTGGCAGCGCAGGACGGCGTCCTTCGGCACTCGTTTGAGGCCATCTCCTCGTTTGCAGCGATTGCCGCGCTGGCTGAGGCTGCGGCTGACACAGTTTCCTCAGAGATAGGCCAGGTGCTGGGCGGCCAACCCAGATTGATCACGACCCTGCGCCGCGTAGAATCCGGTACGGATGGCGGGATCACATTAGCCGGAACGTTCGCCGGAGTGGCGGCAGCCTTGATCGTTGCAATCATTGGATTCTGGGCGATGCATGGAAGCCGGCAGCTCGGTAGTTACTGGGCTTCGATCTGCCTCGCCGCCGGTGGCGGAGTTTTCGGTCTGCTCTTCGACAGCCTGCTCGGCGCTACGCTCGAACGCAAAGGATGGCTCAACAACGACGCCGTAAACTTCCTCTCGACATTGAGCGCAGTCCTGTTCCCAATGGCGATCATCGCGCTCGTCCTCTCAAAAGCGAGTCCCCGGTAGGACGCTGGACCTACTCACTTTCCTGGTGAACCTGCTCCAGCAGTCGCTGCCAGATCTTCTGATTCTTCCGATACGCCTTTTTCAAATCTTCGAGAATTCTTTCAAAATCATGATTCGTCTTGAGGTTGTTCCACGCCGGATTCTTCGAAAACCAGGGATAATTCTCATTTCCCAGGTAGATGGCCCGCCGCAGCCAGTGCAGCGCCTCGCTGGAATCGCCTTCGACGGCGAAGTACGAGGCCAGGCGATAGGCCATTTCGCTGTCCGCTTCGGCAGCGGCGAGCGTGTCGTCCTTGAGCAGCGACGCGGCCTGGGTGCGGTTGCCGACCTGCACGTAACACAATGCCAGCGTAGGCACGGCAATGCGCATCGAATCATCGTCGCGGATCACGTCTTCAAGAATGGCGATAGCCGAATGCAGATTGCCCATTCGCATTTGCTGGTAACCAGCCGAGGTACGCAGCAGCGGATGGCGCGGTTCAAGCGCCAGCCCCTTGGCGAGTTCGTCGCCGGCAACTTCGAGCTGATTCTGATAGTGATACACGCGGGCGCGGTGGTTATAAAGCAGCGCCGCGTTCGCCGGATTCAGCTTCAGGGCATGGCTGAACTGCCCTAATGCCTCGTCATACATGCCGTCGATGCGCAGCGTGACGCCGGCCAGCATATGAACGTTCCAATCATTGGCCGAGGAACTGAGCAGGTTGGCGATGCCATGGCGCGCCGACTCCTTTTCGCCGCGCGAGAGCAGCATGTAGATGCGGTAAAGATTAGCCTCTGCCGAGCCGGGATCGAGTTTGTAAGCCAGATCGAAGGCGCGGCGGGCGGTCATCACGTGGATCTGCCCGCCAAATCCGTGGCGTGCGTACTGCAACTCGGCGATGCCAAGACCAGCCCATCCCGCTGCAAATTCCGGATCACTGGTCGTGATGCTTTCAAACAGGCTTCGGGCGCGATCGAGATCGGAGCGCGAGCCGGTCCGCGTCATAAAGGAACTGAGCAAAGCGCGGGCCTGCAGGTACTCCTCTGAAACCAGATCGGGCAGCGAACCATCCCTGCCGCTCGGGCGCGTTCCGTTGCGGCTGCCTTCCACATGCGCGGAACGGTTATCGACCCCGCCAATCCCCTGAAGAACGGCGAAGACCTCATTGGATATCTCGTTCTGCACAGCAATCAGATCAAAAGAAGCGACGCTGATCGTTCCGCCCGACCGCACGCTTTGCGCCGACACGTCAAGCAACTGCCAGTTCAGGTCGAAGCCCTTGTCCGAGCGCATGAAATTGCCCGCAAGAACGTGAGAAACAAGCAGCTTCTGGCCAATATCGAGCGGGTCCATCTGCGCCGTGGGCAGCGTCATCAGAGAACTGGACGGCCGCACCACAATCGACGGAATGCGCGCCAGCCGAGCGGCGATGGCATCCGCAAGAGCAAAGCCGTAGAGCGGAGCAACCTCGGTAGGGCCAAGATTGATAAATGGCAAAACGACAACTGAATTCTGGCGAGGTGTCTCGACCGTTGATTCGCGAAAACGCTCGGCCAGCATCGATAGGAAGCTCGTAGTCCGCTTCTCGGACTCCGGCCCGGTGGTAACCAGGTTTGCTGCCGCGTCGCCGGGAATGCCGCCAGTCTCAAGCTGCATCGCCTTCATGATCGTCTTGAGCGCCTCGCGGACTTCGGCAGCAGAGGAGTAGCGAACCGCCGGATTTTTTTCCAGGCACATGGCGATCACACTCTTCAATTCAACCGAAATTCCCGGGACGATCTGATCCAGATCCGAAGGATTGGAGAACTGGATCGAACGGATGATCTGGAAATCCTCCGCGTCTGGCCGCGCAAAGGGGTGCCGGCCGCTGGCCAGTTCGTACAAAAGCACTCCAAGGGCCCAGATGTCGGACTGCACGCTGGATTGCCCGGTAACGAACTGCTCCGGAGCCATATAGCGGATTGTCCCGCCGCGCGCCGTGTAGGTTTCCGCGATGGAAGTCGTTCGCGCCACGGCGGGTTTCGAGGGATCGAACGCCGCTTCTTCGGGGTGCAATCGGCGAGCCAGGCCGAAATCCAGAATTTTGACCAGTCCCCCGTCGGTAAGCATCACGTTTTGCGGCTTGAGATCGCGGTGAAAGATGCCGAGCGCGTGCGCAGCCTGCAAGCCGTCCGCGATCTGAATGCCGACCGATAGCACCAGCTGGATGCTCGCCGGACCGCGCGTGATCAGCAGATCCAGCGACTGGCCGGGGACAAACTGCATCACGATATACGCTTCTTCGCCGGTTTCGCCAACTTCATAGATGGCGCAGACATTGGGATGCTCAATCGCCGAGGCGAGCCGCGCCTCGCGCAGTACCGTCGTGCGCATCTGGCCGGCCGTCAGCAGGCCACGGCGCAGGATCTTGAGCACCACCGGGCGCGTCAGCAGGGTGTCATTTGCTAAATACACTACGCCGCTTCCGCCCGCACCAAGGCGGCGGAGAATCTCGTAGTGTTCGATCATTCTTCGCTTCATCGCTCTTACCAGTGTAACGGGGAAGGTATAAAGAGAGTCTCAGAACCCGAATTGCAGCCCGAATCCTGCTTCTTTGATTCGAAAGCCGGAACAGAACGATTCATATTGGGCAAACGGTTTCACGGTCCAGCCCTGCGGGTGCGAGACGGGGACAATCTGGTAACTTCGTACCTATGGTTTGTTGGGATGGCGGCTTGAGGGCTCGGATGCGATGCGCAATTTCTTGCTCGATTCTGGCTCTGATGCTCGCGTGTCGACATTTCTCCGGCGCGCAGGAACCGCCAAAACCGGCCCCAAATGTTCCTCCAAATTCGACGAAGCCTTCTCAACCCGCCCAGACACAGCAACCTGCACCAACGGTTCCGGAAAGCGAACAGCCTGGCGCCGGAGCCACGGTGCGCACCGGATCGCAATTCGGTCAGGAAGGCGAACGGAGCTTTGCCGGAAGACTGGGAAGGCTGCTGGCCGATCATCAGTTCCTTGAAATGGAAAGCCTTCTCAAGGACTCCGACAACGACGCGGGCGGAGCCAACAGAGCAGACAAGGCTACCCCGGAGCAGAAGCAGCTTTTTCGCGGAGTCCTGGCCAATCGCGAAAACAAGCCGCAGGAGTCCGTTCGACTGCTGGAACCGCTGCTCGCTAAATGGAAGACCGCCGCGCCTACTCCGGAAGAGAAGCTCCTTCGCAAGACCCTGGCCGAGGATTACCTGCGCGAGGGCGACCTGGCCAAAGCGAACCAGGCCTACCTTGAATTCGAATATCGCCTTGGCGGAAGCCTATCGCAGGACGAGCGGGACGAGATCGAACTGCCGCTCAAAGCCCTGCCGCTGGTCTATCAGTTCCCGCCCATGACTGTCGAAGCTGGCGATCCGTTCGCGTTACCCTACGACCGCGACGCGCTGGGACTGACCGATGTACCGGTCTTTGTGGATGGCGTTTCGCACGACTGGATGCTGGACCCGACAGCACCCTTCAATATGATCTGCCGTTCGACAGCAAAAGAAATCGGCCTCAAAGTCGCCGAGGAAGCGACAACGGTAAAATCCATCACCGGCCACCCGATGAAGGTGCACGCAACCGTGATTCCCCGATTCACCATCGGCACCGTCACCTACCGCAACATGACAGCGCTGGTCTTTGAAGACGCGGACTACTACTTTGCGCAGGCAAATTACCAGGTTCGCGGTGTGCTCGGATATCCCGCCGTTTCCACTCTGGGAAGTCTGACGATTACGGCCGAATCAAACATTGAAGTGCAGCCCGGCGAAAAAGGCAAACGCCTCACAACCGGAGCCCGATTCTTTCTGGATGGCGACCGGGTCATCGCCGCATTTGGCAAGCCCGGCGACGAGCGCATGTTTGCCGTCGACGCCAGCGGCCAGCAGACCTATCTCACCTCGCGCTACTACGCTGAACACGCCGTCGAATTTGAGAATAAGAAAATGGAGTTGCTGACCGCCCCCGGATCGCAGAACAGGCCTCCCGCGCCGACCTATGTAGCTGATTCGTCGACGCTAAGCGTAGGCAATGTTCCGGTAACGCTGCATTTCGTCCAGGTACTCACGCAGCCATTGGGCAACGCCGCACTCGATGACACCTACGGAACTCTGGGCGTGGATGCACTGGATGAGTTGAAGAGCTACACCTTCGACTACCGGACCATGCGATTCGCAGTCACGACGGAGTAATCAGGACGGTCGGTTAAGCTTCGCGCCGCCGGCGCTGATGCGTTGAAGGTATATGCAGGTCTTCGCGGTACTTGGCGACCGTGCGGCGGGTGACCTGAATTCCCTTCCCTTGCAGCATCGCAGCCAGTTGATCATCCGTCAGCGGATGCCGGGCGTCCTCTTCTTCGATCAGCTTGCGCACCATGCGCTTCAACACAACCAGCGGCGTGTCCGCGCCCTCCGGCCCATTCGCACCCTCCGAAAAGAAGGCGCGCAACTCGATCACGCCCTGCGGAGTATGCGCGTACTTGTTCGCCACTGCGCGGCTGACGGTCGAAGGATGGACGCCGATCTCTTCCGCGACTTCCTTGATCATCATGGGGCGCAAAGCCTCGATACCGATATCGAGGAACTCCTGCTGCCTGCGGACAATCACCTCGCAGGTGCGGAGAATCGTGCTCTTGCGCTGGGCGATGTTGCGCATCAACTGCATCGCGGAGCGGAATCGTTCCTTGACGTAATCCTTGACTTCCTTGTCCGTGCCATCGGCTACCAGCATGCGGCGGTAGCGCTGGCTCAGACGGAGCGTAGGCATATCCTCTTCGTTCATGGCCACAACCCAGGTATCGCCGCGCTTGACGAAAGCCACATCGGGCTCGATCAGATGGGCCTGCTCGCGGTTATATCGTCGGCCAGGGCGAGGATCGAGCGTGCGGATCAGATCCACCGCGGAGCTGACTTCGGGCACCGGGCGGCCGGCAGCGCGCGAAATCTCCTTGAGATCGCGCTTTTGCAGCAGCGAAAGATGATGCTGAACGATGAGCTTGGCCGTATCGAAGGTATGCCGACGATCGTCGAGGGCCGCTTCCGCCTCCGCGTGCAGGCTTTGCTGCGGACTCAATTCCAAGTTATCGTCGGAATCCATATCAGCCGGACCGTTCGGTTCCGCGAAGTGACCATTCGAGTTCAAGGTGGACTCGAATGCCGTTTCAGAGCTCGCGGGAGACGGATGCACCTCCCACGCCATCTCCTCAACATCGCGGCGCGGCTCCTCATAGGGATGCCGGGCAAAGACCATTTCCATCTCATGCAACTGGGCATCGAGCTGGATGCGCAGACAGTCTCGCAGGTCGAGGGCGCCGACGCCGGCGGGGTCGAGATGCTGAATGACCTCGAGCGCGTCGCGCATCCGCGTCAGGGAAGATTCCAGCGTATCCTCAGCACCGGCGAAGATCTCGGCCAACTCCTCTAGCGTCGCAGACAGATAGCCGTTCTCGTCCAGGTTACCGATGAGGAACTCGGCTGCTTCGACCAACTGCTGAGTCAGGCTCATCGAGCCCAGTTGCCAAAGCAGATGATCGGCCAGCGTCGTTGGCTGAGAGAGGAAATGCTCAAAGGATGGCTTGTCGGACTCTTCAAACTCCTGCGTGGTGCGAAAACCCGGGTCCAGATACTCCTGAAAGTAGGAGCCAAAATCGATTTCCTCAAAGGGATCCTTGGGCGTTACAGGCGTCTCTTCGACGACACGGTCGCGCATCGCCTCGCGCCCGCCGATTTCATCCAGCGTCGGTACTGTCTCGTCAATCTCCTCAAGAACCGGATTCTCCACCATTTCGGCGTTGATCATCTCGGTCAGTTCCAGCTTGTTCAACGCCAGAACGCTCACCATCTGCATGAGACCCGGAGTGAGGATCTGGCGTTGCGATACCTTCAGATTCAGTCGCGGTTGCAACAGCGGCATAGTGAACTTCCTGCTCTGTTATTCCTCCCCAAGTGTAAATCTCCGGCCCTGCACATGAGGAGGAAGTTGCTTTGGTTCAGGCATTGCGTACCGGAATGGGCAAGAGCCGTTCCGGGAAAAATTGCCTTCGATCTATTCACCAAAATCGGTAAGCAAGAGTCGTTCGAATTCATCCATATTGAAATGCCCTGCATTCAAGCGTGCAAGTCTGAACCGGGGCCACAAATTGTTGCCGCTCATTGATACTGGTTTGACGCGACAACCCAAATTTAGAGTCACCCTAATCCAACGAGAATCCCTCTCCCAGGTACACCCGGCGAACCTCCGGGTCATTACCCAGTTGGTGAGGCGTTCCCGTTCGAAATATCTTCCCCTCGGCGATAATATACGCCCGATCGGTGACCGAGAGCGTCTCGCGCACATTGTGATCGGTAATGAGAATGCCGATACCACTTGATTTCAGATCAAAAATGATCTTCTGCAAATCGAGTACGGCAATCGGGTCGATGCCGCTGAACGGCTCATCCAGCAGCAGAAAACTGGGCTGGATGCAGAGGCAGCGCGCAATCTCCACGCGCCGCCGCTCGCCGCCCGACAGCGCGTACCCCTTCGTGGTGCGGATGTGTCGCAGATTCAACTGCTGGATCAGGCGCTCGGTACGAATCCGCCGCTCCTGCTCGGAGATCGGCTGCGCTTCGAGCACGCCCATGATGTTGTCTTCGACCGTAAGTTTGCGAAAAACCGACGGCTCCTGCGGCAGGTAGCTGATTCCGTGATTGCGCGCGCGAAGGTACATCGGAACGCGTGTGATCTCGGCGTCATCGACCATCACGCGTCCGGACTCCGGCACAACCAGGCCGACAATCATGTAAAAGCTCGTGGTCTTGCCCGCGCCGTTGGGGCCAAGCAGTCCAACGACTTCTCCCCGCGAAATGCTCAGGTTGACGTCGCGAACGACTTGGCGGCCGCCGTAGGATTTGCCGATTCCCTCGGCGCTGAGTGTCTGCATTCCCATCCAATGGTTCTGGTGAACGGCCCGGGCTACTTCTTTGACCGTGTTTCGGTTTCCGTTTTGCCACCGTCGCCCTGAACGGTGACTCTGCCATCGCGGCTATGGTAAATCAACGCGCTTCCCGTGACTGAGCCCTGAGCCTGATCCGTAATACGCGGCGGAACGCTGCTGGTGCCGGTCAGAGTGAAGGTGTCGGCCTCGCTGAGATAGACGAGCTTTTCTCCCGTTCCTCTGCGTTCCGGCCAATCGACGGTAACGTGGCCGCGAGCTGTAAGCCGGTCAACAGAGGTATTGGACGTACTCGATTTTGACGCGCTGGAAGGATTGGTCGTGCTCGCTGGTCTTGCAGGAACTCCTGCCTGCGGATTGACCGAACCGCCGCGCATTCCCGCCGGAAGCAGGTGCACTTCCGTCTCCTGCGAGACAATCGTGGCCGTACCGCCGGTTCCAGTCGTCTCCGCTGTAACCGAACCGACCGAGCCGCTATGGAACAGCGCCAGCCGCTCACCTTCCGAGTAGTGCAGGTCTCCGCTGCGTACGCGGATGACAGAGGACGAATCCTTGCCGTCTTTCGAGCCGGGTTTCCGGGACTCGATTCCAGATTCGGCCTTTGCTGTGTTCGACTTGGCAGAGTTTGACGCTCCATTGGCCGCCACAGGCGCAGGTGCATTGCTGACCAGGACGGTTCGCACCGGGTTCGCCGGACCGTTGGCCTCGGCGGTCAGGGTTTGCTTCAGGCGATTGAGGATGATCACCGGAGCAATAATCGAATTCACCGACTGCCACAGCCGCGGCTGGCTCGCGCTCTGGCCGTTAGCCGGCCCGCGGAAGATCACTTCCTGCGTCAACTGGTGCAGCTCGGCCTCGGCAGCCACGGCATGAACCGGGCCGTTTCCACCCGCACCGGAATCACCGCCAAGCAGCGAGGCACCCGGCATCGACGGCTGGGACGCTGGCGAACCGGGCCCCGCCGCTCCGCCGGTTCCAGCACCAACCCAGCTTGCCCGCACATCGCCGTGCGCAAACGCGTCTTCTGTCGCGCGGGAAAAGTCGATCCGATCTGCCGTCATATCGAGCGCGCCGTCGCGAACGCGGGGAGCACCGGTCAGGTGCAACACCTCGCTCTGACCGTCGTAATCTGCCCGGCTGGCCGTGGCGCGCAAACTGGAAGGCGCTCCGGAACTCTGCCCGGAAGCCGCACCGGAATTCGCGCCTGTCCGGTTCGGCGGGGGATCCTGCGTAAGAACCACATGTCCCACCTCAACAATGGACGCAATGTTCGAGCCCTCAGAGCTTCCCTTCGGCTTTGAAGACAGAGTTCCGGCTTTTCCCGCCGCCTCGGGAGCGGTGACAAAGTGCACATCCAACTGGTCCGCGCTGCTCGCCTGGTGGACGCCCGCGGCTGTCCGCTCCTCAAAACTTGCATGGCCGGTGCCCTGCATCCTCGACAACTCTCCGCCGGAGACGAGCTCTGCCACCACAGTGTCGGCGGACAGCTTCGATGGCGTTACCACACCATCGCTGGTCGTTTCCGAGGTCAGAACCACTCCGCCGAATCCGTGAATCGTGCGCGGCTCAACGTGTCCCTGCTCCTTTGTTTGCGCTGAGCCTTGCTTCGCTGAGCCCAGGTCTGTCACCACCGGCACAAAGGCGACATCCGCGGTCTGGGACTTCCAGTTGCGCCGCACCTGCGCCGGCCCGCCCTTTGCTGTCTCCACCTCTTGCTGACTGCTGAAGAGAACACCCTGTTCCATATGCGCCAGGCTGAGCTGTCCTTCCTTGTCGAAGGTCAGCTTAGCCACAGGGGACGAACCCTGAACCTGCCGGTTTGGCTCGTTCATTGCAAGCCGCGCCCCACCCTGCAACAGACCATGACGTGGATGATTGTTTTCGTCGAATTCAAGCGTGCCCACGGGAGCCGTGACGTGGCCTCCGGTCTGTGTCTGAAGGTCCACACCGCCCGAGCCGTCGAGCTGGATCACTGACCCATCCTCGCGAAAGTGAATCAACGCATTCGCGGTCTGCGCCGTGCCGCCGGTATATTCGGCCTTTGCCTGTGTTAACTGGCAAAGCATCTGACTGTGCTCAAACTCAGCGTGTCCCGCATGAACGGTAACCGGCCCACCGCCACTCTGGGCTTTGCCTCGCTGCACATGCAGCTCAACGGCATGATCGAGAATGAGCTGGCCCTTGCCGGAATCATAGGTGGCTCCGATTGAGTTGCCATTCCCCTGACTCAGGGCAAAGTCGACACGCTGTGTCGTTGTTGCCACGCCAGTCTTCTGGTAAAAGGTCAGGCCGCTCGTCTTGACGTGGATTTCGTTATCCGTAATCCCGTTCGAAACTGAGGCAAACCCCGAATTGGGCGTAGAAGTCTCCCGAGCGACGTTACCGACATCCGGTTTCGGTTTCGGACCGCCCGGCTTCAGTTTCGTGATCGCCGGCTTCACGTTGGGCCGCATCATCGTTATCTCAACCGCACCAGCGGCGGTGGCGACGCCTGCACTCGGGTCGTACTGAAACTCCCCGCCTGAAATCGTGTCTGCGCGATTGCCATCGTCTCCGTAAAGATCGATCTTCACATCATGCAGCAAAGTGTTTCCGCCGCTCTTCATGGTGACGGCGCGGGCTGCGTGAATCTTGAAAATTGTTTTGCCTTTGCGGGTCTGCGTGTAATTGACGCCGTCTGCCTGCTGCTCGATGTTGATCCCGAGACGGCTTGGCAGATCCTTGTTGAGAAAACGACGTGTCCACTGGCCCGCTGCGAGAAAGATCACAATCGCAGTCACCAGCAAGCCGCCGCCAATCAACACCAGCGTACGCAGGCGCTCGATCGTAAACCGCGGCCGGGGGATGGTCAGACGCATTCTGTGGCTCGCTTCACGGCTGCGCATCGGCTGCGACGCGTCAAATAAGGAGCTGCTGCCAGCTGGAAAATCGAGAGATCGGGGAAGGATGGCATCATTGCAGCCGGTTCAGCCGGGCAACCAGCCGGGCCGCGAGGCTCTCGCCCAGTTCGGACCACATCAGCCGCGCCGCAGCCTCGGATTCCTTTTCGACGGAGTTGGTCAGATCGATCAACTGGCGAATGTTCTCCTCGATGCATCGGATCGCCTCTGGAGTCAGCGCCACATCCTCCTGTAGAAATGGCGCATCGCTGCCAAAGTCGATGCGGATGTGCCCCTCCTGCTCGTAAGCGCCGTCGTCAAACTCCGGGCCGAACCCGATTACGCGGACGAGGCGCGGAGTACGCACCCAGTTGGGATTCGGCCCGGAATTCGGCTCCGGCTCCCATAGTGTCCAGCCGATCTGAAATTCATAGGCGTAGTCGGGATGCAGCAGTTCCAGGGCCTCGTTGACGGCGTATTCGATCTGCGCCCCGTGCTCGCCGAGACCGTATATCTCCTGAAAAGCCGCCGCTTCCCGCCAGTTGACGGGCCACGCTGTAGCGGAGAAAACACCGGGCTCGCCGCCATGGGCCGCAAACTGCCGGAGGATAACAACCAGCTTGTCGTCCAGCTCAGCGAGGCGGAACTGCGGGTACCAAAGACTTAATGAGAAAGCATCAGACATTGTTATGATTTTAGACGCTCAAATCAGCCTGAGGGTTCAACAGGATCAAGCACTTTCCGTCGGCCGGAAAATTGCTCGTACGCCGATAAATCGGGCCCATGGACAGACATCTTTAGACTCGGCCCAGACTTGGATAAACTCAGCTTGACATGCTCTTTCCTATGCTTGAAACCCGCTCCATTCTCGCGCGAGCCGCTCTCTGCGCCACCCTCGCAGCATTCGCCTCCTTCGCGTTTCCCGCAAAAGCCGCACCAGCAGACGGTCGGCAGCAGTTCGCCGCGTTAGGCGAGTGCAAGCTCGACAGCGGCCAGCAGATCAAAGACTGCCGGCTGGGTTACCGCACCTGGGGACATCTCAACGCCGGCAGCTCGAACGCCGTGCTCTTCCCTACCTGGTTTACCGGAACCAGCGGGCAGATCGCGGGAAATATCGGAGCCGGCAAGCTTGTCGATCCGGCCAGATACTTTGTCATCGCGGTCGACGCCCTCGGCGACGGCGTTTCCTCATCGCCCTCGAACAGCAAGAGCCAGCCACGGATGCAGTTTCCAGCCTTTACCACCCGCGACATGGTGCGCGCCGAGTACCGACTGGCCACGGAAACGCTGCACCTCAAGCACCTGCACGCCGTCATGGGCATCTCCATGGGCGGAATGCAAACCTTTGAATGGATGGTCGATTATCCGGACTTCATGGATCTCGCGATCCCGATCGTCGGTTCTACTCGCCTCACCTCCTATGATCTGCTCCTCTGGCACAGCGAAGAAGACGCCGTCCGCGCCGACCCGGGCTGGCACGCAGGCAATTACGAGAAAAGCCCGGCGATGCCTCAGGTAGCAATCCTGCACGAGATGAATGTCAGCACACCCAGCTACTACGCCCGCGAAGTAAGCCGCGCAGCATTCGCAGAGCGTTACAAGAGCTACGGCGCTTCCGGCGCAAGCGAGTTCGACGCCAATGACCGTATCTACCAGCTGGAAGCGATGATCCGCCACGATATCGCCCGAGGCGGCAGCATGGAAGAAGTGGCCAGGCGCGTGCACGCCAAAGTGCTGGTTGTGCCCTCCCAGCAGGATCATATGGTCAACCCCGGCCCGGCGCTCGAATTCGCCAAACTGCTCGGAGCAAAGGTCTTCCTGCTCACATCAGACTGCGGCCACCAGGCCCCCGGCTGCGAAGCCGACAAGCTCAATCCCGCAGTCGGCGCGTTCCTGGACGGTAAATAAGTGAGTCTCCGCTAAACCAAGCTCCATTTAGATGCATTTAGACAACTTTCGTGCGATTCTTGTTAATTGAATCATTTTTAAGGTTTGGCACAGGAGACGAATACGCGCATAATATTCTCATGCGAACTACCGTCAAACTCGACGCTGAGGCCAGCGAGATTATCCAGCTTTACGCAGACAGCCGCGCAATCTCCGTAAGCAAAGCCATCTCGGAACTGGTTCTCCAGGCAGTCCAACCGAAGATGCGAATCAAGTACATTGACGGCATTCCGGTTTTCGACATTCCGCAGGGTAGAACGATCACGGATGAAGAGGTACGTCGACTCGTTGCGGAGGAGATTTGACACCCTTTCTGCTTGACATCAACGTCCTGCTCGGAATCGCATGGCAGGACCAGCAATCGCATACAACGGTTTTTCCATGGTTCAAAAGCACTGGACGGCAAAACTTCGCAACCTGCGCCATCTCCCAATCAGGCTTTGTACGAATCAGCTCAAGCGTCCAGTTCAGGCCTAATCCTGTGTCGATCAAGGAAGCATTCCAAGCGTTGACTACGCTGATTGAAATGCCAGGGCACACCTTCTGGCCAATAGACATTGGAATTCTGGAAGCGACCGCATCCTTTGCAGACAAGCTGTTTGGGCCACTCCAGTTAACCGATGCGTATCTACTCGGCCTCGCAATCACGAACGGCGGAACACTTGTCACGAGAGATCGGGCGATTCCACAGCTTGCCGGGAAAGCCTTCGCCAAGCATGTCCTGCTGCTCAAATAGCAAATTCCCAGGACCCTTGATGGACTTCAGCCGACGACAATCTCGCTGAAGTCCGCAATCCCCGAAAAACCATCCAGCACCGATTGAATCAGCGCCAGACGAGCCGCGCGCAACTCCGGCTCAGGCGCCATCACCATCACCTTGTCAAAGAAGGCGTCGACCACAGGCCGCAGCGTGGCGATGACTTCAAATGCGCCAACATAATTGCCGTCCTCCCGAAGGTTATCGACTTCTGCCGCTAAATCACCTGAGACAGTAAACAATTGATATTCTTCAGGTTGAACCAGCAACGATACTTGAACTCCATGCTTCGGGATCTTCTCTCCCTTTTCGGAGGCCTGGTGCAGAATGTTCTTCATACGTTTAAATGCTGCCGAAATAGCAAGAAAGTCCTCTGAACCACGGACAACAGTCAACGCCTGGGCTCGCATAACAGCGTCTTGGACGTCGTCTGCATTCGCGGCAAGTACCGCATTGACCACATCATAGGCATACCCGTAAACATCCTTAAGGTAAAAGCTCAAGCGCTCTTCAAGAAATGCTTTTACGTGTAACAGAGCTTCTTCAGTTCCCTGAACACTTGAGATCACGTTTGTTAGAGTCAACGGAAGCAGAGACTCCGCCAGAATTTTCACAACAGCATTGGCTGCCCGTCTTAACGCAAATGGGTCTTTCGATCCAGTGGGAGCATTCCCGATACCAAACATGGCCACGATCGTGTGCATGCGATCGGCAAGACCAAGTAATTGCCCTTCGATCGTTGATGGAATCCCATCGTCAGTAGATGCCGGAGCGTATTGCGAGTAGATCGCCTCAGCTACGGTTTCACCGAGATCTTGCGCACGCGCATAGAGACCACCGATAACCCCTTGAAGCTCAGTAAACTCCTTGACGAGCTCCGCTGTGAGATCGACCTTGGCCAGTTGCACTGCGGATAAAAGCGCAGTTTCATCAAACTCTACGACGCCATTGGCTTTGAGACGAGCAGCCAGCACTTGAGCCACTTCAACATTCTTCGCTGTTTTCCATGCATAGCTACCCAACTCTTTTTGGAACGTGACGGATTCGAGCAGTTCCAGTCGATCTTCAAGTCTGATTTTCTGATCTGTCTCCCAGAAGAACTGCGCGTCCTTGAACCGCGAACGCAGCACCCGCTCATTGCCGTGCCGAATAATCGCCCGGCCTTCGTCATCCACCTGCGTATTAAGCACGGTCAGGAAATGTGGAGCCAGCTTGCCCTGTACGTCTTCCACCGCAAAATACTTCTGGTGATCGCGCATCACTGTGACGAGCACTTCTTCCGGCAGCGCCAGATACTCCGCCTCAAAGCTGCCGTAAAGCACCGTGGGCCATTCGGTCAGGTGAACGACCGTATCGACCAACGCCTCATCCTCACGCCAGCGCGCTCCCGGCGTCTCGGTAATCGCCCGAGTTACATGATCCAGCGTCTTTCGAATCTTGTGCCGCCGCGCTGCAACATCCGCTTCAACAAACGCTCTGCGAAGCGCCTCTGGATAATCACCCGGCGCACCGATCGCGACAGGCGAATCTCCATGCAGAATGCGGTGTCCGCGGCTCTGGTTCCCTGCGGCGATCCCGGCAATCTCCAGCGGCACCACCGCCGAATCCAGCAGAGCCACGAGCCAGCGAACAGGGCGCACAAAACGCTCCGGCTTGCCCGCGCGCCAATACATATTCTTCGCCCAATAAATCGACAACACTTCCTTCGGCAATTCCGCAGCCAGCAACTCGGCCGCAGTCCGCCCCTTGCGCTCGACCGTCGCGCTCACATACTCGCCCTTGACAGTGGTGATTTTGGTTAGCGCAGATACTTCTACCTCGGCTTTTTTCGCAAAAGCCACAGCCGCCGGACCAGCTTCACCATTGGGGAACGCAACCTTCCACGAGGGGCCTACTAACTGCTCTTCGGTATCCGGCTGCGCCAGCGCCAGCCCTTCGACGCGAACCGCAAGCCGCCGGGGCGTCGAATAAGTCGTAACCTTGCCGCCCGCGCCAAGAAGCCGCTCGCGCGTAAGAAGCTCGCCAACCCGGCGCCCCAGTTCCGCCTCAGCCCCGGCAATCATGCGGGCCGGAATCTCCTCAAGCCCTATCTCCAGTAAAAAATCCGCCATAACGTGACTATCTTCCCTCAATCACCCACAAAAGCCGCTAACCTGCTAACTCGCCAACTAGCTAACTTGCTGTAACGCATACGCCCTGGCCACACCTACCGCCAGCGCGCGAATCCGCGCAATCACCCCAACCCGCTCGGTCACAGAAACAGCCCCGCGTGCGTCCAGCAAGTTGAATAAGTGCGAGCACTTAAGAGCCAGCTCGTAGGCCGCCAGCAGAGGAAAACGCTTCTTCTCTCTGACATCGGCATCTTCCTGCTTGAACAGGGCGCCAGCCTTGTTCAACAGCGTCTGCGCCTCAGCCTCATATAACCGAAAGTGCTCCCAGAGCTTATCCACTTCGGCAAACTCGAAGTTATACACCGAAAACTGCACTTCTTCCGGCAGTCGCACATCGCCGTAAGTTACGACATTGCCCGTCTCCGGATCGCGCGCCCACACAATGTCATAGATCGAGTCCACATCCTGCAAAAAGGCCGCAATGCGCTCCAGGCCATACGTCAGTTCCGCGCACATTGGGTCGAGATCGAGCCCGCCACATTGCTGAAAGTAGGTGAACTGCGTAATCTCCAGCCCATCCAGCATCACCTGCCAGCCAACGCCCCACGCACCGCCCGCAGGCCACTCCCAGTTGTCCTCTTCAAACTTCAGATCATGCCGGCTCAGATCGATCCCGATAGCCGCCAGCGACTCCAGATACAGCTCCTGCACGTTGACCGGCGGCGGCTTCAGAATCAGCTGAAACTGCGTGTGCTTGAACAGCCGGTTCGGATTCTCGCCATAGCGCCCGTCGGCCGGGCGGCGCGAAGGCTGCGCATACCCCACGCGGAACGGCTTTGGCCCAAGCACGCGGAGAAATGTCTCCGGCGACATGGTACCCGCGCCTACTTCCACATCATAGGGCTGCTGGAGAATGCATCCCCGATCGGCCCAGAACTTCTGCAAACGGAAAAGCAATTCCTGAAACGTAAGAGGAACCGGTGCAATGGAGGCAACGGTGGGAGCGATGGCGCTCTCGGCGCCGGAAACACTTTCAAAAGAAGACACGAAGGACTCTCTCAGGCAAAAAAGCTACCCCAATTCTACCGGAGAGGACTGGCCGGGACTGGCCGTCCAGGCAAACGCGCCTGCGGCGCCAGGGAGTTGCGGAAGAATCACCATTCCGCTCACACTCGGGAGATGGCTTCAGCCGAGCGCAAACGCCGCTCCAGATGCCGCTCCAGCGATTGCAGCGTAAACCGCCGCAGATCCTGTCCCCGGCGGCGTGGCCACGGCTCCTGGGCAAATGCCGTAGCCGGTTCGCGCAGGATGCGCTGTGCCAGCAGCCACGAGTCCGCCGACAACAGGCTCCCTGTGCCCTGGCGATGCAGCGGGCAAAAGAGTCCGTCCGCCTGCGGATGAAAGCTCGCCTCGCCGGGCGCAAAGCGATCGCCACACTGCGTGCAGCCAGCCACATCCGGCAGCCAGCCCATCAACCGCGTCATCCACAGCGAAAAATAGGTCAGCGGCATCCACGGCTGCTCCACAGTCGTCTGCTCGAGCACGGCCAGCGCCAGCCGAAAAACCGTCTCCTGCGGATCATGTTCCTGCAACGATTCTTCCAGAATTTCGGCGTAGAAACTGAGCACAGCCGCCCGCGCATAATCCACCGGCGCGGAGAGCGGCGAGCGCAGCAGTTCCAGTTGGTCGAGCCGCACCAGTTCCTGCCTGGGCCGCTCCGCAAAGAAAGCCCGCGCCAGCGTCATCGGCTCCAGCGCGCCGCCAAAGCGCTTGCGGCTCTTGAGCGCAGCCTTGGCGACGCCCTTCACCTTGCCGTAGTCCCGAGTAAAGAAGCTGACCACAAGGTCCGCCTCATTCACCGGCCAGGTTCGGAGAATCAGAGCGTCGGAAGCGAGCAAAGTCATGCAAATCCATCTTCGCACTGAGCGACTGCGGGCAGACTTCAGGATGCCGCCAAACTGGTGGGATTGTGCTGATCACCTCGCCCAGAAAGCACAAACGCGCATCCCGGCAATCGGAATGCGCGTTTTGAGCTTGCAGCTCAGTCAAGAAGCACTACCGGCCGAAGTGCGCTGCGTTCTTCTCGGTGAAGTGAGCCCATTTTTCCGGCAGGTCGTCCTGAGCGAAGATTGCCGAAACCGGGCAGGCGGGAACACAAGCGCCGCAATCGATGCACTCAACGGGATCGATGAAAAGCTGCTCTGCCTCGGCGTGGTCGCCTGCGTCTTTTTTAGGGTGGATGCAATCGACGGGACAGGCGTCCACACAGGCGGTGTCCTTGGTGCCGATACAGGGTTCTGCAATCACGTAAGCCATGATTTTTACTCTCCGAAAAATTGGAACTGAAGGTCGTTCAACTCGCCCATAGTAGCACAACAGCCGATTGCCCTGGCAGTGATCAGACTCGCGGATATTCCGGCTGGAAACGCGAGTCCCACAGAGCGATACGCCAGTCGCGATCACACTCTCAGAGCTTGATATCCGCTGAGGCCGCAGCCCGCGCTTCACGGGCGGCCGCATACTCCTCGACTGACGGCAGCGGAGATAAGTTTCTGCCGGCAAACAAGTCGCCAAAGACACCCAGGAGTTCGTGGTGCAGCAATTGATTCGAAGCAAGCACCTCGTTGCTGTTCAGACGGCGATAGGCGCCGTCGAAGCCCGTGACCATCCCGCCAGCCTCCTCTACCAGCAAAAAGCCCGCAGCCGTATCCCAGGGATTCAGATGGAACTCCCAGAACGCATCCACGCGCCCGCAAGCAACGTAAGCCAGATCGAGAGCGGCAGACCCCGCTCGGCGCACGCCATGCGAACGAAGCGTCAACTCCTGGTAGAAATGAATATTCGGGTTCTCATGCCGCTTGCGGCTGGGAAAGCCCGTCGCCAACAGCGCTTCGCCGATCGCCGGGACAGCAGAGACGTGCATCGGCTTGTCATTCAAAAACGCGCCTTTGCCCCGCTCCGCAACAAAAAGTTCGTCCCGCATCGGGTCGTAGACGATACCCGCCACAATTGGCCCGTCGTGCTCCGGTGCAAGCCCTTCGGAACGATGTTCGAGCCCCATCGACACGCAAAAATGCGGAAATCCGTGTGCGAAGTTCGTCGTGCCGTCAAGCGGATCGATGTACCAGCGATACTCGGCATCCAATCGATCCCGCGTGCCCTCTTCGCCATACATGCCATGCGATGGAAACGCCGCCTGCAGCGCGCCCCTCACATACGCTTCGACGGTTCGGTCTGCGACCGTGACCAGATCCGCAGTGCCTTTGTATTCCGTGACGACGCCCTGCGATAAAAACTCCCGCAGTTGACCGCCCGCGTTCCGGGCGATGGCAGCAGCCTTGGGAACCCACAGAAAATCTGCCTGCGGATCGACATTCGTTTCTGTATGAGTGACCGAAGCTACGCCGGATTCCGGACTCATGATCCCATCCCGGTGATGCCTGGGCGACGGCTCAATCGCCGGCGGGTCAATTCGGTAATGGTTCGAATCTGGTGCTTGTATATAAACAGATTAGGATGGCCATCTCGCGTAATGCGAATCATGCCATCGTCAAAATACTCAATCCAACCATCGATCGTTTCGCCGTCGCGCAGTTGCACCTGCACGCTGACTTGACGATCGCTCAAAGAGCGGAGATAGAGCGCTTCCTGCCCGGTGTCACCTGGAGGAGGAGTTCTGGAACGTCGCAAATGTGTCAGTGGGGGAGTCATCATTGTCTTCTTGTGGGACGCCGCGCGAGCGGGATTAGTTGCAGAAATCGCATGGGCGCGTTCCCGAAGGTACCATCCGTGCAAGCGGCCATGTTCAAACTGGCCTGTTCAAGCTGCCCCGTTCAAGCCAGATCAATTTGTTGCCTGTGTATCCGCATAATACCCCGTCCGGTAGCGAATGTCGAAGGCATCCTGTGCCGCACGCGGCACCGACACGCGAATGCGGTGAAAATCCAGCCCCGGCGGTTGATTCGCCGGATAGTAGCCCAGCAAATACTGTGTACGCAGATCTTCGGAGACCTGTGCGAAAGCCTTGTCAAGGCCGCCCGTGTTGGCGTAGAAATATTTCCCGCCCGTCTGCTCGGCCAGCGTAATCAGCGCATGTTCGCCGCCTGTATCGCGCCCGGCGCTTGCCTCAATCGGCACATCGATGATGCTGTAGACCATGACTTCGCCGCGGAGCGCCTTTTCGAGCGCCTCGGCGTAAGTCACCGTGTTGGCGGTATCTCCGCCATCTGTCACCAGCACCAATACTTTACGTCCGGGTCTTCCCGACGCCGTCTGACGGGCAAGATTCTCCGATGCGAGGTAGATCGCATCGTACAGAGCCGTCGCCGGACCGCCACGCAGGCTCGCCAGTCCGCGATCGATGCGGTTCGCCTGGTTTGTGAACGGCACCACCTGACGTACATCCGTGGCGAACTCGAGCAGGCTGATCTGGTCCTGCCCGCGCAGCAGCGCATGAACGAACTTCCGCGCCGCATCCTGCTCCAATGGCAGATCCTTGTGCACGCTGCCGCTCGTGTCGATCGCCAGAACAAGGTTCAACGGCAACTCCGACTGGCGCTCAAAGACGGCGATGCGTTGCGGCCGGCCATCTTCAGTAACGAAGAAGTCTTCCTTCGTCAGGCCGCCTACAATGGCTCCGGTCGAGTCCGTCACGTTGGTAAACACGTTGACCAGCTTGACGTTGACATGCAGCAAATAGCCGCCATCCTCTTTGGTGGCCGTCGAAGAAGCATTGTTCGCCCCTTGAGGCTCAACCGCGCTATCCTGCGCTGCCGCGGCCGTCTGCGCTGATAACGAAGCCTCGGGCACAAACAACGCCGCAAACAGCACGATAGCCAGGCCCCGCCGCAAAATCATGATCCGGACTCCAACTCACCCGTGACTGATCCCGCCACAGGATTGGCTGCCAATTCCGGTGGAAACGGTTCGCCGTCCGCCCAGACCGCTCCATCCAGAAACATCTCTTTTTTCCAGATCGGAACCGTCGTCTTGAGCGTATCGATCAGCCACCGACAAGCGTCAAACGCAACGCCGCGATGCGCCGAAGCCACAACGATCAGCACGCTCGTTTCGCCGATCTCCAACCGCCCCAGCCGATGCACAATCGTCACACCGCGAACAGAGAATCGCTCAATCGCCTGAGCCGCCAACTCCGTCATCTGCTTCGACGCCATCTCCTCGTACGACTCGTAATCTAGGTAAAGCGTCTTACGGCCCCGCGTGTTATCGCGAACAATTCCGTCGAAAACAACAACTGCGCCGTCGCTTCCCTGCTTCGCGTTTGCAACCAGTTTGTCCGCGGAAATCACTTCCCGGGTCAGGTACGTCACGACCGGGCTCGCCGACTCGCTGCTTCCGCCTGAAACGGGCGGAAGCAGGCCAACCTCATCCCCCTCAGACAAAATCTGCCCAGGCTGAGCGTACTCAGCATTCACGCTGACCGCAATACGGGGCAGCAACTGCATTGCAACCGGATGATTACGAAGTTTGTCGCCTAAAGCAGCCAGCAGGTCCCCGACAGTAGCCTGCTCCGCCAATTCGAACGGGGCTGCTGTTAAGACATCTTTCAAAACGCCGAAGGGGAGAATCTGGACGCGCATGTTCTTCAAAAGAATACCTTCTCTTTAGACGCGCCACGAGGGAATCCGTAGCGGAAGAATCGTCGCACACGCAAGAGCTGCGGACCAGATCTGCGGAACGCTTTGCAACCGCCCCAACCCCGTGTATGCTAACGCCTAATCCGAACGCATTTTCAACCCTGATGACCGCAAGCCCCACAACACGTCCCCAGGCACAAATGAGGCCGCGAATTGTCGGCACCCCTCAAATCCGCAAAGAGGGCATCGACAAAGTGCTGGGCCGCGCCAAATATGTGGACGATCTTGAGCGCGATGGAATGTGGTACGGGGCCACCGTCCGCAGTTCGATTCCACGCGGCCGCATCCGGGCAATCCACTACAGCCCCGAAGTCGACTGGAGCGAATTCGTCGTGGTCACCGCCGCCGATATCTCCGGCAAGAATCACATCCAGATGATCTCCGCTGATCAGCCCTGCCTCGCAGCCGATGCCGTCAACCACTGCGACGAGCCCATCCTCCTACTGGCTCACCCCGACAAGCGTCGCCTTCCCGAGGCCGTAGCCGCCGTCCGCATCGACTACGAACCCCTCCCGGCGATTTTGTCCATTGAAGAAAGCGAGTCGCAGCACGAGATCATCTGGGGACCGAATACGAAAGACGGCAATCTCTTCAAAGAGTTCCACCTCGAAAAAGGCAATGTCGACGATGTCTGGGCAACCGCCGCGTACGTCGTCGAAGGCGAATACCGGACCGGCGCGCAGGAGCACCTCTACATCGAAAACAACGGCGTAATCGCCGAGTACAGCGATGCCGACGGCCTCACCGTCCGCGGCTCGCTGCAATGCCCTTTCTATGTGCACAAATCGCTGATGGCCGTCTTTGACCTGCCGCCAGAAAAAGTGCGTGTCATCCAGACCGAAACCGGAGGAGCCTTCGGCGGCAAGGAGGATTACCCCTCGGTGATCGCCTCCCACGCCGCGCTGCTTGCCCGCAAGGCCGGACGACCGATCAAAATGGTCTACGATCGCATGGAAGACCTGGCCGCAACCACCAAGCGCCACCCATCCCGCACCCGCCATCGTACTGCCGTCGACAAAGACGGCAGACTGCTCGCAATGGAGATCGACCTCGCCACAGATGGCGGCGCCTATGCCACGCTTTCTTCCACTGTGCTATCGCGCGCCACGCTGCATTCGACCGGCCCTTATGTCTGCCCGAATGTGCGCATCAACTCGCGCTCCTGGGCCACAAACACCGTCCCCTACGGCGCATTTCGAGGCTTCGGCGCTCCGCAATCGATTTTTGCCATCGAGCGCCACATGGAGCAGATCGCCCGCGCCGTCGGCATCGATTCCGCCGAGATACGGCGCAGAAACTTCCTGCACGACGGCGACTCCACGGCAACCGAGCAAGTCATGCGCGAGCCAGTCATTCTCGACGCACTGCTCGATCACGCATTGAAAGAGAGCGACTACACAGCCAAGCGCGAACGCTTCACGCGCGAGAATCCGCACAGCGCCATCAAGCGCGGCATGGGAATAGCAGCCTTCTATCACGGCTCCGGATTTACCGGCTCCGGCGAACGCTATCTCAACTCTCTGGCAGGCCTCGATGTAACAGAAAACAACAAGGTGCGCGTCCTCGTATGCAACACCGAATTTGGCCAGGGCACGAACACCATCCTCACCCAGATCGCCGCCGAAGCACTCGCGCTGAGCTACGACGACATCGAGATGGCTCCCTGCGATACAAATATCGTTCCCAACAGCGGCCCAACCGTCGCATCGCGCACCTCCATGGTCGTTGGCCGCCTCATCGAACGTTCCGCCCATCAACTGATTTCCTCGCTCAAAGAAAGCGCGGGACTGGCGGATGACTATTCCCGCAGTGAGTTCTTCACCGCATGCGAGCGCCTGCGTGAGCAGCAAGGAAAAGTCGAATCTCTGTGCCGTTACGAAGCGCCGCCCAACATCTACTGGGATGACCAGAAGTATCGCGGCGAAGCATATCCCGCCTTCGCGTGGGCCGTCTACGTAGCCGAGGTCGCGGTTGACACCGTCACTTACTCCGCCGAAGTAACAAACTTCTACACCGTGCAGGAAGTGGGCCGCGTTCTCAATCCAACCCTCGCAGCGGGACAGATCGAAGGCGGCGTAGCGCAAGGCATCGGCTACGCGCTCTACGAAAAAGTCCTGCTCAAGAACGGTCACATGTTCAACAACCAGATGACCAACTACATCATGCCCACTGCAGCGGACGTACCGCCAATCGCGGTCTTCTTCAAAGAGATTCCCTTCGCCCACGGAGCCTATGGTGCAAAAGGAATCGGCGAACTGCCGCATGACGGCCCGGCTCCGGCCATCTTGAATGCCATTCAGGACGCGACCGGCGAGAACTTTCCCTTTATTCCGCTGCTGCCAGAGGATATCTTCCTGCGCATGGCCATACGCACTCCAGACGTGCCCGCTCCAGACCCGTTCACTCCAAATGAGGAGCACGCTGCGGTATGAGCGCCTGTCGGTCGCAACTGAAACTCACAGTCAACGGCCAGCCAGCCACGGTGGAAGCGCCGCCGATGAAGCGCCTGCTCGATGTACTGCGCGAAGATCTCGGCCTCACCGGAACCAAGGAAGGATGCGGTGAAGGCGAGTGCGGCTCATGCTCCGTGCGCATGAATGGCCAGCTCATCAATAGCTGTCTCGTCCCAATCCTGCAAGCAAACGGCGCAAGCATTGAGACCGTCGAGGGCCTCGCCATCGATGCCGAATTGCACCCACTGCAAAAGGCATTCCTCGAATGCGGCGGAGCGCAGTGCGGCATCTGCACACCCGGCATGTTAATGGCTGCGACTCACTTACTCGCGCACAATCCTCATCCCACGATGGAGGAGATACGCGAAGGCCTCGCAGGCAACCTCTGTCGCTGCACCGGCTTCATCAAGATCTTCGAATCGGTCGTCGCAGCCGCGGCCATGAGAGCGCCCAATGCGCGGTAATCCCGAGGCTCATGAGTTGATCGCCGCACCCAGCCTATCGGAAGTTCTTGCCAAGCTTGGCGACGCACCCGGAACATGGACCCCAATCGCTGGTGGCACCGAGTTGATGGTCGCTCACGCTGCAGGAAGATTGGCCTCGCCAAAGCTCATCAGCCTGTGGGGATTGCCCGAGTTGGATTTCATCCGGGTAACTGACGAAAGCATCTCCATCGGCGGCGGAGTAACCTTCGGACAGATCCGTCTGCATACAATCATCGCCTCCGATTTCCCGCTGTTATCGCTCGCGGCAAGCTGGATTGGATCGATTGCGAATCAAAATCGCGCCACCATCGCGGGTAATATCGTCAACGGTTCTCCGGCGGCCGATGCTCCACCTGCGTTGCTCGTCTACGATGCCGAGATCGAACTCATCTCCCAGCGCGGATCAAGGCGTCTTCCTTACGCAAACTTTCACCTCGGCTACAAGCAGTCCGTACTGCAGCCTGATGAATTGGTCCTTGCGCTGCATCTGCCAAGGCGATTTGCAAAACACAAGCAATACCTGCGCAAAGTCGGCACGCGTAAGGCAATGGCAATCACAAAAGTAGCGCTCGCTGGAACGGCAACCATCGATGATGGCATGGTAACCCAGATACGCATCGCAGCCGCCAGCGTTGCGGATCGTCCCCTGCGCATGACTAACACCGAAACCGCGCTGCTCGGCAAGAAGCTATCCACCGAAACCAATCAGGCAGCGCGCATCGCACTCCTCAAGGAAGTAAAGCCCATTGATGACATTCGCTCGACCGCTGCTTATCGCAGCCATGTTGCCGCGAATCTCCTCGACGAATTTTTAAATGAATTATCCCGGGAAGGTTCTTCATGAATGCAATCCTCAGCATTTGGAATACGTTGGACTCAGAATCCGCAGTCGCTGCGCTGCTGAACTGCTGCGCAGCGCATCGCTGGGCGCGTGCAGTAGCTGCACAACGGCCCTACTCCAATGAAGCGCAACTCTTCGAAGCTGCCGACAGAGCATGGGCCGTCGCCGACGAGCTCGACTGGATGCAGGCCTTCAAAGCCCATCCTCGCATCGGCGAACGCACCGCGCCTCATGCCTCGGCACAATCGACAGCATGGTCGCAGCAAGAGCAATCCGCTGCCGACACCGCTCAGACAGACGTCCTAGCAGAGTTATCCGTAGGCAATGCCCGCTACGAAGAGATATTCGGCTTCACTTACATCGTCTGCGCCACCGGAAAATCCGCCGAAGAAATGCTCGCTATCCTGCAACGTCGACTGGCCAACAAGCGTCCCTTCGAATTGAGAGAAGCCGCCGAGCAGCAACGGCAGATCACGCAGCTTCGTTTGAGGAAATGGCTGCGAGGAGGCACACAGGCATGAGCACCATCAGCACCCACGTACTCGACGCAGTGCAAGGCAAACCGGCTTCCGGCATCGAAGTGCGGCTTGAAAAGCAGACCGAGACTGGCTGGCTCGTCCTGAGTGAAAGTGCTACGGACAGCGACGGCAGATGCCCCGACCTGTGCCAGGATGGTAGCGACGGCGTCTACCGGCTCACCTTTGCCGTCGACGACTACTTTGCAAGCCACAGCCGCATCAGCATCTATCCCGAAATCTCCATTACCCTAATCGTCGAAGGCGGCCATTACCACATCCCTCTTCTTTTGAGCGACAACAGCTATACAACCTATCGCGGCAGCTAAGTCAGTAAGCAAGGAGATCCTATGGCCAGCCTGGGAGAGAATCGCTACGGAAAATCGCGCGTCCGCGTCATGAAAGTGGTGCGCCACGAAACGCACCACGCCATGAAGGAGTGGAACGTACGCGTGCTCCTGCATGGCGACTTCGAAAGATGTTTCACCGAAGGCGATAACAGCCAGATTCTGCCCACTGACACGATGAAGAACACCGTCTACTATCTGGCCCGTGAATCGCAGGCTGCGACCCTCGAAGAATTCGCCATCGAGATTGTCAGGTTCCTGCTCGCCGACAATCCACAAGCTTCGAAAGCCAGCGTCGAGATCGAAGAAAAGAGTTGGGCGCAACTTCCCATCGACGGCGTCCCGCATCCAACGACATATCAACTCGGCGGCCCTGAACTTCAGACAACTGAAGTAATTCAGGAGCGCGGAAAACCATTGAAACTTACATCAGGCATCGACGGCCTCGTCATTCTCAAGACCACCAGGTCAGCTTTCACCGGCTATATCAAAAACGCGCAAACCACGCTGCCCGAAAGCACCGACCGCATCTTCGGCACTCGCGCCACTGTTGTGTGGGAATATCTCGAATCCCCCTCCGACTATGCCGCCATACGCGCAACTACCCTGGCTACGCTGCTCAAAGCCTTCGCCGAGCATGACAGCCTCAGCGTCCAGCACACGCTCTACGACATCGGCAAAGCCATGCTCGAAGCCGCGCCAGAACTCTCGCAAATCAAGCTAGCGATGCCCAACCTGCACTGCAATCTCGTCGATCTGAGCCGCTTCGGACAAACCAATCCCAATCAGATATTTGTCCCCATCGACGAGCCTCACGGCTACATCGAAGCCGTGATCAAGAGATAGCTTTACCATTCACAAAATCCGGCGCAAAACGGAAGTCCAGAGTTCCAGTTCCGCAATCGGAACACACTCGCGTTCACTATGCGCACTACGCATATCACCGGGCCCAATGACGATTACCTCGTCCGCTATGCGAGCCACGCGGCTTGCCTCCGAACCAAAGCTGATCCCCACTGGCTCACCAGGCAACAGCCCAGCAAGTCGCGACTGCAACCTGCCCCTCGCTGCGGGCGAAAAACCAGGCTCCGCTCGAAGATTCTCCAAACGAAATACAGCTCGCGGCTCCGCAGCATGCGCCTCCACCAGCAGCCCGCGCAACTGCCGAAGCGTATCCACCGGATTCTCATCAGGAATCGCTCGCCATTCCACGAGAAACGAGCATCGCCCAGGAATGATGTTCTTAGCGCTG
This sequence comes from Acidicapsa acidisoli, assembly GCF_025685625.1. Classification (NCBI taxonomy): domain Bacteria; kingdom Pseudomonadati; phylum Acidobacteriota; class Terriglobia; order Terriglobales; family Acidobacteriaceae; genus Acidicapsa; species Acidicapsa acidisoli. The sequence goes on from NZ_JAGSYI010000004.1 coordinate 377,896, forward strand.
CCGCCCTCAATTGTGCCGATATTCAGCGTAGTTCGCGGCGGATCAAACAACGCATCGGTTGGCGCATCCGACACCCGATTTGCAAAAGTATCTTCAATCCGCGCAATCATCCGCGCCGCCACTGAAATCGCCGACACCCCTTGCTGCGGAAACGCCGAATGCGCTTCCCTGCCATCGACCGTGATGCGTGCCAGCCCATATCCTTTGCCCGCGATTCCAGCCCGAAGCGAAGTCGGCTCGCTGACGATGGCCGAGCCAATCCGCAGATTGGTTGCGGCCAACAACCGCTCCATCCCCTTGCAGCCAATCTCCTCATCGGCGGTCAGGATAAGCGCAATGCTTGTACGAATTGCATTCCGATCCCGATCCGAGACCGCCGCAAGAAAACAAGCCAGCGAGCCCTTCACGTCGCAGGAGCCGCAGCCATGCAGTCGCCCTTCCCGCTCTTGCAGAGAAAGAGGGTCCTTCCAAGTCTCCGCATACGGAACCGTATCGGTATGGCACACAAACGCCAGATCAATACGCTCACTGCGCTCCGAAGACCCCTGCCACGCAATCATGTTGGCCTTCGCGACTCCGGATTCATCCTCATAAGGCAGCAATTCAACCCGCCAGCCACGCGGCTCCAGAAACCGCCGCACCCATTCCAGCAACGGCAGGTTCGAAACCGCCGATGGAGTCGGAATCGCGATAAGTTCGCGCAGTATCTCCGCAGCGCTCACAAAGGAATTCAAGGCGTAACCTCTGATCCCGCAATGAAAACCCGTGGCCGCGCCGGAGCAGCAACGTAATAGGCAAGCTCACGATAATCATCGCACTCATGAATCAGAAAGTCCGCTGCCTTGCCGGGTTCCAACGAACCGACCTTATCGCCCAGTCCCAGACTCCACGCAGCGTTGATTGTCGCTGCGACAAGCGCCTCCGCCGGCAGCATCTTCATCGCAATCGACGCCAGCGCCAGCATGAACGGCATCGACGGAGCAGGCGAAGACCCAGGATTGAAGTCGGTCGCAATTACCACCGGCAACCCAATCTCAATCATCTTCCGCGCTGGCGGATACTGATCCCGCCCCAGGCAAAACACCGATGCTGGCAGCAGCACAGGCTGCACTCCAGCCGCTTTCAGCAGCCCAAGCATCTGGTCGGTGACGGTTTCCAGATGATCGACAGTGGCCGCGCTCAGCTCCGCGCCCAGCGCGGCTCCCGTACCAGGCCGGAACTGCTCCGCATGGATCCGAAGCCCCAGACCATGGCGCCTCGCCGCTTCAAGCACCTGCCGCGTCTCAGTCACCGTAAAGGCGTGATCGTCGCAAAACGCATCGCAGTAACGCGCCAGATCCAGCGCCGCAACCTCAGGAATCAACTCCTCCGCGATCCAGCGCACATACTCCTCACGCTTGTCCGCCATTTCTTGCGGCACAGTATGCGCCGCAAGCAGAGTAGGAACGATCCGCACCGGACCTTCCTCATTGAGCCGCGCCATCACCCGCAACATGCGCAACTCCGTCACACGATCCAGCCCATAGCCTGACTTGGCTTCGAGCGTTGTCGTCCCGCCGCGCAACATCCAGTCCCGATGCCGCCGGGCCTGCGCAAAAAGCTCGTCTTCGGTCGCCTGCCGCGTCAGCGCCACGGTCGACTGAATCCCTCCACCAGCCGCCGCGATCTCCTGGTACGTCGCCCCACTAATGCGCTTCTCAAACTCCGTCGCCCGATTCCCGGCAAAGACCAGATGCGTATGCGCATCCACAAACCCCGGCGTCACTAGCCTGCCGCCAGCATCAATCACCGTGGCTTCCGGATCAATCCTCTTGCGCAGAGCCGCATAAGCACCCGTCGCATGAATCCGCCCGTCTTCCACCAACACGGCAGCATCGTGAATCTGGCCCAGCTCGCGCATCTCCGGCCCGATGCGTGGCCGCGTCGGACCAGCCATCGTAACCAGCTGCCCAATGTTCACTACAGCAAGCTTGCCCATCAAACTCCCAATGCCCGAGATCGAGCCTGTTCTCTAGTCCCTATTCTCTGCTTTCCAGCATCGGCATATGAATACCCTGCTCCCGCGCTGTCTTCTGCGCCATTGCATACCCGGCATCGGCGTGGCGCACCACACCCAACCCCGGATCGTTGTTCAGCACCCGCCGAATGCGCTTCTGCGCATTTTCCGAGCCATCCGCCACCGTCACCTGCCCCGCGTGCAGCGAATACCCCATCCCCACTCCACCGCCATGATGGAAGCTGACCCAGCTTGCGCCACTCGCCGTATTGAGCAGCGCGTTGAGAATCGGCCAGTCCGCCACAGCATCCGAGCCATCCAGCATCCGCTCCGTTTCGCGATACGGGCTGGCGACCGAGCCGGTATCGAGATGGTCGCGGCCAATCGCAATCGGCGCGGAAAGCTCGCCCTTGCGCACCAGTTCGTTGATCGCCTCGCCCATCTGCGCACGCTCGCCGTAGCCAAGCCAGCAGATACGCGCCGGCAGTCCCTGAAAGGCAAAGCGCCCACGCGCAAGCCGCATCCAGCGAGTGAGAATTTCGTTCTGCGGAAACAACTCCAGCGCCAGCTCATCGGTGCGGGCAATATCCGCCGGATCGCCCGACAGCGCAACCCAGCGAAACGGCCCAGCACCCTCGCAAAACAGCGGCCGGATATACTCCGGCACAAAGCCCGGAATGTTAAAGGCATCCGCGCACCCAGCATCGGCCGCAAACCGCCTGATGTTGTTGCCGTAATCGAAAGCAATCGCGCCTGCTTTCTGCAAATCCAGCATCGCATTCACATGCACAGCCATCGATTCCGTGGAAAGCTTCGTATATGCTCCCGGATCGCGCTGGCGCAGCTCCGCAGCCTGCGCCAGCGTGAACCCAGCGGGCACATAGCCATTCAGCGGATCATGCGCGCTCGTCTGGTCTGTCACGACATCAACCACCACGCCACGCCGCACCAGCTCCGGCAGTACCTCTGCGCAATTACCCACCAAGCCGATAGACAGCGCACGCCCATCGCGCCGCGCAGCTTCGCACAGTGCCAGCGCTTCATCGAGATTCTCAGTAATGGTGTCGCAATAGCGCGTCTCCACGCGACGCTCGATACGCGACCGGTCCACATCAATCGCCAGCACAACACCTTCATTCAACGTCACGGCCAGAGGCTGCGCGCCACCCATGCCGCCGACTCCGCCGGTCACCACCAGACGGCCCTTCAGCGAGCCTCCAAAGTGAATATCCGCCAGCGATGCGAATGTCTGAAATGTCCCCTGTAGAATTCCCTGCGTGCCGATATAAATCCAGCTTCCCGCCGTCATCTGCCCGTACATCATGAGGCCCTTGCGGTCGAGTTCGTGAAAGTGATCCCAGTTCGCCCATTGGCCCACCAGGTTCGAATTCGCCAGAATCACCCGGGGAGCCAGATCGTGCGTCGGAAAAACCGCAACCGGCTTGCCTGACTGGATCAGCAGCGTCTCTTCATTACCCAGAGCTTTAAGTTCCCGCACAATGGCGTGATAACTCTCCCAGTTCCGCGCCGCCTTGCCAATGCCTCCGTATACGACAAGATCCTCCGGGCGCTCGGCAACCTCGGGGTCGAGATTGTTCATCAGGCACCGCAGCGCGCCCTCCTGCTGCCAACCCTTGCAGTTCAACTTGCTGCCGCGCGGGGCTCGAATGGTTTCAGTTGCAGTGATCATCGAATCTCTCCTCAAGCGCTCATACCCAAATAACGCCGCTGAACGGCCTGGTAGCGCGAACGAATTTCCTCTGCGTGCGTATGCTTGCCATCCTCCAGAATCAGCTGGCCCTGCACCGCAACCTCGCGAACCGCCGACTTCGTCAGCGCAAAAACCGCCTGCGAGGCAAGCGATGCCCCGTCGACCCCTAGAATCGAAAGATCGTTCAGGTCGACGGTAAAGAAATCCGCCGGCTGCCCAACCGTGAGACGCCCCCCATCCAATCCCAGAGACGCGTATCCGTTGCTCGTTGCCGACCGAAGGAGACTTGTCCCGATCGGCTCTCGCATCACCCAATCTTCTCTGGCGGAAGCATCGAGAACGCCACGCTGCTGATCCCGCAACCGCAGATGGTATTCCATCTGCCGGGCATCCTCCAGAATGTCAATCTGCGCCTGGCTATCCGTTCCAAAAGCAATCGGAATTCCCAGCATCGCAGCCGTATCGGCAGCCAATATCCCGTCTCCCAGATTGCGCTCCGTTGTAGGGCAGGAGCAAATGGTCGTTCCATTCACGGCGACCGCCTTGAACTCCGCCGCTGTCAGGTGAATGGCGTGAATCAGTGTCGTGCCAACCGACAGAATTCCGTTATCAGCCATCAGCCGGACCGGTGTCACGCCATGCTCAGCCTCACAGGCCGCGTTCTCACCCACCTGCTCTGAAATATGCATATGTAGCGGCATTCGGCCCCTAGCCATCGCGGCAATCTGCTTCAACTCCTCCAGCGGCACCGCGCGAATGCTATGCGGCGCAGCACCGACGGACACATTCGGCGTCGCCCGGTACTTTGCAACCAACTCCTCCAGATTGCGAAGATATTCGTCCGGAGACTCGTAAAATCGGCGCTGGCCAGGGTGCGGCGGCCGTTCAAAACCGGCGCGAAAATAGGCCGTGCGCAACAGCCGAATGCGCACTCCTACCGACCGTGCCGCAGAGATTACCTGGTCGCCGAGCAGATTCGGATCACTGTACGCATTGCCTTCGGGGTCGCGATGCAAATAGTGAAACTCACCCACTGTGGTGATACCGGCAGAAACCATCTCCAGAAAGGTCGCGCGCGCCACATCGTAGACATCCTCCGGCGTGACAAAAGCAGCAGTGCGGTACATCTGCTCCCGCCATGTCCAGAAGGTGTCGCCGCCTGCGGCTCTGCCCTCGGCTCGTCCCCGAAATAGACGCTGAAAGGTGTGAGAATGCGCATTCGCGAGACCCGGCAGCAACGCCCTGCCCGGGAGCGGCACCAGCTTCGTACCCTCAGGCGCGGAGTCCTGCGCGGTCAGACCAGCGACGAAGCCTTCCTTCGTCACCAATATCCCTACGCCCGTTTGGGCGCAGCCATCGGCATAAAGCATTTCCGGGAGATAGAGGGTATGTTGGTGCATCCTGCAGACTCTGCCTCCAACTCTAGACCAGAACGGCTCGAATCAAAAGGCGCTAAGCACTCTCTTCAACCGTCGCAGGCGCAGATCCTGCTCTGAAATTCTGATTTTGTAGCGGAATCCACGGCAAAGCGTCTTTCCGATCTCCTTCTTCCACCGCTGCCTCGAGATGCGCCAGATTGTGGGAAAAGATGCTCTCGTCGACCTGAGAGCCGGCCGTTTCCGCAAAGCATTTCGCGCCGGACAAAGCCATCTCGGCCATCGCCCTTTGACTCATCAACTCCGGCAATTGACCGTAAATCCGGCTCATCGCTGGAAAGCAACAAATCACCGCAGTCATTGCCAGCGTCACGGTATCCGTCCACAGATTCGCCCGGTCCATGTACTCCCGCGAAATCTGAATCTTATCGGGAGTAACCACGGTCTTGAAGAAGCGCATCGGGTCCTCAGCCCGCGCCAGAAGTCGATTTTCCTGGCTGTATTTCAACGAAGCAGGGTCAGTGAGCCCAGGTCTTGCTCTCAGCAGATGGACGTAGAACTCACGAAACTCGCTCGTCAACTCCGGCACCACCGGACGCGGACCGACGAGGCTCATATCCCCGCGCAGCACGTTCCAGAGCTGCGGCAATTCATCCACTTTCGTCCGCCGCAGCCATCTTCCAATCTGTGTTATGCGCGGGTCAGGGCCCAGCGTGTACGCCAGCCCAGCCTCGGCATGAACCATCGTGCGCAGTTTGATGATCTGGAAGGGGCGAAAGCCACGCCCCATGCGCGTCTGCCGAAACAACACAGGCCCCGGCGAAGTGGTGAGAATCATCACCGCCGCGACCGCCAGTACCGGCAGAGCAATCAGGAGCAGAGCAGCAGAGACAGCAATGTCTACAGAGCGTTTGACCACAGTTCCCCCAGACACCAATCAGTTGCCTAAATTCAGGCCGCCAAAAGCACCCGCAACTTGTCGGAGAGACATCTCAATCCTGGGGCGGTGAACCGGAATACACTCCGGATATCTTTCAAATTCAGCAGAATCTCGACCAAACCCGGTCTGAGCCGCTGAATTTCCGCACTCCAATTGAGTTGCCTTCGCCGGTGTCAACGCAGCTAGACCTCAATCAGGTCTAACTTCGGGAACATGGATCAGATGGATCAGTGACCTTAGAAAACACTGTAGGCCTTTTCCATGTCAAGGCTGAGAGTCAAGTCCGGAGAAATAAATTCATCCGAACCGAATCAGAACAGTTAAACAGGCCAGTTCCATGATGGAATTCACACGCAAAAAAGCCGGCCCTCCCGATGCATAAGCATTCGGAAGAACCGGCTTCCAGCCATTCTGAGAATCGGCTGCGAGCTAATTGATCTTGAGGTAGATGATCACCAGGGTGAACAGCGTGAGTGACTCGATAAACGCGAGGCCAAGCATCAGGAAGATGAAGATGCCGGGGCGTGCGCCAGGATTGCGCGCGAGTGCTTCCACAGCGCTGGCGGTCGCCTTACCTTGACCAAGTCCGCAAAGACCGGCAGCAAGCGCCAGGCCAATTCCGACGCCGATAGGCGCGAGGTTAACCACCCCAGCGCCGCTTTGTGCAAAGGCCGGAACAGCGCAGAACAGAACTGAAAGAGTCATCAAAAGATATTGAAGTTTCCGCATTTGGTTCTCCTGCTTCCTAAGATTGATCGTCAGTGGGTGGTTGAGGCTCACCAAGCTGGCCCCCTCACGCTCACGATCGTCCGTTTATCCGGAGCAGAAGCGTACTCCGGCGGAATGTCAAATTTCCGCGCCTGTGTCGCCAGCGCCTGTGTCTAGTGATCGTGCGAAACCGCAACGGAAAGATAAATCATCACCAGCAGCATAAACACAAACGACTGGATCACCGAAACCAGCAGATGCAGCCCGAGAAAGACCACCGGAACACCAATTGGGACCAGCGAGAAGAAGACCAGCGTCACCAGCCCGCCGGCGAACATGTTCGCGTAAAGACGAACCGACAGCGACATGATGCGCGCGAAGTGCGAGATGATCTCAATCGGAAACAGCAGCCATGCAAGCCACCACACCGGCCCGGCAAAGTGCTTCAAATATCCCACGATGCCCTGCGTCTTAAAACCATAAAAGTTGTAGTAAACAAACGACGCCAACGCCAGCGCGAGGGTCACCGATTCCAGTTCCGTCGGCGAATTGATTCCCGGAATCAAACCGATCAGATTGCAGCTCAGAATGAAGAGGAAAATGCAGGTGATGAAGCTCTGAAACTGGCCATACTCATGCCCGATGATCTGCTCCGCCTGTCCGCCGACAAACTCGTGAATCATCTCGGCAAACTGCTGCACCGGCGCTGGTTTCTCAACGCTGAGCGTCGACCGCACCACAACGAAAAAGGCGATCAGTAGAGCGGCAATCAGCAACTCCAGCGCAAATGCGTTGTTGATCGGCGCGCCAGGGTGCCGGGGATGCAGCCCCAGCGCATCGAGCAAGGACGTCAGCGGCCCGCCGAAAAGCTGATTGAGAAATCGGGTAAGTACAAGCGAATCAGGCATCTGCTTCTAGTCTTTCTGCGTTCAAAGTTTCAATTCTGAGTGGCTTTCCAGGCGTCTCGCGCTATCCGCGCAGCACTCGCAGAGCTTCCCATACCAGACCGGCCAATGCCAGACCAAGTCCGCAGAGCAAAGCGATCGGCGAGCCATGGAAACACTTCAGGCTACCATAAATCACCACAGCAAAGATCACCAGGCGCAGCAGAAAGAGGCCCACAACCGTGACGGTCCCAAATCCTGAACCTCTGCCACTTTTCTGGCCGTCCATGCGAGCCGCAATGTGGCGAAACAGCCGTCCCCATTCATAGATACTGCCAATCGAAATCGCCGCACCCACCGCAAACAGCGCCGCAGTCCGCCACCCCATCGCCAGCCAGAGAATCAGCGCGACCACCGCACCCAAAGCAGCCGTCCCCCGCACCACCCGCCTGAGCAGAGCCGCCAGATCGGCGTCGCTGAAGTCAAGAATCGGATGAGATGGAATTGGTTGAGATTGATTTGAACCATGCTGCGGAATCGGCGTTTGGCCAGAATCCGGGTTTACTTCCTTCACTTACTTCCCCTGTCTGAGATTGAATTCATCGCCGTCACCGCGGTCCGGATCACGCTGACCATTCCCGCAATCAGCCCCAGCACCAGCCCCACAAACGTCGCCCAACCCACGTGAAGGAAATGGTCGACGCACCACCCCAACCCCCATCCAAGAAGCATCGCGCAGGGCAGCACAAAGGCAATCTGCATCACTTTTTCCGCCTGCACCAGGCTGCGCATCCCCGGAGCACGGCTGTCACCTGACCTTGCAGGCAGCTTGTCTTCCGGTATGGGACGATGGAACGGCATCCCTCCGGTTATACACAATCCAAGGCGACAGATGCGAGTCCCGCGAAGCGCCCACGCAATCCAGACAACGCTATACTGAGCCTTGGACTAGAAGAAACAGGACCGCAGAGGAAACACGAGTGTTCGATTCGGAATTTGAGCGCAATCTATTCGCGCTGCGCCAGGAAAAACTGGAAGCCATCACCCAACTCGGCCAGTCAGCCTACCCAAATCAGTTCCAGTTCAGCCACACCATTCCCGAGGTGCGCGCCGAGTGGGGCGAAACTCCCGCCGAAGAGCTGAACGGCACGCCAGAAGACCCGCGCCCCCACGTCAATGTGGCCATCGCCGGACGAATCATGGCCATCCGCGCCCAGGGCAAAGCCGGCTTCGCGACCCTCCAGCAAGGCGGCGAGCGCCTCCAGATCTACGTCCGCCAGGATGCCGTCGGCGAACAGGGCTACGCGCTCTACAAGCTACTCGACATGGGCGACCACATCGGCGTCACCGGCTTCCTCTTCCGCACTCGCACCGGCGAACTGACCATCCATGTCGAAAAGCTGACCTTCCTCGCCAAAGCCATGCTCGCCCTACCCGAGAAGTACCACGGCCTCGCCGACGTCGAACTCCGCTACCGCCAGCGCTACGTCGACCTCTTCGCCAACCTCGACGCCCGCGAAGTCTTCGTCAAACGCGCCAAAGTCCTTCAGTCCATCCGCAAATTCTTCGACGCCCGCGGCTATCTCGAAGTCGAAACCCCGATGATGCAGCCCATCGCCGGCGGCGCAGCCGCGCGTCCCTTCAAGACACACCACAACGCCCTCGACGCCGATCTCTTCCTGCGCATCGCACCCGAGCTTTACCTGAAGCGGCTGGTAGTCGGCGGCCTGGACCGCGTTTACGAAATCAACCGCAACTTCCGCAACGAAGGCGTAAGCACCCAGCACAACCCCGAATTCACCATGCTGGAGTTCTACCAGGCCTACGCCAACTACCACGACCTGATGCAACTAACCGAAGAGCTGATCGCCTTCGCCGCGCAGGAAGTGAACGGAACAACCGTAGTCGAGTTCAACGGCCACACAATCGATCTGGCGAAGTGGGAACGACTTTCGATGATCGACGCGATCGTAAAGTACTGGCCTCATGAATTCGGGGTGATAGCTAGAAGCCATCACTTCGAGAGTGTAGACGAGCTTAATAAGTTACTCTATGCAAGCTCATTGGTTTGTGAGGACAACTACTCATTGGTCACAGTTCCGTCCACTGAACTGAATTCCGAGTTTGTTGATTTGAACAGACACGCGAAACTTCGTGCTCTCTATCAATTCATGCAGGCTGTTTTGAAAGATTCCAAGAATGGAGTGCCGTTGGGCAAAACCGTCTATAGAATTTTTGAAGAATTCGTCGAGCCCAACATCGTTCAGCCCACAATCATCTACGACTATCCAACCGAAGTCTCCCCTTTATCGAAGGCCAAGCCCAACGACCCAACCCACGTGGAGCGTTTTGAGTTCTTCATCGGCGGCTTCGAAGTCGGCAACGCCTTCAGCGAGCTGAACGACCCCGTCGAGCAGAAAAAGCGCTTCGAAGATCAGCTAGCGCAGCGAGCAGGCGGCGACGACGAAGCCCACCAGATGGACGAGGACTACGTCCGCGCCCTCGCCTACGGCCTACCCCCCACCGGCGGAGAAGGCATCGGCATCGACCGCCTCACCATGCTCCTGACCGGCTCCCGATCCATCCGCGACGTCATCCTGTTTCCTCTAATGCGTCCCGAACACACGAAGTCAGGAAACGAGGAAGCCTCGTGACGCAACCAAAGCTTGTGCCCACAAATCAGCCCGTTAACCTACCAACTCGCCAAAGCCGCGAAGCGGCGCCAACCCGCTGCCTATGAAGATCCTCTTTGTCGGCGACATCTTCGGCAGCGCCGGACGCAAAATCGTCCGCGAACACCTCGGCCACGTGCGCGAATCGCACCAGGTCGACCTCACCGTCATCAACGGCGAAAACGCCGCCGGCGGCTTCGGCATCACGCCCAGCCTCGCCGAAGAACTCTTCGACCTCGGCGCAGACGTCATCACCACCGGCAACCACGTCTGGGACAAGCGCGAGCTGATCGATTACATGAAATCGGTCCCAGCCGACAGCCACGAACGCGCCCGCCGCGTCCTGCGCCCGGCCAATCTCCAGCACGGCCTGCCCGGCTACGGCGTCTACGAGGGGTCCTTGCCAGACGGGCAAACGTACGCGGTGGTCAATCTCATGGGCCGGGTCTTCATGAACGGCACCAACGACCCGTTCCACGCCGCGAACAAAATCCTCGAAGGCATCTCTCAATCGAGCGGGGCCAAGATCATCCTCGTCGACTTCCACGCCGAAGCCACCAGCGAAAAAGTCGCCATGGGTTGGCACCTCGATGGCCGCGTCACCGCCGTCCTTGGCACGCACACCCACATCCCGACGGCAGACGAGCGCGTCCTCCCCGGCGGCACGGCCTATCAGACCGACGTAGGCATGAGCGGACCGTATGACTCAGTAATCGGCGTCGAAAAGGAGCTGGTTCTCAACCGCTTCCTGACCGGAATGCCCGGCAAATTCGAAGCCGCAACGGGTAATCCGAAGATGTGTGCAGCCCTGATCAGTTGCGACCCAATGACCGGGAAATCCTATAAAATTCAACGACTTATGCTCGGCGAATAAAACCAGCACTTTGACTTAAGCAACGCAGCAAAACCCCTCTGCTTTTTCATCCTGAACATTTGCTTGTCATCCTGAGCGAAGCGAAGACCCGCTTCTTCCCGCCATAGACAGAAAAGCCCGGCCAGAGCCGGGCTTTTCCTTCCGAACCTCAACTAAAACTTAAAGCTTTTCGTAGAAGTCGCACGCCGAGCAGGAGATGTAAACTCCGCCGGGAATGCCGCGCTCACGGTCTTTCACCCGCTTTACGATGCGGGTCGGTTTCGCACACTTGGGACAGTCGGTTGACTTCGACGTGTCCATCGCTTTCTTACGGTCACCTGTCTTTGCAATCTTGGCCATGGATCCTGATTTCTCTCCTTGAAAATTGTCTCTGCACACACGCCCGGTTTCGCAACCAGCAACGCGGCTTCAACGTCGCGGCCAAGGTTCATCCCGCCAGAGGCATGCTCTGGTTTCCAATGCAGCATCCATTCTTTTCAGGAACAGGACTGGCGGCAGGAACGGTCGACTCGCTCCTTTGAGTTTACACCAGCTTCGAAATTGTGCGCGGTGAGCGCTTTGCCCGCTCACCGCAAATATCCCCCAGCTATCACATGGTCGCGGGCTGCGGCCAATCCGAAAAGAAATCGGAAGTCGGAGGTTGAGCAGGTTGAGCCGCCGGCGCAGCCTGGGGCTTGCCGTCCGGCTTGTCGGACTTGTCAGAATTGCCAGAATCGTCAGCTCCGTCCGTCGCCGCCTTATCCTTCGCAGCGGCATCAGCCGTCCCAGCATCCTTCTTTGCCGCATCAGGTTTAGCCGCATCGGGATGCGCATCGACCGTCCGCGCCGGGGCGTTCGTCGTATCCTTTGGGAAGATCACCGGCTTCATCGGCCCTTCGCGGTTCATCGTCCCTGGCGTATTCGAATCCTTATCGTCCGGCAGCTGCTCCCCCGGCGCACGCAGGGTGGGTGGCGCAGCCGGCGCCTGCGTATCCGCGTTGCGATGCACATCTCCCAGCTCAATCGTATGCTGATCATGCGTAACCGACGCCAGAACCGGCTTGCCGTCCGTGGTCATCAGCCCTTCCACTTCATCTTTGGTGAAGACCTCAAGCGGCTGACCCAGTTTAGCAACCTCAACACGAATCACACGATTGCCGTTCACCCGCACAAACTGCACATCCTGCGGCGGATGCCCGTAAATCCATTCCTCAAAGGGCATCTGCCCCTCGACCTCCCGCGACTTCGATTCCGGCTGGCCCATTGCAAAGAGAACCATATCCGTGCTCATGCCAACCATCACATGATGGCTCAGAATCGCCTCCTTGAGCTTGGGCGGCAGCGTGTCCGTATAGGCCTGCACCGGCGTCTTCATGTCAAAGGAGATGAGCGGCGCAAGCAGTGCCTTGACCTGCGCCGGAGTGACATCGGGCACATATTTCGCAAACGAAAGCGTGATGCGCGCCCCGACCGGCTCCTGTCCCGGGTCCTGCACCACTGGATTGGTCATATTCGGGCTGCCCATTCCGACCTGGATATGGCGCAGAAACTCATGCTTGTGGTCCGGCCCACCGTTAATGTCAAAGATAATCTTTTCCTTGTCAATTCGCACATTTGAAAGGACTACGCGGTCTCCCGGCTTTGCCGAGAGACCCTGTGTTGTGACTTCATTGACATAACTTTCGCCCGAGGGAGTAAGCTTGCCGTTCGCGGCAAGAAAAATCCCCTTCTTTCCGCGTGGCAGCGGACGCATCGCAAAGCCCTGCTCCGCAACCAGGGTCCGAAGAATGTCCTGGTGGCCTCGCGCGTCAATCGGTTGTTTGGGCAGATCAACCTTCGTCGGCTCAACCTGCGAGTAGCGCCTGTCGATCGAACCACCCGACGTTCCCGATGCCGGAGCCGTGTTGACAAGAATCACCTGCTGGCCCGCCGCGGCCAGGCAAAAGCCAAGCCCAAGACCGGCGAGCATCACCAGCCTGTTAGAAACCGAACCTTCGCGTAGGGGGATCAACCATTGCCGCACCATACCGAACCTCCGCGCATCCGCGGCGCGATCGGCGCAGCGGAAAGGATGAGCCGCCGGGTGACTTTCGATGGCCGGGGTGCCGATTGCAGAGCCTCGCAGCACCGAAAGGCAGAGCAATCGACCGCTCAAAACCTTGGCCAAAGGTTAGCCCTGTTTATTAGAAACTGGCAAGTGGTGGAGAGAGCCGATTAAATTCCGAGGAATTACGGCTGCGACTCTTCGGGAATCTGAGCCGAATCGGGAGCGGCTTCGCCCGAAGCCCGCGGCCGGTCAATATCGGATGCAATCGGTAGCGGAACCGACGACGATGCAGGCAAAATCTGCACCAGTGGCTTGACCTCCGGCACATCCGGCCGGGTCGCGGCCTCGTGCTGACGGCGGGAAGCGGCATCCAGATCGACGGGAATTCCACCCGGCTCAAGAACCGGCGCGTTGTACTGGAAGCTGAGATCCCGTGTAGCGCGATAGACGAAAGGCATCGCCAGCAACATCGCCACAAAGGCCATCCAGCTTCCGTCCAGGCCAAAGTCTCCGCCCGTCAGCCAGAACGGTGCAAGAGTGTCGCCCTGAATCACCTGTGAGTGGCTGCCGATCCCGTTGATCGGCAAACCGAAGAACAGCGCACGCGACGCGACCCACCCGAATTGAATTCCCCACGGCAGCCACAGTGCCCGCGTGCGAAGGTAAGCCATCGCCAGCAGCAGTCCAAGCGCGATGTTGACCGCCATGCTTGTACGGCTCGCTCCCGGCAGCCACGCATTCAGGATTCCGTACAAAACGGAAAGCATCAGCGCAGCCGGTAGTTCGCCTATCAACCGAATTGCGCACTGAAATGGGTAGCCGCGAAATGCGATCTGCAGCGTCAGCGTCGCCAAAGCGAAGTAGGCCGCATCGGCGAACAACCATCCAAAGGACGCGAGACTCGTGGACAGATGCACCACGATGCCGCCCAAAATCACAATTGGCAGCACGCAGAAAACCGCGATCGCCCAACCAGCAGCCACTCCCAGCCCAGCCTCGCCAAACCAGCCGGCCCGCAGCGGAAGCCCTTGCTGACGAATGGGATACAACTGCCGGTCAAAGGAGAACCCTATGCCGGCATAACCAAAGAGCAGCAGAAAGGCAAACATCACCTGTTCAACCAGCGGCCTCCAGTCTTGAGAAACCAGACCTTGCGCGCCGTGCCGGGCCAAAGTGCGCGCCAGAAAGAAATAGAGCGCCGCAAAGACAAATCGCCCCAAAGCCCCGACAGGACTCACTTCCCTGGGCTTATCGCCAACCGCATTGACCGGACCGGCGCTCAACGTTGCCCTGCCCTGTCTCTGGTTGCTGCGGTCAAAGAATCGAAGGGATTGGAAACGCGCATCGCTCAAACTTCCGTGTAAAACTGCGCAATGTTGCGGAACTTGGCCCTGCGCTGCTCAAGCCGCTCTTCGGTCGATAGCGCATTCAACTGCTCCAGATGATAGAGCAGGCAGGAATCCAGCAACGACGCCGAGGCTTCGCGGTTCTCATGCGCTCCACCCGGAGGCTCGGGAACGATGTCATCGACGCAGCCTAGCTCTTTCACTTCCTGCGCTGTGATGCGCATCGCCGCCGCAGCTCGCTCCTTGTGCGCCGCGTCGCGCCACATAATCGCAGCGCAGGCCTCGGGAGTGATGACAAAATAGAGCGCATTTTCCAGGATCAGCACGCGGTCCGTAACGGCAAGCGCCAGCGCCCCGCCCGACCCGCCTTCACCGGAGATGATCGCGATGGTCGGCACACGCAGCTTGGCCATCTCGATGAGATTCCTCGCAATCGCCTCCGCCTGGCCGCGCTCCTCGGCGCCAAGCCCGGGAAAAGCGCCCGGAAGATCGATGAAGGTAATAATCGGCCGGTTGAACTTCTCGGCAATCTTCATCGCCCGCAAAGCCTTGCGATAGCCCTCGGGATTCGGCATCCCAAAGTTGCGCCGGACGCGTTCCTTGGTCGAGCCGCCCTTGCGGTTGCCGATCACTAGCACCTCGTAGCCGTGAAAACGCGCCATGCCGCAAGCGACTGCCTCATCGTCGCCATAGGCACGATCGCCGTGGATCTCGCTGAAGTCAGTAAAGAGCCGCTCGATGAAGTCCATTGGATAGGGGCGCTTGGCATGCCGAGCGCGCTCAACTTTGACCCACTCGGGCGTTACGGCCCGTGCCTCGTTGGAATTATCTGGGGAAGATTCACTCATGTAGGTTGCTACACATCTCCAGGTCCGAACCGCAACCCGATCCTCAATGATTCTACGGTCCGGGGCTCAAAGCGACAAATCTCGCCGACAGATAGAGTCTACCGGAGCACCACCGGGTTAAGCACTTTATCAATACGGACAATTGCTTCGTATGGCAGCGAGATGCCACTACCGGCGACGCTCGCCGCAATCTGCTCCGGCCGCGACGCCCCCACAATCGCCGACGAAACCTCCGGCCGGCGCAAAACCCACGCCAGCGCAAGCTGTGTCATCGTCAACCCAAGATCGTCGGCAATCGGCTTGAGTTGCGCGACCGCAGCCAGCAGGAAATCGCTGCGAAAGTGCCGTCCATTGGTCTCCATCGTGATATTCATCTCCGGATTTGCGGCACGGCTGCCCTCCGGCGGCAGCTGACCAGGCTTATATTTTCCGGTCAACACACCCTGAGCCAGCGGCGAATAAACGATATTTCCCAGCCCATGATTCACGCAGGCGGCAAAAACAGCAACCTCCGGCTTGCGCCACAGCATGGAATACTGCGGCTGACTGCTGGTTATCGGCGTCCATCCGTGCGCGGAAGTCAGTTCCGCCGCTGCAACGATCCTGTCTACCGGCCACTCGCTCAACCCGATCGACCGCACCTTTCCCGACTTCACTGCGCGATCCAGCGCCTCCAGCGTCTCCTCAAGCGGCGTCTCCCGGTCGTACCGATGGCACTGGTAGAGATCGAGGTAGTCCGTGCCAAGCCGCGCCAGCGAACGGTCCAATTGCTTAGCGATCTGCCCCGCCGAAAGCCCCCTGTCCGGCTCATCCCCAACAGGATTGAAGACCTTGGTCGCAATCAGATACTTGTCCCGGCTCTGCGGAGCGGTTCGCAGAGCCTCGCCCAGCACACGCTCCGCCTCGCCCGCCCCATACTGATTCGCCGTATCGAAAAGATTGATCCCCTGATCCAGCGCCGCGTGAACGCAAGCGATTGCCTGCGCCCGCTCCACCCCCCCGGCAACAGTAAGCCAGGTCCCAAAGCTGATTTCCGAAACCGTAAGCGGACCCTGGCCGAGACGTCGATATTGCATTTTGTATTCTTCCCCCGAATCCAATACTCCTTCAATTCGCCTGCATCACTCTCAAACTTGCAATACAGATCAAACAGAGGTCATGCAGAACGAGTACATGAGTTTCCGCACCACAGTTACATTATCCGATGCAGCACGCAAGCTGATTCCCAAGCCTGTGCCCCCTATCAGATTCAATTTCGTGTTTACCCTACGTTAATGAGAGTGGCAAAGACTGTTAGATGCGTTTAGACGCGTTGAATCCGTACTCTAGCTTGTCCGACCTCATAACCTCCCGAGGGCCACTCTCGAATGCCGATCTCCCGATGGACCGCTGTCCTTGCGCTATTCTTAGCGTCTTGCAGCCAGCTTGTAAGCGCCCAATCGACCGCCAAAGCAGTTTGCCCACGCCCGGAGATCGGCAGCGTCGTCGAAGAACCGGAAGACCTGCGTAGTCACAACGGAGTGCTCGAAGCCGATCTGACCGCCAACAACGCGGCAAATCCCGATGGCTCACTGCGATTCTGCTTCACGGACGGGGCCGGTCATGAATCCCCCAATCTGCGCGTCAGTCCGGGAGACCTGGTCATTCTTCATCTGAAGAATGCGCTGAGCGATCTCGCTTCCGGCACCGCGCCGCCCGCGCACGTTCATGGCGGGCCGCATGGTTCAAAGAATACCGATCCCTGCGCCAGCGGCGTCATGAATTCCGTTTCCACCAACCTCCATTTTCATGGCCTCACGATTCCCCCGGTCTGCCACCAGGATGAGGTCCTAAAGACCTCCGTCCAGCCCGGCGACGCCCCATTCGAATACCGATTCCACATCCCCGACGACGAGCCACCGGGCCTTTACTGGTACCACCCGCACATTCATGGATTCAGCAAAGTCCCCATTCTCGGCGGCGCATCCGGCGCGCTCATCGTCGAAGGACTCGAACGCGCCAAGAAAGCTGCCGCAGGCCTGCCCGAGCGCGTCCTCATCATTCGCGATCAGGATCTGATCAACCCCAACGCTCCGCCCTCGAAATCGGAACCCGTCGTTCCGAAGTTCCTAGTGGACAGGGACGGAGACGCCACCAATACGGGCACCGGATTCGGAAAACCGGCCAAAGATCTCTCCATCAACTACGTCCCGGTTCCCTACCCGGATTACCCTCCCGCGACGATTCAGATGCAGCCGGGAGAACGTCAGCTTTGGCGCGTCTTGAACGCCTCGGCGATCACCTACCTCAACCTCGCCGTTCTCTTCAACAAGGCGCCCCAACTCCTGGAACTCGTAGCGATGGACGGCGTTCCCATGACCCACGACGACCCAGCCGGAGAATCGACAGACCCCCAGACTCATCTCGGTCTGCCTCCCGGAGCCCGCGCGGAGTTCATAGTCACCGGTCCGCCGGAAGGCCAGACCGGATTACTGGTCACCCGGACCGTGGACACCGGCCCCGGCGGCGAAAACGATCCCAACCGTGCCCTTGCGACGATCGTTCCCACCCCCACAGCGGCCGAGCCCCGCTCCAGGTTGCAAAGCTCTCCGGAGCCGCTTCCTGCTCCGAACCAGGCCTGGCTTGGGAACGTTACGCCTGTCCGAGTACGCCGTCTTTTCTTCTCTGAAAAACTGGCCGTGCCGGACGATCCTACCAGCGCAGTGGAGTTTTATCTGACCGTCGATGGGAAAGAACCCAAGATGTTCGACATGAGCTCAAGCATCCCAGATATCGTCGCCCAGCAAGGAACCGTGGAGGACTGGATCATCGAAAACCGCTCCAATGAGCTCCACGCATTTCATATCCATCAACTGCACTTCCTGCTGCTCGACTACCTGGGCAAACCAGTCCATGAAAACTTCCTTCGCGACACCGTCAACGTGCCGTATTACAACGGCCATACCCTCTCCTACCCGGCCATTCGAGTCCGAATGGATTTCCGCGATCCGAATACCGTCGGAACCTTTGTCTACCATTGCCACCTTCTAGAGCACGAGGACAAAGGAATGATGGGTTCGATCCGCGTCGACCCAAGTCCCCAAAGGACAGATCAAACCGCACAACACCAGCCCGCCAATATAGATTCGCCCCCTTCATTCACCGACAATTCACATTCAGGAGGCCAATTACATCAATAGTTGTAGGTTCTATAGCTCGTTTGTTGAATACCGGAAAAATTGATCGTCTGTTAAAGAAATTCGCGTGCGGCTGTAATTTTTACCATCTAGTTTTCGTGCAGTCGGGGCTAAACCTCGGCGTCTGGAGGGAAATGAATGACTGCACGACAATTCACAATTGCAGCCGCGCGGGCGGTGAGGACGGGGCTGGTATCCGCAGCGATATTCCAGCTCGCAGTGGGCAATGCTTTCGCCGCCGAAACGCCGCAATCCAAGTCTCGTGACCGTGACGGGGA
Organism: Acidicapsa acidisoli; assembly: GCF_025685625.1. Taxonomy (NCBI): domain Bacteria; kingdom Pseudomonadati; phylum Acidobacteriota; class Terriglobia; order Terriglobales; family Acidobacteriaceae; genus Acidicapsa; species Acidicapsa acidisoli. The sequence continues at coordinate 396,731 of NZ_JAGSYI010000004.1, forward strand.
AACTGCAACTCCGATCAAGCACGTCATCGTGATCATCGGCGAAAACCGCAGCTTCGACCACGTCTTCGCCACCTACGTTCCCAAGAACCCCAGGGAGCATGTGCACAATTTGCTCTCGGAAGGAATTGTGGACGCCGACGGAAAGCCCGGCCCGAACTTCTGGAAGGCCGAGCAAAAAGCAGCCAACGATGAGAAGCCCGATGGGTTCCTGCTGAGCCCGAGCAAATCGTCCTTCCCCGGTGGTTTTCTTCCAGCCCCTCTGGTTGGCGGCGCGAAAGACTCCTATATCCCCGGCGACAGCCTCACGCTGGCACAACAGTCTGAAAACGGCCTCACGCCAGAGGGCTATAACGAGCTCATCTCGGGCGGCACGGGTCTGACCTCAAAGACCCCCGACACGCGCATCACGGATGTGGACTCGCTACCCGCTGGACCGTTCCAGCTAACCAATGACAAGGCATTCGACTACAATGCATACGCTGCCAGCCCGGTTCACCGCTTCTACCAAATGTGGCAGCAGCTTGATTGCGACCTCAGCCACGCAACAGAGAAAAACCCCTCCGGTTGCGACGCGAGGCTCTTTCCCTGGGTAGAAACGACGGTCGGCGCAGGCACCAACGGCCTTGCGCAGCCCGCAGACTTCAGCACGGAATACTCGCCAACCGCCACGACTACCGGCGAAGGTTCCACCGCGATGGGCTTCTACAACGTACAGAAGGGCGACGCTCCCTACTTTAAATACCTCGCAGACACCTATGCGATGAGCGACAACTTCCATCAATCCGTTGATGGCGGAACCGGCGCCAATCACATCATGTTCGGTCACGGCGATGCCATCTACTTCACCAACGCCGACGGCAAAGCCGTTGAGCCTCCGCACAAAGTTAAGGTTGACCCTGGCACTGCAAACGCAGGCGTCGTTGACGAAGTCGAGAACCCCAATCCCGCCAAGGGCACCAACAACTGGTACACCGAAGACGGCTACGGCGGCGGCTCTTTCGGATCGGCATCGTATGGTGGCGGTTCCTACTCCAACTGCTCGGATAAAGCCCAACCCGGCGTCGCCCCCATCGTGGACTATCTTGAAAAGATCAACATCGATCCGCGTTGCCAGGCAGGCCACTACTACCTGCTGAACAACTACAACCCCGGCTACTTCGGCAACGGCGCCAACGCCTATACCGACACCAACGCAAACAACACAGTGTTCACCATCCCTCCCTCAGCCGTTCCGAGCATCGGCGACGATATGAACAAAGCCGGCATGTCCTGGGTATACTACGGCGATCAGTGGAACAACTACGTTCCGGACCCCTATCAGCTCAACTACGGCGCGATCGGCGCAAATACGGATGAATATTGCAATATCTGCAATCCCTTCCAGTACGACACGTCGATCATGAAGAATCCCAACATCCGCAATGCGCACATTCAGGACACTGCGGTTCTGTATGACGAAATCGCAGCCGGAATCCTGCCCGCCGTCTCCATCGTCAAGCCCAGCGGACTTGTCGATGGCCACCCGTCTTCATCAAAACTGAACCTCTTCGAATCCTTCGTGAAGAAGATCGTGGAAGGGGTTAAGGCAAATCCGGATCTCTGGTCCACCACCGCGATCTTCATCACCTTCGATGAAGGCGGCGGCTACTATGACTCCGGATACGTGCAGCCCCTGGACTTCTTCGGCGACGGTACCCGTATTCCCCTGCTCGTCGTTTCTTCCTTCGTAAAGCAAGGCCACATCGACCACGCGTATGCCGACCACGTCTCGATAGACAAGTTCATCGAAGCTAACTGGGGACTTCCAACCATCACCCATCGCAGCCGCGATAACTTCCCCAACCCAATCGCAACGCCCGGTAATCCTTACGTTCCGGTCAACTCACCAGCTATCGACGACCTATTCGGTCTGTTCGATTTCCACCACTCCCGGTAAGGACGAGGAAAGAAATAGCTCAGCCGGTCAGCATCACATCGCTGACCGGCTCTTTTTGTTTTGCTGGCAACTAACTCAATACCTGCACCGCACCCCGCCCCAGCAGCTCCTCAATCGACTCAACCCAGCCCCGATCCGCAGCCACGGAAACCCCTGCAGGCTCCAGAACCACCTCATACTGCCCCTTCTTCTGCAGATGCATCATCACCTTGCCCGGTCCCGGAGCAGCATCGATCTTCGCCCGCAGCACCGCAAATATCTCATCGCTGGCAATATCCAGATTCATCCGCAGCCGAACACCCGAAGGCAGCCGGATCTGCACCTCATCCAGCGGCTGTAACCCGCTGATCGCCAGCTTGGGAGCAGAGTCCTCCTCGCCGATGAGCGCCCCGCGCAGCAAGACCGCCGCTTCGGTCTTAAGCTGCTCGGAAAGCCGCTCGTAGTCCTTGGCAAAACAGATCACATCGATCTTTCCTGTCGCATCTTCAAGCTGGCCCTGCGCATACATCTTGTCGTTGCGCTTGCTCTTGGCCGCACGCATCCCGACCAGTACCCCTGCAATGGAGATTTCACTCGAAGGATCGCGCTGCTGCCCCCACTTCGGCGGCGGAGGCGGCTTCATCTCCAGCGCAGTCGCCGTATCGACAACATTGGTCAGATTGCGCAGCTTTTCCGCATACTTGTCCAGCGGATGCCCCGAGACAAAGAAGCCCAGCACCTCTTTTTCCCCGTCCAGCCGAGCTTTTTCTTCCCAATCCGCCACATGCGGCAGATCGCTTCCATTGCCGCCCTTTGCGGGTGCTTCGTTGAACAGCCCAAACAACCCATGCTGCCCCTGCTCGGCATCCTTCTGCGCCTTCTGGCCGCGCTCAATCGCCCGGTCGATGACCGCAAAAAGCTGCGCCCGCGTACCCATTGAATCCAGCGCGCCAGCCTTGATCAGCGATTCAAGAACCCTCTTGTTCAGCAGCCGCAGATCGACCTTCTCGCAGAACTCCCAGAATGTGGTGAAGGTACTTCCCTTCGCTTCTAGTTCCCGTCTCACCGACAAGATCGACTCAATCGCATTGCCGCCGACGTTCTTGATCGCCGTCAGTCCAAAGCGAATCACATCGCCGCTGGGCGTGAACTGCGCGCCGGAAAGCCGCACATCTGGCGGCTCGACGCTGATGCCCATCTCGCGGCACTCCTGAATGTACTTGACCACATTCTCAGGCTTTGAAATTTCCGAAGATAGCAGCGCAGCCATGAACTCCACCGGATAATGCGTCTTCAGATAGGCCGTCTGATAAGCCAGCAACGCATAAGCCGCCGAGTGCGACTTATTGAAGCCGTATCCCGCAAACTTCTCCATCTGGTCAAAGATCTCGCCCGCCGGCTCCTTCGGCAGTCCCAGACCAGCCGCGCCCTCCATGAAACGATTGCGCTGCTTGGCCATCTCAGCCGGATCTTTCTTACCCATCGCCCTGCGCAGCAGATCGGCTTCGCCAAGCGAATAGCTCGCCAGCACGTTCGCGATCTGCATCACCTGCTCCTGGTAGACGATAACGCCCAGCGTCTCCTTGAGCAGCGGCTCTTGCTGCGGCAGCATGTACTCAACCTTGCGCCGTCCCCACTTGCGCTCGATGAAGTCATCGATCATACCGCCCTGGATCGGCCCCGGACGATACAGCGCGTTGAGCGCGGTCAGGTCCTCAATCGACTCCGGCTTGTACCGCCGCAACACGTCGCGCATCCCACCCGACTCAAACTGAAATACGCCGGAAGTCAGCGCACGATGAAATACCTTTTCGTAAGTAGCCTTATCGTCCAGCTCAATGGCATCGATATCCAGCCGCTCGCCGCGATTCTCCTCAATGAGCTTCAACGCATCGGTGATCACCGTCAGCGTCGTCAAGCCCAGGAAGTCCATCTTGAGCAAGCCCATCTTGTCGATCGCGAACATATCGTAAGCGGTCACAATTTCGTCGTTCTTTGTCTTCGCGATGGGCACCAGTTCCGTCAACGGTCGCGGCGCGATCACAACGCCCGCCGCATGAACTCCGGAACCACGCACCAGCCCCTCAAGCCTCTTGGCCGTATCGATCAACTCGCGAATCTGGACATCGGAGTCATAGACCTTTGCCAGCTCCGGCTGCTCCTCCAACGCCTTGTCGATGGTGATGCCGATCGTCGACGGAATCAGTTTGGCGATGCGGTCCACGTCGCCGTAGGGCATATCCATGGCGCGGCCGCAGTCCTTGATTGCAGCTTTCGCAGCCATCGTGTTGAAGGTGATGATCTGCGCCACCTGCTCGCGCCCATACTTGCGCGTCACATACTCGATCACCTCGCCGCGCCGGTTCATGCAGAAATCCACGTCGATATCGGGCATCGACACGCGCTCCGGATTCAGAAACCGCTCAAAGAGCAGCGCATTCTGCAGCGGATCGACATTGGTAATCTCCATCACATACGCCACCAGCGAGCCAGCCGCCGAACCACGGCCTGGACCAACCGGAATCCCCTGCTCCCGCGCATAGCGAATGAAGTCCCAGACAATCAGGAAATAGCCCGAGTACTTCATCTGCTTGATGATGCCGATCTCGCGTTCAAGGCGCGCCTCGTACTCATGCAGCGGATGCCGCAACTGCCCCCGCGACTCAAGCTGACGGATCGCCGTCGCGAGCCGCTTGCGATAACCATCGCGGCAGATCTCCTCGAAGTAGCTGTCGATCGTGTGCCCCTCCGGAACAGCAAACTCCGGGAAGGGATTATCGACCTTGTTCAGCTTCAGATTGCAACGTTCCGCAATCTCCTGCGTCCGCTGAATCAGCGCCGGCGAATCCGGAAAGAGACGCAGCATCTCGTCGGCGGTCTTGACGTAGAACTGATCGGCATCGAAGCGGAACCGCTCGCGATCCTGAACCTTCGCTCCTGTCTGCACGCACAGCATCACGTCGTGAGATTTGTGGTCGTCCTCGCAGAGATAGTGCGAATCGTTCGTGGCCACCAGCGGAATATCCAGCTCGCGCTCCAGCTTGAATAGATCCGCATGAATGCGCTTCTCCAGCTCCAGCCCCTGATCCTGAATCTCAAGGTAGAAATTGCCGCGCCCGAAGATATCCTGATACTGCAGCGCAGTCGCGCGAGCCGCGTCGTAGTCTCCTTTGATCAACTGCTCCGAAAGCTCACCCGAAAGACAGCCCGAAAACCCAATCAGCCCGTTGGAGTGCGAGGCGAGATACTGCTTGCTCACCCGCGGCTTCTTGTAGAAGCCATGCACCGAAGCTTCCGACGTGATGCGAATCAGGTTGCGGTAACCCTCTTCGTTCTGCGCCAGCACCAGCAGATGGTTGTACTTGTCGCCACTCGGGTCCGCGCGATGGTCTTCATTCTTGCAGACGTACAACTCACAGCCCAGAATCGGCTTGATGCCTTTCTTCTTGGCGGCATCGAAGAAGTGCACCGCGCCATAAATATTCCCATGATCGGTCATCGCCACCGACTTCTGGCCAATCGATTCGACACGCGAAACGAGCTTGTCAACGTCGCACGCGCCGTCGAGCAGAGAGTAATCCGTATGCAGATGAAGATGAGTAAATTCAGCCATGCTTTTTTGTCACAATCTGGTCCGTCACAGTCAGGCTTCATTTTAGGCGTTTGTGCCGAACCGCGACTTGCGGTCCTCGCGCCGTAATGAGGAAAAGCCGGTACAAAACCCGCGACAACGGCAGGCAGAAGTCAAAAGAAAATCCCGGTTATCGCACCGGATATCGGATATGATTCGCGATGAATCCCAGGCGGTGCGGAAGGGGAAACGATGCGATATGGCTTGCGAATTCTTGGATTTCTGCTGTTAGGCATAGGAATTGTCTGGATCCTGCAGGGAGTCAACATACTGCCGGGCAGCTTCATGACCGGCCAGATCCGATGGGCATATCGCGGAGGGGCCACAGCCATCGTAGGCTTGGGGGTCCTGCTTTGGGCTGGCCGGTTCCCCAAACGCTCCTGATCGTCTCCGCTCTCTGCACCCTGCAGATTCCTAACAAGTCCCCGCGCTCCGCCAACATTAGTAAATTCAAATCTTTAGAGAGGATTATTTCCCTTGAAATTGCAACCCGCTTGGCAACTTCATCGTCTATTTGACGAGCGATTCCAATCACTCAGGTAGTCGCAGCGCCCGCAAAATTGGGCCAAGATGCGCGCTCTTGAAAAGGGTAAGGAATATAAATGGCACCCAACTGTCCGAAATGCGATTCGACTTCCACGCGGCGCATCGCGAGAAAGAAGTCTCTCAGTCATCGCCTGATGTACTTTCTTGGACGCTTCCCCTGGGAGTGTCTCAGTTGCCAGAAGTTTTTTTTCAGCCGCAAGCGTTATACCCGTGCTCTCAGGAGTTCGATGGGAGAAGTTTATACAGGCACAATCCCGCGGCCCACGGTAAAGCCGGGCAGCGAGGAAAGCCCTTCGCTATAGAGAACCGGTTCCGGAGACTCACTCCTGTTTACTCGGGAAAACTTAATGTTTCTTGGCTCCCTTAACAGGCGCTGCCTTCGCCGGTTTTCCCGCGGGGGCAGCCGTCTTCACAGACGGCTTGCCTTTCGCGGGCGCAGCCGGTGATTTCGCCGCAGCCGCATACTTCTTGGCCGCCGCAGCCGGCACAGCCTTGATCGGACTCTTCGGCGTCCTCACGGGCTCGTCCTCCTCCAGGTCAAAAACCGGATCGGCTTCGTCCAGATCCGCCGGATCGCTCGGCTCTTCCAGGTCCAGTTTCAGCGCGAGGGCCTTCAATCCAGCCCCCGCAGCCGTAGACGAGTCCAGTTCGGACTCAGAGAATGCAGAAACGCGTCTCCCGGCGGTCTTCTTCTTGGCCCCCTTGCGGCCCGAAGGCGGCGGCTCATCGTCCTCGGAACCGCTGTCCGAATCGCCTTCTTCATCCGAATCAGTGTCGACATCCGGGTCCAGTTCGGTATCGAGATCCTCGTCTCCTACCGAAGTTCGCGCGAAGACATCATCCTCTTCGCCCTCAGCGACCGGCAGCGGCGAACGAACGTCGTCGAGGCCGATCGAGAGGTCGAGATCGTCGCCCCCGAGGTCAAGACCGTCGAGATCGTCGTCTTCCTCATCCTCGTCGTCGCCCATGCCATCCGAATCTTCCTCGTCCTCATCATCCGCCTGAGCCTTGGACTTGGCATCTGCGCCTTTCTTGGCCCTGGTGCGCTTGATGGTTACTGGCGGCGGAGGCGCTGGCGGAGAATGCGGCTCAAGCAACGCGCGAATCTCATCATTCGTCGTCAATCCGCCATCGATGAGCTGCAAGAAGATCGTCTTGACCAGATCCGCATAGCCCGGCAGTTCCGGTGTAATCCGCATCTCCACCATCAGCGCGTATGGAACCTTCTGGCGGGCTTGTGGCCAGATCTTGAGGAAATTCTCGTACTTCTCTTTCACCGCGGCCTGTTTGCTGGTAAAGCCCAGCCAGAGAACAGCCTCAGCTGCATACGTCGTGAAGAGCGTATACGTCGCCGACGGAGCCGAATTCTCCTTGGCCAGCAGCACCTTCGCAAACTCGGCCGCCTGCGCGTCAAGATGGTTCCATTCCTCGACGAAACCCGGGCGAAGCAGCTTGCTCTTGAGTTCCGCCAGATCCTTCGGTGCCAACTTCGCCGTCAAGAGCTGCATCTGGGCCGCGGAGACATCGGGGTGAACGCCCTGGACCTGCAACTCGATCGACAGGTTGTGCAGCGCAGTCAGTTTGTCCACATCCGCCTTGGCTGCCGTCCACGCCGGATAGAGATGCTGCATCCAGCCTTCCGCTTCAAGCGCCTGCAGCACTTTGAGCGGATCTTCCTCGTGGCCAATCTGTTCCAGCTCGCGCGACCGCTCAAGCTCAGAAAGATGCTCAATCACCTCGTCGCCCTTGGCATTCTCATAGCGGGTCTGTGTCCGCTCTTCCAGCTCGAATCCAAGCCTGGCCTTTATGCGCGTGGCGCGAATCAGCAGCGCCGGATTATCCAGAAAGCCGTAATTGGAGACCAGCCGGAGATGGCGCGTCTCGATATCCGCAACGCCGTTCGCCGGGTCCATCAGCAGTCCGTAGGAGCCCTCGTTCAGAGAGATCGCCATCGCATTGACCGTAAAGTCCCGCGAACGCAAATCGTCCTGGATGCTGGTCCATTGGTACACCGGCTTGCCCGGTTTGGGAAACTCAGCGCGCCGGGCGCTCCTGAGGTCAAGACGCACGTTGCCTGGAAAACAAAGGTAAAGAGTCCGCGATTCCGTCTCTTCTCCCCAGATCTTTCCGCCCGCTTCGGCGAGCGCGGACTTCAGGTCGAGCGCGTTTCCATGGACGACGATTTCCAGATCGCGAACCGGATTTCCACACGTCAGGTCGCGCACCGCGTCTCCGGTCAAGAAAACGGTCTTCTGCGCTTCACGCGCCAGATCCCGTACAGTCCGCAAGGCATTTTGCTGGACGACGGACAAGCGGTTTTCCAGCAAATAGATATAGTCAGGCATTCCCTGTTCACTGCTCCTGTCTTGCTTTTGAGGTTCGTTCCCAATTCAAAATGGTTCAAATATCTGATGCAGCAAAGCTTAGAAAAGGTAGCAATCCAGCTTGCAACCAAAGTACGTTATCACACCGTAACCAGCTTGGCTACATCCTTGCGGCGTTCGTACCAGCTCGTGCGACAATCCAGCCTGTGGGCGCATTGCGTAAACCCGTGATCGTGCGCAAGTTGACGAGGGATTGGTGCGCCGGTTACGCAACCCCGAATCCCGCCGAAGAATTAGACGCACTGGAACTGCTGGACATTTCAGGAAAACTCATGCAAATCGCCTGGGAGCAGGTGAAATGGGTTTGCTACGTCCGCGAGCTCAATCCCGGCGACAGCATTGTACCCATTTCAGGGCCTCGAGTCCTAGCCGGCGATACAGGCAATTACGCGGCCAACCCCGAACGGCTGCTGCGTCGCAGATTTTCCGGCCGTCCGCGAGGCGCCGGACTTTGGCTCCGAATCACCCTCCGCGACGGCGACGACCTCGAGGGCCTCGCCGCCAACGACCGCTCTCTGGTCGACGGAGCAGGGTTGCTCCTGACCCCGCCCGATACCCGCTCCAACACCCAGCGGGTCTTTGTGCCTCGAAGCTCTATTCGCGAGCTGATCGTCCTCGGCGTAATCAACCCATCTCATACCCGCTCCCAAACCCACTCCGAAAAGCCATCTCTGCAGCCCGGCTTGTTTGAAAGAGAACACAACGACCAGCCGCCCGAGTGACTCCAGAACGGCCAATCCCAATTCCTTTACAATCGCTTCCATGAGGTTGGCAGAGCTTGCAGCGCGGCTGGGTGCGGATTTGCACGGGGACGGCAACGTCCAGATCACCGGAGTCCGCGGCATTGAAGAGGCAGGCCCCTCGGAAATAACCTTCGTCTCCAACCCCAGATACGCCGGTCTTGCCAGGACCACACAAGCCGCCGCCGTACTCGTCGACCCGGATTTTCCCGAAATCGCAACGCCAACCCTGCGCCTGTCCAATCCCTACCATGCATTCGCAGAGGCACTCGGAATCTTCTACCAGCCGCCCCACTACCCGCCGGGAATCCATCCCACCGCCGTCATTGACCCCACAGCGCAAATCGGCGAACACGCCCATATCGGCGCCTACGTCGTCGTCGGACCCCACACGCAAATCGGCGATCATGCCACCCTCCTGCCCCACGTCGTGCTTTACCCCGGCGTCTCGGTCGGCGACCACTTTTTCGCCCATGCCCACTCCGTCGTCCGCGAAGGCTGCACCCTCGACGACCACGTCACCCTCGAAAACGGCGCAATCGTCGGCTCCGACGGATTCGGCTTTGCCAAGGACGACGAGGGAAACTGGCAGAAGATTCCCCAATCCGGCCCAGTGCGCATCGGCAGTCACGTCGACATCCAGGCCAACGCCTGCATCGACCGGGCAACCGTCGGAGCCACCGAAATTGCCGACGGCGTAAAAATCGACAACCTCGTCCAGATCGGCCACGGCTCCAAAGTGGGAAGAAATACGCTGGTCTGCGCCCAGGCCGGTCTTGCCGGCTCCTCGATCGTAGGCTCCAATGCTATTCTGGCTGGCCAGGCAGGAGTTGCCGGACACTGCACGCTCGGCGATGGCGTGATCCTGACCGCGCAGTCGGGCGTCTCGCATGATGTACAGGCAGGCAAAATGCTCTCCGGCTCCCCGGCATTTGAAAATCGCCACTGGCTGCGAGCAGTCACGGCCTTTCAGCGGCTCCCGGAGATACTACGGCGTTTGAACCGTCTGGAGAGAACCGCCCTCGAAGGCAGACCATCGGGGCCGGAAATCAAAATGGATTCAGCCGCGAAAGAAGGCAGCAATTGAACGGCACCGGCGCCAGATTGTGCATCTTATTTATCGGCGCGTTTGCGCTGATCGCAAGTGGATGCAGGAGCTATTGGATCGACGCAAACATCGAAAACCAGACTGGCCAGCCGATCCACGAATTGGAGGTGGATTATCCCTCCGCCAGCTTCGGAACCAACACCCTGGCGTCCGGAGCGGCCATGCATTACCGCTTTCAGACGCGCGGCAGCGGGCCAGTCAAAGTCGAATACACATCCGGGGATGGAAGAACCACTCATGCCCAGGGAACGACGCTGGCGGAGCATCAGGAAGGCCAACTGACCATTCGTTTGCTGCCCCTCGGGAAGGTGGAATTCGTGCCAAAGCTTCAACCTGCCTCATAATAGAGATCAAACGATTCCAAATGAATTACTTCCTGTCCGCACCGCTCTGTACAAGCGGTACAGCCGAATGGATGCAATTTTGTGAAGAAGACAATCCGGGGAAATTCTTCTTCGATCAGGACTGCTTGGAATCGAACTGAACAGAAATTGAGCAGGCTGACCGACCGCCTATCATTGTGACCGCTGAAGGAACAGGAGGAATTCGTGCCAACCAGTGCATCAGAAAAGCGATGGTGGCGCGTGCATGCCTTCGGCCTGCGGCTTGCGGGACTCTTCGTCAGCGTCCTGCTCTCAATTCTGTGGGTCGGCACCTTCGACCGCACCGACTCCGGCACCAACATCATCTGGCTCGCCAACGGTCTTGTTCTGGCTTTCCTTCTCCTCGCTCCTCGCTGGCGATGGCCCATGTACCTCCTGGTTGCATTCGCGGCTATGTTTGTCGGCAGCGTGAGCATTCAGGAATCAGTCGGAATGAGCCTCCTGTACAACACGCTCAATCTGCTGGAAGTCTTGATCGGCGCTTTTCTTCTCAAGAGAAAATCCACCGATCTGCCAACATTTACCGACGGCCGCTACTTACTCCGCTTCGTAGGATTCGCATGTCTGCTCGGTCCGGCAATTGCCAGCGTCCCATTCAGCATCTTCAAGCATCTCGTTCACCACGAAGACTTCCTGGGTGCGCTTCTGGAATGGGTCATGGGAGACGGCCTTGGGATCGCCCTTGTCACCCCGACTTTTGTCGCGATTCTGCATAGCCGAATGCGCAAGACCCATCTTCTGCGCAAACGGTGGATCTATCCGGTCATGGTCATCGCGGTTACCGTGATCGTCTTCAGCCAGAGCCGCGTCCCGCTCCTCTTTCTCATCATTCCGTTCCTCGTCCTCGTGCTCACCCAGATCGATCTCGGATGGGCTGCGCTGTCTACCATGATTGTCGCCCTCATTGGTGGCTGGTACAGTGTGCGCGGCCAAGGGCCTTTGGCTCTGGCGACTACTGTCGGACAGGAATGGAAGACCGCCATCTTGCAGCTCTTCCTTGCCGCAACAATGTTCACACTCTATTCGATATCCATCGTCTTCGGAAACCTCCGCAAGACCCAGGCAGAACTGCGCCAGATCGCGGCTTTGCACAAACTCGTCGTCGACAACTCGCGCGACGCGATCATCCTCGGCGATCTGGATGGAACCCAGACTTATGTTTCTCCCGGAATCAAAGCTCTCACCGGATGGGAACCAAAGGATCTCGTCGGACGGCGTTCCCGCGAGCTCATCCATCCGGCAGATGTAGTGGAAGTGGATCTCGCCCTGCGCGCATTGAGAGCCGGATCGGAAGGCGGAACGCTGGAATATCGCGCACGCAAGCGCGACGGAGAGTATTTCTGGGTTGAGGGAAGTCTGCGCGTCTACCGAGATCCCGCCACCGGCCGGCCCATCGGTTATCTCAACCTCGTCCGCGACATCTCCGAGCGAAAGCGCTCCGAGGAACATCTCCAGTCCGCCTACCGCGCCATGGAGTCCCTCGTCGTCGTCGACGCCCTCACCGGCATCGCCAACCGCAGACGCTTCGATGAAGCCCTCGCTTCCGAATGGCGCAGGGCACTGCGCGACGGCGACAAGCTCTCACTCCTGCTGATCGATGCCGACCACTTCAAGCGATACAACGACACCTACGGGCACGTCCGAGGTGACAGTTGCCTCAAGCAGATCGCTGAAGCCGCCCTCGACGTCGTCCTGCGTCCCGGCGACCTCGTAGCCCGCTACGGCGGCGAAGAGTTCGCCGTCGTATTGCCTGGAACCGACGAGAACGGCGCCAGGGCAGTCGCCGAAGACATCTGTCAGGCCGTCCGCAACCGCCGTCTGCCCCACGAGGGCAACGCACCCGGCATCGTAACCGTCTCCGTCGGTTGCGCCACAATCATCCCCCAGCGCGGAAAATCCCAGCAGGACTTGATCGAATCCGCCGACCAGGCGCTCTACCGGGCCAAGGGCCGGGGACGCAATCGCGTCGTCGTCACCGGCGTCCCGTTTCGGCCTGAACCTGCTCCGCAAATTGTGGAAGTCCCCAAAATCCGCAGCGCAGACGAAAACTAGAGCCTTATCGCACCATGCTCTGGAACATCGAAGACTTCAGCAGCGAGCTGAACTGCGCATCCGAGCTGGCAAAATGCACATCCAGCCGTCCGGCATTCGAGCTGATGACCGTCTCATCCAGCGCCTGCTTGTCGGAATCCGACCCGCTCATCTTCTTGTAGAGCACCGCCGCATTCAGCAAAGAAGAGACCGTAGCGGCCGCAAAGTTGTCTCCAGTCACCACAGACATATCGAACTTCACACCGTGCTGGAAGTTCATCGTGTACCAGCTCGCCACCATGCGCTTCTTCACCGTATCGAAGTCCGCTACCCCACCGGCGTCGCCCAGCACCTGCTTCATCATCATCTGGGTTCCCTTCTGGTCCAGAACGCTCCAAAGCGGCTCGCCCTCGACCGTTCTCATCGAATCCATTACCTGGCCATTCGAGAGCACGCTGGGCGTCAGACCGTCCCGCACATCCAAAATCTCTTTCACCGACTGAAGTCCGCCAAAGATCATCGTGGACTCATCAAGAAAGACAACGCTCATGCCCGTCTTACCCATCGGGTAGATCTTGTTCGTCCGGACCACAGTAGCCTTGACCTTGCTCTTGCGGAAGCTCGCCAGCACGTCCTGCACCGGAAACTGCCCCTGCGCGATTCCCACCGTGCGCACTTCATCCCCGCCAGTTCCCGTCCGGTACAGAATGAAGGCCAGTTGCTCCAGGTCGTTGTTGTCGTTCAGGCCGGACTTCTTCAGCGCATCCTCCAGCTGCTTCAGTTCCGGCGGCATCACCTGTCCGCGAAGCGCCATCGCCGCATCGGAGTTCTGCATGGCGTGGTAATCAATAACCACCATCTGCTGCACATCGTGCGGAATCACCGAACGCGCATCCGACGACAACTGCGCCCCCCATGCCGTGACCGGAACAGATACTGCGGAAACCACCAAGGCGCCTGCCAAAGAACAATTCAGAAAAAGACGATTCATTCCACTCATCAAACACAACCTCCGAAACCGGCCGCAAAGATCGCTCCGATTCTCTCTGATTTTTTTGCTCTTCATCCGGAAACTACCGGACCTTCGCCTGAATCCAGGCGCAAAATCGACGGCCTAACTTTCTGGCCAGTCTTGCGGAGCCTCCAAACGACGCTCCAAGACCTTCGTTGCCGGATCGAACTCAGTTAAGAGACGCATCCACTCACTTTCCTGCTCATAAGCTATCTGGGGCAACAACCCAATCACCTCAGCCTCAACCGGCTCGGTCTTGTGTCGTGTCGCCAGCCGGCAAATCTGCGCATATACAGCCGAAACAGGAGTAGCTTGCAGATCTGTAATATTCATCGAGAGCTGAGCCCGGCCATGCGCCACCACTCCCATCGCCTTCACTCCCTTAAGTCCCCCTGAAGAAGCGCGTAACTCCTTGGCGATTGCCCTCACGAGAGAGACGTCCGTCGAATCAAAATAGATGTTATACGCAACCAGAAATTTCCGCGCGCCCACCGCACACGCTCCTGCCGTCGGATGCAGCTCCGGTCCGCCGATGTCCGGCCGGCGCTTCGGCTCCCGTCGCGCCGCCTCGCGAAGCTCCTCGAACTGGCCCCGGCGCACATCTTCCAGATTGGCCCGATCCGGCCGTGCCGCCGCCGCTTCATAAAAATAAACCGGAATACTGAATCGCCGCCAGATCTCGGCACCTGCCTGCCGCGCAAGAAGCGCGCACTGATCGAGCGAGATTCCTGAAACCGGCACAAACGGAATCACATCCGCCGCGCCAATCCGAGGATGCACTCCCTGCTGACGCGTCAGGTTGATCGATTTCGCCGCCTGACCGACAGCCCGCACCGCCGCCTCGACTACCGCGGCAGGAGCACCGGCCACCGTCACCACCGAACGATTGTGATCGGAGTCCATCGACCAATCCAGCAAGCGCACGCCCTCCACCCGCATAGACGAGACAATCGCCCGTACGCACGCCTCGTCCACGCCCTCGGAGAAGTTCGGAACACAGGCTACGATTGGTCCATCCATATCTTTCATTCCCGATCTTCCATTCCCCGATTTTCCATTCCGGTTGCGTTCGGCCAAGACTCAACTCGTTCAGATTTCGGAAGGAATTCTGTGGGATTCAGAGACTCTCGCGCCCAGCCAAACGCCAGCCTCTGACGCAAGCCTCCCATGACAGGCGGCTATTTCCACCAAGTGTAGCCCAATTGGAACTGAAGGCTGGCGTTGATCCCGGGATTCTTGTCGCCCAGAGAGGCGGAAGAGATATGCTCCGCGCTGAGCAGGAAATCAACCGAGCGGCGCGGACGGGTGAAATAATGCACGCCGAACCCTCCGCCTGAGCGGAAATTGAAAACCGACGTGCCACCGGGAGTGCCTTGCGGAACCTCAAGCGTAGGCGGAAACTTGTGCGACGTGTACACCACTCCCGCCGCCGCCTGGAACCAGGGCGTCAGCCGGGGCGTGCGAGTCGCAAAATTCCAGCGAAAGACCACCGGAGTGATGCTGGCGCCGGTAAACGTCCCCCCACCGAAATTCTGCGTAATCTGCGTGCCGCCCGCAGGTACCATCTGCGAGTAAGGCGACGGCGTATAAGCTTGCCACAATGGCATGATGTTGCCGCCAAATTCAAATCGTCCCGAAAGCGGCCCCGCGTGTATGATCGGCGTCAGATTCCTGCCCACCTGAAAACCAGCCGCAAAAAAATGGTCGCTGGAGTTTTGCGCGACACCTGTGCCCACGTTGACGAAGGGCCCAAGCTCCCACCGCCGCGCGGCGAGGGGCTCAAACCCCGAAGCTGGCGAACTCTGCGCCGCAGGCGCACCGGCAACCGCATCCACGGACGCCGACACGGCTGACCCGTCAGGACCAGTAGTTTCGGCAGCCACGGCAAACCCCGAGCCCAGTATCAGGCCAAGCGCGAACGTGCATTGGAAGAATCGATACAAAGGATTCCCTTTCCATGGAAGAACGATAATCAGCCAATCGGGCTGTCTCTCTTAGGATTCTCGCAGAAAGGGCCAGGAGGCAAAGAACGGGGATCAGGGGTCAGCGATCAGCAAATCTATGAGTTTCCCGAGTGCGATAGATTGTCGAGCATTGAGGCACAATCCAGAGAAATCCAGAAGCGCCTGATCGACTCTAGAAGAGTTTTTCCTGATCCCTGTTCTTTGATCCCTGATTCCCTAGTTCGCCGCCGCTTCCATCTGCTCGGCATCCATGTCGAAGTTGGAATAAACGTTCTGCACGTCGTCCAGATCTTCGAGCGCATCCAGCAGCCGCACCATCTGGTTGGCATTTGCGCCTTCGAGCTTCGTATAGGTGGAAGCGACCATCGTGACTTCACTCATCACGGTCAGGATCTTGGCCGCCTTGACTGCGTTGAGCACAGCATCGAAGGAACCGGGTTCCGTCAGAATCTCCCAGGTATCGCCCTCGTCGCTCACATCCTCGCCGCCGTGTTCAAGCACAATATCCATCAATTGCTCTTCAGTAGCTTCCGATTTCTCGACAGCGATGACGCCCTTCTTCGAAAACATAAAGCGAACCGAGCCGGATTCGCCCAGGTTTCCATGATTCTTCGAGAAGGCAAATCGAACCTCGCTGACCGTGCGGTTGCGATTGTCCGTCAGCGTATCCACAATCACGGCGACGCCGCCCGGACCGTAGCCTTCGAAGGAAATCTCTTCGTAGGACGCACCTTCCAGTTCGCCGGTGCCACGCTGGATCGCACGCTTGATGTTGTCCTGCGGCATATTCTCCGCCTTGGCCGCAAGAATCGCACTGCGCAGGCGTGGATTGCCGTCAGGGTCGCCTCCGCCGGCCTTGGCCGCTACGGTGATTTCCTTGATCAGGCGGGTGAAGATCTTGCCGCGCTTTGCATCCAGCGCGCCTTTTTTGTGCTTGATAGTGGCCCATTTGGAATGGCCGGACATGAGAGACCTCAGTGCAGATGACAGTACGCTGGCGCACACACGGACGAATCCGGCGCGCCCAACCCAAAGAAGTATAGCACTGACCACGGTATGGAGGCTCAAGCCTCTGATTTCAAATGGGTATGTGGGGAATCTCCGTAGCCCGATCCATGCTGCCCGCCCACCTCACGCCGATGCTCGCCGCTAAACCGGCGATGTATTCGGTTTCCCGTAAGCCCGGAGCATGATGTCCTGAAACCGGCACGGCTTCGGCGGCAACTCGGCGCTCAGATCGTATCGGAACGAATTATCTTCGAGGAGGCGCAGCATCTCGGAAAGACTTTCCTCGGTCCGAATATGGTGGTGGTATTCCATCACGATCGCTCGAACACCTTTAAGAGCTCCTGAGGCCGCAACCTCCTGCATTACGCCCATTTCCGCTCCCTCAATGTCAATCTTCAGCAGGTCGACCGGCCCATGTATAAAGCTCGACAAGGTGACACACGGCACCTGTTGCGTCTCGCCCCCAATCCGCTCCTGCAGGAGGCTACCCTTCAGAGTCGCGAGATGGAGTTGCGAATTGCTGAAAAACGTCGCCTCACCGATCGTGGACGACAGCGCAACATTGTAGAGAGAAACATCGGACAGACCATTCTCCGACACGTTACGCGAAAGCAGCTCAAACATGCTTTTGTCGGGCTCAAAACCGATGACCTTCGCCTGCGGGAACAACTTCTTAAAGAACAGTATCGAGATTCCTATGTTGCTGCCGCAGTCCAGAATGAATGGCGTGTTTCCTTCCGGCAGGAACGCATATTCCCTGCGAACAAAAATCTCCTGCAATAGAAATGACAGCGTCGCCAGGGAAGATGCGTACAGTCGCATTCCCAGGATATTTACCGGCTTGTTGGCATTGTGAGCGCTGAACCTCGCCATCTTGACCCGGAGAGCAAGCGTCCAAAATTCAATGCAGGATCTGGCCACTTCTTTCCGCACATCTCGATTCACTCGGCCAAAGCGCAAGGACTCCGCAAGACTTCGTGGAAACCACAAAATTAGTCCCGCCACGCGACGCACGAACATTGAGCCAGGAACTCCTTCTTCAGCATCGGTTGGCTCGCATTCTATCGCGTTTCAGTAACACTTCAAGTTCAACGCGGAAGTTGGGATTGAAAAAAGGTCGCGCTCAAGCAACCTCGACACGATTACGCCCCAGAGCCTTGGCTCGATATAGCGCCAGATCCGCTTTCTTGAGCAGAATTTCCGGCGCCGCCTCGCCGTCGTTGTCGTGGCTCGCGATCCCCACACTTACGCTCACATGCACATGGCAACCATCCGCGAGAACGGGCTGCTCGCAAACCGTCTGGCGAATGCGCTCCGCGATCACCTGGGCTCCCTCCATCCGCGTCTCAGGCAGCAATACTGAGAACTCCTCCCCTCCATAACGCGCCAGCAGGTCCGTCTTCCGAAGACTCAGTAAAAGCAGTTGCGCAACAATGCGCAGGACAGCATCCCCAACCGGATGTCCATATTCGTCATTCACGTCCTTGAAGAAGTCCAGATCGATCATCAAGACAGACAGCGGCAGTTGATTCCGCGTAAAGCGAAGACACTCAATCTCCAGCGCCTGATAAAAACGCCTGCGATTTGCAACGCCGGTCAGCGGATCCGTCTCAGCGCGACCGCGAAGCTCCTCGCGCAAACGTACCTGCGCCGTCACGTCGGCAAAGATCACCGCTCGTCCTATCAGCCGCGATGCAGAGTTAGAGGAAGCAGTAAATAGCGGCCATTTGCGAACCTCGTACGACAGAGGATCAGAGCCCTCCATCGTTATCTCGACCTCATCCTCCGTGCTCCTCACCGCCTCGACAAAAGTAGAAGTGTCGGAAAGCATCGAAACAACATCGGTTCCCAGATTCCTCTTGTTCAGAATCGGAAACATAGCATGGGCTGCGGGATTAAAGTCAAGCAGGCGATCGTGCGTGTCGAGGATCAGCACCGCGTCCCGCATGCTGTTGAAGATCAGGTTCCGCGCCAGTGGCGCAAGGTCAAAGATGCCGCAATGAAAGATGCCGTAATAAATCAACGCGCAGGTAAGACCAAGCGTGACCGGCGTAACATCCAGGCCCCACGGGCTCAATCCCGTCAGATAAACAAAATATCCGACAAAGGGCAGAAAGGATGCTGTCACCAGAATCATGGCCTGCTTTTGAAAAAGCAGAGAAGCATTCCGCAGGCCGGAAAGATAAATCCACGCCCCCACCAGGAACGCTACCATGAGATAGGCGTTGTCGAGCACCGACAGAGGTCCCCGCTCCACCATCAGCACCCGAAACGGACCGCGTTGCACCATCGTCATCGGCGCGGTATAGAAGAGATTTTTGTAATTGGTGTAGTGCCCAACGAAGGTGATTGCAGGAATGACGAACAGCAGCGGAGTCCGCCCTCGCCGCCCATTGTGCTTGCAGGCAGCGAGCACCCAAAGGCCACCGGCCCACGGCAAAGCAAGATACTCTACATCGAGCCAACGCCGGGCCGCGGTCGTCGTAGTCTGCGCGATCTCTCCAGCATAGCCAAAGGCGTACACAGCCATCGAAGCAACCAGAATCGCAAAGGCCGTTGCTTCCGGTGCGTCCTTGCGCCGACTCCATGTAATCGTTGCCAGAAACGCCAGCAACAGCGCGATTCCTGTTAGTAGAAATCGCGCGAGAACTACAACGTCGATACCCATGAACACCTATAAGCGAATCAGCAAATGGTCAAGATTTTGACTTTAGCTAGAGGAAGAATACAATAGCGTTCCCATCGCATTCGCGGAGATTTTTCATTTCGACACACCTTACTAAGAATCCAACATGCCCTTCACAAAGCATCGAATGGACGCACATTTACGCTCGTCCCCGGCACTGAATCGGCACTTCGTGCATCCATTATCCTTTTTTGGAACCATCGCAAGCACGCTAAAGGAGTATCCAGTGAGGTTCGCTCTCCGTAACGGTTTTCGCTCCAGACTTCAATCCAGACGCACCGCGCAAATCGCCGCAACCGTTCTGGCGCCGCTGCTGGCTCTTGGCGTCGTCGGCCCGCTCACTCACCGCGCCGCGGCCCAGTCCCACGAATCGGCGCACCCCCGGCATCTTTCCCTCGACGCCGTAACAGCCGCGCACACACTGCCCAACGGCCTGGAGATACAGGCAGGTTCGATCCAGTCAGGTTCCATCCAGTCTGGATCGGCAGTCATGCAGGTAACTGCCCTGCGCGACGACCTGCTGCGCGTTCGCATCGGAGCCACTGGGACACTCCCCGAAGACGCCTCCTGGGCCGTCCTGCCGGCATCAAGAACCGCCAGCGTGAATGTGAAAGCCGAAAACACGGACAAGACTGTAGGCTTCTCGACCGCAAAACTCCGCGTCTCCATCCAGCGCAATCCGCTCGCGATGACCGTGACCGATCTCGCTGGCAACGTCATCACGGAAGACATCCCAGACCACCCGATCGAGTTTCACGGCAACGAATTTCGCATCCACAAGCGCTCCCCCGAAGACGAACACTACTTCGGCCTCGGCGACAAACCGGGCCCGCTCGACCGCCGCAACGAAGCCTTCACCAACTGGAACACCGACGCTTTCGGCTGGCAGGAATCCACCGACCCCATCTACAAAACCATCCCCTTCGTCCTCACCTTCCGCAAAGGCATCGCCGCCGGCGTCTTCCTCGACAACACCTGGCGTTCCAGCTTCGAGTTCAACAAGGAACTCCGCGATGGCTACTCCTTCGGCTCCGAAGGCGGCCCGCTCGACTACTACATCCTCTACGGCCCCGCACCGAAAGATGTGATCCAGGAATGGGCCTGGATGACCGGCGCCACCCCGCTGCCGCCCCTGTGGACCCTCGGCTACCAGCAGTCGCGCTACAGCTACTACCCCGAATCCGAAGTCCGCCGCATCGCCAGCCGCCTCCGCAGCGAACACATCCCCGCCGACGTAATCTGGCTCGACATCGACTACCAGCTCAAAAACCGTCCCTTCACCGTCGATCCCGAACGATTCCCGCACTTCGATCAGATGATCCAGGACCTGAAGGCCGAGCATCTCCACACCGTCGTCATCACCGACCTGCATATAGCCAAACTCCCCAACGCAGGCTACAAACCCTATGATTCAGGCATCGCCGGAGACCACTTCGTCAAAAATCCCGACGGCTCCATCTTCTCCGGCGTCGTCTGGCCCGGGCCAGCCGTCTTCCCCGACTTCACCCAGAAATCCAGCCGCGATTGGTGGGGCACGCTCTACGCCGACTTTGTCCATCGCGGCGTCGCCGGCTTCTGGAACGACATGAACGAACCATCCGTCTTCGAAGTCGTCTCCAAAACCATGCCCGACGACACCCAGCACCGCATCGAAGAGCCCGGCTTCCAGACCCGCACCGCCAGCCATCTCGAAATCCATAACGTCTTTGGCATGGAAAACTCACGCGGCACCTTCGAAGGCGTTCTCAAACTCGCGCCAGATCGCAGACCCTTCGTGATGACCCGCGCCAGCTACGCCGGAGGCCAGCGCTACGCCGCCACCTGGACCGGCGACAACTCCAGCACCTGGAACCACCTCCGCCAGACCACCCCACAGCTCATCAACCTCGGCCTAAGCGGCTTCGGCCTCGCAGGCGCGGACGTAGGCGGCTTCGCCGGTTCCCCGCAACCCGAACTCCTGACCAAGTGGCTCGAAATCGCCGCCTTCCACCCCATCGACCGCGACCACACCTCCATGGGCACTTTCCCCCAGGAGCCGTGGGAAAACGGCACCACCGAAGACCTCAACCTTCGCCGCAAGTTCATCGAAACCCGCTACCGGCTCATGACCTACCTCTACACCACCGCCGAAGAGATGAGCCGAACAGGAATTCCGATGATGCGGTCGCTCTTCCTCGAATTCCCCAACGCCAGCAAAGACCGGCACCCCATCGACCTCAACACCAACAACGAATTCCTCATGGGCCCCGACCTGCTCGTCGCCCCGTCGCCCTACGAAGACATGCTCGACAACTACGACGCCGTCCTCCCGCCCGTAGGCTGGTACGACTTCTGGACCGGAAAGCGTATCGCAAACAAGGGCCAGGAATCCATGCGCCTCGGCAACGACAACATTCCCGACAAAGAACTCCAGATCAACCTCCACCCCAGCGTCGACACCGTTCCAGTCTTCGCCCGCGGCGGCTCTATCCTGCCCATCCAGCCGCTCGTCCAAAGCACCGAAGAAAAGCCCGCAGGCCCGCTCACCCTGCGCGTCTACCCGCCGCTCCGCGCCGGCAACCCCTGCGAAGGCAGCCTCTACCTCGACGACGGCATCAGCTACGCCTACCAGAAAGGCGACTACCTCCGCCTCAAATTCACCTGCGAACTCACCCCCACCGGCATCACCGTAAAAGTAAGCCCGCGCGAAGGCAGCTTCACCCCCTGGTGGACTCAATTCTCCGTAGAAATCTACGGCGCGACCAAACCTGCAGCCAGCGTAACCACAGCATCCGGCCCAGTCACCGCGACCTACAGCAGCGAACACCAGCGAGTAGCCGCAATAGTCCCCGACGACGGAAAAGGATTGAATCTGACCGTGACATACTGACGCTGATGTTCTCGCTCCTCAGGCCTAAGCAATCCTCGATCTACAGCCTGTTGGAGCAGGCCCGGAATCTCCCTGTCAGTTACGGCATCGCTCTTAACACTCAGCGCGGCACGGAAGAACATCCCATCCCCGAAGGCTACGTCCGCGACCACACTCGCACCACCATCGGCCGCGGCGCAGCCGCCTTTGACGCTGCCAAGGAAGCCTTTCGTCTGTGGCAGCAATTCGATTTGGGCTGGGTGCGCGTCGCAAATCCCGAGGCGAAGATCGAGCAAGAAGAGGTCATTGCTGTAGAAGCGCACTCCCTCGGCCTCTGGTCCGTCAATTTCAGCCGTATCCTCTATATCATCGACGAGCCCAACCACGAGCCCGTCCGATTCGGTTTCGGCTATGGCACCACGCCCCTCCATGTCGAGCGCGGCGAAGAACGCTTCCTGCTCGAGTTCTACCCAGCCTCCGGCGAGGTCTGCTACGACCTGTTAGCCTTCTCGCAACCATCAAACTGGCTTGCCCGGCTCGGCTATCCCTATACCCGCAGCCGCCAGCATAAATTCGCCCAGGATTCCCACCACCGCATGAGGCAGATTGCCAGCGCTGCCTCTTGAAGGACCGCCTTATCTTAGCTAAAATCAATTTAGCTAAGGAGCGCCGAATGCAAGCCACCATGCACGAAGCCAAAACCAACCTCTCAAAACTGGTCGCCCGCGCCCGCGCAGGAGAAGAAGTCATTCTCACCAGCGGCAAATCGCACGCTCCAATAGCCCGCATTGTGCCGATTGCCACCGCCGAAGCCCCGGCCTTGAAAGAGCGTCCTATTGGTCTTTACGCGAAGGAGATGGGTTCAGGACCAATTTTCCTGGAACCAATGACGGAGGAAGAACTCGCCCTATGGGAGGCTCCCCTCGTGTCTAGCTGGACGAGCAATGCGCCGCTATCGGACGATTCCGAGTGAAACTCCTCCTCGACACAAACGCTTTGCTTTGGATGATGAACGGTAGTCCCCAACTGAGCCAAAGAGCAAATGCGGCTATCAGGAGCTTGAGCAATGAAGGGTTTGTATCTATTGGCAGTATCTGGGAGGCCGCAATCAAGCACCGGAGTGGAAACCTTCCTCAAGCCGCTACATTGCTGAGCGATCCGCGCGCAGTTCTTGCCAATTTGAATCTCACCCCGCTACCACTCCACTTGGAGCACGCTAAGCTGGCCGGTTTGATGACAAATTCCCACAAAGACCCCTTAAACCGAATGATTGCCGCTCAGGCGATCTTGGAAGGCTTGACGTTAGTCAGCGCGGACGCCATCTTCGACTCCATGCTGGTTACCCGGCTCTGGTAGCCTCCACGCCAATGCCCTGCAAGCCCATTAACTGATAACCTTGAAGGATGAAATTCGGAGTACTCGTCTTCCCCGGATCGAACTGCGATCACGACGCCTACAACGTAATCGCAGAAATCGCGCACCAGCCCGTCAGCTTCCTCTGGCATGACTCCGAGGACCTCGGCAACGTCGACGCCGTGCTCGTTCCCGGCGGATTCGCCTATGGCGACTACCTCCGCACCGGCGCCATCGCCCGCTTCTCGCCCGTCATGCAGGCCGTCAAGCGCTTCGCGGACGGCGGCGGACTCGTCCTCGGCATCTGCAACGGCTTTCAGATCCTCGCCGAATCCGGCCTTCTGCCCGGCGCGCTCATGCGCAACGCCGGCCTCAAGTACATCTGCAAACAGGTCCACCTGCGCGTCGAAACCACCAACAGCGCCTTCACCAACCAGCTCCGCACCAGCGAAGTCCTCCAGATCCCCATCGGTCACATGGAAGGCAACTACTACTGCGACGCCGAAACCCTTCGCGAACTCGAATCCGAAGACCGCATCGCCTTCCGCTACGCCACGCCCACCGGCGCAATCGCCCCCGAAGCCAACCCCAACGGGTCGCTCGGCAACATCGCCGGAATCCTGAACCGTGGCCGCAACGTCCTCGGCATGATGCCCCACCCCGACCGCTCCAGCGAAAAACTCCTCGGCTCCGCCGACGGGCTCAGGATCTTCTCATCGATGATCGAAGCGCTTGCCACTCGTTAATCGTTGCGCAGGGTAGTGAAGAGGAACAGGAAATCAACTCCCCCATGATCGATATCCATCACCACCTCATCTACGGCGTAGACGACGGAGCGGCCGACCTAGAAACCTCAGTCGCCATGGCCGAAGTAGCCATCGCCGAAGGCGTCACGCACATCATCTGCACCCCACACTCCAGCGACAGCTACCCCTATCAGGCCGAACTCAACGCCGAGCGCATGGCCGAGATTCAGGAGCGCGTCGGCGACCGCATCGAACTCGGCCTCGCCTGCGACTTCCACCTCAACGCCGACAACATCCAGGACGCCCTGCAAAACCCGCTCAAGTACTCGATCCGCGGCAAAGGCTACCTGCTCGTCGAGTTCCCCGAAATGGCCATCCCGCCCCAGCTCGGCGAAGCGCTGCACCGCCTGCAGGCCGCCGGATACACCAACATCATCACCCACCCCGAGCGCAATCCAGTCATCGTCCGCCGCCCCGAGATGCTGGCCGAGTGGATCCGCATGGGCTGCGTCGTCCAGGTGACGGCCTCGTCCCTCTACGGCCGTTTCGGCAACTCCGCCGAAGCCTTCTCCAACGAACTCCTCGACCGCAACTGGATCCACTTCCTCGCCACCGACGCGCACAATCTCGACTGGCGTCCGCCGCACCTGAAGAAAGCCTACGACTACGTAGCCAACCGTTCCGGCGAAGAAACCGCCCGCCGCCTCTGCGTCGAAAACCCGCGCGCCGCCATCGAAGGCGCCAAAATGGCCCACCAGCCCGAAGCCATCGGCATCTGGGACAGCCAGCCCCTTAAATTCCAGGAGACAGTGAGATCCACCCCGAAACGCTCGACCGAATCGAACAAAACCGAAGGTCAAAAAACCGGCGGCTTCTTAAGCAAGATCTTCGGCAAGTAATCCGCCCACCGAGGCGGCTACACCTGCCTGCCTTCCCTTGACTAGCCTTTCTTTCCGTCGCACTTACCTTTCTTTCTATCACTCCCCTAGGGAGTCCGCTGGTGTTCCTCGTAGTATTCAGGTTCGTTCGCGCGATGGCATCCGTACCCCTGTCCGGCTCACTGCCCCCGCATTCTGAATCTGCAGAATATGCACCTCGCTCACGCCGTCGCTGCAGACCACCCTGCCAGCGTTGGGGGCGATGCGGCAAAACGCAATTCTCGTATCTAGGGAGAACGAGGCGATGCGCCTTCCGTCGGCGATGTCGAAGACCGCGACGTTCTGTCCCTGGGCCATTGCGATCCAGCGCGGAAACGTCGCAAGCGATACCTTCTCTATGTCATCGCATCACCATGGCACCCGCCACTCGATGACTCCGCGGTAGGCATCGAGCAGCACCGACGAATCGTCCTTGAAGGACAGCAGCAAATGCGTATCCCCCACGGGCAACATGACTTGCCACCCGACTCCTGCAGCCACCTTGTGAACGAATTTTCGGCTTTTCAGATCGAAGATGCGGGTAAATCCGTCCCGCGAGGCGGCAGCCGCATACCGTCCGTCACCGGTCACGGCCACGCGCCCCATGTGTTTTTGCGGCATCGGTGGAATAACGCTCGGTGGCTCAGGTTTGTAGGTCCACAACAGTCATGATCTGTTCGCCCATCTCGTCTGTTGCACTGCAAAGCAGATTCGCGCCGTCGGGCGCTAAAGCTGCATCTTGGATGGCTACCGGGAGATCAAGCGGCGGATCATCTAATTAGCCGGCTTATCGTTAATAGGGTGGTTGTTCGGGAATGGCCTGTCCATCGGCTCGGGGATCGGAGGCGCCGAAATTTACGCCTAGAGTGTCGTCGTGCATGACCGCATTGCCGCGTCCCATCACCTGCGAGTAGCGCGGTACGAGGTTAATCTGATGACCTTGAGAGGCGAGTTGCTCAAGGACCACGCGTGGGTAGCCGTCCTCAAGATTGACGGCGCAGCCGGAGTTCCCTTTGTTGAAGCGGGCAGCGTCCATGGAGGCCTGGATATTCATGTCGAAGTCAACAACGTTGGCAACGAACTGCGCGTGCGCCTGGGCCTGGTTGAAGCCGGACATAATACCGAAGCCAATGGTCTTGTCATCTTTCTGCATCATGGCCGGGATAATTGTGTGCAGCGGACGCTTGTGACCTGCAAGCGAGTTGGGCTGGCCGGGCTCCATGTAGAAGCCGCTGCCGCGGTTTTGCAGGACGAAACCGGTGTGCTCAGGGACAAGACCAGCGCCGAAGCTACCCGCGTTCGATTGAATGAACGAGACGACCATACCGTCGCGATCGACTGTGGCGAGATATGTGGTGTCGGATTGCAACTTGTCGAGCTGCTCCTTGCGATCCGAGGGGAGTACGCTACAGTTGGCTTTCTCGGTAATGCCTTTGGCGCGCTCTTTTGCGAGTTCCTTAGAAATGAGTTTTTGGGTGGGAATGTTGCCGGTGTGCGGATCGCCGACATAGTGAAGCATGTCGGAATAGGCCAGTGCTTTGGCCTCCATTTCGATGTGCAGTGTTTTAGGTGAGTCATGTCCCCACTCGCGAAGTGGATAGAGTTCCATGACGTTGAGCATTGAAAGAGCGGCGATGCCCTGAGTATTCGGAGGAGTCTGGTAAATCCGCCAGCCGTGATATGTAGTGGAAACGGGCTCTACCCATTCGGGCTTGTAATCGGCGAAGTCGGCTTTGGTGAGAAAGCCATTGTTCTGGTCAGAGAGCCGGACAATGGCATCAGCGATAGGACCGCGGTAGAAAGCGTCGGCACCGTTCTTCGCAATCTGGCGAAGGCTGTTGGCAAGGTCGGGGTTGCGGAAAATCTGCCCAACCCGCGGATAGGTTCCATCAGGAAGAAAGACGGAAGCGAAGGCGGCCCGGTCCTTGAATCGCACGCCGTACTGAGCCCAGTTGTCTGAGTCAGTCTCAGTGACAGGAAAGCCGTTTTCAGCCAAAGCGATCGCAGGGGCAAGATCCACAGCGAGCGGCAGTTTGCCGAACTTTGCGTGTAGGGACTCCCATCCGGCGACAGCTCCGGGAACGGTGACAGCATAGATACTACTGTCGTCCATCGTTGTAAGGCCTTTGGCCTTCATGGCCTCGATGGTCTCGACCTTGGCGGACCAGCCGCTCGCGTTGATGGCGTACATCTTCTTCTCTTTCGGGTCCCATACGATGGCGAAAAGGTCTCCCCCGATGCCGTTCATCATAGGCTCGATGACGCCGACGGCCGCATTCGCCGCGATCGCCGCATCAACGGCATTGCCTCCTTTGGAGAGGATCGTAGCGCTGGCCTGCGAGGCGAGAGTCTGAAGAGTAGCCGCAATGCCGTAGCGGTTAGTGGTCATGGAAAAAGCATTGTCGCGGGAGGGCTCGGCAGGATGCTGGCGGGAGTCACGGACAAATCCGCCACCGGCGATGGGAGTTGGAACACCCTCAGCAGGCGCGGAGTTGAACTGCGCCTGCGCAGTATGCACAAGCAGCAGAAAAGAGAGGATGCCAGGATACAAGATGCGAAGAGGCATAATGGTCAGGCCTTGTGGAAAGGATGCAGCTAGTATATCGAGGATTTTCCTTTGTTCTATAGAGAGGTCTGGTTTGTGTCCTCCAGTAGCAATTGCTCCGGCGTCAAAGAGCAACTCAATCGTTCTACAGGAGGGCGTTTGAACGAAGCCGCTGTCGCGGCGGCGGCTGCATTTATGGCGTGTAGTGAGATGAGCCGGTAGCGTTGTGGGTCACAAGGAGGATTTACCTGTGACCCGTCTTCGCCAGAGGATGCTGGATGAGCTTCAGCACCGTAACTATTCCCCGCATACTGGGCGGCAACAAACAGACCCGATCGGGACTGTAATCCTTAAAGCGCGAGACACTCTCTTGCGCCTATCTCTCAGAACGAAATCAAATCCCTTATCAGTTCTCACGTAGACACTCAAGGCCCGATTTGTGGCTCGGTGTTTTCAGGGGCATGAATGCCCCTGGAAGGTTCTGGTTAGGCTGGGATCGCGCTGTGCGCGAATGGGATTGCTTTGCTTGGTCCCACCCTTGCAGCAAACCTGACGCCCTGGCGGGTTACCCGCTGGGCTGTTTGTCGTTTGCCAGCATTCGCCAGTGCTGGGAAGGATTAATTGTATAAGGTGCGAAGGCTTCAGCGATCCGGCAAGAGCGCTTGACATTCAAATGACATTTATGAGGCCCTGTTTCAACTTAGACTGGCATTATTCCTTTTCTCCGATGATGCGTCGGAAGCCTCCTATGAAGCGTATCTTGATTTCCATCGCGGCCATTCTTCTGCACGGCGCTTTGTTCGCGTGCTGCAGCCGTGCGCAGACAACGCCGCTACCGGTTGCCGATCGAGAAAACTGGGCAGCCAACCCAACGGTGAGCCCTGAATCGAGTCAGGGACCGAACCTGGGATCGACCGTTATCAACGTCTTGAATTACGGTGCCAAAGGTGACAGGGTCACGGACGATACAGCGTCGATTGATTCGGCGATGACGGCCTGCGTAACACGGCCCCGTCCGAATAACGGATGCGTTCTGTATTTCCCGGCCGGCGTGTACATCACCACGGGAGTGAGTCTCAAGTCATTTGTGAATCTGAAAGGAGATGGCTGGGGAACAACGGTCATCCAGCTTAAGCCGCACACCGATGCGGACGTACTGACCGTTCCAGCCGACGTGTTCAATTTCAGCATTTACGGATTGACGCTGGATGGAAACTCCGCGAGAGGCGGAACCGGCAATTGCTTCTCGACCGCCACGACTCCTACTGGGCCAGGAGAATGGAATACCGCGAACAAACGGACGGCGACGATCAATGCCATGAAGCTGGGCCATATAGAAGAAGTTATGTTTTCAAACTGCTCGAGAGACGGTATTCATATCAATGCCTATAACTACATGCTGACCTTCGATCATTTCTATGTTTTCAACAACGGCGTGTACGGCGTGTACACACAGGGGACGAACAGTGGCTTCTCGAACTTCCAGATCGAGCGCAACGGCACAGCGGGCATACATATCGCCAACGCAAACAATCGATTCACCTCCGGGGAAGTGATCTGGAATGGCGCAAGCGTCAACACCGAGGCGGCAGTCTATGTGTCAGGCGGCCGCAATATCCTTACGGCCGTCGAGGCGGAGGACAATTACACCAACGGATTTTTCGACAGCGGCATTGACGACGAGTTCAGCGGTTGCGTGTCCGATTCCAACGGCTATGTCTCCAAAAATCCGGGCGCATCTTCGCGTAGTGCGAGTGGATTTATCCTAGCCGGGACAGGTGGGGTATACGTGGGGGACAAGGTAACGAGTTATCGCGGCCGCCTTCCGGACGGAAATTTTACAACCGAATGGCCGTACAGAATTGACACCTCAAACCAGGCGAGAGTCGACATCAGCTACGACAGTACAAACGAACCTCCGCACGGGTCCGCGAGTTCGGTACCGCAGGTTGGATCTCCTGCTGCTGGCCATGCCGCTTGCATCAAGTCTGCCGGACCACCCGTTGTGATCGGATTTTGCTCCACTGCTGTCAGCCCTTCTGGTGCTTGTAGCTGTAATTGAGGTGGACTTAGCCGTGGATATTAGCATTTATTGATTTGAATTGGTCTCTGGCGCTGGGCGTGTGGGGAATAGTGAAGGGCTCTGGCATTATAGTGCCTGCGTGAGAACCGTATCGATGAAGGACGTATTTTGACTTTGATTTTGTGCTGGATGCAGTGGTTGTTATTGGAACAGCTTCTGATTGAAATGTCTTTACTCGGGCCATTTCGCGTGGATCGTCGAAACACTTGAACTACCTGATTGAGCAGGACCTCCGAGGGATCAAGTTCCGGGCCAGGCCCATGCTCGGTTTCAAGAACTATGATTGCGCGGCCGCAACGATCGCGGGCATCAAACTGCTCCGCCTCATCGGCAAGAACCAATTCTCGCTTCGTCACTTGCACATCAAAGACCACACTGCACCTACGATCTGGAATGCAGTGCTCGCCGCGTGTACCAAGGGCCAGCCGAGAGGCCACGCCATGCTCGCCCTGGGACCATACGACACGATCAGAACTTCCAACTCGGACTACGGAACCACCGTCTCCATCGTCTGAAGAAACTGTTCCCGGCGGTTGGCGCGTGCAAACTTCTGAAAACTCGGCTGGCAGGCAAATGTTATCTGGCGCACCGCGATCTCTACTCAACTACAAAGTAGCAGTCGTCTATATAAGACAGCTCCCAATGTCTCCTTAACAATTCAACTACAAAAAAAAGACAAGCCAAAGACACACCTATCCACACAAATCTCATATCCTCACTAGAATGCCGTGGCACGACTAGAGTTTTGGAGGAGGACAAGACGCGTGAACCCTTTTTATCAAATCCATTCTACCGATCTCACATCATCATCCTTGCGAGATGAGATCAACACAAGGGGCTATGCGCTCATTCGAGACGTGTTACCGCTGCAGGCTGTCAATTCCCTTCTTAGAGACGTAACCCAGATGCTGTATGCCGAGGGATGGTTACTTCCGCAACACGATGCGATGGAGCGCCTCGCGAACATGGACGCAGCCTGCGGCGATCCAGACCCTGCGTTCAAGCGGGTCTATCAGGAGATATTTAACCTCGAATTGTTCCATGCTCTTCCGCATCATTCATCGCTGCAACGGGTGATGAAGATGCTCGTTGGCGATCAACTGCTGATTCACCCAAAGCCCATTGGCCGCTTGATCTTCCCTCATTGCGAGCGGTTGGTGGTTCACGCACACCAGGATTATCAGTTTATGGGCGGTGATCCGCAGTTCTATACTGCGTGGATACCTCTTCATGACTGCCCCACTAACGTCGGTCCTTTGAGGATTCTGGAAGGTTCTCACCGCTTCGGTTTTCAAAGTCACGAAAAGGAAAATCTTCACGTTCCGCAGATTCCGCCCGGAAGAGAATTGGGAGAGGGATGGGTTGGCGGTCAGGTCAACGCTGGGGACGTACTCATCTTTCACAGTCTGACTGTACATGCTGCGTCCCCGAACCTCTCTAAGGAGCTTCGTCTTTCGCTTGACTGCCGATTCCAGGATTCAAGACGCGTCCTCAATCCCTCTAATGTTGTCTTTGCAGGAGAGTCAGGAAAATCGTGGGAGAAGACGTACGCCTCATGGAGATCAGATGACCTCAAGTACTATTGGAAGAAAATGTCACTAACATTCGAACCCACGAAGCCAGAGATACTAAGACTCGCCGAGACAGCGGCCTCTCCTTCTGCTCGCGCGAAGTTCGCCAGGATAGCGAGCCAACTGGACTAATATTTCAATGTTCTCTTGACGCGTCCTGCGACGTTCAGGCCCCAATATCTTGTGTTTATGATTTCACACTTGGATCGCACTCTCGTGACCGAGGCAGCCTAGGCGCTATCAGCCTTAGCCAGGCTGATGCCCTCTTCTCTACAGGTGATACTAGGCAGGGAAATCTCATCGAAGTGCCCACATCCTGGTTGCAAAGGTGCCTCAGATAACGCGTTCATAAAGATTTCGCCTTGCAGGCGATAGCGGATGAGTTCTGCAACCGTTAGCATTCCCATACCATGCTCATCGCAGAATTTGATCAGGTCGGGAACACGAGCCATTGTGCCGTCATCATTCATAATCTCGCAGATTACGCCTGCGGGTGTGACCCCAGCCAATCTTGCCAGATCGACGGAAGCTTCTGTCTGTCCAGCTCGCACGAGAACTCCGCCGTCACGAGCTCTCAGCGGAAAGACGTGCCCCGGACGTGCCAGATCGTATGCAGTCGACGCCGCATCAATGGCTACGCGAATCGTGTGCGCACGATCATGGGCCGAAATTCCTGTTGTCACACCCTCTCGGGCCTCGATACTCTCGGTGAAGGCGGTAGCGAAGCGCGACGTATTGTCCAGCACCATCGGTCTGAGACGCAGATAATTGGCGCGGTCCTCCGTTAAAGTGAGGCAGATGAGCCCACGGCCGAACTTCGCCATAAAATTGATCGCTTCGGGCGTCACAAATTCTGCGGCCAACGTCAGATCGCCTTCGTTCTCACGATCTTCGTCATCCACTACAACAATCATGCGGCCATTGGCAATATCTCTAACTGCCTCTGGAACAGTTACAAACGGTGCGGACATGTATCTCCCTTCTATGCACTCCATTCGAAGTGTCGCATCCTCGCGAAAACACTCGCATCAAGTTGTGGCGTTCATCTCTGCGCCTACTTCTCTATCATCATGACCATAAACACCTTTTACATTTGTCATTTCCATGTCTTTCCTTTGCCTTAAACTATGTGCACTTGACCGATGTCCGCGACGGAAGTTGCTGAGCAGTAAATACACCGCTATTCAAATGTTGACCGCCCAAATTGCCTCAAGATTTGGATCAGGAGACCACTCCAGCATGGAGTCGTCATCATCTCTTCGGGGCTGCCCGGACGGATCTTCTATCAACCGTCCCTCATGAAGCAAGAGACCACGTTTGGAAAAGGTCACCCGCGCTCAATAAAAGACGATCTGCGTGAGACGCTGCAATTGCGAGGCCTGGTTTTATTATTCGCGTGCGTTAGCACGCATGGATTTCAAGGTCGTGTTGTGGCATGAACAGGCCGCTAAGGTGGGAGACTCGCATGTTCGGACCGAAAGGCAGAAGCAGAGTTAGCTGGATCACCTCACGCGCTACGTTCATGTACCCGGGGAGGAGGCGGAACTTGGCGAGCTCCGCGCCGAACGTCCTGAGCATCAGCTTCACCTGAATAAGTTAAGCCGCCCTACGTGCCCGATACCAGCCCCTAGCTATTGATGTTCCATAGCTAGGATCTGGGAGAGTGACGGCAGAGTTTTTCCCAAGATTGAAGCTACGGATTGAAGAAGCGGAGCAACGCTTCCTCATCATGTTTGCTGAGGCTGGCGCGGACGCGCATGTGGCGCACAACAGTGCCTGAAATGCGTGGCGAGAAGCCATCCGGCGCATTGTGGCAGCGAGAGCAATGCTGCTCAAAGACACGCTGTCCTTCATCCTGCGACTGAGCGGCCTGTTTGTGCGTTGCGGAGGTCTTGGCTGACGCGGCGATCGGGGTACTGCTTTGCTGTGCGACTAGCGAGAGGGCAGAGACCGCGGCCAAGGTCAAGATTACCGGGTAAAAGTGCTTCAAGTTCATGGCTGCTTTCCTTTCCAAGCCGGGAAGAGGAAGCGGTACACAATCCCTGTCTCCCAGATATTGACATTGCCGGTGGATGCGAATTGCCGAGAGTAGCTGGTTAGAATCCTGGTATTGTGGGGCAGATTGTAATCAAGTCCGAAGTCGATTCGCTGCGTGTTCACCGACGGAAGGCTATCGCTTGCCGCATTGTCGCGACGGAAGGTCTGCTGGATACGAAATACCGGCTCGATACGGCCAATGGCGCTATCAAGGCCTCCGAATGCCTTGGTGCGATAGTCGGCTTCTACCCAGTAGCCTTGAGC
The DNA here is from genome assembly GCF_025685625.1 of Acidicapsa acidisoli. Taxonomy (NCBI): domain Bacteria; kingdom Pseudomonadati; phylum Acidobacteriota; class Terriglobia; order Terriglobales; family Acidobacteriaceae; genus Acidicapsa; species Acidicapsa acidisoli. The sequence continues at coordinate 430,503 of NZ_JAGSYI010000004.1, forward strand.
GTGATGGCCGCGCGCAAATTCAGAGCGCAGGCGGAATGCCGTATCTTTCGGCTCCCACCAGACATGCGCGCCGTAGAAGTTCTCATGGATTCCCTGCAGAATGCGATCGTAGGAAAGACCCACTTCCAAACGCTGATCCGGCAAGTAGAGGCTCACTCGGCCTCCGTTGCCGTGGGCGCTCCCAAACTGCTGATTGCTGCTGCGAACGGAATAGAAGTATGAGTAGTCGACTGAGTATTTGCCACGCGAAATAGCGTTTCCCCGGATCATCCCGCCCAGTCCGCTGCCGACCGAAAACTGTCCGACAGAGGCAATCAGTGGACCATCCTGGAAGTTGCCAATCCATATAGGCGAGAGGCGTTCGTTGTAGACGTTGAAGGGAAGCAAATAATCGCCGGCTACAACCGTAATATGCGGTGTAATGACGATATCGCCTTGCAGGTAGGTGAACCCGGCGAAATGAGTGTGATCATAACCTGGATCACTTCCGAATTGCGGCGAGAAGCTTTCGAGAATAGCCGCGCGCGATTCCACCATGAGGTGGTTGCCAAGAGGCGCTGCGACCAGCGGCTCAATAATGGGCATATAGGTGGTATTGCCGCCGTTGGTGTTGCTGAAGAATCCAACACCTCCGGAGAGGAGGGGCGTGTCCTGCGCAAAGCCGAAACGCGCAGTAGCGAGTACGGCAACTGCGATTCCGAGGCATAAGATCGAACGTGCAGTAGTTTGGGGTCTGAGAGTAAAAGTCGGACGCAACATTAGAGCAACTTTAGCGAATGGCAAACTGCCATGTGTCGCGGAAACGTCTGCCACTTGTCAATTAATTGTCACTTCGCATGATACGGCTCAATTTCTGCTATGACAGCGGATGAGATCACGGAATCTGACGAGCAGGAACGATTGCGTTACAAATTTACGGTCAATAAACAGAGCAACAATGCGGTGACAATCACCTTACAGCCACATGACAACCCTCGAAACCGAGCAGAATAAATTGGAAACAGTTCGTTGCCCCATTACTTTCACTATCTGGAAGTAGAGATGGTGCGGATTAACACACACTAATACCGTGCCAGAACAGCGTGACAAGACGAGGATTCTTCGTTTGAGCAGGGTCCAGGAACTGCGCGAGTCCGTGCTGCTAATGTTCTGCGAGCCCGTGCCTCCGGAACATGCGCGGTTGATCATGAACTGGACCAAACACACGATGCTGGTAGACAGCAAAACCGAGAGGAATCCATTAATAGACAATCCTGCGGGAGTCACTGACGGCAAGGAAGCATTCTTGCGTTATTGTATCGTGTGCCATGGACTGGATGGCCAGAATACCGGCGTTCCCTTTGCCGATCGTATGTCTCCGCCAGTTCCATCGTTGGCAAGCAAAGATGTTCAGACAGACACAGATGGACAGTTGAAGTGGATCATCGATTACAGAATCTGGCCATTGGGAATGCCCGGATCTAAGAACACGCTGAGCGACGAGGAAATCTGGCCAATTGTCCTTTACCTACGCCACTCGCCGCCTGCGGGCAACCTGGGCAAACCGGAGATATACACACTAACGCGATGAGTGTCGCTCAGCTTAAATCGCCGATGGCTCGGCAATGTGTTTTCGCTGATCTGCATTCATGCCTCCAATGCGCAGCGATAGTTTTGGATTTTATCCGCGGGTAGCGATACAAGATTGGACCCTTTCGATGATAGATCGTTACCTGGTTCAACCTCACGGGAGGAGTGGTCATGCTGTTGTTGATGCTCTTGCTTACGCTGCGTATGGGGATCCGGGGCATTACCATCACCAGATTGGGCCATGCCATTATATCTCTCCTGCTGTATATCCCGCTGCTTCGTCACCTTCCAGCTAAACCGCCTGCCGATGAGACTCTTGCATCGCTAAAGGACTTCGTTGACACAGTCGAGGTGACCTCATGATTTCGTTCGTTGTGACCAATGGCGCTCGGCCACCCTATCTAGCTCACATCCGTTTGTTCAACGTCGACCTAGGAGTATCCACGTGAAGGTTCTGATTGCGCTCGCTTCCAGTTCAGGCCAGCTTTCGGGCGTGCAGCGCCACGCGATCAGCCTGGCACGCTGCTTACTTTTGCGCCGTGAGATCACTGCCGTTCACTTGGTGGCAGCACCGTGGCAACATGGCTTTGTTCGAGATTCGGCGCCTGTCGGCGATGTGCGATTGCATCTCCATAACGCACCTATTGGCAATAGTGCTCTTAGCAGGAACCGTTGGTACTTCTTCCACCTACCACAACTGGCAAAGGATCTGGGCTGCGACGTTGTTCATCTCGCCTATCCCATGCCTGTCATCCGCCGCGCATTCCATTGCCCGGTAGTCGTCACTCTACACGATCTTTACCCGTATGACATCCCGGATAACTTCGGATTTCCAAAAGTACTCTTCAATCGCTTTGCATTGTGCATATGCCTTAATGCCGCGAATGCAATTACATGCGTGTCGCGGTACACGTTGTCCCGACTGGAGGAGCTCCAGCCCGCACTTGTATCGGCAAAATCACTCGTTATCTATAACTCTGTCGAACCACCAAAGATTCCTCCGACAGGGATCTCTCCACCCCAATGGAAAGATCAACCCTTCCTGCTCTGCGTCGCGCAACATCGCCGAAACAAAAATATCGCACTTGCATTACGAGTTTTTGAAGCACTCCTCCGTACCCAGCGGCTTGCACTGGAAACACGATTGGTCATTGTAGGAATTCCGGGCCCTGAGACATCGGCGATCGAACAGTTTGTCTCAACCGCTGGCCTAAAACAAAACGTTGTCTTTCTGAATGGAGTTTCCGATTCGCTTCTGCATTGGTTCTATCGAAACTGTTTACTGCTGCTAGCTCCTTCGACTATCGAAGGCTTCGGCCTTCCCGTTGCAGAGGCGCTTCAGGCCGGCTGTCCGATCGTCTGCTCAGACATCTCGGCCTTCCGTGAGCTAGGCGGAGATTATTGCCACTATGTCGAACTTGGCCCAAAAGAGGCTGAAGGATTTGCTGATGCTGTATGTGCAGTAGCTGACCAAGGGCCCCGAGAGCCGGTCGCGATGCGTCACCTTTCCGCCGAGGTGATTTCAGCTCAGTACTTGAAACTCTACAGTTCACTGTTATCTGCACCCGACGTACAAGCCAGCTTACCGGAGAAGCCTGTCTTGTCTTCGCCCGAAAGGCACTTCCCTACATGAGCCGCAAACTTCAACACGAAACAGCAAAAGTCCTTGGCATCCCGGTGGAACCATTCGACATGGAGAGCGCAGTTGCACGTGTCCAAGAAGAATGTGAAGGTCAGCGGAAGGGCTACATATGCTTCATTGGTGTACATGGAATTATGGAGGCCCAGCGGGATCCCGAGTTGGCACAGGTCTATGCACGAGCGACCCTGCTGGTGCCTGATGGAATGCCCACGGTGTGGGTAGGGCGCATGCAAGGTTTTCGCAACATGCAGCGCGTTGCCGGACCAGATCTGATGCAGGAGATTTTCCGACGTGAGGAGTTTGCACACCGCACTCATTTTCTTTACGGGGGTAAGCAAGGTGTAGCGGCTGATCTCAAATCGACCATGAGACGGCGCTTCCCCTGGGTGCGAATCGTCGGCACATACACGCCGCCATTCCGCGATCTAACTCCAGAGGAGGAAGAGACTGTAACCGCACAGATACTGGCGTTGAAGCCAGATATGATTTGGGTGGGAATCAGTACGCCTAGGCAGGAGCGCTTCATGATGCGAATTCTTCCGCTGCTCGATTCCTGTCTGCTGTTCGGCGTTGGCGCAGCTTTTGACTTCCACACAGGCCGCATCAAGGATGCTCCGCAATGGGTGAAGCGAGCCGGACTGCAATGGCTGCACCGACTCATTCAAGATCCGCGCCGGCTTTTCTGGCGTTACCTTCGGAATAATACAGCCTTCTTGTGGCATATCTCGCTGCAACTCACAGGCCTACGCACCTACCTGCAGGCGGAGATTAACGCATCTTTTGCAAGTAGGTCGCAGACGATCGCTGACCAGTAAACATTTAGACTCTTCTGAGATCGCTATGTAGCTCTGGCGTAAGATGGACATCCAAGGAATATCAATCTTAACAAGGGAACTGAAATGGCCGTAAGCAACAGACAGATGGGAAACCCAACATCCAACACAACCGAGGAATACAAGCCGATCAAGCCACAAGAAAGCCTGCTTTCCGATATGAAGTTGCCTCTTCGCAAAATGTTATACCCTCTAGGTTATGCTGTTGAGATCATAACCAACGACCCGGATGTACTGGAGGCAGCGAACGAGAGTTTCGGCCACGCGCGGTTTCGACGCGAATGCAAGGTATTGAAGATACACGTCGGAGTCAGTGACGGCGTAAGCTCTGAATGCCCTCCAGAACCCACAAGACGTCAATACAACCACCTGTATTCGCTCGTTGCAGACGTTGACAATCAGGCTCTTCTGGACCTGACAACCTGCACCAGCTTTGTGTGGCTGACGAAGGCGACTGTAAACAACAGGCTCTACCTCAGATACAATTTTCTCGAAAAAGCCGTCTATCTCTTGCTTGGCGCATCGGTTGTAACCGATCTGCATGCCGCCTGTGTAAGCAAGAATGGCAAGGGGATCCTGCTCTGCGGTGACTCGGGCGCGGGGAAATCAACACTCTCCTATGCCTGCGCGCGTGCTGGATGGACCTATACTTCAGACGACACCAGTTACCTGATCAACGATGCTGAAAGTCCACGGGTCATTGGCCACTCCCATCGCGTTCGCTTTCGTCCAGCCGCGAAGGCTCTCTTCCCTGAATTGGAAGATCGTTCGTTGACGCCGCGTCTGGAAGGTAAGCCCTCTATCGAGGTTCCAACCTCCGAGCTTCCAGTCCTAATGACACAGAGCGAAGCGACAGTGGATTCGATCGTCTATCTCAAACGTTATCCGTCAGCAAGAGGAATGCTGATCCGACTGCCGGCGGGAACAGCAACAGAACGCGCTTGTGGTGAGCTGTACTCAGCAGGAGAGATTCGCGAGAAACACAAAAAGATACTCGTGCGACTTTCTGAGATTCCCACATATGAGCTCCGGTATTGCAACCTTAGCGATGCCATCCAGCTTCTTGATTTCCTCGTCCATGGGAAGTGAGTTAACTTAAAGGTTTGGCTGTGGATTCATTTGCAGCATCCGCGGGATCTTAGGGGACAACCCCACGACGAACAATAGCTGTAAACCATACGCTTCAGCCACAGTCCGTGCTGTAAAGCAGTCCTTTCGAGTTTTCCTCCCACGAGGGATCAATCTGCGTATACCGGACATCTGCGATGCGAACCGTGTTGCCGGCCACTTGATTGCACAAACACAGATTCCATACGCTCCGGTCGAACCGGTTACAAGCCAAGCTACGTGCGTCGAGCGAGAGGGCGCGGAAATGGTGCGATCAGCAACGTCGATGTCTTCACTCGCAGCCTCCTTATACTTGTCGTTTCTTCATTGTTGATTGGACTTTGCGGAGAGGGAAGCGACATGGCGTTCAAGAGCAGACTCTATCAAATCGGCGGCACGTTCAGCTCCGTTGACATTTCGAATCTTGCCTCGCAGTGCGAGCGCCGCAGTGCTATAGCTCTGATTGGCAAGAAGCTTTTGTAGCGATGAAATAACTTGGTCCCTCGTCGCCCCTTCTGCAGGGAGGACTTCGGCAACTCCCAACCAAGCCAAACGATCCGCTACCGCTGGCTGATCGTAGCCTGTCGGAATAGCCAAGATGGGCTTCCCTTGTCTGAGCGTTTCCAGTGCTGTGTTCAGCCCACTATGGGTGACGACAATCTTAGCCCTCTTAACAAGCTCAAGCTGCGGTGCTTCCTTTACCACTACCGGACGCCCCACAAGATCACCAAAAGACTCCGGGATGCTTCGACCGCCCAGTGTGATCACAAGCTGCAGGTTGAGTTCGTTGCATGCCTTGGCGACAAGGCGGAAGATGGTGGAATGCACCGCTCGGGCAGTTCCTAAGGACATGTAAACCAACGGCCGACCGTCTAGCCTGTGCCATGGAAACTCAACCTGCGGTCTTGCATCGTCGACAAAAGGACCAGTGTAGTAAAAATTGCGAGGCAGGCTCGAGCGAGGAAAATCCAGACACTCCGGTAGTTGCGCAATATGGGCCACGGCTGGGAAGTCTTTATTCATCCTTCGAATTGGCCCTAAGCCGGCCTTGCGTCTGTAATCATCTAATCTCCAGCGCACCGGGCCACGCAGCCTAAGTACTGACACCTGTAATAAACAGTCCTGCAACCACACTCTCGGGGAGCGTTGATGTCTGCAGCTCGGCGATCGACGTGACACGGACCACTTGAAACTGAGGGGCACCGATGTAGAGATTATGAAGTATGGTATATCCAGCATCTGCGCCAATGTTGGACCCGCCAACACGATCTCATCCACAATGAGGACGTCGACTCCACACCGCGCAAGAGCAGACGGTATTTCATGCAGAGATTTCTTCACGTCATCGGCAATGCGATCAATATTCTTGCTTAACGCGGCGAAGTAAGATGAGGAGTTATTGCAAACATCGTTCCGCCTTGTTTCTACAGATAGAGGCTTAAGGACATCGATGGGATGGAACTCCAAACCATGCTGGCGAACTTGAACCTCAATTTCTGGTTTGTGAAAAAATGTAACCCTGTGCCCACGGGCTGTAAGCTGCCTTGATAAGACCATCAATGGGTTCATGTGTCCGGCCCCGCTGTGCGAGAGTATGCCGAAGTGAGCCATCAGATCCTCTCAACAACCGGCGTTCCGCTTTCACTTTGTGTGACCTCTGCGGCTCTGGCCGAATGAGGAATGGATACCGGCTTGCCCCCAAGTCGAACCTGCCCGGAGCCAAGCACTTGCTCGGTCCGCCGCAACAGTTCTCTAACGGGGGCGCGGAGCCATCGAATTGTTCCGCCGATCGACAGAGGCTCAAGCTCTTGAATTATCTGAGACGGAAGCCGATCCAGGATTTCTTTCGACGCTAGCTGGACTTGGCCCGCAAGCATTACAAATTCGATATCTACCATCGACATTGTTGCAAACCTCTCAGCAGCATCGACTCCGCTATCTCTTACTGCGATGAGATCGGCAATACCAGACAACATGATCGATCCTTCCGAGCGCCTCAATCGGAGAATAGCCGCGGGAGCTTCGGTCACCATACGATAGGCGGCCTGCGGCGAGATATTGCAAGCGCGTATTGCGAAGCGGACTTCGTCGAGAAGATCGCCTGTTGCTGTCAAGGGAGAGTCATTCCCTATTGCCAGATTGTTGATCTCGCCGAGAAGAGATAGGTCTGGAACTTTTCCGAAGAGGAAATAATTTGACGATGGGCAGACAATGAGTGAAACGCCGCGTTCACGCATGAGTGCAACGCCCTCACGATCCATCGCCAGGCCATGCACAAGTACAGTATGTGCGTCGAGGATACCTTCTCCATCAAGCTGACCTAACTCTTTGCTTGCTCGATCGTCGATTCCTTCACAGGCATGCATGATGAAGGGGTACCCCTTAGGCGTGGCCGATCGCGCTGCCACAATATCTCCACCGAGCGCGTAGGAGTGTCCCCACCCGTATTCTCTGATCACCCTTATCGGGAAATTATCTCTTGCCAATTCCGAACGGAATGGATTGTGATGACTTACGGTCGTAGCTCCGCAGAGAAGATTACGTATGCCTCCCCACCATACCCGCAATTCTTTGGGCACACTTCGCTGAGTAGCAATAACGTCGGGATATGTGTTGTGGATATCGATGCCCCAATCGATGTAGTTTTGGTAGGGTGGGTTCGCCAGCCTGGGGAAAAGGGCGAAATCGAGATGATCGTGTGCGTTGACCAGACCGGGGAAAATCAAAAAGCCGTCAAGGTCAATCTCAGTGGACTTCCATGCCGCGGAGAGCGAGAGGCTCAGATTGCTGTGGATGCCCGCTATGCGCGATCCAGTGACCTCGATCGAAGCCTGCGTGGGTTCCTCCAGCCTGACGGCGCAACGCGCTCCTCGAATCAGGAGTTTCGTCTGCCGGTTGCCCCCGGAAATAGCAGCTTCAGGATTAGTCACGTGCATTCTTTCGAGCGGAATAGATTCGAAATTGGGATGGTTCACGCCTGTTGCGAAGCTTTGCCATGAACGGCCGCATCGCCCACTTGAAACCATAGTTTGGAGACTCCACAGTCCATCGGATCGACAACTGCACTTCTAAGGCACGCAGGCGCTCGTCGGTGAGATATTGAATGCTCTTGATCGAGTCCGAGGCAGTTCCGTAATGGCGAAGGAACGACGCGTGACGTTCGGTCACCATTTGCCTTCCACTCGCCTCGCGGGAGTACCAAGGGGTGTCACTGATAATGACCAACCCGCCCTTTTTGGTGCACCGGAACGCTTCGCGCAGCGTGGCCTCATAGTCTTCGGAGTAATGGAACGACGCGTTGAATACGACAGCGTCAAATTGCTCGTTGTGAAAGGGGAGGTGAGCGCTTTCTGCCTGAAGTCGAGGAAAAAATTCGTGCAGGTGTCGTCGATAATGTGCAGCGGCCCCGAGGCCATCCTGGTTGTTGGTGAGCAAGTCCACGGCGACAGGACGATACCCTGCAAGCGCAAGACGATAGCTCATCCAGCAATTACCAGCGCCAAGATCCAGTATCTTCTTTTCCCCGTTTTGCTGAATCTCCTTCCGTATATGCTTGATCAGGTAGTCGTAAGTTCGTGCCCGGATACGCCACTGCTTGGCATTTCTTCCAGAGGTGTCGGCGTAGGGAAGACCGAGATAGAACTCCTCACGCTCGCTGCCACGCCCCTCTGCAACTCTGATGCGCTCATAGTCTTGCATAAACTTTGCGTAATAGACTTCTCGCTCTGGCGGGATGGCGTGCACGATATCATCGACGATTTTTAGTCGAAATTTGCATGCGTGGCAATCCAACCCATCTGTATCGCATCCGCAGCGAGGGCACCGTAGACGGACACCTAAATCGAGTCGGACATTATCAGCGATGCAGCTGCGTGATGGAACCATACCTAAGCTTTCTGAACAAGAATCAGGTCTTCGACCGGAACGAGTCCGGACGCCGCGAATGGAGTCACAGTGTCTGGAAATTCAAAAGCGTCTTCACAGCGGCTGATTGGTTCGAGTTCTTCGACTTTACGCCATAGCGCTTCTACCTCAGAGGTCGCCTCGCGTGACGTCTCCGACACATGCCATGCGTCTACCTCTGCGTGCAAGGCGTCGCGCACGCAGCGATAGAAGTCAGTCTTATACGCGGCTTTGAACATGATGCACAAATCATCGCTGTCGGCCCAATTACGCTTCTGCCCAAGCTGCGCTTGGACGCGTTCATAGAACACGGTGCCAGGAAGGGGATACGAAAACGATACTCCAATATCGTCAGGACGCAGCTTACGAACCAAGGCGATCGTTTGCTGCAATTCTACCCAAGTCTCACCGGGGTAGCCTAATTGCAGGAAGAAACAAGCACGGATACCTGCTTCCTTCAATCGATGGCGTACAGCTATAACCATGGATAAGCTTAGGCCTTTATCCATCGCATTCAGAATGGCTTGCGATCCAGATTCAACACCCAGCCATACCTCAGCACAGCCGGCGGTCTTGAGATGCTGGACCGTTTGTTCGTTCATCAGGTCTGCGCGGGACTGTATTTTGAAAGGAATGGCTGCATCTCGTTTAGAAACTTCTGCAGCAAATTCTTCTACCCAATGTTGATTCAATGCGAAGACATCGTCGCCGAACCAGAGGTGCTGAACACCCGTTTGCTTCTTGAGCTGAAGCATCTCTTCTGCTACAGCCGAGGCCGGACGCAAGTGGAATTTATTGCCGGAAATTGGCTTTGCGCACCAATTGCAGCGATACGGGCAGCCTCGGCTTGATACGATGTTGGTTGAAAAATATCCGTGAGACTTGATCCATGCTTCGCGATACGGTTCAAGATCGATCAGATCGCGCGCAGGGAGGACAAGCTCCGTCCATGCAGGATTCTTGGATAGCTGCTGCCCGCACTGGATAAGGTCGCCAGCGTCGTCGCGTCTGACAAAACCGTCGATCTCCGGAGGCGGTGATCCCTTTAACAAAGAAGCGCAAAGGAGTACCAGTGTACCTTCGGACTCACCGCGCAGCACGTAGTCAAAGCCGTTCTCGAGAAACAGGGATGGATTATCAGTCGAGTCGGAACCGTGGACTATCACCCTGGCGCCCATTGCCCGCGCTGCCTGCGCGATCTGCGACGCTACTGCTCTCATACGCGTGAGGCACATCTTCGAGAGAAAATTGAAATCATCTTCGTAGACTGCCACGATCTTCGGCCTGTGCTTTATAAGCATGGCGGCGAGTGGCTCGGATGGCTCCTCCAGCATTGGGTCGAAGACAGCGACGGAGATGCCGCTATCACGCAAAGCGGTCGCGGCATAGAGCGTCCCAAGCGGCGGATAGGGCTGCATTTTTCGTAGCTGCTTTGAGTCATACGGCAGATGATAGGAGTGTGTCAGCAATACTTCTGCCACGGTTCACCTCGGGGGATTGAGCTCTTCCCTATTCAGCGACGGGGTTAAGATAACAAGTGTCAATAGCTGAACGGAGCGAAGTCGCTTTATCGCTCTTCAATTGAGGTTAACCTTAGGCTGCACATGCAGTTGTCTGGGAATTGTCAACTCAATGTCATCCTTCTGCGTGCTGTATATCGCTAACTTGGAGCCTTGCTCTGCCTGCCCACTTGGAGTTGTACATGTTTCCATCGGTGCTGCTGTATAGATGTAATGTCTTGCGGGTCTATGTTATCTCGTGAAGCACGCCTTCTGTATTGGAAAGATGACCGAGTCGCTCGCGTTTGGTGGCAAGATACTTTTCAGAGTGGGGATTAGCTGGAACGTCAGCGCTCAGGCGGTCAATAATTTCGATTCCAGATGAGAGGACGGCTTCGATCTTATCCGGGTTGTTGCTCATCAATCGGATCGATCGAATTTTGAGATAGTCTAGGACTCCGATGGCGAGCTCATAGTCACGCAGGTCTATCGCATGTCCCAATTGAAGATTAGCGTCGATTGTATCGAGCCCGTGGTCTTGAAGTTCGTAAGCACGCAGCTTCTCCATGATCCCTATGCCTCGTCCCTCCTGATGTTCATACAGGAGAATCCCCGAACCCTCACTGACGATCGTGCGCAGTGCCAAGTGAAACTGCGCGTGACAATCGCAACGCAGCGAGTGGAAGACTTCGCCGGTTATACATTGTGAATGAATTCGAACTACAGGTGGAGCCCCATGAATATCGCCATAGACCAAGGCTAAGCCAGTCTCGTCGCGTTCCCGATGTATATCGGCGTCGACTCGCGTGCCAGCGAAAGCGAGTAAACGAAAGGTGGCCCATTCAGTTGGAAGGCTGACATCTGCGACTTGTCTTAACTTCATCACTTGAATTATCCTCTGAAGACTTTGCGTGCTACTCATCGGCCCATTGAAGGTGTCGATTCTGTGTCGTTGCGTGAAGCATATCTCGGAGCCATTGCGACTGTGTCCCCAGAAAGTCTCGATAACATAAACAGATCGGATGCCAAGCAGGCCAGAAAGGTTCTGACATGCTGCTCACGAAACAGAGGTGCGACGGAATTGATACAGCACATGGTCGCCAAGCATCGCCAGCGGGCCTGCAAGAATACGATCTAGCGCCTCCATTCCAGCAAGCGCGCGCGGGTGATGCGAAATCCACGGCTCGGCGGAGCTTGGCGGTACTGTGACGCCGATACCCACACTCTTCTCCAACACAAACCAAGGCGCGAACGCACTTACGATCGCCGCGCGGCGATGATAGACGACCTGGAACTCTCGTTTCGCCAGCCTCGCTGGCACCTCATTTCGCCTGCATCTGCGAAGCGCAAGCTGTGGTCGACCGCGCAGTACCTCCACAAGCATTTCGCCTGGGCAAAACGTGCCGAACAATACCAGCATCGCGGGCGCTCCAGGTTTCAGGAGGCGGGCCAAACCTCGCGCCACTGGACTGAGATCAACGACGCAATTGAGCGGTGCAAAATTGGAAAAGGCACCGTCGAACAATGCGCTACCAGAGGACCGGTGCGCCGCTGCGAATGCTTCCATATCTTCCCCGGCGGCAACTTCTGCCGATGCGCCCAACGGGGCAAGCTTGGTATTCGCCAGCTGCACCATCGTGGGCGATGGATCGGTCAGAAGCACATCGAATCCACGATGGGCTAGAAATGCAGCATCTTCGCCAGTGCCACCGCCTAATTCAAAAATGCGACCACCGCTCGGAAATGCCTCTACCAGTAAGTTCCTGACGGCGCGACGTTGAGCCGTCACACTACGCCACTGGTTGAAACGCGAGTCAAAGACCGGCGCAATCGCATCGAAAGCCTGCGCGGCAGGGCGCAATGGAGCCGTCATCGTACAACTCGCTTCCTATACTGCTGCCAACGATGTAACTCCAATGCATATCGAAACCCTTCCACGATGTGAAACCGCAAACGTGAGACAACTTGATGGAGTTGCAGACGATAACGTCGACCTCGCAGAGATAAGGTCTCGTGTTTGGCTGGCTTCACGAGGGATGGTGGTAAGCGCAGAGGGAATAATGCGGTCCGAAGTGGACGCTTTGCCGGAATGCCCGCAGACACGAGTTCTTGTTGCAATAGCAGGTATAGTTTGTCTCCTGGGAACTTCTTGAGGACCGCATGGCTCCCGTACATTTCGATCCATGACACGATCGAAGGAGAAAGACCGCGGACTGTCCAGCTAGCAAACTCGTCTGGAGCGAATGGACCCATGACGTGAGTAATAAGGTAGGTAGCTACCCCGAGCCCCAATATTAAGCGAGGATCATCCTGGGCTACTGATCGAAGCTCGCCCCAAAATGCGCTATCGTCGCGGCGAGCGATCACATGACGTCGAAATTCCAGAAGGTGGGACGCACGGGAGAACTCGCTGCAAATATCCTTGTAGACGTGCATTCCTTGCCCTATGAAGAGATCTACCCTCGAAAGCACCGGCGCCTTGATTCCATAAAACTCGCGCTCCTCCGTCCGCTCAAGCATGAGCGGACGGCCTGATTGCTTGGCCTCGACATGCAGTTCCACCGACCTGCCAGGCAAGTCTTTATAGAAATCCCTTAGTGACACCACGGGTCTTTCATTGATCTTGAATTCCCAGCTTTTGCCACTCACCGCATATAGGCGGTAACCTCTTTTTTCAAGGATTTCTTTTGCCTGGATAATACATTTCTCAGAGATGAGATAGTCAAGATCAAACTGATGTCGCAGCTCCGGCCTCGTAACCGAAGTGGGGCTAAGCGAGAATCCTTTGATCATCGCATATGACAAGTTGGCTCTCTGTAGCTCCTTTTGGATCGCAGCTGATTCGGCAATCATGCCGTTGGTCCGCTGGGTGTTCTCGATCAAGTTACTGCGTAGGCGTGCAATTACTGCGGCGGGCAATAACTCCGACATTTGTAACTCCACCATGCGATCAAGGAAGTACAGGGCGAGGCCACTTATATCGAGCCAGTCTAACAATCTTCGCCACTCCTGCTTTGAAAGATGCAGGAGTGACAGACGCCGATCAGGCGGCGGATCGCAAAAGCTCAAGAGGACGGCCTCGCGTATCGACTGTTCCCTGTTCAGTGGTCTTAGCATACCCCTGGGGCTAATGGTCGAAGTCGAAGCCCCTCTGTCCAGATTCTCGGATCGGTTGCGCTGCGAGGCTTCGACACGCGATGCCAACAGATCACACCCTTCAGCTTCGGGCACACGGGTGCGAGACCACCTCTCTGTCGAGACCGAAATGATTGAACGAGTCACGATGTTTAGCCTAGGTGACTGCATAGCTCGGGTTGTCATCCCATCGTCACTGAAATGTAACCGTCTTGATAGATTCGCCCCTCCGCCCTAAGCGGCCGATGCTCTATTTAGGCAATTAACATACTTGACGCGGGTACAGCACGGGTGGGGGCTCTGGTGCAAATAACGAGGCTGATTGGAACCAATTCTCGCTTCGTCACTTGCGCACCAAAGACCACACTGCGCCTACGATCTGGAATGCAGTGCTCGCAGCACGTACCAAGGGCCAGCCGAGAGGCCACGCCATGCTCGCCTCAAATATTTGCACCAGAGCCTAGTGATAGAGGCTGGCGTCAAGCGGCTTCTAGTTGCGTGTGGAGCAGCTACCCTTCGAGTTCCCCGGACAAACTCCTGGTAGACACACCTGAGTCCCCAGATGCCTACAAGGTTGAAGCTCACACCGCGCATCGTCCCGCTCGCTCGGTGTTCAGCTCGTTCATGTAAATCTCGCAGCAGTATTCCATTGCGACTGTTGACCTCATGATCAAGAGGGCCTTCTCAGCGATTCCAGCACCAGCCTCAAACGTGGTCCAATAATCAACTGCATCGCGAATGCTTTCCTCGCCGACTATGAGTTCCAGTACCCGTATCCGTGACTCCGTTCCCTAATGCCGACTTGCCTGTCCAATGCTCTCCAGTCAATTGTCTCCTCTTCTCTCTGTCGCCTCGTTCCCACCTCCCATCGTCGCATGGAGCTTCGAGTACCAGAAGGATGGTCGCCAATTCGGACATTGCCTTCCACGCAGCAATCCCACCTGACAAACCGAAATGCCTGCAACGTAAGTTCACATCCTGATAGCGCGTGATGAGAGACCATGGCGTTCTTGACCGAGTTCAGCCAGCCAGAAAGTTCAACCAGCCAGGATTCGATGGGAAAGGAATCCCGTAGAACAAACGGCCCTTCGGCTCAAGGTGACTCCCAAACGTGCCCGCAATTTATATGAACCGGCGAAGTAGGCGGGGGCATCCAAGGGGACATCATGAGCCTAAAACTGAAATTCGGATTCCTGACTGTGCTGACTCTGGCGGCGTCGATGGCGTGGGCCGATACATTGGAGCTGAAGAACGGTAGCCTCATCAAGGGCAAGTTCCTGGGTGGCACGGATACTGAAATCAGCTTCCAGGTCGGCTCGACGGTACAGAAATATATCGTCGCGGACATCGTTTCGCTCAAGTTCGATTCGGAAGGCGCAGCAACCGCCCCGGCGCCGCAGCCGCAGAGTTCGCTTCCCGACAATCCAGAGGCGGCAGCGCCTGTCGAAGGGAGGCCGGCCAATGTCACTATCCCAGCCGGCACACGAATTTCTGTGCGCACCATCGATGCCATCGATTCCACTGAAAGCGCCGTGGGAGACCGCTTCTTGGCTTCGCTCGAAGAACCCCTGACCTGGGAAGGCATCACGGTAGTCGCGAAGGATGCCTTCGTCTATGGCCGGCTGACACAAGCGAAGGAGTCAGGAACCTTCACAGGCAGATCGCAGCTGCGGCTGGAGTTGACCGGGATCGTAGTGAATGGAAAGACGATGCCCGTCGTAACGGGAGAATATGAAGTGACCGGCAAGTCGCGCGGCGCCAGCACCGCCAGGAGAACAGCCGGCGGTGCGGCTCTTGGAGCCATCATCGGCGCCGTTGCAGACGGCGGCCAGGGAGCCGCAATCGGCGCAGGCATCGGCGCAACTGCCGGCGCATCCTCGGAAATCATCACTGGGGGCGACCAGGTAAAGGTGCCCAGTGAGACCCTTCTCAATTTCACTCTGCAGCAAGACATGTCGATACCGGTGCCTCAGAGCTAAAAAGCTCCTCTCGGACCCAAGTCAACATATCACCCCGTAGTTCCCTGAAAACCGAGTTATAGGTAAGTTCGATCGGAACCCCGGCTGCCGCCCCTGCTCTTTGGCTCGTCGTCGAGCTTCTGTTCAGCCACAGCCAGCAAACAGAACGAAGATTAGTCCTCATAAGCAAGTATTTGATCCACCCCAACCTTTGAGTTGTGGAGCTGCGGTCAAGTCTCCCAGTCTGTCGCGAATTGTTGCCATACGCCGGTTACGGCCGTTCTGGGGTCCGTGCCGATTCGATGGCCAACGTCGCCTGAATCCTTAAGCGAGCTTTCTGTTCCGTTGCTCCCAATAGGGGGCACCTCACGAAGATCGTAATGCTGTACGTCGTGTTCAGAATATATCTCCGGCGGTGCGATGCTCGCGATCAGAATTTTTTGACGATCTGCAGGCCAAAAGGCATGAACTCCGGCTTTCGCGGCAGTGAGTCTCCGGAAGGGTCTTTGAAGTCGGGACCGACCGACATGCCGATGCCCATCTGGATCATCACGTGGCCGCCGTCGACAGGCACAGTGAAGGCGGGGCCGTAGAGTTTCATGTTGGAGTCCTTGCTTACTTCGATGGAGCGCAGCGGGCTGAGCACGCATTGGTTGACGGTGACGGGGGTCTGGGCCGCGGTTTTTCGGATCTGTCGTTCCGTGGCTTTTCCGGCATTGGCCTGGAGTTGCTCCCACCATTTGTCGTTGCCTTTAGGGGGGCGGAGATAACGCCTCAGTTCGGGCATGATGACTTCGCGCACGAATTTCTCCTGTTCGGCGGGCGTTTGTAAGGCTTTCATGGCCAGGACCTGCTCGGCGACATGCCGAGTTACCATGGTGGCGAGAACGATGGCTTCCATCTGGTACTTGTTGGATTTGTAATCCTTGGCCATGGCGGGGTGCGACTTGGGGTCAGCCTTGGCGATCTCCTCGTTGGCTGCGGCATCGGGAACGCCTGCGGTTTGCTCATTACTGATGGAGGCGATGATTTTGAGCAGAGAGACGTTGTCGCCTGGGGGAACACTGCCGGTGATCAGCGTATCGCCGTGAGATGTGTCTCCATGCGTGAGCTCGACGAAATTGGAGTGAGCAAAGAAATCCTCAATGGCATGGAAGGCGCTGCCGACATGCTCAAAGGAGCTTTCCTTGGGTAATTCCTGAACAAACGCGAGGAACTCCTCCTGGATGTGCTGCAAGGGATCTTTGGGGACCACTCCGGGTTTTGGGTCTCTGGATTGGAACTTTTGCAGCTTCTCATTCCATTCAAAATTGTCGAAGTGGTCGTAGTCGTGATAGCCGCCGTACGTGTTTGAATTGCACATCAACAGCAAGTTCATGACAGCCGGTGCCTGGCTGTAGTCTCGGGCGGTGTTGCCTCTGTGGATGGCTTCAATCTCCGCCGGTTTCATTCCAGCGAGAGTGGCGGCGACTTGGTCGATGATGTTGTGAGTGTCATCTCCGAATCGGAAGATTTTATCCGGCAGCGGGGCCTGCTGCTGTTGGACAACATGAGCAAGTTCGTGGGCGAGGAGGTGTTTGCCGCGATCGGTGCCAGGGGAGTACTGACCAGGGGCAAACGCGATGTCCGCGCCGGAGGTGTACGCGAGTGCCTGGATCGATCGGGAGGATACTGCGGCCTTGGCATCGGTGTGCACACGGACGTGGGTAAAATCCTGGCCAAATCGCGACTCCATAAAGGAGCGGGTGTCGGTATCGAGCGGGTGACCACCTGAGTACAATGCTTCCTGCACAAGAGGCGGCGCCGTGGAGTTGGCCGGAGGGGCAGTGACGGACTTCCTTTGTAACTTCCCGGCAGTTGCGTTGCGTGCCTCGTTGCGGCAGTCGGAACAGATTCCGCCACAGGCACATTGCCGCTGAATTCGGGGGGCATTGCTAGCCGGAGTCAGAGCGAGAGACGGGCGCATGCTCATCACCCGTGCAGCGACACGGTCAGCTTCCTGTTCGAAAGCGTCGCCCGGTTGGTTGATGGACAGCTTTGCCTGCAGGATAGGATGGGCAACGGAATGGATAGGAATCCGGCTAGGATTCCATGCCGGGCGGAAATATAGCTGTCGCTCGGATGATGGTTGCGGTCCTGCAAGGCCACTCCGCTTAGCCTGCAGAGTTCCCGGACATAAGCGTTGTTGCGTCACCGCGCTTTTCCTGCCGAGCGGGGCAGCTATCAATAAATCGGCGCCAGCTGAGGATAGCGGCTGCTTTGGCACGAATGCCCGCATGGTGCTGTCCTTTGCGAGGTCGGGACAACCCCGCTTTTGGGATGAACCTTTGTACCACACCCTGATGCTGATTGAGCGATGCGTCGAGAGTGGTGATTTTCGTGAGCGTTCAAGACGTTTGTTGGCGGAAAGCTTCAGGCAATCCACTTGCATCATTCGCGATAGTTCGACCTCCGCGCAACCTGACTCTCTTTTCTGGTCCCCGGACATGATCTATTCGCCTTCCGTCGACTCGCGGCAATCGTAGAAGGTCTCGCCGTGCTCTATCAACCGGTCGCAGCAAGACTGCAATGCGCGTTAGTAAAGAATCAAGATTGGGAGCTGGAATTGACTTTATCGATCAGCACCCTTCTCGATGAGCCCAGTCGTGTCCGGGATTGCTGGGTGGGGCGGAGAACGGCAGCCATTAACCATTTTCTCGGCTCCCGGCTCGAACGCGGCATGGGTCACGCTGCGACTCACGTTTGGCTATAAGCCGCGAAGTGGTGCGACAATAATAGTCCCAAACCCCTAAGCGCGGCTCTCGCGTCTCGTAGGCGGATGGCGACAACAAACAGTGGGTAAGCATGTCGCCGTGCGGTCCTAGTATTTCGCGGAATGAATGCCGAGGCCGGGATAATCAACGTGCGGCATGGGTGGCTGCAGACAGGAAGCACCGGCGGTTTCAAGCTTGTAGGCGAGTTGCGGGGTGCGACCGTCACAAATCGACACCGTGAAAGAGATGTGATAGTGAAAGCACATCGCAAACATATCCTCTTGGCAGCGTTGGTTCTGGTGGCGGCGTTGTGTTCCTCGCTGGCCTTTGCTCAGGAAGAAACCGCGGTATTGAATGGCCAGATCACGGATCATGACGGCCTTGCGGTGGCCGAAGTCAAGGTGCAGGCGCTCAATACAGGAACCAACGTTTCGTACATGGCGGATACAAACGAGACCGGCCGCTACAATTTTCCAACTCTCCCAGTAGGCAGGTACAGCGTTACTGCGACGAAAGATGGGTTCCAGCAGGCGGTAGAACCGGGGGTGGAGCTTCACGTTGCCGATGTCATTCGCTTAAATTTATCGCTACAGATTGGCTCGGTGACTCAAAGGGTGACCGTAGAAGGCGGAGCGCCTCTGGTAGAAACGACGAGCAGCGAGATCGGTGGATTGGTAAACAGTAGACAGATCGGAGACCTGCCGTTAAATGGTCGCAACTACATTGACCTCAGCCTGCTGCAGGCAGGGGTAACGGATAGCCTGAATAGTACTGGCACAAACGGATTTGGAGGAATGACGGGCACAGTTTATAGCTCCAATGGGGCGCCTGTTATATCCAATAACTTCCTATTAGACGGGACTCAGATCACAAATCAGTCGAATTGGGGTACTGCCAGTTTCGCCGGAACGACGCTGGGTGTGGATGGTATTCAGGAATACAAGGTGTTGACGAGCGCTTATGACGCCTCGTATGGGATGGCCATGGGCAGCGAGATGGTGATAAT
This sequence comes from Acidicapsa acidisoli, assembly GCF_025685625.1. Classification (NCBI taxonomy): domain Bacteria; kingdom Pseudomonadati; phylum Acidobacteriota; class Terriglobia; order Terriglobales; family Acidobacteriaceae; genus Acidicapsa; species Acidicapsa acidisoli. The sequence continues at coordinate 449,908 of NZ_JAGSYI010000004.1, forward strand.
CAGCAAGGGCGGCGCTAACCAATATCACGGGGACGTCTTCGAATATCTGCGCAATAGCTCCCTCAATGCGCGAAATTTCTTTGATGGCACAAAGACTCCACACCTGGAGAAGAATAATTTTGGGGCTTCGTCTGGCGGACCAATCAGGAAGGACAAAACCTTTTTCTATGCGGTGTACGAGGGATTACAGGAAAATCTCGGGTTTACGGCAAATGACCTGGTGCCTGCGGCCGGCTGCCATGGTGCGGCGGGCGCAATGATAACCGAAGCTGCTTGCCCCACACTCGATCTCGCACCGGGCAGCTCTGTGACAATCGCCAATGCCGACATTGCAGCAATGCTGTCGCTCTATCCGAATCCAAACAATGGTGCCAATGGCTACTTATTCGGCCCATCTACGAAGGTCGGAGTGAATTATGGACAGTTTCGATTCGACCAGAGCTTCTCATCATCCGATTCCTTTTTTGCCCGGTATACGATCGATTCAGCCAAGATAAACTCAGCGAACAATCAAGGCATGTCTATCTCCTCAGGCACGGCGTTCCCCCAATTCCGAGGTGGTGGGTACGATCTCGATCAGTTCATAACTCTTTCCGAGACACACGCAATCTCTCCGAGTATCTCGAACACAACGCGGCTTGCCTTCAGCCGGACCCATTTCGGTAGTTTCCCGATCAATGTGGGCTCGCTGCCCGCAGGGATTGAGCCGATCATAACGGGACGCCCGTTTGGTTCTTTCTCAATTACGAACCTTACGCCTGTTGGCATCGGCAGGCTGGTGGGTCCGCCAGATTCTCTTCACCTCCAGAACATTTATTCTTTCGGCGATGACCTGTACTATCAACGGGGAAAGCACAGCCTGCGATTCGGGACACTCCTGAACAGGTTCAATGAAGCACTTACAGTGCCGATAAACGCCCCAGGCAATGCGTCCTACTCCAGTTTCGCCAATTTTTTGCGAGGAATACCTCTAACGTACGGAGGCCCCCTTACCGGATCGGATGTTAACCGCTATTTCCTATTCAACACGTTGGGGTTCTACGCACAAGACGATTACCGCATAACCTCGCGTTTTACAGTGAACATAGGACTGCGGTATGAGTTCATGACCACGCCTCGGGAGGCAGATGGAAGGCAATACGCGATTCGAAATCTAACAACCGACTTCACGGTTTTACCCGGTGGCGAGTTAGCCGCCTGGATTCCAGGGCCAGTCATGCGTAACGGAACATACTGGAACTTCAGTCCTCGGTTCGGATTTACCTGGGATGTCTTCGGAGACGGCAGAACGGCGATTCGGGGCGGCGGTGGCATCTATTACGACGTCGGCAATTTGGGCGGCGCATTCGTCAACGAAGCCGACGGGTCTTACCCTGCGATTATATATACCGCTACGAATCCGGCGAACGCCGTTGTTACATTCCCAATAACGCCTCCAACTGTGGATTCAGTCCTCAGCAGCAATCGGGCGAACAGCGCAGTTACTGTCTACTATGGGGCCGGCCAGCCATACAATATCCAATACAATCTGATTGTTCAGCGCCAATTGACAAGAAACACAGCAGTCAGTGTTGCTTATGTCGGGACGCGCGGCGTGCACCTCTGGCAGCAACTCGAAGGAAATCCTACGATCCCGACAGCCATTATGAACGGAGTTCAGTATTGGTCTGATGCCGTTCCCCTCTGCCAGACTGGCGCCATCCCGACGTGCCGTATCAATCCAAATTTTGGATCGGTCAATACGAACAATACGGTCGGGGTTTCGCATTACGATTCGTTGCAGGTGGTGGTCAACAAACGTTTGAGGAGCGGTTTGGAAGCGCAGGCGACCTATACCTATGGTCATTCCCTGGACACACCGATAGGGCAACTTATCGCCGCCGATTGTGCAGGGGCTCCAGGAATGGACGTCGGCGTGAGTTCAAATACCAGTGCGTACGATTACGGACCGTCCTGCTTTGACGCTCGTCATAATTTTCGTATGAGTCTTCTGTACTACTTCCCGAAGCTCGAGTCGAACGGCCTGGTCTCAAAGCTTGTCAACGGCTGGTGGATGGGCAACATCGTCGCTCTCCAGAGCGGGTTTCCGTTTACGCCGATTCTGGCGACCAACCGGTCCAATTCGGGCAATCTCAGCACCATGCCGGATCGCGTCGACCTCAACACTCAAGCCATAACACAAGGGACGGTATTGACGAATGCTGAAGGCGGCGCTTATGTGGCTGCCACGAGCTTCATTCCGTACAATCCCCACAGGGTCATCACTGGAAATCCAAATCAGTGGTTCAATCCCAACATGTTCCATATGCAGCCGATGGTGCCATGCCCAAATAATGCGGCGCTTACCTGCGGGACTCTGGGGGATGCTGCGCGCGGGATTTTGCGCGGGCCAGATTTGGGGGAATGGGATTTTTCGCTCGTTAAAGACACAGCATTTCAGCTGTTGGGTAAACAAGGATCCATTCAATTCCGCACCGAAATCTTCAATATCCTGAACCACACCAACCTCGGCATGCCGACGTCCGCAACGGTATTCAATGGGGCCACCTCTGTTCTGGGGGCGTACCAGCAAGCACCGCTCGCGGGAGTGGGGCAGATCACTACAACCGCGACGACATCACGACAGATTCAGTTCGCGCTGAAGCTGATTTTTTAGTATAAAGATTCAATCGCCGGGAATATCGGGTGACCAATTGCAAGAGCCGGCCCCCTTTCATCGGAGTTGAGAGTGTCCAGACTCAATCAAATTCTGTCGCTCAAGCCGTCTCGGACTTGGAGCTACGGGTTTGCTGTTCTCTTGATTGCTTCAACACTGATCATTTCACGATGGGCGGCTCCGCATATAGGTTTTCCGGGAACACTGTTTCTCTGCGTCGTCATGTTGAGTGGGTGGTACGGCGGAGTCGGACCAGGCTTGCTCGCGACGACGCTCTCCTCTCTCGTGTTCCATTATTACTTCCTGCATCCGAACTATTCGTTGGGGCCAAAGCCCCCGGAATTGCCCCGACTTTTAATGTATATTGTGTCAAATCTTCTAATTGGATTCCTGAGTGCTGCGCAAAGGAACGCCAAAGAATCGCTTAGGCGCGCGCGTGATGACCTGAAACGTACTGTGCAGGATCTCGAGAATACCAACGAGGCACTTTATGCGGAGAGCCGTGAGCGCAAGCAAACCGAGGCGGCCTTTCGGCAGTCCCAGGCGGATCTGGCACGCGCCAGCCGTATAAGCAGCATGGGAGAACTGACTGCCTCGCTCGCGCACGAAGTCAATCAACCGATTACGGCAGGCATCGCGAACGCCAACGCATGCTTGCGCTGGCTATCCCGCGATCAACCTGATTTGGAGGAGGCGCGCGCGGCTGCGTTAAGATTCGTACAAAACGGAACGCGTGCGGGAGACATCGTCAACCGAGCCCGCTTGCTTTTCACGAAGGATAGTCTGCAACGGGAATTTGTCGATCTCAACGAGATTATTCGAGAAATGGTGCTTCTCCTGCATAGCGAGGCAACACAATTCGCCGTATCCGCCCGGACAGAACTCGCTGCAGACCTCCCTCAGGTGGTGGGAGATCGCGTGCAGCTGCAACAGGTGTTGATGAATCTCATGATGAACAGCATCGACGCGATGAAGAATGTGAATGGGACGCACGAACTCACTGTCCAGTCGCAGCGCGGTGAGGATGGCCAGGTATTGATCTCGGTCACCGATACCGGCGTCGGGCTTCCGCCGAGGCAGGAAGACAAGATCTTTGATGCATTCTTTACCACCAAGCCTCACGGCACGGGCATAGGATTGCGGATCAGCCGTTCCATTGTTGGAGCGCATGGGGGACACTTGTGGGCTGCTGACCACCCTCCGCGCGGCGCACGGTTTTCTTTCACACTGCCGATCAGCGGCGGGACAGGCGACTCAGCTGATTCAGGAGATCGCACTGGAACCGCTGACGGAACGCAAATCCCCTGAACTATCTGAAGCAACTGCGCGTGCTTGCAATACGGTTAGTAACGGGAAACGCCGCAGCGTCAGAGAGACTTGAAGGTCCTGGCGCGACGTTAACTCACTACATTCCAGTCACGATGCCGACAGATGAGTACCGATCCGTTAATCTATGCGTGACTCGGCGAAATGCATTTACTTGGCTTTGGCTCACTTTTGGACTTCTCCATAAACACGTAAATACCGGCCTAGCCGATACGATACTGACCGCCGTCTACGACAATTGCCTGCCCGGTAATGAATGCCGCATCATCGGTTGTCAAAAATAGAACTGCGCCAGTTACATCCTCGGGTTCGCCGAGCCGCTTGATGGCTTGCTGTTCCCAGGTGGAGCGCTTTTGCTCCTCGGACTGAGGCACGGTTGCGAGCGTGTTAATTAGACCAGGCAACACTGCATTCGCGGTAATACCATCGTTTGCAACATCATTCGCCAGACCCCGCATGAATCCAATAATTCCCATCTTTGAGGCGATGTAGTGGCTCATGCCTGCTATGGCTAATCCGACCATGTTTGAAGATATGCCGACGAAGCGGCCCCACCTCTTCTTCCTCATGGCTGGCAAGAAGTATTTCGCGCTCAAGAAGTGCGAGTCGAGATTAGTAGCCATCGTCTTTCGCCACGTCGGCAGATCGAGTTCTTCGATATGGCGGTTCGGGAAATAACCCGCGTTATTCACTACGATATCTACCTCGCCCACTTCCAGGCTCTTGAGGGATGCCGAACGCCAATCCTCTTCCCGAGTCACATCAAGTTGAAGCGCGGTTGCCGTGGGGCCAATCTTCCTTGCGGTCTCGTGCGGCTGTTTGAGGTCGGTCGCGATCACTCGTGCGCCTCGTTCCGCCAGTGCCAATGCGATCGCTTGGCCGATGCCTTGGCCGGCGCCGGTGACCAACGCTACGTGCCCCTCGTGTGTTCTTATTGAGGTTTGCATCTGGCCGTGCTCCCAAGCGGTTGCATTTCAGTTGTAACATGGACCTTCTTTCCGTCCCTGAACTTTCTTTGCACGGTTACGAAGATACGCGAGGACATTAGGTGCGTGACGGACTTCGGCCCGGGATAGAAGAACTTCGGTATACCACGGACCTAGCTTCATGAGCGGTTGACTCCCGATAGCGAGGAGTTCGGGACCCTTCTGAGCGGAGAATCGGCTTTGGAAGTTTAGACCTCTATTGTTGAGTTAACAGACCCTAGCGCTCATTGAACTCCGGTGGCGGCTTCTTGTAAATGAGTATTACTCACTTGCGGCCTGAAAATGAGATATTATTTGACCGGTAATATCAGGCGGATTCACTACGGGCGCAGTTTTCCCTGGAGCGTGGCGCCATGAGGTCACACTTCCAACACATCCGAAGGCCTCTCTGGTCAGCCAGGAAAAATCACAAGCTGAAACTGCTTGCATTCTTGGTTTTAGGCGGGTGTGCGCTCGTGCAAGGCTGGTTGCTTGCACAGTCCTCTACTGCTGAAAGCCCGGAATTGGTGGTGCAGACGGGGCACAGCTCGGATATAACTGCTGTGGCCTTCAGTTCCGACGGCAACTGGCTGGCTTCAGCGAGCAACGATAAGACCCTGAAGCTGTGGGATGTTGCGAACGGACGGGAAGTTCGAACGCTGAGCGGTCATTCCGATTCGGTCACGAGCGTGGTTTTTAGTCCGGATGGCCGGTTGCTGGCTTCCGGTAGCGCGGACATGACGGTAAAAGTGTGGGATGTTACGACTGGTCGCGAACTGCGCTCCATAGGCGGCCACACGGATATACCCAGAGTTCTTTCCTTCAGCCCGGATGGACGATCGCTCGCCTCCGACGCCTACCTTGAAAGCGAACTAACAATCTCGGATGTTGCGACAGGACAGACGGTACGCAAGCTCGAGCTCAATGACCATCACCAGGCTGTTCTCAGCCCGGATTGGCGATGGCTCGCGACGACGACCTACACACCATCCATCACAATCTGGAATTTCTCATCAGGGGAACGAGTCAAGAGTCTCGAGGGTCATGAGGAGATTGTTTCAGCAATGGCTTTTAGCGCGGATGGGCGCTGGCTGGCGACCGGCAGTGCGGATCAGGTAGCGAAAGTATGGGATGTCACGGCAGGCCGTGAGGTCTGCTCCGTGCGAAGAACCCGGACTCAAAGCATCATGATCGGCGGATTCTCCGGCTTGGCGTTGAGCCCGGATGGGCGTCGATTGGCCACGGCCAGTCTGCCAGAAGACGGCAACACGATCAGCATCTGGGATGTTGCGACGGGGCGCGTGCTGCAGACTTTGTCGGGCCACACCGGACAGGCCAACGCGGTAGCGTTCAATCCCGACGGAAAGCTCGTGGCTTCAGGCGGCTTGGACATGACAGTGAGGCTCTGGGATGCCGACACCGGGCTTGAGGCGCACACAGTAACCGGGCTTGGCTGGATCAATGTCGTGGCTTTCAGTCCGGACGGGCGCCTGTTTGCCACCGGTTCAGGACTTGATACTGCTGCGCGGGCCGTGACGAATAAGACGAGCCATAATTCCCCACCCGGAAATCGCGCGGGCACGCTGCCTACGTCGATCGTGAGCGTGTGGGAAGTTGCAACCGGCAGGAGGGTGAGTGCATTCACGCAACAGAAAGCCGGGGTTGACGTCTTGAAGTTTAGCCCGGACGGGCGCCGGTTGAGTGCCGAAATCGGGTCGCACATCAAGAGCTGGGACCTCGCCAGTGGCCGTGAGTTCGGGAACGTGAAGGGCGGCCATTTTGCCTATAGCGCCGATGGGCGCTGGCTGATTGTAGGAGCAGAGAAAAGCGTTAAGTTGGTAGACAATGCCACTGGACGCGAAGCAGGAGCCTTCCCGGTAGACTACATTCCGAACACAGTCGATCTTGTTGACGATGTCGCCCCCAGCCCTGATGGCCGATTGGTCGCCGCCGCGATCAGCTGGATTTCCAAAAAATCGAAACCGGAGAACCAGTTTGAGAGCGAGATCCAGGTGTGGGACATGGGCACACGAAAACTGGTAGCCGCTCTGCGGGGATACGAGAGAACAATTTCAGCCATCGCATTCAGCCCCGACAGCAAGCGGATGGCAGCAGTCGGCCAGGACGATAAGGCGATGTTGTGGGAGATCGGTTCAACTGACCCTGCACAGAGCTTTGATGTACCTACTCTGGCCAGTTTTCAATCGGGTATCGCGTTCAGCCCCGACGGGCGATGGCTGGCTGCGGGAGCCGCCGACAACAGCGTGGCGCTGTGGGATCTCTCTGCGGGAAATAAGAACTTTCGTCTCAGTGGACACACCGGGAGTGTGAGTGGCGTCGCTTTCAGTCCCGACAGTTCCTGGCTGATCTCGGGCAGCGCGGATGGTTCCACCCGCATATGGGACACCCGAACGCAACAGGAGCGTCTTACGCTGCTTTCTCTTTCCAATGGGAAAGACTGGCTGGCAGTTGCGCCTGACGGTCTCTTCGACGGCACCGCCGATGCGATGCAGGAGATAGCGTGGCGCGGAGGCGGCGACAACGCTACGGTGACTCCGCTGGCTAGCTTCTTTACGGACTTTTATCACCCTGGGCTGCTCGCCGACAGTTTGACTGACCATCCTCCACGCGCCCAGGTGGATATCGCGACGGCACTTCAGCTCCCCGGACTTCGCAGCCTGCTGGCGCAGAAGCTTGCACGTGTTGAGGTTCGCGACGGACAGCCAATCGTATGCTTCGAACAGCTTCCAGCGGTGGCTGTTCAGGCGCCGGCGGATGCTGGACCGGATCTGCCCGCTGAAGTCAATGGTTTCCGGGTGGTTCCGGACGATCATGCGTGTAAGTACCAAAAGGAATTGCCGATTGGAGCCGGCAGCACGAGCCAGATGACCCAGCTTCAGAATTGGAAGCCCGAGACGTTTGCAACCCCATGGGACGGCAAGCAATCTGCAACATCCCAGTCGACGCTTCATGTCATGACCGTGGGAGTGGGCGAGTATCCTGCGGAATCAGGATTCGATGTGCTGCCATATGCCGTGAGCAGCGCCAAGGCGATCGAGGACTTCTTTATCAGCCAAAGCAGCAACAGGAGGAAACCTTACGCACAGGTTAGGGTGTGGCCAGGATTGTTCGACAAGTCCGCTACCCGGAAAGCCCTGCGGGACCAACTGGCGGAGATTGCAGGAAGTATGGGCGACAACGATGTTGTCCTGCTCTATTTCGCAGGTCACGGCGTTGCGCCGTTGGGAGAGGAGATGTTTTACTTCGTGCCATATGACGGCCGGAGGATCGATATACGGAACACAGGGTTGAATACTGCGGCCCTTGCCGAGGCATTGCGCAACATGCCTGCTAGAAGGATTGTATTGATGATTGACGCGTGCCAATCCGGGGGAGCTGTGGAGGCGCTCGGCAAGATTGGGGAGATTAAGGCGCGAGTTGAAGAACAGCGTGCGCATCTCGAACAAGGACAGGTCGAGTCTCGCGAAAGCGGAGTTGGCGTGCACATTATTGCCGCGACTCTGCCTCTGCAATACGCGGTGCAGATACGCTCGAACCAAAGCGCCCTGGCGGCCACCATCCTGGACATATTGAAGGCAAGTCCGGGACAGGAAACAGTGAGCCAGCTGATCGCGAATCTGAAGGATCGTCTGCCGGACCAATCGGAAAAGGCGGTTGGCTATCGCCAAGTCCCTCTTACAGAATCTGTTGGTTTGGACTTTGCCTTAAGTGCAAACTGAGTTCTGCGGACCGCTAAAGTCGGCGATGCTCTGGCCCGAAAGGAGAGTGCCATGCGTCACCAATGCATAGTTTCGATTATTCTCACCTGTGCACTTGGGACACCGATCGCACCTGCTCAGGGAAGCCCCTCTGCGGGCGCCCTCCCGCAATCGGCCATCGGTGGCAATTCGGGCAATGTGCAGGTCAAAAGTGTAGTCAAGGTCTTCCTGAAGAACGAAGCGCCAGGCTACTCCATTGCGTACGACTACAACTTTCCCGATCGCACTTCGGTCTGGGTCAAAGACCTCGGCATCGTCCCCGCAAAGGGAAGCTTCCGCTATATCTCGAACGATTCATTGCTCGAATTTCGAGACGGTCCCGATGGAAAGGTGCTTGCCTCCGTCCCGTTGAAGGAGACTGTCATTGTCGCCGCGCAACCACCGGTCCTGGGCCTCCCGGACGAGACGTCATTTCCGGAAGACTTTCAGGCATTCACATGGGATTCGCGCCTGTCTTTCCAGGAACAGGCGAACAGTGTGCTGAACAAAGCATTTCGCTATCATCCGCGGCGGGATAAGGAAGTAACGCTACTCAAAACGACGTTCACGCCGCTTCCGACCCCGACCGTTGCAGCGGGCGTTACCGCGCAGATTGCGCTATTGCTGTCGTTTCCGTTTGATGCAGATTCGACCAAGTACTCGTTGCATGTCCAGACCCTGGTCATGGAGGGGCGCACTCACTCCGACAAGTTCCAGCCCACCAGCAACCCCATTATCCTTCGCTCCGCTGATGACTTCGTTAGGAGCCTTATCGATCAGATGAAGGCCGGAAAGGAATAAAGATCGTGACGATGAATCGAGCCCGGTACGGATTGATGGGAATGTTTTTCCTGGGGCTGATTGTACAACTCGTAGCCTTGTTTCACATCCGGACTGCAATGTGGCCGGAGGAGTTCCAGTCTGTCCTCTTGCGCATACTCGGCATCTACTCAGCCCAATTGGGAGTGGTATTAGGAAGCATATTTGCTCAGCCAAAGCATCGTCTGTCGAATCCACCAGCGGGACTGGCGTGGGTTGCGCTCGGACTCGTACTCTTTTGGAACGTTCTCCTCGCTTGGCGAACAATTGCATTCAGCATCGCTGAACAGGATTCACCTGCTGACTTGATGAAGTATCTCGATTCGATTGCAGCCAGCAGCTCATTTCTGGTCGCGGGCTCGCTCTCCTTCTTTTTTGGCAGATCGACTCACGCTCATTCCTCAACATCGTGAGGCACTTTTCCCGCCGACCAGGGCGTCTTTGCGCGTTCTTTTGAGGAGCGAAGCCAGCATGACGAAAGACCTGCCTCCGATTGCACTGCTAGAGGCCTGTTAGGACCGGAAATGCCCGCATTATTGAATGCGTACCGGACACCGAAGCGGGAGGGTCATCGCTTACAGCCAGGCACACCTGAGTGCGGCGTGCCTGGTCCAGATCATCTGTAATGCTTGCCCCATCTTGCAACGGACCGCCGCGTGACTCAACTCCTTGATCGGTTAGCTCCGACTGACAAGATGAGCAATCACCTCACGAACGGGTGTGGTCCCATCCACATGCTCGGTACCGGTTGCGCCGAAGTGAATCCATCCCGAATTGAAACCGTCGACCATCTCAGCTCGTGGAGCAGTGCGTCCTTCGGGCATCCCTTGAGAGACCCAGAGTTTCTCCCATTGGTCTCGCGGCACGGCAACAGCCTCCACTGGGCGGCCCAGAACATCCGCAAAAGCTTCTGCTATTTCCATGGGGCTGGTGCCCTCTGGCCCAGCGACCTCGATGTGCCGAGTTCCCTTCCAGTTCTGCGTCAATGTCTCCGCGCCAACCTTTCCGATGTCGGCGGTTGCCACCAAGGAAAACTTCCGATCCAGGGGATAGAGCTGGAATTGAATCTGGCCTTCGTCGCGGGCACTCGCGACGTCACCCGCCGAGTTCTCGAAGAACCAGCCTGCGCGAAGAAATGCGTGCGGGAACGGCAGATCGCCCAACGTCTGTTCGAGAAGATGTGAGCTGGTGATGAGACCCAATCCACTCGTCTGTTCGGCTCCGATCGAGGAGAGATAAACCGCCTTCGGTGGCCGGGCCTTCGAAAGAGCCTTGTGAAGGACTTCGAGAGCCGCCTTGGTCTCCACATACCCCGGCGCTGGGGCGAAGTTGGGAGGCACCATTACAAAGACGCCATCGACACCGCTAAACGCCGCAGTCAGCGCTTCCGCATCGTCATAGTCAGCCTTGAACAATTCGACCCCCTGTTTTTGCCACCCTGCGGCTTTCTCCGGGTTCCGCACGATGCCACGAACCTTTTCGCCACGCGCGAGGAGAGACCGTACAACCGCACCGCCTACGTTTCCTGTGATTCCCATAACTGCATACATGTGATTCGCTCCTTGTTTCTTTTTGTCGTTAGGGGTGGCTACAGTGAACGGAAGAGTGCGGCCACCGGAAAACCTCTATCGTTGTTTGTTACTCAGGAAGCGCGATGCCACTGAGCCGCTCGCAGATTGCCAACAGTTGATCCTGCTTCGAAACGTCCCGAGCTGCAGGAAGCGTTCCCTTTCGGCGGAGATGATAGAAGTACTCTCCCGTCACCAATGCCTCAGGATCGTCGCTCGCCGCAAGCCAGACCTGAGTGCGGTGCGCCTGGTCCAGATCGCCTGTTGCCTCGGCCCCGCCCATCTTCGTCTGAACCCAACCTGGTTCGAGTGCATTCGAGAGGACACCGGGCCAACGTCGTGCAATCCCGAAGGCGAGAAGCACATTGTGCAGCTTCGTGTCGGAGTAGGCTTGCTCTCCGTCCCAGGCACGAGACTGCCATGTCAGATCCTCAAGGGTCGGATCGCCGTTCTGGTGAAGCATAGAGCTTAGATAAACGAGCCGCTTCGGCTTTGAGATCAGTGCGGTCAGGACGTAGGGCGCGATCGTGTTCACTGCGAATACATGCGACAGGCCATCGACCGTCTCGACACGTTGAGGCTCCCTATAACCGACAGCCGCATTGTGGATGACCGCATCGAATGTGCCAAGCGCATAGACCTGCTCGGCAACACTTCGGGTCTGAGCAATGCTGCTCAGATCACCAACGACCACCGCTTGCGCTTGAGGGACGTTCCTCTTAGTCTCCTCCGCGCGAGTCTTGCTGCGAGCGTGCAAGACCACCTTATGCCCCTGCTCGATGAGTAACTCCGCTGCCATTTTTCCGAGGCCGTCCGCCGATCCGGTAATGAATACGCGTGCCATAATCGTGTCCCTCCATTCTTGGAACTGCTGCAGTGCGAATCTCAGTTCTTCTCTGAACGTTCTTTTAAGGATGTCAGCCAAAGCTGGTGGCCCTCGTGCATCGCGCTGGGTTGCTCTTCGCGGAACTGGATGGCGCCAGGCCCTTTGACGACCTCTTCCGTGATGATGTGGCAGCCTTCAGAGGTCTTCTCCAAGAAAAACGTGTGGTAGGCGTGCACTCCGTTGCCATCGCCGAACCAGCCGAGCCGACTGTCCGGCTCGAACTCATTCACCCGACTGTCAATGTGGAATCCGAATGTCTCCCAGGACAATCGTGCATTCTTTCGTAGCTTGTGGTCCGGCGTGTTGAGCACCTTCACATCCTTGGAGTTCGAATACCACGATGGCCAGGACTCCGCTTCGACCAGATTGGCGAAGATCGTGCCACATCCTGCGTGCACAACGATCTCGTTGTGGGCGAAAAGATCAGCCTCTTTCGGATCGAATCCCTTCGGCCAGTGGATCTTGTCGGATCGCATCGCGCCATCGCCGTTGAAAGTAAGTCCCTGATGCGCTGGTGGTTGGGCGTTGCCGGACATGGACATCGCCAACCCTGCCAGGAGCACGCTGATAATTGTTTTGCGAATACTGTTTGCTGTCATTTTTGCCTCTCACCGTTCAGTGCGTCCGTATATGTGACTCAACAGGATTGATTCGGAACTAATGATTGTTGCATTTCACCTATAACCGGATAGCATAGGTCTATGAACCTCGACGACCGCCTAATGAATGGAGTCAACGCGCTTGCCGCAGTTGTAAGATCGGGCGGTTTTGCAGCCGCGGCGCGATCGCTCAACGTCTCTCAACCGGGTGTCAGCCGAGCAGTCGCCCGCTTGGAGGCTCGAGTTGGAGTGCGGTTATTGGAGAGGACAACCCGTTCCGTCTCTCTGACCGATGAGGGGAGACGATTCTACGAGACCATCGGACCTGCACTAACTGCGCTCGAAGATGCGGCATCGTCCCTGGCGGAAGGAAAAGTCACGGTCCGCGGACGGTTGCGCGTGAATATCGATCCCTATTTTTCTCAGCTCATTCTTGGACCGCAGTTGAGCGGATTCATGAAGGAGTACCCGGAGTTGAAAGTGGACCTGATCACACGAGAGAGCCTTGGGGACCTGGTTGCAGATGGATATGATCTCGGAATTCGGTTTTGCGACCCTCGTCCATCGAGCCTTGTCGGGCGAAGACTTCTGGACTCCCGAATTCTAACGGTGGCATCCCCAAGCTACCTCAAGAAACATGGCCATCCATCCCATCCCCAGGAACTCACAGTCAATAAACAACACCGAATGATCGACTTCCGTGACCCGGAGACCGGCCGGGCATTTGAGTGGGTCTTTCGCAAGGGTCGAAAGGAGATCAAGATTGAGACGGAGAGCCAGCTTCTATTGACTGACGTCGCAACGATGCATGCGGTCTGCCTGGCTGGATATGGAATAGCTCAGGTCCTCGACTTGGGAGTTGAAGCATATCTTGCGAGCGGCAGACTGGTGTCGCTGTTCCCCGATTGGCAGGATGAACGCTTTCCCCTGTATGCCTTTTATCCATCGCGGCAGTATCTGCCACCTAAGACGCGAGCGTTCCTCGAATTTCTGTACAGCACGGTACTGGCATCACACCTCAACACGTCGGGCGGTCGCAGCGAGACAGCAACGCGCGCTACATCAAAGAGTTATAGGAGCAAGGCCCAAGAATCCGATGAGTAGGGCGAATCGGTTTGGCTATCCAAGCACTATTCTTTCGGGTAATTTTCCAATTGATTTCTCTGTAGGCAAGTTGCCAAGTTCCGCCATGGACAGCATCATCCGCTCTGGGATCGTCAGGAGGGATCGAACCGAGATCTTCGCCGGAATTTTCTTGTAGTCCACTGAAGGGCCTGGAATGGAACGAGGAAAGAAGCATTCACCGGAGCAACCTTCCGCCAAGACGATCACGTACTTATCGTCCGACCGATTCTCCTGATCTCGCTCCGGAGCCATGCGTGCGCGGCATCGGTGTTTACTCTCGGATGCCAGATCATCAGATATTTGAAGCCGGTGATCTCTCCCGGCGCCTTTAGAACTTTGATCTTGCGATTTTCGGCCTCAGCTCTGGCGAATCGTTGGGGTGCGGTCAGAATCAGTTTGGTCCCAGGAATGCACCGCGTAGCCGCGCCGAAATATGGCAGCGTAATCACGGTTCGACGGCGATGACCGTGCGCCGCGAGACGCTTCTCCGGTATATGTTGCGTCCCTTCCACTACGTCAACACCGATGTGCTCAGCCGCGAGATATTGCTTGAGCGTAAGTTGACGCTGGTAGGGAGCATCTGCCGCAACAATGCAGACGAGTTCTTCTTCGTAAATGACCTCGGTCAGTAAGGGCGAAGGCACATGACCTTCATCGCCAATCAAAGCAAGATCGAGTCGACCGTGACTCAAATCTTCGAAGACATCGCCTCGCCAGCTCGCGAAGGTAAAGCGGACCTGTTTCGCAGCTGGCAGAACCTCGCGACACAAGATCGGTGCAATGATCGAGGTCGCATTGTCCGTTGCCGCAATCCGGAAAGAAGAATGCTCTGTCGCCGGGTCAAAGGTCGAACCCGAGATGAGTCGATCCAATTTCGGCAACATGATCTCAAGCTCCCGGAGAACACGTTCCCCTTGCGGCGTTGGTTCATAACCCTTTGCCGTCCGCACTAGCAGATCATCGTGAAATGTATCTCGCATCCGCTGCAAGGCGCGGCTCACCGCAGGCTGGCTCAATAGCAACCGCTTGGCGGCACGCGATACATTTCGCTCTTCGGCAAGTACCGAGAAAACAACAAGAAGATTCAGGTCTGCCTGGCGCAACTGCGTCGTACGCATAATGAATATTAGCATTATGCATTGGACGTATAGTTTTGTCAGGTTCAATCTATTTTTAGCGACGGACTTCAAGTTCAAAGAAGCCGCCCAAAGGAGAATCACCATGAGAAAAACTGCTATCGTTACCGGCGCATCCCGCGGCATCGGACGCACCATCGCTCTTCGCCTCGCAGCCGATGGATTCGGCGTTATCGTCAACTACGCCGGTAACGCAGCCAAGGCCGAAGATGTAGTCAACGAGATCACCAGCGCTGGAGGCCGCGCGCTCGCCATCCAGGCCGACGTCGCCAATCCTGAAGACGTTAAGCAGCTCTTCGAGAAGACAATCAAGGCCTTCGGCCAGATTGACGTCGTCGTCAACAACGCAGGCATCATGCCTCTCTCGCCCATCGCTAAAGGCGACGTAGAAACGTTTGACAAAGTCATCGCCACCAACCTCCGCGGGACCTTCCTCGTCCTCTCGCAGGCAGCGCAACACGTTGCTGAAGGTGGCCGTATCATCGCCTTCTCCAGCAGCGTCCTCGCCAAGAACTTCCCTGCCTACGGCCCCTACATTGCCTCCAAAGCAGGCGTCGAGGGCCTCGTCCACGTCCTAGCCAACGAGCTTCGTGGACACAAAATTACAGTCAATGCCATTGCGCCCGGACCCGTAGGTACGGAGCTCTTCCTGGACGGCAAGACCGAAGAGCAGATCAAACAGATCAGCAGCATGGCGCCACTGGAACGTCTCGGCCAGCCAGACGATATCGCCAGCGTCGTCTCCTTTCTTGCCGGACCCGATGGCGGATGGATCAACGCGCAGGTGCTTCGCGCAAACGGCGGCTTCGCATAGCAAGCCCGTACCGCTCGCACACATTCATCCATTCACGCAGCTCGAAAGAACCTTATAGGAGAATGAAAATGAAAAACGTCATAGTCATCACAGGAGCATCGAGCGGTTTTGGAGCCCTCGCCGCTCGCGCTCTCGCCATCGCCGGACACACCGTCTACGCCAGCATGCGCGAAACCACAGGCCGCAACGCCGCGCAGGTGAAAGCTGCTCAAGAGTTCGCGGTAGAGAACAAAGTTGACCTCCGCACCATCGAACTCGACGTCGCCTCTCAGGAATCAGCCGATCAAGCCATCAAAACCATCGTCGAGAAAGACGGTCGTCTCGACGTCGTTATCCACAACGCCGGACACATGGTCTTCGGCGCAGCTGAAGCCTTCACTCCCGAGCAGCTAGTTCAGGTCTTCGACTCCAACGTACTCAGCACACAGCGTGTCAACCGCGCCGCGCTTCCACAACTGCGCAAACAGAGAAAGGGACTGGTGCTCTGGGTCGGAAGCACCAGCACACGTGGAGGCACGCCGCCATACCTCGCACCTTATTTCGCTGCAAAGGCGGCCATGGATGCGCTCGCTGTCAGCTATGCCGCAGAGCTGAATCGTTGGGGCATCGAGACGTCCATCATCGTTCCCGGCGCCTTCACCTCCGGCACCAACCACTTCGCACGCGCTGGCTCACCGGCAGACAAGGCACGTCAGGCCGAATACGACAACGGTCCTTACGCGCACCTCGGCGACGACATTATGAAGGGTTTCGCTGCTACTGCACCCCCCGACGCCGATGTGACAGATGTCGCCAAAGCTATTGTCAAAGTGGTGGACTTGCCTTTCGGTAAGCGTCCATTCCGCGTTCACATAGACCCCGCACAAGACGGTGCAGAAATCGTCAATGGAGTGGCCGATCGTGTTCGCGTGGAAATGTATCGCAACATCGGATTGTCAGATCTACTGACTCCCGTCATGCCCTCGCCCAAGCCGCTGTGATGAGCTTTGCCTGTGCGTGCAATTCTTCGGAGTCGGTAAGCACCCCGTCCATATGGAAGACAATGGCTTGCAGTCGCGTCATATGCTTAGTCTTGCCTGCTCGTTCAATGAGAATTTTCGACAGTCACATGCTTGCCGAAGATCGGCACACACGCCAGGAGAGCGACAAGAAACCAGAACGCGTTGTGCAAACCGATCCCCTTGGATAAGAAACCGATGGCGGCTGGCCCCGTCAGCATGCCCGCATAACCCGCCGTAGTGAGGGCTGCAACGGCCAGCCCTTTAGGCATTGCGTGTTGCGTACCCGCGAGTCTGAACAGGATAGGCACGATATTTGCGGCCCCAAGGCCCACAAAGACGAAACTGACAAACCCGATCCATGCAACTGATGCGAATAGGAGGCCGCACAATCCGAGAAGCGCAGTCACTCCACCAAGTGTTAGCACAATGTGGTTCCCGAATCGCGCTACGATGCCATCGCCGACTAAACGACTGAACGTCATCGCGATGGAGAAGAGCATGTATCCCAGCCCTCCGTGCGCAGCGGAGACGAGGTGTTCTCCGACAAGCAGAAGCGCACTCCAGTCGAGGAGAGCCCCCTCAACCAAGAATGAGATTGCCGCGAAGATAGCGATGACGAGCACGACACCTCTCGGAATCGCAAAAATGGGTTGATTAGTCATCTCTCGATTCGAGAGCATGCGCGGAATGGCCATCAGAATCAGCAAGACAAGAATGGCGGAACTGAGAATCGTGCTTGAACTCGGTGCGATGCCTCGCGAGAGAAGGGCTGTCACGATTCCCGACCCCAGAAATCCACCAACACTGAAGAGTGCGTGAAATCCAGACATCAACGGCTTCTCAGAGACACGCTCAACATCGACAGCATGCAGGTTCATTGCAACATCTAACGATCCCAGAGAAGCCCCGAAGGCAAAGAGCGCGACTCCAAGGGCGATCGGCGACGATACGATGCTCAAGAGCGGCAATATGAGTGCCAGTCCTACTCCACCTGAGAGTACGACCGGCTTACTACTGAAGCGCGCACTTAGATTCGCAGCAAGTGGCATCGCAATGATGGAACCGGCGCCCAGGAGCAGAAGAACCAACCCCATGGTGTCATCGCCGAGATGGCAGCGAGTCTTTGCAAAAGGCACTAAGGGAGCCCAGCAAGCTACGCCGAACCCTGCGGCAATGAACGCCAGCCTGGTCGATAGCTTCGCGCGCGATAGTTGCACATCCTCTGTCATGAAAATTCCCATTTTCGGTTGTGTCGAACAAGACGCAAGCTACGGTTGCCCAGTGATGACTTTGGGGCCGGCATTGGAAAAGGTCGAGACAATCTCCTCCGATATACCGGCCTCAAGAACGACATGGTCAAGGACTGCGAGTGCGGCCACTTGAAACGGCGCCCGAGTCGTTAAGTGTTCCTTCTACTGCGTGACAATGAGATCGGCATGTAGGCTGGCCGTTGAATCTTCGCCTGCCCAAACATCGAATTCAGACGGCTCCACAACCCATTGCTTCGTTTGCGGATTCCAATACTTGAGCTCTTCCTTCCCCAGCGGGAATGTGAGGGTCTTTGTTTCACCGGGTTGGAGCGCGATGCGCTCGAATCCTTTGAGCTGGCGAACAGGACGTGAGGCCGAACCGTAGCGCTGATGGATGTAGATCTGTGCAACAGCATCACCAGCGACGGAGCTGGTGTTTGTTACATTCACCTTCACCTCTGTCGTATCGGCAACGTGCATGCTGGGTTTGCTCACCTGCAGGTTAGCGAACTTGAAGGTGGAATAACTGAGCCCGTAGCCAAAGGGATAGAGCGGTTTGGAGCTGATGTCCCAATAGCGCGATGTAAATCCAGGCGCATCTTCGGGCTCGTGTGTGCGGGTGTGGTTGTAGTAGAGGGGTTCGGAGCCGGCTGTGCGCGGCCAACTCACGGGCAACTTTCCACCGGGGTTGACGTCTCCAAAGAGTACGTCGGCTACCGCATCTCCACCTTTCGTCCCCGGATACCAGGCTTCGAGAATCGCCGGCACATGCTCTGATGCCCAGCGGATGTCTAGGGGGCGACCGCCTTCGAGAACCAGTACTACCGGCTTACCTGTCGCCACGACCGCTTCCAGCATTTGCTCTTGGATACCCGGAAGGTCGAGTGAAGCCCGCGAAGCCGCTTCACCGTTCATGCTGGCGAGTTCGCCCATCACAGCGACGACCATGTCTGCGTCATTCGCAGCGGTCTTCACTTTCGCGATCCAGTCTGCGATTTCTTCAGGGGTCGGCGGCGGAGTCGGTTTCTCGCCTGTTATCGTATCCAGCATGCCGGGATAGACCTTGGACGGTCGTGGCCCGTCGACGAGCGTGACTTGAGCATCTGGACCAAGTTTGTTTTTGATTCCGGCGAGGACCGTGATGGGATGGCTCTTCCCGCCCGGTCCGAACAAACCTTCCACGGTCCATCCGCCTTCAACATCGCGCTTCGAATCGGCAAGAGGTCCGATGACTGCAACTTTCCTGAGTGACTTCTGCAACGGAAGCGCGTGATTGTCGTTCTTTAGCAGGACCATCGAACGCCCCGCGAGTCTGCGCTCCAGTTCGAGACCTTCCGGACGGCTCAGGGCAGCTTCGACCTTGGACTCATCGGCGTAGGGATGCTCAAAGAGGCCGAGGTCGTACTTGGTTTCGAGGATTGGCAGAACCATTTGATCAATGTAGGGCTCTGCGATCTTCCCGTCCTTCACTGCTTGCGCAAGATTGTGAGCGTAGGTCAGGCTCGCCATGTCCATGTTGACACCTGCAGAGAGCCCCTTGTAGGCCGCATCTTCACCGTCTTTGGCATAGTGATGCGTCACAAGGCTGCCGACAGCAAATGCATCGGAGAGAACAAAGCCCTGGAAGCCCCAGTCCTTGCGCAGAACATCCGTCAACAGCCAATGATTGCCGCTGGCGGGGATCTCATTGAGGTCCATGTATGCGCTCATGAAACTGCCTGCACCTGCTTGCTCGGCCGCATGAAAGGGCACCAGATAGACGTTCTCCAAAAGTTCTTCAGGGACGTACACCGAGTCATAATCGCGCCCGCCTTCGGATGCGCCATAGCCGGCAAAGTGCTTAACGCAGACCACGGTCCCATCGGAGTTGAGATGTTCCCCCTGGAAGCCCTTGACTTGAGCTCGCGCCATGGCTGCACCGAGGTACGGGTCTTCTCCAGCACCTTCGACAATTCGCCCCCAGCGAGCGTCGCGGGCGATGTCAACCATCGGAGTGAACATAAGCTGAAGTCCGGCGGCGCGCGCGTCCTGCGACGCGATATGCTGCGCCTGCTCCTCAACCGATGGATCCCAGGATGACGCCATCGCGAGCGGGACGGGAAAGACTGTGCGGTACCCATGGATAACATCAAACCCGAAGATAATCGGAATATGCAGGCGGGATTTTTCGACAGCGATATGCTGGAGCCGATTAATCTCCTGCACATTCATCTGCCAGAGAATCGATCCTACGCCGCCTTTCGCAATGAGATCGTCTGGCTTTTCTGTTGCAAGGCCAGGCATCACCAACCCCGATGATTCATTGAGCTGGCCGATCTTCTCTTCCAGAGTCATTTCCTTTAGAAGCGCCTGAGCCTTTTGCTTTGCCTCTGGGCTGAAGAGCTGCGCCTGCGCGTTTGCTGAGATGCATCCGGCTGCCGCTGCTGTCAGCAGTACCGCGATGATTGCGGAGCATTTGATCGGATTCATGGGTCTCTTTCTCATTGCGTGCCGTTTCTTTTCGAGCGACGGTTAGGTGGTTGCGTGTCAAGGGGATTTCTGTTTAGTAAATCAACTTCAGAGAGAACTGGATCTGCCGCGAAGTTCCGGCAGTCTTCGATATCTCACCAAAGCCGGAGCCGTTCAGGATATTTGCCGGCAGCCCCATATTGACGATGTTGAAGAGATTGAAAAACTCGCCCCGGAACTGCAGATCGATGCGCTCTGCGCCAGAGGATCTACGCCCGAACGGAGTATCTTTGATCATCGCGAAGTCGTAGTCGTAGTAGGCGGGTCCGCGGAAGGTATTGCGTCCGAGCGTGCCAAAGCGCCCCAGGTTGGGACCGGTGCCACCAGCAATATGAACGGGGATATTGAAATAAGTACTGGCGTTAGCGGCTCCCATACCGAAGTAGTCTTGGCGGATTGTTCGGGCAGTTGACAGCTTTGGTATTGCAATCTGATCTGGCCGGTCGACGCCGTTCGCTCCGTCACCTGTCTGCTGAATGCCTGAGTAGACCGTGAATGGCGCGCCAGATGAAATAGACGAGATGGAAAGCAATTCCCATCCGTAAGTGAAACTGCGCGGAAGAGCGCTCAGGAAACTCGCGCTCTCTAAGTGCAGATCTTCCGCGGCGCTCAATCCAAAGTTATGCGTTGCATCAAAAGCCGACGGCCCCTTCTCTGCGCGCAAGTCGAATGGGTCTTGCGACGCACCTGAGGTTGTCGCTCCTGTCGATCCCGTGCCGCCGAACACGAGCGACGAGGTATCGATGGATTTGCTGAACGTGTAGGAGGCCTGGATACCAGGGCCGCCGTGGCCCACGCTTCCCGAGAGCGACGCTTGCATCGCGTTGTAGTTGGAGTGAACATCATTGGTCATCAAGTTCAATACGCCGAATCCCCCCGCAATTTCGCCCGCAGAGTTGAACTCTGTATAAGGAGCAAACTCCGGCGTTGCACCGGGGTATGCATTTGGAAAGCTTATGCGAGGCAGCTTCTGGGCTGCGGTGCCTACATAGCCTAGATCTGCAGTGAGGTTGGCGACTTTGCGCTCAAGGCCAAGGGTCCAGGTATAGAGCGTTCCATTGCCGAAGCTCTTGTTGATGCCAGATAGATTGAGCGCGCTCACTGCACCCGAGGAAGTAACCGTGGCCAGATCCTTCTCGTAGCGGTCCACATCCATCGGCGTGTTGGCAGGAATCTCCTTCGTTCCCTTCGCCAGGATGTCATTGCCGCTCAGATCGTAGGCAATCGGCAATATCGATGGAGTGATGGTGAACCCATAAGCCAATGGTGCGCTCGAAGAAGACTGGCGCCGTGGGTAGATCACGAAAGGAGTGGAGCCGGTGAGCATGTTGTCTTGCCAGATATTTGGTGGAATCACTGTCACCGCTCCGCCTAGGTGCACCGTGAGGTTTTTGACCGGCGCCCAGGAGGCCTGCACCCTTGGCCCCCAACCGTTCCAAGTGGTCGAATAGCCGGGCTGCGGATTGACGAGGTACTCCAGCTTCCCGCTCACTACTCGGGGCGATCCGGTGCGATTAGCGCGTTCGGTGATCGGCGTGTAGTATTCCCAGCGGACACCATAATCGAGTGTCAATGTTGGTGTGGCCTTCCATGTATCTTCGACGTACCAGTTGTAATCCCCGCGGTTGATTGCAGCAGGGCCAATGTGTGCGCCTCCAGAAATTCCGGGCGGCGCCACGGCAACGATGTATGCAAAAGGGGAGCCGGTAAGGAAGCCGGAAAGTGTATCGGGCAGCGGCTCGCCCACATTGATGTCGTGCTTGCCACTTGTTGATGCGATCGCTTCCGTCGCGTAGGCGGTGCCGCCGCCAAAGTCGTACTCTCCGTTCGGTGAGGTACCAAAATAGGTCGTATCCGCATTTTCCCTGATCTCGAAACCTGCCTTCAGGGTATGTCGCGCGGTGGTGAAGCTCATGTTCTCCCGCTCTTGAAAAAGGTTGCCATACGCCTGCATCACCGAACCGCCCGCACTATTGAAGGCCTCGAAAAGGCCATCCTCAAACTTGACTGCAGGATCGGTGTAGTCAGGTGTGGGAAAGCCCGGAGTGGAGCGAGTAATCGAAAGCGATGACTCCAGCGTCAGCCTGGGATTGAATGTAGTCGTGAGTGTACCGACAACATTGCGCTGCCGATCCAGGTATTCGACTCCAAATGCGGGATCGACCGCCGTCTGGTCCGGATTGGTCGTTGGCCCCGTCAAATTATCCATCGTGAACCGGGCAAAGAACTGGTTGCGTGCGGATACCTTGTGATCAATACGCAGCGAGAACTGATCCGCATTTGTTGTCACCTTCGACGCCGTCGCATAGGTGTTCGCACCGTAGGACCCGGTTGGCAAATTCGGTAGCGGATAGCGGGCCAGAATTGCTGCAATCGAAGGGTTTACCGGCACGGCCAGCGTGTCGGATGTGCCATCTGGAAAATTCGTAGTGTCATAGACGATATTCGAACTGCCTGCAGGCCTCTCTGCAACCGTCGGCACGGGCATCACCTGCGTCGTGCCGAGTACTTGGCGAAACCCCTGATATTCCGTTGCATAGAATGTTTGCTGGCGGCCGTTGTATAGGTGCGGAATGTACACAGGTCCGCCATTCGTGAATCCAAACTCGTTGCGCCGAAAAGGGGGAATACGCCCTGGATACGCCGGTGTCGGATTATCAAAGTAGTTGCGGGCGTCAAATGCAGAGTTCCGCACGAATTCAAAAAATGAGCCGTGGAAGCCACTTTTCCCAGAGCGCGTGATGATGTTGGTGAAGCCTGCCGCCCCACGACCGATATCGGCTGGCATCCAGCCGGAGCTGGATTGCAATTCCTGGATTGCGTCAACGTTGAAGTTCGGCATGATACTCCCACCCATCTCCGGATCGCTGATGTCCGAGCCGTCCATGGCAAATGTTGCTTCCACGCCGCGCTGACCGTTAATGGCAAACTGCTGGGTAAAGTTCGTTGCTCCGTTGGTATCCGTCATGGTGCCTGCGGCCAGCAGCAGCAGCGTGCTGAAGTCGCGCCCATTCAGAGGTAGAGAACTCACCGTCTGACTGGAAAGCGCCTCACCTCCAGTCGCGCCCGTGTCATGCCGCGCCGCGACCGCGATTTCACCACGGCTGGATAGCGTGATGACGACAGCTGGTGGTGCGGGCGTCAGGTCGATTGACTGCCCATACCTAACGGTTTTTCCCTCAGCGTCAATCGTGAGCCTGTACTGCCCGGCGGGGAGCGCAGGAACCGTGAAGCTTCCATCGGCAACGGTGTCCGCCTGGGCCGTTGCCGCTCCCGAAAGCCTCACTTCGGCGCCAGCAATCGGAGCACCTTCGCTGTTGCGCAGCAGACCATGCCAGGCGACAACGGTCTGCTCCTGCGCACAGAGGGGCGCTGCAATCGCGCACCCCAGCACCAGCAACTTCCTCACAGAGCCTGCGAATCTCTTACATGTCCACTTCATCGTTCTTCTCCCGTCCTCTTCGCCCTGTGGTTATACCGTCGTCCGCTTGATGCCGTAACGCTGAGTTAGCCACGCCCTTACTGGCTCGTCGAAATACTTCAGAATCAACCAACCCACAATGATCGCGAATGGAATGGTCAAAAAAATCCATGTCAGCTTTACATCCAGGCTGGGATGCCTTGTCCACGAGTAGCCCGCGAGTACGTATACGAACGGAATGTGAGTGATATAGAGCGGATAAGAGAGGTGACCGCTGAACTTGCAGAGCCTGATCATGCCTGTACCTGCGTTCGAGTGCGCCCCACAAAGGATGATGACCGGAAACAGGAGGAGCACGCATGCCGCGTCATAAAATCCGTTCAGCGAGTATTCGCCAACCTTGGGGAAGACTGGCATCTGAAAACACACCACAAGCACGATCGAAAGCAAGAGCAGTCCGATTTTGGGCACGCGAATCCGGTCATGAACCCGATAGAGCCAGAGGCCCATGACAAATGAAACCGTCAGCCTCAACGGCGCCATCCAGATCCTCGGGTAGTCCCAGCCTCCATCCAGCGACCCTTGTGCATTGACGGTCCAAATAAGCAGGAATCCAGATATGCCGAAGATGATTGCCAGAGTTAGCGGGCGCAGGCGACGAAGAATCAGAGCGTAGGCGATGTTTGCCAGATATTCCTGCATCAAGGACCAGGCCGGCCCGTTGAGCGCCTGAGTTTCGTTATGCCGTCCCCCGACTGGCGGCGAAGGCAGCAGGAGCAATGAGGTGATATAGGCCAGCAACAACATCGGGGCATCCGTATGGTTGCTCGCCTTACTGAAGGGATCGAAGAGATAACCGAGCAACCCCAGAGTGGCTCCGATCAGGACCAGTGGATGGAGCCGGATAAGACGAATACGGAAGAATTGGAGAATCGACATCCGCGTCCATCGATCATCGTAGGCATACGCGACCACAAACCCCGACAGCGCGAAGAAGAAATCGACTGCGAGATAGGCATGTTTGACTAGGGCCCACGGGCCGTGGAATCCAAACGAGTAATTGAAGACGTGGAAGATCACGATCAGGAATGCGGCACTCCCCCTCAACCCATCCAATACTTCGAAGTGTTCTTTTCCGCTACTGGTGCGGTCGACAACTACGGGAACATTCATCGGTCAGAAATCTCCACAGTTCCGGCGCCGATCCCACACTTCTGCGTCGTCTGCAGGCTCAGTGGTTAGCACCAAAGTCAGACTCTGAGACACCGCAGCTTTCAATTGCGAGAGAGTGCCTGAAGTCGAAGGGGGTTTAGCGGACCTGCTGCTTTTTATTCCAGTCAGGTTCCGCTTCGTCGAGCATCTTAAGATCCGGTCATCGGTGCCTGATCAAGAGCACCACAAGTCCATATGGAGGCACAGTGGTCGTAATCCTCCCATCCTGGATCGATGCCGGCTCCGCTGGCGACAGAGAGCCCGCCTTCTGCAAGCGGGAGATCTGTTCTGGACTCAGGTTCTCTGGCCGGCCCATTTGATCAAACAGCGCAAGACTATTCCCGTGCGTGCTGTCCACGCGATAGACAGTGGCGGTAGGCATGGCACTGAAATGCTCCAGTTGCACAATGAATGTGCGCGGCGCACCCGGTAGTGTGGACTGCTGAGTGTAATTCGGTCCGCTGCCACCGGGCGGCACATAGTTCCACAGTGCAACCGCGAGGTTTCCATCTGAGAGTTTCGTAGCCAGAACAGAATCGGAATCGACCGCCATGCGACGGTCTCCAAGCTTGTGCAGAATGGCCAGAGCATTCAGTGATGCCTTCGGGATGTTGTTCGGTGCAATCACACCGAACCCGCCGTAATACGAAGACCGTGCTACACCCTGCTCCTCGAACACATCGGAAAATGTCCAATAGGCCAAGTTTTCGACCAGCCCATCGCACTGTCTGATCGTGTTCGCGAGCCACGGTCCCATGTACGGTGAATCGGTGACATTTGGCTCGTTGGAATAGCTGGCGCCGTACTCAGAGAAAATCAACGGAAGATGCGGGAGCGGCGACGATGCGATCTGATCATGAACCTTCTTCACTGCGCGATACACCATTTGGTCGCGAGGAACATCCTCACTTGTCCCAAGTACGTTTGGGGCGCTGTCGTTTCCGTAAACGTGCGTCGAAACGAAGTCAACTGGAATGTGGTTCTCATACACGTGAGCCAAAAAGTCAGGAACCCAGGCTGCCTGAGCCGTGGCTGGGCCACCTACCTGGAGTCGCAGCGAAACAGACTTGATCGCGCGTGCCGTGTGATCGTAAAGATCCCAATAGGTCGACTGCTTCGGTGCTCCTCCCCAGAAGTCCAAGTTGGGCTCGTTCCAGACTTCAAACTTCCAGGTGCTAACCTCATTGATACCGTAACGAGCAACGAGGTGAGCGGCAAAGGCCTGAATCATTTCATCCCAAAGCTTGTAGTCTTTCGGAGGCGAAACAATGGGGTGATAGAAGAACGGATGGAGAGCGTTTGGATCGGCAGCCAGCTTTCGAGGCATGAAGCTCAGTTCGACGAACGGCTTGATGCCCTTGCTCAACAGGCCGTCATAGATCTGATCGATATACATAAAGTTGTATGGCGATGAATCGTTGACGGCTTCGGCAGCCAATCCGGGATTCTTGATCACTCGGTCAGGATCATAGAGCCCTACCTCGTCCGTTAGGATTCCGTGAAAGCGAACGGATTCAAATCCCGTAACGCTTTTCACGGTCTCAATGTCCTTCCGGTAGCTTTCCCTCAAGGACAAGATCGCGCGTCCTGAACCGAACGTCTTTTCCCAAAAATGCGGGAACGCTGTGGTCGGCGCATCTGCATCGATGTGGATTTGAATGGTGCCATTCTCCTGGCCCACAAGTGACGAACCCAGAAGAAAGCAACTACATATCGCAAGCGTCCATTTACGAAATCCATACATAGCAAGTTTCCTCTGCAGGTAAGGCTACTCTTCCCGAGCAAGAACGCGATATTCGGGTTATTGGGTGGCAATGAGCTTTTCGGTGCGGACAATTGCGTCACGCCGACGCGCGAACCGGCTCATCCCAGGAACAACATCAATGAATCTGGAGGTTCCCCGAGAGCGGTGTGTTATCTGAAGCAGCCCCGACTAGCACTTCGTAATCGCCAGGTGCGAGGCTCCAACTGTCGGTGGCTTCGTCGAACGTCTGCAACGGTCGAGGATCAATGGTGACTGTCACGGCTTTTGATTCGCCAGGACCGAGGTTGACACGCGTCCATCCTGCGAGCCGCTTGAACGGCTCATCGGAGCCCTTGGGCAGTCGCACGTAGACCTCCGCAATTTCGGTACCGGGTCGTTTTCCCGTGTTCTTGACATTGAAGTGGGCAATCTTTCCGGCGGAATCGACAGTCAGTCCCGAGTATGCGTAAGTCGTATACGACAAACCGAAGCCAAAGGCGAATAACGGCTGTTTGTGCTGCATCTCGAACCACTTGTAACCGACAGCGGCTCCTTCGTCGTAGTGAACGACGTAGTTGTCCAACGGGCCACCCGGACTCATCGGGTCAGCATTTGCTTGCATTTGATTCAAAGAGGATGCCGATTGAATAGCAGCTCTAGGAAGATCGTTATCACTCTTCGGGAATGTCAGAGGGAGTTTGCCGCTCGGATTAACATCGCCAACCAGCACGTTGGCGAGCGCCCTATGACCCGAGCTGCCGGCGAACCACGCTTCGACGACGCCGGGAACGTTGTTTACCCAAGGCATCGAGACTGCGCTTCCGGTCTCGAGGATGACGATCGTGTGAGGATTCGCAGCAGCCACCTGCTCAATTAAGGCATCCTGATTGTCCGGAAGCGACAGGCTCGGGACATCCATATCTTCAGACAGCCACTGATACGCAAATACGATGGCCAGATCGGCGCTCTTGGCCAGATTCGCAGCGGACTGCAAGTCTTTTCCAGAATCAAAATCAATTTTCGTATTCGGCAGTTTCGCTTGGAGAGCTTTTAGCGGAGAGGTCGGGAACCAGATATGCTCCTGCCAGACCGTTGCACCCTTGCCAGGAGGCATAATCGCATTGCCCCCAGGCGGGTCAACCTGTGCCGATCCCCCACCGGAAAGCATCCCAACGTCAGCGTGTCCACCAATGATCGCAATGCTATGGACCTTAGTCGGATTGATCGGAAGCACGCTAGGACTATTCTTCAGCAAAACGATGCTCTTCTCTTCAACCCTTTGCGCCACTTCTAAACCCTTTTCGACATCGGGAACGCTGGTCTGAATCGGGTTGTCAACGACGCCGGAGAGAAATTCGGCATACAAGACGCGACGCGCGTGGTCGTCAATCTCGGAGAGCGGCACTCTTCCGGCATCGACCGCGGCTTTCAGCTTCGGTCCGAAGTAGTCCGCCATTGGCTGTTCTTGGTCGAGGCCCGCAGCCGATGCCTTCTCGGTGCTGTGCGTTCCGGCCCAGTCCGAGATTACGAACCCCTTGAAGCCCCAATCCTTTTTGAGGACCTCGCGCAGCGTGTAGGAATTCTGACAGCCGAAATCCCCATTGATTCGGTTGTAGGAGCACATCACCGCGCCCGGATTCGCAATCGAGATCGCGATGTGAAAGGCGAGCAGGTCGGATTCCTGCATGGCTCGTTTGGAGATGATGGAGTTGACGAAGAAGCGTCCCGTCTCCTGGTCGTTCATCACGTAGTGCTTGATGTCGCCAACGACATGTTGAGCCTGTTCGCACTTCATGAGATTGCCGACCACGGTGCCGGCGAGAAGGGGATCTTCTCCCGCGTATTCGAAGGTGCGGCCATTTCGCGGTTCCCGGGCAAGGTCGACGCCGCCCCCCAGGGTCATGTTGAAGCCCTGCGCTCGGAGATCGCCGCCAATCACATCGCCGAACGCGCAAGCGGATTCCACATCCCAACTCGATGTTGCCCCCAGGCTCGATGGCATGGCGGTTGAATACCTGCCGTTCGCCCCGCTGTCCCTAACCCCATAGCCGGCATCCGAGATGACGATCGGGGGTATGCCCAATCGCTTGACACCTTCAACGTACCCTGCGCCGCCATTGCTCAGCTCCGTAAGAGGCATGGTCCACTGCGGATTATGCGCCATTCCATTCCCGTGGAGCAGCGACAGCTTTTCGTCGAGCGTCATCTGCTTCAGCACCAGATCGGCGCGCTCTTCTGGGGAGAGGTTGGTATTCATCCACGGACGGTCTGCACTTTGAGCGAGGGCTACGGACGCTGCGGCAGAGGCTGCCAGAACTGCGATGACGAAAAGAGAGAGGGTACTAATCTTGCGGTTGTACATGTGCCTCCAGCTAAAGTTCACGAGCGATTGACCGACTGGACTCATTTGGACGCTTTTATCCCGTTTTGAAGAATGAATGTGGCATTGTTGGTGTGAAGCTCTTCCAAGTACGCAACTCCGTCCACGACAGAAGTGACCACACCGGTCTTGCCCTGATTACCCTCTACCACGCGTGCGAGAACCTCGACTGTTTTCTGGTCTTCCGTCTTGATGGTCAACCTCACTCGCGATCCTGAGGGTGTGCTCCAGGCCACTTCGCATATTCCGCGAGGAAGCTGCACGTTGCCTGCTCGGGCAGCAGTGGCAAGATAGAACGTCTGGGAGTTCTTAGCCGCCATAAGGGAGGCCGAAGACAGCATGAATAAGAGTGCGACACCAAGAATGCGTCTCACGGAAAGTCTCCTTTCAGTTCCTGGCGGGAGCCTGCGGATTCCCTCGAGAACTTCCATACGCATTCAGCCTAGGGCCGGCCGCTCTCTCTGTGTAAGCTGCATCGTGCAACAGATAGCGCAAGGGCACGTATAAGCGTTGTATTTGCAATTAGATAGGATCAGGATGGATGCGGGCTGGGAGGGATGTATGATACAGGGTTTTTCAATGAACGAGACGGTTTACCATGTCTCCACGGCAACAACCGTTGGCGGCCCAGGGTGGCCTTCAATAACGCTTGCTTCTATTACAGCTTCCAGATTGAGCTGGTCCCAATTCTTCGGAGCCTTTTGCAGCATTGCATCCAAGTACGCTGGATTGGAGACAACCTCGCTGGCTGCTTCGGTTCCCTCCCCTAAAATGCCTGCCAGGATGATGACTGGCTCACCTGTGACCTTGTCGTGAAGCCGGGCGACAACAGCGTAGTCGCGTGCAACGCTCTTGCCCGGAACTTGCCATTGAAGCGTCCAGATTCCCTTGGGAGAGCTCTTGCGATCCACCACCTTGCGTACGTGATTGTCAAATTCGAATCCTATGGGCAGATCCTGTGTTATGCGCATCGTCCAGGGATTGTCAAAAGCCCCAATCATGACGGATGGGCCTTCTCGCAACTGAGCGAAACCGGTATCAGAAGCGGCTAAAACACGAAATTCGCCATTCTTCGGCACAAGGGGAGCGATGGAACGCGCAAGTGTGATGACATCATAGACGTTCAGACTGCCGTTCTCTCCAGCGGGAATCGCGGGAATCGTCCTGGTTTGAAGATCGACAGCGTCGATCGGAACTCCCAGGCAGTACGTGATTCGGCTTGAAGTTGCAGTGATTGGCTCCCAGAAACGTTCCAGATTCGTCCGTTGACCTGGAGTTGTGGGTGGGCCCGAAAATCTAGTCCGGGCAACGCCAAAGCCAATAATTGCCGCCATGATCAAACCGGCTGCGATCCATATCCCATGACGAACGGTGAGCCTCGGAGGTGCTCCTTGGGAATCTGCCGGCAAAACCGGCGACAAGAGATCTTCCCGCAAGGACTCGGCGTGCTCCGCGCCTTCTATTGGTACGGCAGATTCCATTAGATGGTGTGCAGGTTCACGAAAACACGGGACATAGGTGCCGACGGGCAATTCGATCACTAATTCCGTAGCATGTTCCGGATTGACATAATATTGGCTCAGTCTCTTCCGGACTTCCGCTGCCGTCATGCGAACCACCGGATCAAGGTTCACATCGTAGACAGGTTCCCGCCCGAAGGCTTCGACACCGATTGTCCGTTCCTTCAACTCGCTCGCATTACCAAGAAGGGTCTGCTCAACTGTGTAAGCGAGCAGCACCGGGTATCGCTTGCTGTTCGTGAACAAAGAGTGAGCGAGAAGGCGATTCAACTGTTCTCGAACCAAGGCTGGACTTAATGCCGGTTCAGCCCCCTTTAGTTCCCTCTCGAATTGTGACAACGATGACATTCTCAATTCGGCCTCTACTCGAAGACACACCGTGCCGGAATCGCAGCGTCTCTAGAACTCAAACGATTCAGCACAAAGCCGACAAGGACCCTGACACCAGCGGCAACGCACAATCATTTCATATTTCACGGACTCGCGTCATGACGGGGGATAACCCGCTGGGCGCCATTCAGACCATCGGCGGAACCGCAGCGCTACCCGAAGCCCTCCCCTGTCTCCACTGAGTTTTTGAAATTTCTGAGTCACGCTGATCGGGAACGTCCGACCTGTAGCACGCGCTCCGCCGAAGACCTCGCCCGCGAAGGAGAGCAACGTCACGAATTTGCTGATTTATCCCCCAACATTTTGCAGAGCGCCCGCTCGCTTCGCAAAAGCCGATTTTTCAACCCTTCCTGCGCGTGATCTCTGCTCCGACACGGCATCCGGATTGGCGTAAAGCGAGAATCTCTACAGTCAACATGCCCGTTTCCCGGTACCGATCCTGAAAATGACGCCGAAGTGTTTACTCCTATATAACTTCCGGATCGGCCACTAGCCGCTCGCACGCCGAATCATCCGGAGAATTCTACGTTGCACAGGGATTTGATAGACTCTGGTCAAGACGAAAACCCGACGACAGTCGAACTTACATGAAATCATCCCTTTCGAAGGGACCGCTGCGAACGCCCTGGGGCTCGCCAGCCTTCCTGAGGAGCCCTTGGATGTGCCCAGCGACGAAGATTTCTCCTGTTTCAACGAAGCCCGCAGCTTCCGCCAAGATCAATCAGGAGGTGACTCCTTTCGAAGCGCTGGCCAGCATCTGCTCAGTTCTGGTGGTGGGCCTGTTCATTCTGACCTTCTTAGCTCAGAACTACGTCATTCCGTCAGGCTCGATGGAGAACACGCTGCTTGTGGGCGATCACCTGGTCGTCGACCAGATCACCCTAATGCCGCCTGCTTCGTGGATGCCGCTCATCAGGTATCGCGAGCCGAGGCGCGGCGATATCGTGGTCTTCCACAAGCCCGTCAATCAGCCTGGTATTGATGCCACTGACGCCGACGGAACACCACAATACACTCCCCTGGTGAAGAGGTTGATTGGCGTACCGGGAGATCATATTCATCTACGCAACGGCATTGTGATTGTTAATGGTGTTGCAGAGCCGGTGGGATTTGCGCAGCCGACGACGACGGATAACTTCAACGAGTTCCTCGATGATTTTCCCGCAGTACCCCCGGCAGCAGCATCTGGGGCGACAGAGTCGTGGGCCGTGAACTTCTCAAGCTATATCCAGGATGGCGACCTGGTGGTTCCACCCGGCATGTACTTCATGATGGGCGATAACCGGCACAACAGCCTGGACTCGCGCTACTGGGGCTTCGTGCCACGCGCCAACATAATTGGCCGGCCTCTCTTCAACTATTGGTCGTTCAAGGCCGCAGATGGACAACTTGAACAAACAGGATTCGGTCACAAGCTCGCGTGGATCGGCCACGTTCTGGTGCATTTCTTCCCAGACACGCGCTGGAAACGCACTTTCCACGTTGTTCGTTGAACCGAAATTGTAAGATCCCCATTTGATCTTGGTGCGCTCCGGTCGTATGACCGCCTATTCGGCAATTACTACTTGTGCGCTACCCGACACGCCAGCCGCAGTTCTTGCCAGGATTACTCCCCAGATGTCGGCTTGTGTTTACAGACCAACGACCTTGTTCAGACCTTCAGTTGGTAACAACAGGCCAAACCGCTCGGGAAGAAATCAATGCGCACGTCTGCGATTCATTTCTCCGGCATTTCCAGAACCCGCCTCACAACCCCAACCCGCCGTCGACGGTCAAAATCTGTCCGGTAATGAAATGCGGTCCTGTTGCAAAAAACAGCACTGCCGCGGCTACATCCTCAGCGCTTCCATTCCGCCCCATGGGTGTCTTCGATGCAAAATGCGCAACTTCTCTGTCGCCTGCAATTTCAATATACCCAGGAGCCACGCAATTCACGCTGACCTCAGGCGCAAAGGCCTTGGCCATTGTCTGCGTCAGCATGTGCAAGGCAGCCTTCGAAGAGCAGTAATGTCCATGAGTCGCCCATGGGTGACTGCCTCCCAGCGAACCCAGGTTCACGATGCGTCCATGCGCGGCCTTCAGATGCGGCAGAGCCTCGCGAGCCGCCAGAAACGGGCCCCGCGCGTTCGTTTCGAAGACTGCATCCCAGCGCTCCAGGCTGATCTCAGCCAGCGACGCAGATTCAAAGATCGCAGCGTTATTCACCAGCAGATCGAGGCCGCCAAACTCTGCCACAGTGGCCAGAATCGCATCCCGAACGCTCGCCTCGCTGCAGACATCCATCTGCAAAGCTATCGAACGGACACCCAACAACTCAATGGCACGGACTGTCTCTGCTGCCTCATCTGCCGAGGCGCGGAAGGTAATCGCGACGTCCATGCCAGAGCGCGCCAAAGTCAGGGCCAGTTCCCTGCCCACACGCTTGGCGCCGCCGGTCACAAGAGCAGTTTTACGGGGGTGAGGACCGGAAACCGACTCAGAAGATGATCCGGAAACCATGCGTCCTCGCAAAGAGAGAATCGAAGCGAAATGTCTTTGAAGAAACTACTTCGGCGTAGCCGCCGAATCCTGCGGTGATGAATCATTCTTGGGAGCATCAGGCGTCGCGTCCTTCGCCGCGCCATCCTTCGCATCTCCATTCTTCGGGTCCTTGGAAGCATCGGGAGCGGTATCCTTCGGAGCATCCGCAGGCTTGTCTGTGCTTGCCGCAGCTCCTTCGCTCTTCTTGTAAATGGAGTACTGAGCAACTGGGCGCTTGAGTTTGACGTCAATCGCCATATTGTCCTTGTCTATCTTGTAGTCATTACCATAGGTCTGGAAGCCATCCGCAATGATCTGCACGCGAACGCTTGAGCCCGTAACCAGCAGATCGATGGTCGTCTTGCCATCTTCGTTGGTCTTCAGCTCCATGTTTCCGTTGTCGTGTCCGTCCATAAGGGGATGAAAGATCACCGCCGCGTCTTCAATCGGCTTGCCGTTCGTAGCCCGAACGACAGTCACAACGACATGCGAGGTCGGCGGTGGCGCTTTGTATTTCCGGCCCCGCTTGGCCGAGTCCGAATCCTGGGCGAAAGCGTGCGTCAAAGCAACGACGCTGATCGCGGCGAGCAAGAAACCGGGCACTACGGTATTTCGAAACGTGCGTAACCTCTGAAACATGACGTTATTGTAGACCTTTCGTGGCTGACCGGGCGAATTGGGACTGGATGAGAGACGGATAAGAAACAGTTTCGATAGGTTGGAACCGGAAGCGAATTGTTAACGCAATATTTATTAGCGAAGAACACTCACATTTCACAATTCCGGCTCTTGACAACCTTTCGACGACTTCCCTACTCTAGCAGTTGGAAGGCGAGAGTGCTAACACCCGGCGATCCGGAGTGCCAAATCACTCCCTGTCCAAGCCCGGACAACTTCAGTCCGCAAACAATTTGATCTTTCTCAATCACGGATTTTCTCAATCATGGATGCGGTCGGGCCCGATCCCTCCCGTATCTCACCTGAATACCTCACTCGAAACACAAGGAGAAGCAACAGTATGGCTACATCATCCGTAGTTACGACCTTCACTCCGCTCCACGATCGCATTCTGGTCCGCCGCGTGGAAGAGGGCGAAACGGTTCGGGGCGGCATCATCATCCCTGACAGCGCCAAGGAAAAGCCCCAGGAAGGCGAAGTCATCTCCGTAGGCAAGGGCAAGTCCAACGACGAAGGCAAGGTTTTCCCCCTTGATGTAAAGGCTGGCGACCGCGTTCTCTTCGGCAAGTACTCCGGCACCGAGATCAAGATCGACGGCGAAGAGTTCCTCATCATGCGCGAAGAAGAAGTCCTCGGAATTCTGAAGAAGTAAATCGATTTGCTCCGTTAGAAGAGTCGGCTGCATTCGTATTTCCTGCCGACCACTAACCACTCATCCCTTAACACTGTTTTTGGAGAATAAGCACAATGGCAAAGCAGATTCTGCACGGAGAAGATTCCCGTCAGGCGATCCTGCGCGGAGTGAACATCCTCGCGGACGCCGTCAAGGTCACCCTCGGTCCCAAGGGCCGCAATGTGGTCATTGAAAAGAAGTTCGGTTCCCCGACCATCACCAAGGACGGCGTTACCGTCGCGAAGGAAATCGAGCTCCAGAACGCCCTGGAGAATGTCGGCGCGCAGCTCGTGAAGGAAGTTGCTTCCAAGACCTCGGACGTTGCCGGTGACGGCACCACGACCGCGACCGTTCTGGCCCAGTCGATCTATCGCGAAGGCGTGAAGACCGTTGCCGCCGGCGCGAACCCGACCGCCCTCAAGCGCGGCATCGACAAGGCTGTCATCGCCGTGATCGGCGCTCGCGACAAGGAAGGCAAGCTCGCCGATGGCGGCGCGCTCGGCAAGATGTCCCAGCCGGTCAACGATGATTCCGTAGCCCAGGTCGGCACCATCTCGGCCAACGGCGACGTGGAAATCGGCGAAATCATCGCCGGCGCCATGAAGACCGTAGGCAAGGACGGCGTGATCACGATCGAAGAGTCGAAAACCATGCAGACCTACCTCGAAACCGTGGAAGGCATGCAGTTTGACCGCGGCTACCTGAGCCCCTACTTCGTTACCGATGCCGACCGCATGGAAGTCAGCCTCGACGACCCATACATCCTGATCTACGAGAAGAAGATCAGCAACATGAAGGATCTGCTGCCTCTGCTGGAGCAGGTTGCCCGCGCCGGCAAGCCCCTGCTGATCATCGCTGAGGACGTCGAAGGCGAAGCCCTCGCGACCCTCGTCGTGAACAAGCTGCGCGGCACCCTGAACGTCGCTGCCGTCAAGGCTCCTGGCTTTGGCGATCGTCGCAAGGCGATGCTGGGCGACATTGCCATCCTCACCGGCGGCAAGGCCATCACCGAAGATCTGGGCATCAAGCTCGAGAACGTCAAGATCGAGGATCTGGGCCGCGCCAAGCACCTCACCATCGACAAGGACAACACCACCATCGTCGATGGAGCCGGGGAAGCTGCCGACATCCAAGGCCGTGTGAAGGAAATTCGCAGCCAGATCGAAAAGACCACGAGCGACTACGATCGCGAGAAGCTGCAGGAGCGGTTGGCCAAGCTGGTTGGCGGCGTTGCCGTCATCAAGGTTGGCGCTGCGACTGAGACCGAGCTGAAGGAAAAGAAGGCTCGCGTTGAAGACGCTCTCCACGCCACCCGCGCTGCCGTCGAAGAAGGCATCGTTGCCGGAGGCGGCGTTGCTCTGGTTCGCTCGACCTCTGCGGTTGACGCTCTGATCAAGACCCTCGAAGGCGATGAGAAGATCGGTGCGCAGATCGTTCGCCGTTCGCTCGAAGAGCCGCTTCGCCAGATCGTCGCAAATGCCGGCGAAGAAGGCGCAGTGGTTGTGGGCAAGATCCACGAGTCGAAGGACGACCACTACGGCTACAACGCGGCCACTGGCCAGTTCGAAGACCTGGTCAAGGCCGGCGTCATCGACCCGACCAAGGTGACCCGCACCGCTCTGCAGAACGCAGCCTCGATCGCAGGCCTGTTGCTGACTACCGAAGCCCTGGTTTCCGAGATTCCGGAGCCCAAGGCAGCGGCACCGGCCGGCGGCGGTCACGGCGGCGGCATGGACGGCATGTACTAACCACCCCAGCGACGAAGACCAGTCGCCGGGGACCCCGGGGACTGGCCGTCCAGGCAAACGCGCCTTCGGCGCAAATGCAAATGACAAAAAGGCCTCCAGCTTCGGCTGGGGGCCTTTTTGTGTGTCTCGCAAATTGTTCCACGTAGAGCATTGCTCGCTGAAGTGTTTTCCACAAATTTGGGTTTGTTGGAAGTGGCTTTTTGTCAGTGAGTTCGCGTTGCGTACAATTACGGGCCTCTGTGCCTTGTTGCAGCGAATGGGGATTTTGCGTGTGGAGCGCGTTTTGTTCTACAGCCAAAGATCCGATGAAACAATCCTCTTAAGGAGATGGTTGGGATGAAGAGTTATACGGAGTACCTGGTGTTTGAGACGAAGCGGCGCAAGGAGATGGTGCACATTACGGACCATGTGGAAGAGGTGGTGCGGCGCAGCGGCATCAGGGATGGTTTGTGCTTTGTTTCGCCGATGCACATTACCGCTGCGATTTATGTGAACGATCTGGAGAGCGGTCTGATCGAGGACATCGGCAAGTGGCTAGAAGAGCTTGCGCCGGAGCGTCCCGGCTACAAACATCATCAGACCGGCGAGGACAACGCGGATGCGCATTTGAAGGCGCTGCTGCTGCACCACGAAACGACATTGCCTGTTACCGACAGCAAGCTCGACCTGGGAACCTGGCAGCGAGTCTTCTATGCGGAGTTTGACGGGCAGCGGCGCAAGCGAGTGATTGTGAAGGTGCTTGGGGTGGAATAAGGGAATGGCGGCTGCGCGCTTCTTCCACGGCGTCGAAACGTTCCGCCAAATAGAAGCGCGCCAGACCCGGTGCCCGCGATACTTCCGAATTCTCCTGTGTCAGGATTCGGTCGCGTGACCAATGAGAACAGGAGCTGCACTGGACTGCGGACGGAGCAGCCAATAGAAGGCGACCAAGTGCGTGATCATCAGCATTGGCACATAGAGAATCGGGATCGCGTATGTGGAACCCAATTGCCCCGCCAGGGCCGGAAGGCCGATCCTGACGGCGTGGTAATAGTCGACAATGAGGTCGACGATTCCAACGAGATTGAAGGCTACGACGAAAAACCAGAAGAGTGGACGTACCCTTACCGCGAGAAGCGCCAATATGGCCAGAATCCCGGTGGCAAAGTCTCCATAGGCGGCGAAGGTGGCGAAGCTAGCGGGCAGGTTGGGGCCGACGACGCCGGGAAGAAGAAAGACGAGACCGAAGAAGCGGAAGCTGTGAACAGTGGCGATGAGTCGTTGAGCTTCCATCGGTTCCATAGACTTGAGCCTGGGCAGAAAATACGCGCGGAAGCAAAGCAGGCACGCGACATAACCTAAAGCGAGATGCAATTGAAAGAGCGTTTGCGGTGACATTTTGACCTCCTGCCTGCATGGGATTATATATATCATCCTATCGATTCAGATTATTTTTTGAAGGACCGGGGCGGACGGATCGCACGCTGAGATGATTGCCAACATCCTATAATGAGCCATGCGTTACAGGCCCGAACATAAAGCCGAAATCCGTCAGAAGATTGTGAAAGACGCGTCGCGGCGTGTTCGCATCGAAGGAATCACTGGCGCTGCTGTTTCCGCCGTGATGCGCGACGCCGGCCTGACCCACGGAGGCTTTTACAAGCATTTCGGAAACAAGGACGAGTTGCTCGTGGAATCACTGCGGGAGGCATTTCAGGAAATAGCCAATCACCTTGCTCACGCCGCCGAGCAGTCCCAACCCGAGACGGCGTGGAAGGCGATCGTGACGACCTATCTGAGTCTGGAATATTGCGAGCACGTCGAGTACGGATGCCCCTTGCCCGCTCTTGCGCCCGAGTTGGCGAGAACCGATGAGGCAATGAAGGCGCAGATCTTTGAGGAACTGAAGAAGTACAGGAGCCGAATGCTTCCGTTTATGCCTGGCCAGCAAACTGCCGACAAAGAGCGCGCATTCTTTTCCATCTTTTCAACGATGGTCGGGGCAATTGAAATCGCTCGGATGCTGCCTGAGCCCGCGATGCGAGAGAAAGTGCTGGCGAGCGCGAGAGACCTTCTCTTGCGGAGCTTTTGATGGTCCCGGTCCAATTGGCAGTGGTACATAGGCCAACGTTCGTACCTGAAGAGCGTTGAATCAAGAAACGCCGTTCTAGTGTTGTGACCTTGATTGTGACAGAACAGTTCGAATGCTTTCGACGACTAGTTCAGGCTGTAGCTTCTGGATGTAATGGCTGCTTTGGGTCGCGGTGATGAGCTTTCCTTCCGGTGAGCGATGCGCCAAATCCTCTTGCATCCCATGCCAAACAGGTTCAATCGGAATCCCGTGTTCCAGAACGATGAGTGGCTTGGTGAAATGCCAGGACAAATGCTGTTCCGGCGGCAAGAAGCCTTGCCAGCTCATCGCTACGTTATTCTTCCAATCCGGATATTCGGAGAGCGCACCTGGTTCGTCCTTTGCGAAGCGCCATATTTGCTCCTCATGCGAGGAATCGACGAGAACTATCCCGGCCACTTCTGAATCGAATCGCTCATCGAACTTCCGAGCATATAGCCCTCCTATGGAATGGCCAACGAGGACATAAGGTTGTGGAACATTGGCCGCACTTAGCAGAGCGGCCAGATCGTCCACAACCTGATCAGCAGACTGAGTCTCTTGAATGACGCGACTTTTGCCCAGGCCGGCTCGATCATAGCTGCACACCCGTGCAAAGGCAGATACTTGCGGCTGGACTTTGTCCCATGTGCTCGTGGTTCCCCCGCCACCGGCCAATAGGATCACGGTCGGGCCAGCAGCATTTCCGCGGCAGTCGAGAAAGAGCTGGTGACCATTTGCGGGAATCAAAGCTTGCCCGAAAAGCGAAATGCAGGTACCGAGTGCGAGCGCAATCAGAAACGCGGTCCTGGGCAGAGGTTTCATCTCCACATGTTAGCGGATGAGAGATGTCTTTGACCTTTAGCGGCGGGTCCGGTGCTATCCGTGAACTGCGTGGAAGGTGGCTCTTTTGGCAAAGGGCCGAATTGGCGTTTGCGAGCTCGGTTTAGCTCGCAATGCT
Source organism: Acidicapsa acidisoli (assembly GCF_025685625.1). NCBI lineage: Bacteria > Pseudomonadati > Acidobacteriota > Terriglobia > Terriglobales > Acidobacteriaceae > Acidicapsa > Acidicapsa acidisoli. Next base: position 489,655 of record NZ_JAGSYI010000004.1, read on the forward strand.
CTGGTAGCAGGCTTGGTATTGCGCTGCTACCAGGCGACGCCTAAGGCATGAAGCCTGAGTTCGTCTGCGGTATTCAACCTATTGGAGCCTGAGATGGCCCAGAATGCGTACGCGACGTCCGCACTCAGCGTGGCGCACCAAGATTCATGACGAATGATGCCATCACAGTACGTACAGGCTGAATCCGCGCTATATCGATTGCTGTGGCCCAACGGTGGTTCGCTTTGGATTGACATTGCATACTCCTACAACATGGGTTGATAGAGAGGAGGAAGATATCTCCGTCGCATTGAGAGGCGACGTATCTTCCAAAAGGCTGGAAGGAGAAAGGCTGTTTTTCTCTTCCCTACCGCCTTATGTATGTATGTGACAGTAACATTCACTGATTTGAGAAACAATTATGTCTTTGTATTAGTTGGGGGTGTTACTGAATAGTACCCATATTTAGGTATAAGCATTCTCTCGGCGGCTAAAGCCGCATGCAAGTGCTGCATTTAAGGCGCGGCTAAAGCGTTGCCCTTTCAAAACAAAGGCAAATTAGACAAAGGCAAATCAGGACACTACCTGTTACTGAATTTCGCTTGCTTTCACTCGTTGAAGGTGTAATTCCAGATCGAACAAACCCCGCATACGCAAACGACTCGGCGGCCTTGAGTGAATCATACCGCCGAGTCGTTGGATGGATTGCGATTGACTTAGAACTTCAGGCGTACAGACATCTGAATCTGGCGGATGTTGTACGCGAAGTTGCTGTTGTCCGTGCTGGTGATCGCATTGAATGGAGTGGCCGTATACGGAACAAGAGTGTTGGTGAAATTGGTCTTGTCCTGGGCCACGGTGTAGGCGTTTGTTCCAAGGCCGGTCACGTTCTGATGGTTGGCGAGGTTGAAGGCTTCAGCGAAGAACTCCAGGCTGTAGCGCTCACGCACCACGATCTGCTTGGAGGCACGAAGATCGAGAACCCACGTGCTGGGCATCTGGAATTCGTTGCGATCGACGCCAGGAACGCGATTCGAACCGCCGGAACCGTTGAAGGAGACGGTGCTGATGATTGCCTCGGAGGTTGGCGAGCCCGGCGTGGTGTATAGCTTGGACGACGATCCGCTGATGCCCATCGAGTAGGGCAGGCCGTTTTGAGCCTGGAAGTCAGGAGCGAGTTCGTAATTGTTCAAGAGGTAGCCGAGCGGTCCATGGACGTGCCACGGCGAGGTTCCGACCATGTAGAGGACGAACCGGTTGGGTACGTTCTGGTTGGATTTGCCATAGTCAAGCTTGATGTTGGAGGGGTCGAGGAGCGCGGTGGCGCTGGCTCCCGTGGTGTTGTTTTCGCCGTAGTCCATCGCTTTGGACCAGGTGTAGTTGGCATTGACTGAGACGTGGTGAGACATCTCATGACGGAAGCTGGCGACGAGTGCTTCGTAGTTTGAGGTAACACCGCTGAAGATGTCGGTGATCGAGCTGAAGTTCGGGTTGGGACGGTGGTTGGCGCTGGTGGTATCAAAATACGCATTCGCAGTGAATGTGTATTGATTCGCCAGCGGACCGATTCCGGTGGGGTCCGCCACGGTGAAGGTGACGGGAGTCGGAGCGGGCAGGTTTGTATCGACAAAATCGGGCAGACGACGGCCCCAGGAGCCGAGCCAGGAGATGCTGAAGACATCGTTTGAGGACAACTGCTGCTCGATGGTGAGGTCAGCCTGGTGAATCTCCGGCACCTTGAAGTTGGGATCTAGGTAGTACGCCGTGTTGTTTCCGCTGGCGGAGCCAAGGCAGTTGGCGTAGTTGGCGGCGGGAACGATCTGCGGGAACATCGGAGCGCAGGTTGTTCCGGGATTGATGTTGGGGTTGGTCTGGCTGCCGCTAGCGCCGGTTCCGATCATTGCCTGATAGACCGTCGAGTTGATGGCGCGGGCAAAGAACTCGCCGTAGCCGCCGCGCAGGATGGTTTTGCCGCCGCCGAAGATGTCATAGGCGAAGCCGACGCGAGGACCGATGTTGGCTGCGTAATCAGGCAGCGATGCGGTCTGCTGCAACATCGGGTTGGCAAGCTGCTGGCCGGGCAGTTGCTCGAACTCCCAACGCAGACCGTAGGTAAGGCTGAGGCGCGGGCTGAACTTCCACTCGTCCTGCGCGAAGAGAGCGTAGTCGCCGGTGTTGAAATCGAGGCCGGCGTCTCCTGCACCCTGGTTGAAGTAGGTGTAGTTTTCCGCCATCTTGCCGGCGGTGGGATTCTGCGACAGGTAGAGATCGGCGAAGTAATCGCCGAGTGGGGCGGCACCGCTGTAGGTAAAGCCGCCGTATTGGTTGTACAGGTTGGAGATGTTGTCGTTGGTGTGGATGTAGTCTTCGCCGAATTTGAAGTCGTGGTTGCCGTGAACATATTCGACGGTATCGGAAAGCTGCCAGCGACGCTCATCGGGCAACGCTGCGCGGTTCAGGAACTGGGGCGTTCCGAACTGGAAGAAGCCGGTGAGGTAAACGTTGGGCGGAAGGCCCAGCGGATTGGTGTAGTTGGCGGACTTGACGAGGTTGTTCTCTTCATACGAGGTGGGCGTCTGGTTGAACTCGTATTCGAAATCGCGACCGTACATGTAGCGGACTTCGTTGCTGATGTTGGAGGTGATGAAAGTATCGAGCTTGCCTACGATCCAGTTATCGCGGACATAGTCGTTGCCGAAGCTGGCCATGCCATAGGCAACGGCGGGGCTGGTCTGGATTCCGGCGGGCGAGGCCCAGCGCATCTGATTGGCTTCGATGGAGACGTGGTTTTTCTGGTTGACCTGCCAGTCGATCTTGGGAAAGTAGATCGTCTGATCGCCGGTGCGCGGCACGGTGCCGAGCATGGTCGTCAAGCCTGAGATTCCGTTCGCGTAGTAGTTCGCCGCGGCGGTTGAGGACATGCCAGTAAGCGAGGAGAGCGCTGCTATCTGGGTGGCGGCGTAGCTGCCGTTGGTGTTGTAGAAGTTCGAGTTTGCGGCGATTCCGGTGATAGTCGCGGCGGCTGGGAAATCGTGGTAAAACTTATCCGCTGCAACGAAGAAGAAGAGCTTGTCCTTGATGATCGGTCCGCCTACCCCGAAGCCGAATTGACGGCGCAGATCAGTGGGCTTGAAGGACTCTGTCGTGTAGGTGTTGGGGCCGGTCTCCACGGGATGCGTCACATAGCCGTTGGTGGCTGCCCAGGCGCTGTCGCGGTCGTAGTAGTAGCCTTCGCCATGGAACTGGTTTGTGCCGCTCTTGGTGATGGAATTGACGATGCCGCCTGCCGAGCGGCCGTATTCCACTGAGTAGTTCGAGGTGTTGACCTGGAACTCCTGCACGGCGGCCTTGATCGTCGAATAGCCTGCGCGGGTGCGTCCACGCTCTTCGGAAAAGTAAGCCTGGTTGTCGTCTGTGCCATCGATGGTCACGTTGTTCAACAGCGTGCTCTGGCCGCGAAAGCTGAGGAGACCATAGCCATTCGAATCGTTGACCACGCCTGGGGTGAGCAGCGCGAACGCGGACCAGCGGTAGTTGTTCTCAGGCAGGTCATGAAGCGTGTCCTGAGGAATCACTCCGGCAAAGTCGGGCGAAGTGGTGTTGATGAGCGGCGCTGCTCCGCTGACCTCGACGCTCTGCGCGGAGTTGCCTACCTTGAGCACAGCTTGCACGTCGGTCAGCACACCCACCTGCACAGTCATGTTGACAGACTTGAAGGTGTCAAAGCCCTGAGCCGTGACGGTGACATCGTAGGCGCCGGGCTGGAGGTGGATCACGCGGAAATAACCTGATCCGTCGGTGACGGCGTTCTGCTCGGCATTCGTGCCTTCGTTGTGGACGGCGATGGCAGCGCCGGAGACGACGGCGCCTGAGCTATCCAACACCGTTCCGCCGATTGCTCCGTCTACAGCGGTCTGAGCCTGAACCAAAGGACAAAGCGCAAGTATCAACGCAAAACAAGCGGCAACGTGCATCCGCCTGAATCGAAAACTATGTGACATGAGAGCCTCCAACTTGAAGATTTGTGTTTGGTGCGATTCTGCCGCTGCGTCAACGAGCCAACGGGCGTTCGCATGTAAGATTTGCGATGAGCTTCCAGGCTGACACGCCTTTCATTCCGGTTCCGGCAGTGCGGAATCGAAATGGCGAACCTGGTGTAAGAAAAGATGATTCAGAGGAATGGTTACTGCTTCGCATGTACCTTTGGGTTCCCATATTTGAGGCTTTGCTGGGAAGTGGCGAATGCGGAAAAAATTCTACCGACGGCAAGCTTGCGCAAACCGAACCCGATACGATATTTGCTACTAATTGTCGTCAACGTCTCCCCAGAAAAGCAGTATTAAGAACCAGTTGAAACGATCTTGCACTCAGGCGCTCTGGTGGCGCTGAGGTATAGGATGCGTCTCATGTGTCACTTGCTTCGCGAAAGGCGGCCGAAGAAATGTGAATATTTGTTAACATTTCTGGGCTAGCACAACCTGGCGGATAAGCAGAAGTCCAGCCCACAAAGAACCGGGCTGGACTCTGTTTGGTTGAGATTGCCGGAAGAGTTAGTACGTAATGTGCAATCCCATGGTGATGATACGGGCGCTGCCAATGGTTCCGGTTACGGAACCGAAATTAGTGTTCGAGACTACAGTGCTTGGTCCTGAGCCGGTCTGTTGCGGCAGAACGTAGAGTTGGCTGCGAATGCTGTTGACCGAGGAACTCGTGGCGGCAGTGACCTGGCCGTAGTTTGCTGTGCTACCGACAAATGCCTGTCCAATCTGCGCCGAGTCCTGCGGAATATCCAGGCTGGTCGTATTGGTGAGGTTAAAGACGTTGAATTCATATTGCGCGGAGAGGTTTTCCCAGATATGGAAGGTCTTGCGCAGAGAGATATCGGCGCGTTTCTGGGCAGCCTGACGGAAGATATTGCGTTGATTTCCTGGAGCGTAGTCGGTTTCGTATCCGTCGCAGGGTTCGCTTGAAGTGCACGGCGGAATGCCGTCTTGCCCCGGATTGAGATAGTTGATGGCGAGCTGACTTGGGTCGATTGTGGGGATGTAGTTGAGACCTGAGCGGCCAGCGCCTGAGTGCCCAGTCAGGGCTGCATGCGGATTGCCGGGATTTTTGATGCCGAGGACAGGATTAAGCAGGTTGGGGAAATTGCCGTAGTAGATACTGGCGACCGCCCCATAGAACTCATACAAGCTGTACGGTTCTCCGCTCTGCAGGATGACAATGCCGGACAGCGTCCAGCCATTCGTTGCGTAGGAGAGCAGCGAGTGATCCTTAGCCACGTTCGGGACCGCGGCGAGGAAGTTGGCGCTGAACACGTTCGTCCGGTCAAAGTCAGACGAGGCGTAGGAACTACGGATGTTGTTCGGGTTGCTTCCGGTGAAGAACAGGCCGATGTCGCTCTGCTCGTCGAGCGAGTGACTCCACGTATAACTGACACCTGCCTGTAAGCCGTGCGAGATCCGCTTTTCGAGATGAGTTTCCAGGGCGTCATACGCCGAGTTTCCTTCGGCCTTGAAGAGCGCTGCACTGGGGCTATAGCCGACGTAGGGCGTGCGGAAATCGGTGTTACCGCCGTCAAGAGTATCCCAGGGCTCGGTAGATATCGCTGGAAGATCGCCGTAACTGTCGACAGGCGGCGCCGAGGCGTTCAGAACCTCGTAGCCGTAGCTGTACTGTTCTCCGTTGACCGGCGACGAAGGAGTGGCGATCTGCGGCTGGTTGAACGGAATTGGCATGACGCCATGGAAACCGCGGTTGCCGGTGTAACCCAGTGAGACAGAAAGATCGTTCAAGGGTTGCCATTGGAACTTGAGGTTGTAATTGGTCGAGTAGGGAAGCTTGTTGTCGCGAGCATAGGCGCCGAAGTAAAAGGGCGAAACGCAGCCACTGCCAAAGGTTGCTTGATTGTTGACCGCACCGCAGTTGGCAAGGTTGCCCTGCAAAATCGTCTGCAACTGGGTGTTGAAAAAGGCGGGATTTGCGTTCGGCGGGAGGACGGTTACGGAGCCCAGTGGATTCTCCAACGTTCCATTGCCGGAGTAGGCCGCAGCCAGAGGCGGCGCTTCCGTCGCGCCAAAAGGACCTCCGATGCCGCCGCCCGCAGGCTGGGAGAGATAGTTGAACAACTCGCCGCGATCATAATAGACGCCGGCGCCTCCAGAGATAACGACTCTTCCGCCATTCATCTTCGGAGACCATGCGAAGCCGACCCGAGGGGATATGCCCCACTGTCTGCCCGTTTGCGTCGAATCGCTGACACCTTTGGTGGGATAGTATTTGTTGTTGCCAGCGACCACGAAGCCCGCGTTGTTCACGGTAAAGCCGGTGCTTGTGCCGGTCGCGCTGGAGCCGCTGGTGACAGTGCTGCCAGAGACGTTATAGAGCGAGGGATCGAAGTTGAAGATGTTTCCGTATTTCTCCGTAAACGCACCGTGATAGTCGTAGCGAACGCCGGCGGTGATACTCAGATTGCTCAGGACCTGATACTTGTCCTGCACATACCCGGAAGCCTCGTTGGAGCGGTAATAGCGGTTGGAGAGGTTCTGGCCTTGAGCGCTGATGCTGTCCAGCACACTTGAACTGTGCACCACGCCGGAGAGAAATTGGGGGAAATTTGAAAAGGTCACCGATCCCAGCCCGGTGCGAAGGTTGCGGATATTCAACTGCGTGTAGCTATCGCCTCCGCCGGCAACCAGCGTGTGCTTGCCGATAGCGAAGATGACGTTGCTGGATGGGTTGAGACGGTTCTGGAAATAACCGTCATTGATAAAGTCACTGGCTGGACCGGCAGTAATCGAGCTGTTCTTGTTCTTGTAGGCAAAATCGTCAAAGGTCATGCCCGGCAAACCGGTTGCATTGGGAAAGTTGATGCCAAAGGTGGGTCCACCACTGCCAGAGTCAGTGACCTGCTGCTGGAAGTTGCTGTAGACCTTGATGCGCGCGAAGCCAAGGCGCTGTTCCCAGTTGATGCGCGGGCCGATGGCGATTGTGTTGCTGATAGCCGCCACTTGAGAGCCTGAATCTTCGTTTTCAGGAAAGCCGCCAGTCTTGGATGCCGTGTACGGAGCGGAATACGGATCGTGCTGGTAGTAGTACTTCAGGGAAACATGATCCGTCGCAGTCGCGTTGTAGTCGATCGCCGCGGTGGCTTGCTGTGCATTGAAGAGCGTAGTGCCGATCAGTGTTACGTTCGGTAAATTACCAGTAACAAGCGCCGGATCGTTGTTCTGAACGGAAGGAATCATGTACTGACCATTAGGCAGCTTTGCGTTGAGCAATGCCATCGCGATGGGATCGATATTGTAGCTGGAAACCGTTGCGGCTCCGCTCGCCGTGTAATACGAGTTCAGCGCATTCAGGATACCTGCGGAGGAGCGGTCGTCGGTCAGTCCGTAGGGCACGTCAAATTGCGAAAGGCCGGTGGACTGATCCGAGGTATGCAGGTTCTGATAAGCGCCGAAGAAGAAGAGCTTATCTTTCCAGAGTGGACCGCCAACGGTGCCGCCGATCGTGTCCCGGTGAAGCTCGGGATTTACGAGCGCATTCGGGAGCGTGCCCTGGATATTTGCCAGTTTGAAGAAAAACGGCGCGGCGTTGAAGACATTGGTTGCGCGGGTCCCGAAAGCCGAGCCATGCCACTTGTTGGAACCAGTGCGCGTGTTGGCGTCAATCTGGGCACCGCTGGTGGCTCCCTGCTGGGCGTCGTACATGGAAGTGTTGACGCGTAGTTCCTGGAGGAAGTCCGGCGGCGGCGAGGGCATGCCGTTGCCGTTGGAGCCATATACCGAGGTGCCGTTTTGAATGGACCCGGCCGTGTTGCTGCCCTCGCCGATGTTGAAGTTATAGCGCTGCGAAGTATCCTGGCTGGAGCTCTTGCCATTAAATAAGTTGGTGACGTCTACACCATTCACCTGGAAGGTATTCGACGTGTCGCGCTGGCCGTTGGCCCAGATGGGCTGGTTGCCCAAGCCCGCATTGGTACCGACGCCGCTCAGCAACTCGGCGTTGACGCCGGGAGCGAGAACTGCCAACTGGGTAAAGCTGCCAGTTGCGAGTGGGGTCTCCTCAATTTCTGCTGCATCCAGTGTGTAGCCGTTCGTCGCATCCGTTGCGTTGAGCAGCGGATTTGCGGTCACTTCCACCGACTCGGAGACTTTACCCACCTTGAGGGTACCGTTCACTGTCGTGGCGTGGGCTTCCTGCACCGTAACGCCGGACAGGTCGGTGGTGTCGAATCCGTCGTGGGTGATTGTCACCTTGTAGGTGCCGATGGGCAGATTGAATATCTGAAAGAACCCGTTCGCCTGAGACCTGGCCGTGCGTGTCAGATCGATCTGGCTATTGGTCACCGAGATTGTTGCGTCTGGAACGGACGCACCGGACGTGTCCAAAACTGTTCCGTTGATTGATCCAAGGGTCTGCTGGGCAAAGGCGGGCGCAAGGCTAACTAAAAGGGTGACGAGCGCAAACAGGCTGCCGGCGACGCTGCGCCTCCAGTAAGTTATGGTCATAGTCTCCTCAAAAGTGCTTTTTCAAGAATGAGTTGGAGTGATCTTAACGGGAAGGTGCTCTGCCTACCCGTCTTATAGAATGCTCTCCGGTGATGCGGCGCACTATTAATAGAAAACGACGATGGTGTGAATATTTATTAACACAGGAATGCTTCCGTACAATAATGAATCTATTGTCAATACACTAAAAGCGGTGGAAAAGTGGGGCGAAATCCAGACAGCGCTTGTCGCGCCGTGGAACGGATTTGCCCCGAACTGCGGGAGTTACTCTCCAGTTCCCTTACCCAGCCGTATGCGCACGCCTGTGCGGAAAGTGAACGGCAGGCTCGGATAGCCGATAGGCGCGATGTGCTGGCTGCTGGTCAGATTCTCGGTCTGACCATAGATCGCCATTCGCGATGACCAGTGGAAAGTCCCGCCGAGACTGATGTTGGCGTAGCCGTGGTCGAGATTGCGATTGGGCAAGAGCAGCGAGTTGCCGCCGGAGAGATCCTGGTATTCGAGAAAGGTCGAGTCATCGCTGCGGCTGGCGAAGCTGCCGGTCGAAACCACGGTCCAGCGCTTGCCCGCGTAGCTGGCTGAGACGAAGCCGGTGTGGGGAGGGATGCGAAACGGCCGCGCTCCTTTTAGCGGCGACAGGGCTCCGACTGCGATGCCGTTGTATGTGGGTGCGTAGCCGCCGGTGAGGGCTTCGTTGTCGCTGTCGAAAGAGCGCTGGACCACCCCTTCCAGCCAGGTGTAGCCGCCGCGCAGAAAGATCTTGCTTCCTATACCGCTTTCGACATTTGTCTCGATTCCCTGCGCGCGATAGGCTTCGGAGTTGACCGAGAGAGGATAGTCGTCGGTGTAGTAGTAACCGAGTGCGGTCTCGAGCTGCTGCTGCTGCGTTGACGTTAACCCCGGTATCAAATTGGGCAGAACCAATCCTCCGACACCTTCTATTTGCTTACCAAACTCGTTGTGGAAATAGGTGGCGCGGAAGGTTACGCGGTCCGAGAGGAAGTCCTGCTCGACACCTCCCTCATAAGTGCGGGTGGTAGGCGCGGCCAGCGGCGAAATATGCAGCTCCTGCGCGACGGACGCATAGCCGTTGGTGACGAGGAACTGGTAGAGCGAGCCGAACTGATCGGTGAGGGCCGGTTCGCGAACAGCGTCGCCGAAGTTGGTCAGAATCTTGGTGCCGCTGAAGATGTTGTGGCGCGGCATGACTGCGTAATACGAGAGGCTTGCGCGCGGCGAGGTTTGCGTGCCGAAGAGGGAGTAGTGTTCCAGGCTGCCGCCGAGTGTGTAGAAGGCGCGTCCCTTGTAGTCGCCATGGACTGAGGCCACGTAGTCGTAGTTGGTCCGCTCGGTGGTTTCATAGGTGGCGAAGGTCGGAATGTTTTCGAGGCCGCGCTCATCTTCGTAGTGAAAGCCGATGAGCCCGATGAAGTGCGGAGTAAAACGGTAGTCCCCCTGATACACGAGCTGATCGCGGTTGGAGACGAATTGTTCATTGAATGGATATTGTTCCGGATAGTCGAGCATGGCGCGGCCGGAGGCGGTGTAGCCGTTGGCTCCCGTGAAAGTGACGGAATTCCCGAAATACGCATAGGAAGGCCCGAACGTGGGGCTGTTTGCGTATTCGATGAGTTGGCCGGAGGGCTGCCAGAGATTGTATTGCTCGCGCTTGCGGGCGAGGCCATAGCGGAGGGAGTTGTGGAAGTCGCCTGTAGTCTGGTTATCGATCGTGCCGCTCACGATAAGATCCTGGTCCTTCTGCGTGGCGTCGTCGGCAACGTGATAGAAGTCCCATGCGTTGGGAACCCCGGTCGCATCGGAGCCGTAGTGGACTGTTCCACGAACCTGGGTACTGCCCAGAGGCTGCCAGCCTAGGTTGCCCGATCCGGTCGCCACATGAAACTCGTCGTTGGGCAGTGCGTTGGAGGTCTGCAACCAGGAAAGTCCGGTGAGGTAATCGATCTTCTTCTGGGAGCCAGAGACCTCGCCGTGTTCGCGCGAGGAGTTGAAGTTGCCTACATCGCTGTCCATGTGCAGGACGGGGGAAGCACCGGTTCCCTTCGGCGTGGTAAAGGCGACGACTCCGCTGGCGGCATCCGCTCCGTAGAGGCTTGAATTGGGCCCGCGATAGACCTCGACGCTGTCGATGCCGGTGGTGCTGAGGGGGCCGAAATCGAAACGCCCGCCGAGATCGCCAATGCTTACGCCATCGAGCAGAACCTTGTTCGCATCCGATGGGCCGCCGCGGATGAACAGAGACGCTTGCGAGCCCGTCTGGCCGATCTGCGTGGAGACGGTGCCTGGCATGAGGCGCAACGCATCTGTGAAGTTGGTGCGCAGGGCCAGGTCGAGCGAGCCAAGAACCGTGGTGGCTGCGCTGGTCTGCTGCTGCGGCACTGGCGTTCCGGTTGCGGTGACAACAATCGCCTGGTGGACCCACTCCGGCTCCAGCACGAGATTTTTCTCGATGTTGTCGTTCATCCCGGCGTAGAAAGCCGCGGGTTGAACCTGGCGAAAGCCCTGAGCGGTAATCGTGAGCGAGAATCGTCCGCTCCTGCCGGTAACAAACTCAAAGCTTCCATCTGCAGTCGAAACGGTCTTGGCCAAGTAACTGGCCCCATTGATAAGCACCACTGTTGCGCCTGTTACCGTTGCTCCGCTGGTGTCAGTGACCGTGCCGCGAATAACACCGGCATGCAAGATTATGGGAGCGAGAAGAAGAAAAGCAGCGCAGAAAATCCGCGTGAGCGCCGCGAAACGATCTTTCGAAATGGACATCAAAATCCTCCGTTCCCCTCGGAACGTAAGCAGGTGATTGGCACCGTAGGACCGGTATCCTGACTTGCGCATTTCCGAACCGCCTTCCCAGGCGTCTCCTTGATGGAGAAACCCAGTGGCACTTGGCCGGATTTCCGCGAGAGCTCTCATGAACGACGAATGAGCCCGCGGGTGCGCTCACAGTTGCGGGGCAGTGGCGGATTTTCACCGCCTTCCCGAACATCCTGGTGAGTCTCCGTGATCGGTGGCGCGCGCATCTGTCGAAAAACTCTACGACGCAACACGCAGGACAGGCAGTAGAATCTGGTGACCATGGCAGGATTGGAAGCTGCGAGCTTCGGTTCAGGAAACCGCGCAAGGGCACATTGCAGAGTGTAGCACCCGCTTGTATTACCGAGCAATCTATTGTCGAATCAACGGCTTAGGATCTGATCCCCGCCGCCCGGGCGAGAATCTTTCGCGGACAACAATTTCTGCTTGACAGTCTATTGCCGTTCCCATAAGGTTTCGGCCCAACAGAATGTTCCTGTAACCGTCCTCTCCCAAAACTCACGCTTCGACGCGATCTGTTGATGCGCCGTCCCATCAGGCACGGCTCTCGGTCCCGAATGACAATCTGGAGGTCACAATGGCATGTAATCCAAGAAAGCTTTGCGCTGCATTCGCAGTGCTTGCGCTGTCCCTGAACCTGTCAGCGACAGTCTATGCGGCGGTTGAAAATGGTTTTTCCGCGATTCCCGGTAGTATCAAACCCACGACGGACACCGTCATGGGCGAGTTCACCAGTTCGCGGATGACAGTTGAGGTTGTCCTTAGACCCCGCAACGAGTCAGAGCTATCCGATCTTTTAGAGAGTGTCTACGACTTGAATAGCAAGAGCTACCAACACTGGCTCGGACAGGGAGAGTTCTACTCACGTTTTGCCCCAAGCAATGCACAGGTGGCCGCAATCACCAACTATCTGCGGGAAAGTGGCCTGGACGTGGAAACATCTTCGTCTCCTTTTCTGGTGCGGGTGAGTGGACCGAGCAGCATGGTGGAAGCGACATTCAAGACCAGCCTGCGCAACTACCGCAATCCGAGAGGAGTCATCTATTACTCAAATGCTTCCGAGGTTCAACTGCCGGCAAGCCTGGCCTCCGGAGTTCTCGGAGTCGTGGGCCTTTCGAATACGGTGCGCGCGCAGTCCATGGCGGTACGCGCGCAGAAGCACACAATGCCCGCCACTCCAAGCTGTGAAGCTCCCTATCCAACCACGGCTCAGTTATACAACGCAGTCGACAATGGCGTAGGGTTTCCGTTCGGTTACGGCGGTGGCCCGGGATGCAATGGTCTGACGCCGTCGCAGGTCAATTCGATCTATGGCGCACCGGAGCTGGGACCGAGAGGTAAGGGGGCTGGCGCTAATCTTGCTGTCTTTGAGCTATCCGCCTACCAGCAGTCCGACATAAACACCTGGGCAGAATACTTCTATGGCACGGATTACAAGGCTCCGCTGAAAGACATCCTCGTTGACGGAGGCCCGCTCAGTCCCGTCTGCCCTACTGGCGATGAGTGCCCGCCGCAATTCAACGGCTATTCCGGAGACATTGAGGTCGACGCCGACATCGAAATGCAACTCGCGGTCGCACCAAACGCAAAACATCTCCTAGTCTACGAGGCTCCGAATGATTTCACGGGGCAGACTGAGCTGGATGAGTACACAAAGATCGCACAGGATGACATCGCTGACGTAATCAGCTCCAGCTGGGCCGTATGTGAAAATGACGCCGGTGCTGCAACCGTCCAGGCGGAGAATCTGATCTTCGAACAGATGGCTCTTCAGGGACAGAGCATGTTCGGCGCGGAGGGCGACACTGGAGCTTTCTCTTGCATCAGGAGCGATGGAACAACCATCGTCAACGTCCTTGACCCTCCTGCCCAGCCGTGGGTAACGAGCGTTGGCGGTACCTCCTTCGAATCATTCAATCCGGACGCGAACCCGGATCCAAAGTACCCTAAGGGCGTGGAGTCCGTGTGGAACGTCGACAACCTTTGTAACGAGAGTGCAAACGAAGGTGGCTTACCAGGCTTCTTCTGGTGCAGCGCAACGGGCGCGGGTGGCGGTGGAAACAGCCAATTCTGGGGTCGGCCTGCCTACCAGTTTGGACCCGGGGTCAATAACTCGTTCACGACATACGGAAATGGAACGACTCAGTGCTCGCTGGCTGCAAAAGGAAAACCGTGCCGAGAGACTCCGGACATCTCAGCCAATGCCGACGCTTACACTCCTTACGCTGAATACTGCACTGGAAACGCCAGCACGCCCTTCAGCGCATGCGGCGGCTTCAGCGGAGAACAAACACCTCCTGGCTGGTTCGGCATCGGCGGCACCAGCCTGTCGTCACCACTCTGGTCGGCGATCATTGCTGACCACGACGGCCTTTGGCGCGGCCGGATCGGCAACGCGAACCCGCTTCTCTACCTGCTGTATAGCATCGATGCCAAGGGTTATTTCAACGACATTACCGGAAAGGGTCAGACGACCAACAACAACGGTTTATTCCCGACCACTCCCGGATATGACCTATCCACCGGTATCGGAACGCCAAAGATGGGAGCGTTGATTACCCTTTTCCCAGAGCCATAGCAGGTTGCCGGAGTTCACCAACAATGGGTCACGCATGCAAAGTGGGTGGCCCAAAGCATTTTAGGAAAGGTGTAGATCGAACAGCAAATGCTCGCGTGGCCTTTCTATCAAGGAAAGGCCACTCTTCACCACGCTGTGTGGACTATACAATTTCCTAAAATGCTTTAAACTCGCTTTTGGCACGGCTGTGGGGATTGGCCGATTTGGATCAGCGGCAATGGGCTGCTGACTGGAAAATTGAAGATGTGGCTCCGGAGAAGTTCACCGGCCAGCTGGCCATCTCCCTGCTCCAGCGCGTCAATGATCTTCCAATGCGCTTCCTGCACGACCATCAGGTCGATATTGCCTTTCGCCAACCACATTTGAAGCCGCACCTCAAAGGCAAGCGAATTCCAGCTGCGAAGCAGGATCCTGTTGGATGCGCCCTGCACAATCAATCGATGGAAGTGCATATCATGGCGGGCATACGCCGCAATGTCCTTCGTGCGCGCCGCTTCGAGTATGGCTGTTGCGGCTTTCTTCAAGGCTGCGACTGAGCCTCTGAAGTGGGCGGCTGCAAGTTGTCCGGCAAGCTCCTCAAGGACGGCGCGAACCATATAGGCCTCGCGAATGTCCTGCGCTGTCACCTCTCGCACGCGGGTTCCCTTGTACGGTTCGGTCACGACGAGCTCGAGTCCTTCCAACTCGCACAGCGCCTCCCGCACTGGACCCTGACTGGTATTCAACTCCTTTGCTATCTGCAGCTCCACCAGACGCGCGCCCGGCGACAGCTCTCCGCTCATGATCCTGCGCAGGAGATCCTGCTTGACGCGATCAGCCATTGAATCCCGATGAAGCGAGTGCGCTTTACTTGCCATGACTATTGATTGTAAATAATCTGCGACGTTTTAAAACTATAAATAATCTATAGTTCAGGCGAGGAATTTCGATGGCCCTGCCAACCCTTGCGGAATAGTTCTGATAATTTCCCGGCGCGCTACAGTCAGGCGTCCTGTTATGTCTTATTCGCGTCTTGGCGGGGCATCCGCATTCGAGGCGTAGCACAAAGGCCGTAAATTTCCGTGGCCTTATCATCCCAACCTCCCGGGCGCTCGATTGGTGTCTCGCGGGAGCTGCCGGCAACGACGATTGACGCAGCACGTCTCTGCCTAAATGGAAAGAATTCATCCATGTGGATTGTCAAGCTTGCGCTGACGAAGCCGTATACCTTTGTCGTCGCCGCCATTCTGATTCTGCTGTTGGGCATCGCGTCCGTGGCAACGATGCCTACCGACATCCTGCCGAACATCGATATCCCTGTCATTACGGTGGTCTACGATTACCGGGGCCTGCAGGCGCAGGAGATGGAACAGCGGATTACGACCTTCAACGAGTTCATCATGTCGACGGTGAACGACGTAAAGTCGATCGACTCGCAGACGGTGCGTGGCTACGCGGTGCTGATGATCTACTTTCAGCCGCAGGTGCACATTGATGCGGCTATCGCGCAGGTCGGCGCGGCTACGCAATCGATTCGGTTTCGCTTTCCTCCGGGCGTGAATCCGCCGTGGGTGCTGCGCTTCAGTGCATCGACGGTGCCGATTTATCAGCTTGCTCTATCGAGTGACTCGCTCTCGCAATCGGAGTTGTATGACTACGGCATCTTCCGGGTGCGGCAGAAGATCTCGGTCGTTCCGGGCACGCTGCTTGAGGCGCCACATGGCGGTGTAGTGCGACAGATCATGGTGGATCTGAATCAGCAGGCTCTGCTGGCGAAGGGCCTGACACCCATAGACGTGGAGAGTGCCATCACGTCGCAGGACGTGACCATGCCCACCGGCACAATCAAGATCGGTGGCCGTGAGTATGGTTCGAGCCTCAACAATAGTCCGATCGATGCGCTTGCCTTGAACGATGTCCCTGTCAAGGTGGTTGGAAACTCGGTGATCTTCATGCGCGACGTTGCGCATGTGCGCGATGGATGGATGGTGCAGCAGAATGTTGTGCGGGCCAACGGCAAGCCTTCGGTGCTGACTCCGATCTATCGCAGCGGTTCCGTATCGACGCTCTCGATTATCGACCATATCAAGAACAAGATATTGCCCGCAGTGCAGGCGGCTGCGCCAAAGGGCATGACGATCAAGGGACTGTTTGACCAGTCGGTGATCGTTCGCGCATCGATCACTGGAGTTGTGCGCGAGGCGATCATTGCTTCGATGCTGACCGCGCTCATGATCTTGGTGTTTCTCGGGAGCTGGCGCAGCACGTTGATTATTGCCGTCTCGATTCCGCTCTCGATCCTGAGTTCGATCATCATTCTGAATGCGCTTGGGCAGACGTTGAATACGATGACCCTGGGCGGGCTGGCGCTGGCTGTCGGTATCCTGGTCGATGACGCTACCGTCACCATCGAGAATATTCATCGGCACATGGATAGGCACTCGCTTTTCGATGCTGTGCTTAAGGGAGCGTCGGAGATTGCCGCGCCGACGTTTGTGTCGACGCTGACGATCTGCATTGTCTTCGTCTCTGTCGTCTTTCTCACCGGGCCGGCGAAGTATCTGTTTACGCCGATGGCAATGGCTGTGGTCTTTGCAATGATGGCCTCGTACATCCTTTCGCGAACGCTCGTGCCTACATTGGTCAACTTCCTGCTGGCCGGCGAAACGCATTACTCGGAGAAGGCGTCGGATCACACTGCCGAGGAGCCGCGGCCGTCGTGGTTCGAGAAGTTCAACGACGGCTTCAATGCTGCTTATCTGCGCTTTCAGGCCTTTTATACAGGCTTGTTGCATGGCTTCATCGAACATCAGCGAACCGCCTTGATTGCCTGCGCCTGCGTGATGGCAACGGCATTTGTGTTGCTTCCTTTTGTCGGGCAGGACTTCTTCCCCAGTGTGGATACGGGCCAGTTCCGGCTGCATATGCGCGCCATGCCTGGAACGCGTATCGAGGAGTCGAGCGTGATGTTCAGCCAGGTGGAGCAGAAGATCCGCGAGATCATTCCGCCGGATCAGCTTGACCTGGTTCTTGACGACATCGGTTTGCCGCAGGATCCGATCAGCTTCACCTTCGGCTTCACGCCGAATATCGGAGCTTTCGATGGAGAAGTCCTCGTATCGCTGAACGAGAAGCATTCTGCGACGGAGGGTTATATCGAGCAACTGCGAAAGGTGCTGCCCAAGGACTTTCCGTCGATCACCTTTTACTTCGAGCCTGCCGACATGGTGACGCGCATTCTGGACTTCGGCGTGACCGCGCCGATTGATGTGCAGGTGCAGGGCACGAGTGAGGGCAACTTCGATGTGGCGCGTGATCTTCGCACGAAGATTGCAGCTGTACCAGGGGCGGTCGATGTTCACACGCAGCAGGTGATGGATAGTCCCACACTCAAGATTGACGTCGACAGGACGCGTGCTGCGCAGTTCGGCCTTACGCAGCAGGATGTGGCCAACAGTCTGTTTGTATCCATGGCCTCGGGTTATGCTGTCGCGCCGAACTTCTGGGCCGACCCCAAGATGGGGATCACCTACACGGTGACTGCGCAGACACCGCAGTATCGGTTGGATTCGATGAACATGCTGAAGGAGACGCCGATCCCGATCAAGACTGTGCCGAACCAGACTGAGATGCTTGGCAACATGGCGACGATCAGTCCGTCTTACGAACCAATCGTGGTCAATCATCACAACGTGCAGCGAGTCTACGATGTGCTGCTCAATACGCAGGCTACCGATCTCGGGTCGATTGCGAAGCGGGTTCAGAAGATTGTCGATGAGGAGCAGAAGAAACTGCCTCCCGGCAACACCATCGAGGTGCGCGGACAGGTGGAAAGCATGCATGAGGCGTTTACGCGTCTCGGCATCGGACTCGTCTTCGCAGCGGTGCTGGTCTATCTGCTGATGGTGGTGAACTATCAGAGCTGGCTCGATCCGTTCATCATCATCTGCGCTCTTCCGGGAGCATTCTGTGGCATCGTATGGGCGCTCTTCTTGACGCAGACGACCTTCAGCGTGCCCAGCCTGATGGGAGCCATCATGTCCATCGGCGTTGCGACGGCGAATTCCATTCTGCTGGTGACGTTTGCTAAGCAACAGAGTGAAAGCGGGCACACAGCTCTCGAAGCTGCTGTCAGCGCCGGCTCGACGCGCTTGCGGCCCATCCTGATGACGGCGTTCGCGATGATCGTCGGGATGCTGCCGATGGCGCTTGGACTTGGCGAAGGCGGAGAGCAGAATGCACCGCTGGCGCGCGCCGTCATCGGCGGCTTATCGATGGCCACGTTCGCAACGCTGTTCTTCGTTCCCTTGATGTATAGCCTCATTCACGGAAGACGCGAAGCGACTGCAGAGGAGATCGCACAATGACGACCATTCAGACGAATACTCAAACATCCCGCAAGGCTCCCCGCATCGCCGGTGGCGTTGTGCTGCTGATCGTCCTGCTGGCGATTGGAATTGTTCCGCGCATATTCAGAAGCGAAGAAGCGCGCGACGTGGTTCGGGCCAGTACTGTTCTTACTCCCGAAGTCACCGTGATCCATTCGCGGTTGGGTTCTCCACAGAGTGCGGTTACACTGCCTGGGAATCTGCAGCCGCTGTATAGCGCTTCTGTCTTTGCGCGCACGAATGGCTACGTCGAGAAACGGCTTGTCGATATCGGTGCGCATGTGAAGGCGGGACAGACACTGGCCATCATTGCAAGCCCTGAGGTTGACCAGCAGCTGAACCAGGCACGGGCGGATGTACTGCAGGCCTCGGCCGCTGTCGAACAGATGAAGGCTGCACTCGAGCAGGCGCAGGCAAATCTCGACATCGCGCGCATCACCCGCGACCGGTACGCGCCGCTGATCAGCAAGCGCGCCGTGACGCAACAATCCCTTGACGAAGCGGACGAGGCATTCAATGCGCGCACGGCGGATGTATCGGCGGCGCATGCCAACATCGACGCTGCCCAGGCCAGCCTGAAATCGCGAAAGGCCAACGTCGATCGCCTGGTGCAAATGCAGGGATTCGAGCGGGTCGTTGCTCCATTCGATGGGGTGATCACGGCTCGCAATGTTGAACGGGGCGACCTCGTGAACAACGGCAGCGACAATGGCGCGACGAGTCTTTTCAGCATCGCGCAGAGCAACATCCTTCGCGTTCAGATCGAGGTTCCGCAATCGGATGCGCTCTCGATCAAGGATGGACAAGAGGCGACTCTCACCGTGCAAGAAAGGCCCGGCCGCCGCTACGTCGCCAAGGTTACTCGCACCGCGGACTCCGTGGACCTGGCTGCCCGCACGATGCTCACCGAGGTTCAGGTGGATAACAGCGATGGCTCGCTGGTCCCCGGCATGTACGGCGAGATGACCTTTGACGTCACAGCCAGCAAGCCGTCGGTCATCATTCCCTCAACGGCGCTGGTCATCGACAAGAACGGAATGCATGTCGTTTCGGTATCGGCGGATAGCCGGGTGCATTTTATCCCGGTCGACATCGGTCAGGACCAGGGTTCGCAGGTTGCAATATCCCAGGGATTGCACGGCGGAGAAACATTGGTCAGCAATCCAAGCGATCTGTTGAACGAAGGACAGAAGGTTTCCATTGCGCAGTGACACGAGAAGCCAGTTCGCAATTTATAGCCGCCGCTGGAGCTACACGATGAATCGATCTCTTCTGCTTATACCGGGCATCACGTTGCTGCTGATAGCGGGCTGCAAGGTTGGTCCCAATTACAAGCAGCCCGCTGCGATCACCGCGCCTGCCTTCAAGGAAGCGCCTGCCGATACGTCGTCCGCAAATGATGGATGGAGACCGGGGCAGCCCAGCGATCAGACCCTGAAGGGCGACTGGTGGCGCATGTATCAGGATCCTGAGCTCGACACTCTCGAAGCGCAGGTGAATGACGCGAACCAGACATTGAAGATCGCTGAGGCGAACTTTCGCTCTGCCCGCGCGGCCATCGGCTTCGCACGATCGAGCGAGGCTCCGACGGTGGGCGTTGGAGCCAGCGCGCATACGATGCGGGAGTCCGCGAACGAACCATATTTTTATTCGAGCCTGGCCAATAACGGCGGTGGAGACTTTACTCTGCCGCTCGATCTGAACTATGAGATCGACCTTTGGGGACGCATTCGTCGCGGGGTAACTGCAGCAAGGGCACAGGCACAGGCGAGTGCGGCTGATATGGAGAGCGTGAGGCTGAGTCTTCATGCGGAGCTGGCGACGGATTACTTTGGCCTGCGCAGCGCCGACGGGCAGGAACAGTTGCTGGACGATACGATCAAGGCTTACGAAGACGCCGTGCAACTGACGCGAGACCGCTTCAATGGCGGTCTTGCGGTTACATCCGACGTTACGCAGGCGGAGACACAATTGGATCAGGCACGTGTTCAGCGCACGGATGCTGAAGTTCAACGCACGCAGTATGAGCATGCCATCGCGGTGCTGATCGGCAAGCCTCCGGCCGCGTTAACTATTCCTCGCAGTCCGATCAACATTCAGGCACCGCAACTGCCGGTTGTTCCCGGACTCGTGCCCTCCGCACTGCTCGAACGCCGTCCGGATATCGCAGCGGCAGAACGCCGCATGGCCGCTGCCAACGAACAAATCGGAATTGCGAAGGCAGCCTACTATCCGACGCTTTCTCTCAGTGCGCTTGTTGGCATGGAGGGAACGTCCGCATTGAACTGGTTCAGCTGGCCAAGCCGTCTTTGGGCTGTGGGTCCTTCCATGTCGGAGACTCTCTTCGATGGCGGACGCCGCCATGCGGTTTCTGAGCAGGCACGCGCCGGATATGATGCAACCGTCGCCACATACCGTCAGACCGCGCTGGAGGCATTTCAACAGGTCGAAGACAATCTTGCCGCGCTGCGCATTTTGGAGACAGAGCGGAAACAGCAGCAGCGCGCCACGGCCGAGGCCCTGGAATCACTCGATACATTTCAGGCGCGTTATACCGGCGGCCTTGAGCTTTATCTCCAGGTAGTCACGTCGCAGACTGTGGCGCTGGCGAACCAGAGAAATGACATTGAACTGATGCATCGGCAATTGGACGCCAGCGTTCTGCTCATCAAAGCATTGGGCGGAGGCTGGGATTCCCACCAAATATCTAAACTATAGATATATATAGAAACAGTGGCGGGACTGCGAATCTTCTTGAACTCGCAGTCCCGCCGCTTACGTCCCGCAGAATGTCTGAAGGACACGCTCGTCGGGGCTGGCTGGAGTGGCGTACCGTTCCAGTCCCGGCCGCTCCTCGTAGGGATGGGAGACCACTTCGAGCAATTCCTCAAACGGCTGGAAGTTCTCTTGTCCGACCGCAGCCTCGATCACTGCTTCGACGATATGGTTGCGCGGGATGTATGCCGGGTTTGCTCTCCGCATAACGTCAGCACGCGTTTCTGCTGAATCAGACTCGTCTTCGAGGCGTCTGCGCCATCCCACGACCCATGCATCATAAGCCGCAGGGTCGGAGAACAGCTTGCGCACGCCGTCGTCTCCGTCCGCACTGGCTGCGGCATCGCAAAGCCGGCGGAAGGTCAGCGTAAAGTCTGCGCGGTTGGCGGCCATGCGACGCAGCAGGTCCTGAGCCAGTTCAAGATCGCCGTCGCGCTCTGTCAACAGTCCAAGCTTTTTGCGCAGGCCAGCAGCTTGCGAAGCTTCAAACTGCGGAGCGAATGCGGCAAGGGCTTCGTTAGCGGAGGCAAGCGCTGCTTCCTTGCTTCCCGTCTCCTGTTCCAGAACGGGCAGCAACGTTTCGGCAAGACGCGTCAGGTTCCATAGATCGATGCGGGGCTGATTGCCATAGGAGTAGCGACCCTGATGGTCGATGGAACTGAAGACCATCTGCGGGTCGTATGCTTCCATGAATGCGCAGGGGCCGTAATCGAGCGTCTCGCCCGAGATGGAGCTGTTGTCGGTGTTCATCACGCCGTGGATGAAGCCGAGGAGCATCCATTGTGCGACGAGATGCGCATGACGGCTAATTACGCCATCCAGCAGAGCGCGATATGGCTGCTTCGACTCGGCGGCGGCAGAATAGTGCCGCGCGATGGCGTAGTCGGCCAGAATGCGTACAGCTTCCACATCTCCCGTTGCAGCGAAATACTGGAAGGTGCCCACGCGAAGATGGCTCGCAGCTACTCGGGTCAGCACGGCTCCAGGAAAGAACGCTTCGCGGCGAACCTGTTCTCCCGTGGTCACGGCGGCAAGGGCTCTGGTTGTCGGCACTCCCAGGGCCGCCATGGCTTCACTGACGATGTACTCGCGCAGGACGGGACCCAGTGCGGCTCGACCATCGCCACGACGCGAGAAGGGAGTCGGCCCCGAGCCTTTGAGTTGAATGTCATAGCGCACGCCGTCCGTGCCCATCAACTCGCCAAGCAGGTTGGCGCGGCCGTCGCCCAGTTGCGGCACGAAATATCCGAACTGATGGCCTGCATATGCAAGCGCCAGAGGCTCGGATCTCGCGGCGACGCGGTTTCCTGCGAGGATCTCCACTCCTTGTTCGCTCGCCAGAGCAGTTGGATCCAGGCCCAGGCCTCGGGCCAATGCAACGTTCACCTTGATGAGGCGCGGCGCCGCTACGGGCGTGGGGTTCACACGTGAGTAGAAGTGCTCCGGCAATCGGGCATACGTGTTTTCGAAGCTAAAACGAACGGAGCCATGATCTGAATCCAAGGCTGCGGATGACGCGATTTCGGAAGTATCGGGAGTATTCATGATTGGCTCGACATTCGTATGCTGTCTTCGCACCGGCTCAAGCGCGATGCTATTTCTATCGTACAGGGCAATTAGCTGCGCGGTAGTGGCAGCAAGACAAGCGGGATTTCTTCCAGCGCCGCGGCGATCGCGCCCCAGAGTGCGGCGAAATCGCCGAGAGAGGCTGCAGAGATTCTGGTCACAGCAAATTCGCTGCGCTCAAGCTCCTTTTGCACCGAAGCGAGCAGGACGGGGTGGCTACCGACCTCGCCTGCGAGCAGGATGAGGCCCGGATTCAGGATCAGCGCCAGATTCACGATGATGTCGGAGACAATCGCCGCACGGCTTTCAATGATCTTTGCCGCACGCTTGTCTCCCGATTGAACAAGCTTCAGAATCTCTGCGACGTTCCTCTCTCGCTTGGCTGCGACACCACGTGCTTGCGACTTGCGAGTTGACTCGTGCCAGCTCTTGAGAATCGCGGAACTCGTGAGAACGCTTTCCAATTCGCCGAATTCATGAAGCCTCGGAAGAGCGCGTGAGATCTTGGGCAGGCGAAGATAGCCGATCTCGCCCGCTGACCACTGCGCACCGTGATGAATGCGTCCGCCCAATACGATGCCGGCGCTCACGTTGGCCCCTATGTTAATCAAGGTGAATGTCTCTTCAAATCGGGCAGCACCGCGATAGCGCTCGCCCAAAGCGGATAAGTTGGTATCGTTTTCCACGATGACCAGGCAGCGGACGACCTTATTCAGCAACGCACGCAGAGGAACACTTCGCCAATTGTCTAGCGTGCTTACCGAGACAACAATGCCGTCATCAACGTTCGTTATCGCCGGAACCGCGACCACCAAAACCAGCAGTTGTTCACGTGCTAATTTTTGCTTCCTGAGCAGGCGACGAAGTTCAATGTCAATCAGGTGACAGATCGCCTCGGGAGTCGTTTTATGACCGGCCAGCAAAACCCTTGAATTTTCCAGTTCTGCGCCACTCAGGTCTGTTAGCAAAAACGAGAGGGATTGGGAAGCGACCTGCACGGCGAGCAGGCAACCCCGTTCCGCGTTGAAACGAATCAGGTCTGGCGGACGGCCCCCGCTCGACTCCCCTTCCCCCAGTGCCTTAACCAGATTTGCCGCGACCAGATCGCCGACTACGTTTGTCACTGTGGGCGCACTCAGGCCGGAGGCCCGTACCAGATCCGCTCGGGAACAGGCACCTGCCTCTCGTAACAGCCTGAGGACCGTAAGCGCGTTCGTGTGGCGCAGGTGAGCTGGTCTACCGACCGCAACGGAATCATTCATTACATGGACTCTCTACAAGGATACGCGAGGAGAGATACGACGTCGCATGACAATTAGAATCGAAGGATGTCGAAAAGGCTGCTCGATTGAAAACGCAAGAAAGATACGACTTGAGCAATGTTTGCATGACAGTTGCCGACTCACAGTTGCAGGCGAACTCTTGCCTTGGTAAGCAAGAAAGCCAGCACTAACATCAAGAGAGTAAAAGCCAGTGTCTTGATAACTCCCGGCCAACCGAAGCTGAAGTGGGTATCGAGATACGTGATCCCAGCCGTGGCGAAAAGAAAATACGACAGATCGGGCAA
The DNA here is from genome assembly GCF_025685625.1 of Acidicapsa acidisoli. NCBI lineage: Bacteria > Pseudomonadati > Acidobacteriota > Terriglobia > Terriglobales > Acidobacteriaceae > Acidicapsa > Acidicapsa acidisoli. The sequence continues at coordinate 513,829 of NZ_JAGSYI010000004.1, forward strand.
CAGGTAGGTTAGAAGCGCATTAGAGCCTGCTGGCCTCACCAAGATGGCCCACTTATTCCTCCCCTTGAGATCACATAGCCAGTATAGAAATGTGAACAGGAGCATCGCAGCCCCAATACTCCACAACGACCACGTGGGAGTGGCACGAATCTTGGAGATGCCAAGGGGAACGCAAATCCACCCGGCAATCAGTATCAGCGCGCCTAGTCCGAGAGCTCGCGCAATTGCCTTCTGTGGCATAAGGCGTCGATCAGTGCCCAGCAGAAGTTGCGAGGTCACGACTCCAGCCATAAGGATAGAGGCCATGGCTCCGTTGTCAAAGGGCCAGATATAGATTGGAATTCTTCCGGGGACAGGAATCAGCTTTGCTGTTGAAACTATGCAAAAAGCGAGCAGAAGAACAAACCACAACAACGATGACCATTTCCATCGCCGCGTGGGGATATAGAGAATTGCCGCGGCAAGATAGCTGAAACCGATGAGACCTAGTATCTCCGGGTAAGAGGGGTCGATCCATGCGGCTTGTCCAGCGCTCGTTGTTCGACGAAAGATCCCAAAAAGAATGAGCACTCCGACGACACCGATTGCGCGGAGCACAATCGAATACGTTGGAAAACGCTCAGATCTGGGATAGACATGGAGATACAGCATTGCGCTGACAAGGCCAAGCAAAGCCCAGAGATTGCCACCTATTGCCATTCGCGACGGATCAGCCTTGTCTGCATTGGCAAGGATGAGACCGAGAGCGATAAGGCCGATGACTCGCAACACAACGTGAAGCCACAAGCCGGGTAAGGATGGGTCACGTTTCAATCTCCGTTCTACGGAAATCGGCAGGGACAATCCAACGGCGAACAGGAAGAATGGAAAGACCATGTCGACGTAGGTCATCCGATCTTCCATGGCGTGCGCGTGATAGGTCCACCAGGGGAGGCCTCGAACGGATGAAAGCTCATTGACGAAGATCATTACGGCCATGGTCAGTCCGCGAAAAACATCGACTGAAACAACGCGAGAAGGCTTTGTCTCAATTGCAGGCAACGAGGATTGAAGCGTGGCGGCTGTGTTCATTGGACTGCTTCTCTCTTGGGGGCCGGCGTGTTCAAAGCATCGTGGATGGTTTTAAGTAACTCTCCCGAGGGATCTCCGGAATAGTCCCAGAACATAACGCCGCCAAGTTGATGGCTTTGCACATACTTGCATTTTTCGATCAGCGATTCTGAATCTTCATAGGAGACGAAGATTTGCTTCTCTGAGTTGTATAGATACGGGACCGAAGCCGTGGGATCCCAGAAGCGGATGAAGCCATGATTCAGCATGGTTTCTACAATACTGTGATACGGAGCGTAGGCATTGGGAATCGCCTTCCCTGATTGATATAAGCCATGATTGCGGTCTGCGACCTGACCCCAGACATGCCCGTAAAACGGAAGTCCTAGGAGGATCTTGGACACGGGAACGCCAGCCTTTTCAAAGGCGAGTACGGACGCATTCGCGGAGATTTTCTTGGGATCAGCAGGGTTTGTAAAAAGAGGCGCGTGATGACCTGTCGTCTGATCGGAATCGGGCTCGTAATAATCGTAAGCCATGAGATTGACAGAATCCACGTAGCGCTGGACTTTGTCCATTTCGGTGTGGACTAAAAACTCATCTGACGCGCCCGCGGCAATCGTAAGATAGAGCCTCTTTTGCGTCTTGGTTGTCTCCAGATCGAATCTCGACCGCAGTTCTTTCAGAAGCAGCGTAAAGTTTTTCTTGTCTTCACTCCGAAATGGGTGACCGGCTCCTGGCATGCCCGGATACTCCCAATCGATATCAAGCCCGTCGAGGTCATAAAGCTTGAGGAAATCCATTACGCTCTGAATGAAAACTGCCCTACTTTGCGCAGTGAGCGAAACATCGGAGAAATTGGTCGACCACAACCAGCCACCCACCGAAACGAGAATCGTGAGATCAGGATTTTCCTGCTTGAGGGAATGCAAGTAAGCGAAGTTTTCCTTGTCAAAGGAAAAGCCATTCACCATCCGCCCATTCTCAATATTGGCGAAGGCGTAGTTGATGCGGGTGAGACTGCGAGCGTCAATCTGGCCAGGCTGGAGAGTCGTGTTTTGCGGAAATACGTATCCGACCACGGCGATTCCGGGCTTCGGGGCAGTAGCATACACCACCGGTGAGATCAAGACCGGTAGACAGACAACGAGACAACAGGCGAGACGGAGAATTCCGCGCATAAGATACTTCCTAAATAAACGTATCAAAGTTCTGAGTTGATACTTACACTAAAAGTCGAAGAAACTCAACTTCGGAAGGAAGGTGCGTCCTATTGAGGTCAAAGGCGTTGCTTGCAGTATCTCTTTGCGCGGTCTTTAGCCAGACTGGCCTGGGGCAGATGCGTGTGCTAGTCGATCAGGTTGGCTATGAAACCACGGCGCCGAAGGTGGGGCTCGTCGTCGGTACGAAGCAGGATCATCCCACCCAGTTTTCGTTGGTGGACTCGGACACTGGAAAGACTGTCCTTTCGAGTGCGTTGAAGCCATCGGGTGAGGTGTACGACTGGGGTGGCCGCGTCTTCTGGACTGCGGATTTCAGCTCTTGGCAGAAACCCGGCCACTATGCGCTTCAGATTCCGTCGAATGATGGCGCTATCAGTTCCTGCACATTCGATATTGAGGAGAATGTCCTAGAGCACGACACGCTCTCGAATATTGTTTTCTACTTCAAAGGGCAAAGATCTAGTGGACTCTTCGATCAAGCCGATCGTCATTTGACGCTTCCCGGCACGCAGAATGGTTCTGTCGATGTACATGGAGGCTGGTATGACGCCACGGGCGACTACGGAATCCATCTCTCGCATCAGAATCCAACATCGTATTTCAACCCGCAACAGGTCCCGCTCGTTGCCTGGAGTCTCTTAAAAAGCTATCGGCTCCTTGAGGCACGCCAGGATGACAACTTCAGCGAGTACGAGAGAAGGATGCTGGACGAGGGCCTTTATGGGGCTGACTTTCTGGTACGAATGAAGCGGCCAGATGGCTCGTTCCTCGAATCGATCACCGCGCCAGGGAAAGACAAACTCGCCAGGGATCGTGTCATTGGAAACCCCAATTGGCGCACTCAGATCAAGACCAAGAGCTCTGACTCGACTGAAAGCATCAACAAAGCGGACGGACCGCACGCGTACGAGGCGAGCTTCCGCGCGGGTGGCGGCATGGCGATCGCTGCCCTGGCGCTGGCAAGCACGATGCCGGAGGATGGCGACTACAAGCGCCAACAATATCTCAAGACCGCTGAAGAGGCGTTTACATTTCTCAATGCCCACAATCAGGAACTGCTGAACGATCATATTGAAAACATTCTGGATGACTATTGCGCCCTTGTTGCGGTGACGGAACTCTACGGCGCAACACACAACCACGTGTATCTTGAAGCGGCGGACAAGCGGGCAAACCACTTGATGGCGCGTCTCACGACATCCGGGCGGTGGCGCGACTACTGGGCTGCCGATGCCGGGCCCAGACCGTACTTCCATCCTGCCGATGCCGGGCTTCCTGTGATCAGTCTGCTTGAATATGCGCGGATTGCATCGCCTACACAGCAAGGGAAAGTGCGAGAGACCGTGGCGCGTTCCCTGCGCTTTGAGCTTGCAGTTACATCTGACGTAAATAATCCATTTGGCTATGCGCGGCAACTGGTGCGTATGGGGGACGGCACTATTAGGACTGCATTCTTCTTTCCGCACGATACCGAGGCTTCGCCCTGGTGGCAGGGAGAGAATGCACGGCTTGCGTCCCTGGCCGCGGCGGCGAGGATGGCGGCGCCTTTGTTTGCCGATCAGCCTGATTTTCAGTCGCAGTTGCGCGCCTATGCGTGGAATCAGCTGCACTGGATTCTGGGCCGCAACCCGTTTGATTCAAGCATGCTGATGGGAAGCGGGCACGGCAATGCCGCATACATGTTCTTCCGCTCCTACAAGTACACAAGCGCTCCCGGCGCAATCATCAATGGCATTACGTCGGGCCTGAATAATGAAGATCGGATCGCCTTCAACGAGGGTTTTGCAGTTACAGGCAAGGATGAAGACTGGCGGTGGACGGAAGAGTGGCTGCCACATGCGGCCTGGTATTTATACGCGATCAGCCTGCCGCACTAAAAGATTCAGAATTGGTGTACCCGGCACCGGAGACGCGGCTGCGCAAAACGCATTGTTGAAGATGGTATGCGGTATAAACGGCTACGTCGCAGCCAGAAATTCCGGCTGCGACGTAGGTTGGGTTGCGGTTAACTAGAACGCGTACTTAAGCGATAGCTGGATGTGCCGTTCGGTGGAGTTGGTGCCGCTGATGGCGCCGAAGTTCGAATCGGTTACAGTGTTATCCGGCGCGTTGTAGCTGGCTATGTTAAATGCGTTGAAGAAATCGGCACGGAAGTCGAAGTGCTGCTCCCTCCATACCGGGAAGGTCTTGAAGACCGACATGTCAACCTGTTCGTAGCCAGGGCCGCGCAGTGACATGGGATGAACGTTACCAAAGGCGTTCAACGGTTGTTGAGCGAAGACGCAGGTTCCGTCGTCGACGTTTGCGGCGCAGACATCGAGAACGCCGGGGGAGGTTCCAAACCAATGATCTGGAGTACGGCCGGTGACGTGCAGAGGCCGCAACTGCTGTGGCCTGGCTGAAGCGGAGTTGACCAGATTGGAATAGTTCGAGGGCGAGCTGGCCGTCAGCGGAAAACCGGAATAGCTGACGTCGGACCCGGCTAGCTTCCAGCCTCCGACGACGGCGTCAATAGCCCGGTTCCAGTTGGCGCCGAATTGCTTCCCACGGCCGAAAGGCAGATCATATTCGCCTGAGACGCTCAGGGCATGACGGATATCGAAACCCGACGGGCCCCATTCAGCGGCCATGTCATACGAATTCTGCTGGTAATACTGACCGCTGATGTTGGAGACACCGTAGTATCCGAAGCTATCCGTGAGGGACTTCGAATAAGTGTAGTTCGCCGTCAGTTCGAGACCGGCTGCCAGATGCTGGCGGAAGACTGCCTGCAGCGCGTTATAGTTGCTCGCGGAGTTCGTGGCGCTGATCTTGATCACGCCGCTCTGTCCGACGAGGTTCGTATAAGGTGCAGGCGCTCCGGGAGCTGGAAGTTGATTGCCCCAGAACGGGTTGGTGAGGTGATGTCCCAGGATTCCTACGTAACCAGCCTGCAGAGTCGACTTAGGCGTCAACTCGTACTGGGCTGTGAGACTAAATTCCTGCGTGGAGGACGGCTTCAGATCTTTGGGCCAGACATAGAGGGTTGTGATCGGAGCCTGACCGGTCGGGAAACCTAGAGTCGTTGAATAGGGAGTGCCACCCGAACCGGCAGTCGGAACCGTTTCTTTCTGTTCGAAATCGGTGTGAAAGGGCGGATTCTGCGTCAGACGAAGGTTCGCTCCCATGCCTTCCAGGTAGCTGGTGATGCCATAGCCGCCACGGATGACCCATTTCGGTGTGGGCTGGTATGCAAATCCGAAACGCGGCTGGATTTGGGCGTAGTAGGGATCGTAAAGGGCGCGGCTGTTTCCATCCACACCCGCGTATTCGATTTGTTTTGTTTGCTCGTTGACGTTGGCCATCTTATTATTCACTTCATAGATTGGCTCATCGAATTCCCAGCGGACGCCGAGATTGAGGGTGAAGTTTTTGAGTATCTTGAAATCGTCTTGTGCAAACACGCCATCGCGCCACTGGCGCTGGCCCGTTAGGCCGGTGACGTTGCCGATCTGCACGTCGTAAACGCGATCAAGCAGAAAGTCCGCGAAAGGATAGCCGGTGCTGCCGGGCTGTACGGAGTATTGCCCGGTGTAAGTGAAGTCTCCCAATTCTCCATCGTTGCCTGGATAGAAGCTGTTCTGCTGATAGCGCGTAAACTGCGCACCGAACTTGAACAGATGACGTCCGCGCTGCCAAGTCAGGTTATCGCCGTATTCAAAGACGTTGTCGACGAAGACTTCAGGAGTTGGGTTCGCACCGAAACCGTCGGGCTGACCGTTGCCTGAGGAGGTGGTGGTTTCAAAGTTTCCGTTACTGCTGAAAGATTGCAGGCTGAATCCGGCGGTCTGCTGAGGCTTGCTGGGAATGCCAACGAGAGAATTGCCATTGAGCCCGAAGACGCCGCTTGGATCGATCGTCACGCCGCTATTGAACTGAATACGCGCATATGAGGCGCGGGCGTTGTTCACGATGGACGGCGAAAAGGTACGCGTCCAACTCACGGTGCCCAGATGATCCGGATAGTTCGATGCGCTGGGGAACAGCACTGGAAGCGGGGTCTCGACTGTTGCGTCCTCGGCATATCCCTGTGTATACCGGCCCGAGATTACGTCTCGGTCGTGAAGATGCCAGTCGATCTTGACGTCGCCCTGGTCGTTGGTCGCATAGCTCTTGATGGACCCTATGTAGTTTTCGAAGATACCGTACGGGTCCGGAGTATTTGGATTGTTCGGAAGCGGATAGACTTCCGGATGCGCAAAGAGAAAGGTCGCGACAGGGTTTACAACCGGAATCTGGTTGTTGGTGTAGATAGGCGTTCCCGGAGCTTGAGTATCGTATAGCTGGATACCCTGCGCCGAGAGGGCAGACAGATCGCCGGTGCGAAAGGGACCGGGCACCACGCTCGCGAAACCGTCGCCGGAGAGATGATAGCGAAACGCCTCATAATCAACAAAGTAAAAGAGCTTGTCTTTGATGATAGGACCGCCGAAGGTTCCGCCGAAGGTGGACTGCGTGTATGGGTTCTTGGGAGCGCCGCCATGGTCGTTGGACCAGCTGTTGGCATTAAGATTGTCGTTGGAGAGAAACCAGAAGGCGCTGCCATGAAGCTGGTTGCTGCCGCTCTTCATCACCATGACCACTTCGCCGCCGTTTACGTTGCCGAACTCCGCATTCGCGTTGGAGGCAATGACACGGATCTGCTCAAGCGAGTCAGGGCTCGGCGAATACCCAATAGTGTTATTCAAGTTCTCATTGATTTCCTGGCCGTCCAGGAGATAGTTGTTGGACTGCTGGCGGCTGCCGTTCACGTTTGGCTCATTCGTAGCAGCGGTAGAACGCTCCGACGAGTTGTTTGCAGCGTTGGTGGAGGACATTGAGGTACCGAAACCACCGTAGCCCGTGGACACTGCGCCTGGAGTGAAGACCGTTAGCTGAGAAAAGTCACGGCCATTAAGGGGCACGCTGTTAATTATGTTCTCGGTGAAGGTTTCTCCAAGTGTTGGATTCTCGGTGTCCATGATGGGTTGGAACTGCTCCGAAACCACCACCGAGGTATTGGTTGAGCCTATCTTGAGCGAGATATCAATCTTGGCCGTCTGATCGATTTCGAGCGGGAAGGGACCGTACTTAGCCAGGTCGAATCCAGTGGCCGCGACTGTCAAATTGTAACTGCCAATCTGTAGAAAGCGAATCGAGTACTCACCCGCCTGATTTGTAACAGCTTTGGTTTGAACTCCGGTTGCGGTGTTGATCGCCGTGACGTCGGCCCCGGTCAAGATAGCGCCGCTTGCGTCAGTGATCGTGCCACGAATGGTTCCGGTCACTGTCTGCGCCACACCGGAAAGAGCGAACGCCAACAATAACCACATCGTCATGGAACAAAACATGCGCTTCATATCCCTGCCTCCTTTGTTATGTTTGTAAAGAAAGCTGCGCGCGCCCATAGAGCATTTGTGCCTGCACCACTCCTTTTGGGCAGAACGGACTGCGGTAGAGTCCATACTTGCGGCCGGACTCTGGCCCGAACTAACGATAGGTGCACGTTACAAGAATATTTCACGCAATTCAAGATCAATTTAGCGTCAAATGATCACAAAATAGATCGAAAGCCAAAGAAAGCGTTCTCTTGGCTAATTCCGATCCCTAGGCTTGTGTTCTTTATCAAAATTGATTTCTTACCCAGTTCCCTCAAAAAACTGTTGCGTCTGGGAGCCTCCTGATTCATACTTAGGAACATTTACGAAGTCTGTGAATGGGCTCTGTGATGCAGGTTAAGCGTAATGTGGAAAGCTTGGGTAGTTTTTATCTTCGCCCTGGCGGCCATCGCCGAGGAACCCCATCCGGTTCTCTCCATCGGTTCGCCAGCGCCCAATTTCTCTCTACCTGGAGTCGATGGCCGAATTCATACCTTGAGCGATTACGACTCGAGTCCTGTCCTCGTAGTTGTGTTTACCTGCAACCATTGCCCTATCGCGCAGATGTACGAGCGGCGCATTCAACAATTGGCGGATGATTATAAGAGCAAGGAAGTCGCGGTGGTCGCAATCCAGCCCAACGATCCAAGGGCAATTCGCATCGACGAACTCGATTCTTCCGACATGAGCGATAGCCTGGCCGAAATGAAGGTTCGCGTCGAATACAAACATCTGACTTATCCATATCTATATGACGGAGATACACAGCAGGTGGCACGAGCGTACGGGCCGCGAGCAACTCCGCACGTGTTCATCTTCGATCACCTACGGCGTCTCCGCTATGAAGGGCGCATCGATACCAGTTATCGTACAGAACTGGTAAAGACGCACGAAGCACGCGATGCCATTGATGCTCTTCTGGAACATAAGGAGATCGGAGTCACACATACCGGAGTGTTTGGATGCTCGACGAAGTGGGCCGAGAAATCAGCGGATCGAGTTGCGGCGCTGGAGAAGATCGATGAGCAGCCGGTCAATGTCACACTGGCTTCGAAGGCTGATCTCGCCAAACTACGCACAAATCCATCGCGCCAGATGATGCTGGTCGACTTCTGGGCAACCTGGTGCGGAACGTGCGTTGCCGAGTTTGCTGACCTAGAAAACACATTGCACATGTATGCCCACCGGGACTTTTCGCTGGTTACTGTTTCGGCTAACATGCCTGATGAAAATGCAAGTGTTCTGCACTTCCTTCAAAAGCAGCATGCGACCAGCGCAAATCTTCTTTTCGATACGGACGATACGGAGGCGCATCAGACGGCCTTCGATCCGCAATGGGATTCTGCCGTGCCCTATACCGTTCTTCTTTCAGGAGACGGCAAAGTGCTCTACAAGAAGCTTGGGTCCGTAGATATGCTCGAACTAAGACGCACCATCCTTGCAAATCTGCCTTCCGCCTATATCGGATTCAATCAATATTGGCAGAGCCAATGACCTCGACGCCCTGAAACTGAGCCAACAATACGGCAACTCCAGATTCCTTGGTTAGCGACCAGGATTCGGTTTCCCGGCGATCGCGATTGCCTGGAAAACAGCGCCGTAGAGTTGAGCCTCAACACCGAGAGAACTCGGAACCAGCCGAGACTGCACACGCGCATTCCTTCCCTTCAGAATGACACGAGTTGCGTCCACCAGGGCTGGATGCAGCCCGACATTTCCACCCAATACAAAGAGCGGGCAGTTCAGCACCAACGAGATGTTATAGATGGCGTAGGCCAATGTTCGAGACGCAAGTCCGAGTACGGCATGCGCAAGCGGATTGCCGGCGAGTGCTTCGTCGAAGATCTGGGTTGCGGTCGCATCCTTGGTCAGTTCGGTACTACCTTCGCTCCAGACCCCTTGCCAATGAGATCTAATACCTTCTCCGCCGACGATTGCTTCGAGTGCCCCTGGCTCGCCGGCTTCTACCAGACCCACGGAAGTGCCGGGAACGAGCATATAACCAATCTCGCCTGCGATCCATCCTTCCCCGCGAAACGGCTCGCCATTGAGAATGATACCGGCCCCCACCCCTGTGCCAATCGCGAGGAAGACAAAGTTATCGACTCCGCGAGCAGATCCCGCGGAGTGCTCACCGAACGCCGCCATGTTTACGTCGTTGTCAACGAAGGCAGGCACGCCAAGCTCAGCTTCCAGAAGATCGCGCAGAGGAATATTCTTCCAGCCCATGAGATATGAGGTTGCAAGAACCTTGCCGTGGTCTGTGTCTGTAATGCCGGGAGCGCCCGCTCCGATTGCGACCAAGTCACCGTGCGACGATGCATTCGCTGACAGCAAAGCTTCCACCCCCTTGCACGTCATGCGAACGATCTCTTGTGGATCACGGATTCCAACAGTTGAATATGACCATCTGCCAACTATTGTCCCTGCCTTATTCGCCAGGGCGACGCGCAAGTTGGTTCCTCCGATATCGACGCCGACGACCAGACCTTCGAAGGACGCTTCCTCAGTTTGTTGGCGGGTTGTCATTGAACTACTAGACTGATGCAACGACTTCACTTGCAATTCCTCGTGTTGGTGATGGTTCGGCGGCCATAGCGGCTATGAGTCCGCTACGGAGCGGCCGCTGATTGGGGCGCGCTGATGCTTTCAAGCTCACGCCCCTTCGTCTCAGGAATGACAAAGCGAACAAATAATAGAGTAAGTATGCAGAACCCGCCGTAGATTGCAAAGGTCAGACTATTGCCGGCCGATTTGATGAGAGAAAGAAATGTGAATGCTACCAGAGAGTTGGAGGCTCCCGATCCAAGTGTCGCGGCTGCTACCCCACGACCTCGCAATCGCAGCGGAAAGACTTCGGCAACGAGGATCCAGCCGATGGGCCCCATGCTGAAGGCAAAACACGCGATGTAGACAACTAGGCATGCAGTTGCAACCAAACCCAGCGACGATCCGAGCGCCTGTTGGCTATGGAAGGAGAACGACAGCAGAAAGAGCGACAGAGTCATGCCGCCAACGCCGCAATACAGGAGCGGTTTGCGACCGACGCGATCCACAAGCGGAAGAGCGATCGTGGTTGCGAGGACGTTGAGGATGGCAAGAACGAGCGTCGAAAAGATAGCGCTTCTATCGGAAGTGATACCGGCGAGCAGGAAGATTTGCGGTCCGTAGTAGAAGACAGTATTGATGCCCGTCACTTGCTGCAGTACAGTAAATCCGACCGCAATGAATAAGGCCCGACGCGTGGCCGCACTCCACAGTGCGCTCCAGCGGCGCTCGGTTTTGATTGCGAGATTCTTACGAATCTCGTTGAGTAATTGCTGGGCTCCGTCTCTGTCGGTGTACGAACTGAGGGTTGCCTCAGCTTCCATCACACGGCCCTGCGCGACAAGCCAGCGTGGGCTCTCGGGCACGGTCAGAACCAGCGCCAGGAACAGGCCTGCAGGGATCGCGCCAAGTCCGAACATGAGCCTCCAGGCATGATCACGGGCCAGCCAATAGCCGACCAGATCGGCCAGTGCGATGCCCAGCGTCAAGGCAAATTGATAGAGACCAATGAGCTTACCTCGTGATTGGGGCGGAGCGAGTTCTGATATATAGACGGGCGCAGTCACGGAGGTGAATCCGATGGCCAGCCCCAGCAACAGGCGCGCGACAATCAGCGTCCAGACACCCGGTGCGAGTGGGGCAAGTATGGATCCGATGATAAAGACGATGCCCCCGGACACCAGAATCAAGCGCCGGCCAAAGCGATCAGCCAATCCGCCTCCGACAACTGCTCCCAGCATCGCACCGACGAGGACGACGCTCACCACGGCTTCCTCCATCTGCGTCGAGAGAGTGAAAGATGATCTCACAAAGATCAAAGCTGCCGCGATAATTCCCATGTCGTAGCCATAAAGGATCCCGCCGAGGCCCGCGATGCATGAGACCTTCCAGAGAAAACCTCTTTTGACTGCCGGCTGCGGATCCAATCCAACGTAGGCTGAATGATCCAGCAAGTCGCACCCCCATCGGAAACTAGAGTGTATCGGTTCAGTTTAGGCCCAATCTGTATAACTTTGTTAAGAAACTTGCATAAGATTGCCATCTTTTGCTTTGATGTGTCTGAGGACTGACAATGGAAGGCCATCAAACAGGATCACCACGCTGGATTGGCGGAATCGAACCGCCCAGAGAACTGCTTACCGCGACCGGCGCGCAGATACTTGAGATGGAGTGTCGCCAACAACCCCAGCGGCTGAGTGAGATGATACGGGCCTACGCTGCCGATCCCGCCTTGCGTAGCCAATTGAGCGTGTTGCGCGAACTGGCCGCCAGGAAAGGACCGGTTCTCTTTCTGGGTATGGGAGCGTCCTTCTGCTCGGCTATCAGCGGTTCGACACTCTTGCAGAGAAATGGCCGCTCTTCCTTCGCGCTCGACGCCGGCGAATGGCTGCACTATGGAGTCTCCACATGGGAGGACGCTTCGCTATCCGTATTGGTGACAACCTCGGGTGAGAGTCCGGAACTGGTGCAGCTTTTCAAGGCAGGCGCCAATCACGATCTGGCTTTGATCTGCAACCACCCGACGAGTACTTGCTGGAATCTCTCCGAGAACAGCCTTCCGATTCTCGCTGGTCCTGAATACGGGAACGCGACCAAGACCTACACCAACGCGACAGCGGCTTCGATCATCCTCGCCTCGGAGATCCTTGGGCTGCCCTGGCAGAGGGACGCAGAACACGCGGCTGAGGTCTTCTCGCTCAGTCTTGACCGCATCTTTGCTGGCCGCAGCGATCTTGAGGCTTTCTGCCGCAGCGCAGCTAATATCGAGGTCATAGGCCGCGGCGCCGCGTATGGCGCGGCAATCATGAGCGCGCTGACCATTCGCGAAATGAGCGGGTTCCGCGCGGCGCCGCATACAGGCGCTGGCTTTCGACATGGGCCGAATCTGGATGTCGATGAGACCCATGTTGCAATCATCTTTGCGTTGGGGCATGTTGCCGAGCTTGGAGTGAAGCTGGCAAACGAATGCAATCGGCGGGGGGGCAAGGTCGTTCTCGTTTCTAACGGCGATCACAAAGCTAGCGAAAAGCTTTTCCCGATTACGCTGGATAGTGTTGCCGAACCATGGGAGGGTATAACTTCGCTGCTGACGCCTCAGGCGCTTACGTTGGCAATGGTCGAGCGAACGGGCTGTCGCCTGCCGCCTCGATTTCAATACGGCGTCATGGAGCAATGAGCAATCGCACTTAGCGTTGCGAGCCCAACCATAGGAGTGCATCTTCAAACAACAGGTTCTGATGCTGATCGGTGAAGATTTTGTCTCCGTGGCCCATGTTCATGTAGATCATGCGGTACTTTGTATTGGTCCATACAACAGGTAGATCGCCGCTCCTAATCGTATCCTTGAGACCGAGAGGATAGTTCGATTTATCGAGCGTGAGCAGGATCTTTATGTCCTTGTTCAGACGCGGGCTTGGCCGCCAGATGTACCACTCGTTGGCCGGTGAAGTGAATTGCGCAGGCAACCGGCTTGTGACCGGGCTTGATGGATCGTCCACATCGAGAATGGCAGGAAGAGGCGGCCAGTTGTTCCCATAAAACACCGTTCCCCCCAGGAAGTCGACAAACCATGGCCAGTGCGTTCCCTCATCGTTGTAGGCAGCTATATGAAATCCCAGCCAACCTCCGCCATGGCTCATGTATTGTTCGAATGCTGCACGTTGTGTTGCTGTATGCGGAAAGTCGTCGAGCCAGAGAACGATTTGAACATTCTTCAATCGGATCGAATTGAGATCATCCCAGTTTGTCGTGGTGGCAAAGTCAAATCCATCGCTCTTCGCCAGCTTCGAGTAGAACTGCATCGCCTCTTCGGCGAACATCACATGGTCCTTCTCGACGTTGGTTGAGTAAAAGGCGAGAACATTGAAATGCGGGCGCTGGCAATACCCTGTTGTCGAAGCGATGCAAGCCATTAGAAACAACATTCCGAAGCAGATAGGGAGCTGAAGTCTGATCTTCTTTGTCATTGCCCGGCCGCCCAGAGAATGGAGTTGTGAAAGAGAGTGGTGAAAGCTGGATTCTTGAAGTGTTCAGGGCGATGCCCCATGAAGATATAGACGTTTCTGGCTTTCATGTGTTCGTTCGTCCACACTACTGGGTGGTCCCCCATCTTGATCGCGGAGTTGGGAGTGTAGGTGTTCTCATCCACTCTCGCGAGCACGTGAACATTCGGCCGCGGAGATTTGTCGTAGGTGTACCACTCCTCATCGTTGATTTCAAAACTGCTGCCGAGGCCTTTCATCACAGGATGCATCTGGTCTTCCACGATCACTTTACCCGAAGCAAAGGTGGAGATGTATTGTGTGAATCGGATGCCACCCATGAAGCCTGAGAACCAGGGCCACATCGGGTAGCCGTCGAATTCTCCAAGCAAAGTGGCATGGTGAAAACCGATCCAACCGCCGCGTCCCTGCTCGATGTAATCTCGAAATGCCTCCATTGCCGTCGGCTTCCAGGCGTAAGGAGGATAGTTCAACTGAAGGAACAATTGATAGTGAGACAGAAACTCCTTATCAATCTTATCGGTGTTTTCTATGTAGTCGATGGAGAATCCGTCCGTTGCCGCTTCCTGGGCGAGCCACAGCTTTGCGGCGTCCACGAAGGGCTTGTGAATTCCTCCGGCTTCGGCGATAGCAACTACTCGAAATCTTGGTTTTGACGATTGGCCCAAACCAGCCATGGAAGGCAGGAGGAAGATTGCGCTTAGAATGAATATCCCAACGGAGCTAATGTGGAGAATGCGATATCCGCGCGAATCTGACAAGACGAATCCTCTCTTTGCGGTGTGACTTACTGGGTCGCCTGGGCGTCGGCAGGGCGGTTCGAAATGTTCTTGCACTGTGATTGCAAACCGGGGATACTTAGTAAACAACATGAAGTATCTCACCAATTTGGAAGTCTGCAAAGACTGCATGAGGCTGTCCTTTGGGTTGCGCAGTCTAATCCTCCCCCTCCTTGCCTTGGTCGTACTGATGAACTGGGGACTACTGGCGCTGAGTCAGCACCGCGCCAATCCGGAGGTGCCGATCGTCGGTCTTATCAATCCTCAGGCGACGGTCTTCAACGCGGTGACCGGAAAAGTGTATACCGTGGACCAGGACGCGGGCGAGATTCTGATCAGCAATGATGCCGCCAATTCAACCATTCGTGTCAAAGTGGGTGTTGGTCCGGTTTCCGTTGCCGTCGATTCCCAGAATGGCCGAGCCTATGTGGCTAACGCGGATGGGGGGACAGTGAGTGTGATTGACGGAAGAACCGATATCGTTCTTGCAACAGTTCAAGTTGGGAGCCATCCGTATTCGATCGCGTGCGATTCCGTGGGGCAACGGGTTTACGTCTCTCGAACTTATAGCGACCACCTGATGGTGATCGATGAAGCTACCAATCAAGTCACGAGCATCAAGACTGGCTCGGCAGATCTGATTGCAGTTGACCCTCGGACGGAGACCACATATCTCCTGGGATATGAGGGCGGAGATCTTGCCGTCCTGAATGGAACGACTCATTCTTTGTCTACTAACTCGGTAGGAATGCATGCATGGGGTATCGCACTCAACCCAGCGACTGGCGTGATCTACATCGCCAAGCCTGGAGACGCGGAAGTTGCCGTGCTCGCGTCTGCCTCTGCCGCACCGACAATGATCCCGACGGGCGTCATTTCTTGCGCTGTCGCGATCAATGCGCGCACGAATACCGTCTTCGTCGTCAACTATGGTGATAACAGCGTTACGGTAATCGACGGTGCGAAAGGCCGCGCAATTGGCCGGGTGCCCGTGGGGAAACGTCCTCAGGCAATCGTGGTGGATTCCGATAACAATCTTGCCTACGTTGCCAACACCCAGGAGAACTCGGTGACGGTGATCGATGGAGCAAACAACACAGTCCTTGCAACGCTGGACGCCGGGAAGGCGCCTTATGCATTGGCAATCAATCCGTCAGCGGGCAGACTGCATGTTGCTAATCTAGATAAGAATTCGTTCACGATCATCGACGTAAGCAAGATCCGTCAGCCACAGAACTAGCGATATCGATAAAGACGTACTCGATAGATCTTTCCCTCGGCCAGATCGCCGGCATACAATCGCAAGGCCTGTCCCTGCGAGTCTTCGTCGCCGTTGAGCCGCCGTCGCGGCACCCAGGCTCCATTTTCAAAAAACTCCTCATCGATACTTTCAATGCCCACGATGGGCGGCCCTGGTTTGTCTGTCGAGAAGGTGATCTGTGCATCGCCGCTGCCGAGGACCAGGAACTCATTCGGGCCGGTTGCAATGAACATCGCGGCGAGCCTGGCTCCCGCACTGGATGTGCCTCCTGCGCGGGTGATCGTGGCTGTGTACTCGCCGATGGAAAGACGCGCCGAACGCTGTGCTTCGCCCTCCATGAGCGCGGATGAGATGCTGCCTGCTCCCTGCTTTTCCAGGATCAGAGGTGCCAGCCGGGACAGGTCTGTATAGACGTACCCGATGGCGGAGTTGTCGGAGTGCTCTGATGGGTTGGTAATACCTACAAGATCGAGCGGAGCGTTGCCTTGGTCATCGATGCCAAAGGGAGAGAATCCGATGGCCGACAGATGCCCGAAGGCGTAGAACGCATTGGCGGCACCCGCCGAGCCTCCTTGCGCCTCCGGGATGAAGAGTGGGTTGTCAGGGAGCGTATACCTGCCTGCCCACAGCGCAAACTCATTGAAGTATATGTCGGGAGACAGGAAATCGAGAGAGGGTGCCCCCGCGTGCCAGATGTCCATCGAATGCGGGAGCGGACCACCGCTGTTGTATTGTCCTGGTTCGTAATTCGGCCGGATCAATGCGGCATTCGCATACATCGGCAATGAATATTCCGCTTTGCCTGCTGCAGTTACGCGCTCGATGTAGGTGGCGTATTGCCAGGCCATAAAGAGATCGTCCGTCAGAGACGCTTTGCCAAAGAGATCTTGCCATGTCCCTGTGGTCTTCGCGCCCGCTGCTTCCCATGCAGCGCGAAGCTCGGGGTCCATCGTCGCCTTGTGCCTTTCAAGGTGACTCGTCAAGGCAGACGGCACTGGCGCCGCAAACGCGGCATTCGCGGCATTGGAATGGTCACGCGATTCGGGGATCACTCCAACCTCGTTTTCGACCTGCACCATCAGGACAGTATGCGTATTTCCATCCACTTCACGCAGGTGGCGCATAAACTGCGCAAAGGCTCGCGCATCTGCGTCTCGAACTGTGGTACTGAAAGGCGATAGCCGCTCTGTGCCTCGGCCGTCGCTCATCTGAACGCGCGGAAACCGCTCGGTATTGGTCTTGACCCATGCAGGCGCATAACTGGAATAGGTGTTCTTCCAAGCGCCAAACCACAGAACTACCAGCTTGAGATTGTTCGCCCGGGCTCCTTCGAGCAAGCCATCCACGCATCTGAAATCGAATCTTCCCTCTTCCGGTTCTATCGTCTCCCAGGCGACAGGCAGCAACACCGTATTCAGGTGCATTGTCGTAAGGTGCGGCCACACATTTTTCATGTACTCGACGCTGGAGGAGTTGGAATTATGCAGCTCTCCGCCAAGAACCAAGAAAGGCTTGCCATCGACGAGGAGTTGGGTCGCATTCCCGCGTCTTTCAAGGTGAGGCAGGTCGACATGGGAATCGCGAGTTTGTCCAATCGACGGCATGGCGGAAACCATTGAGGTAAAGAGGGCAAGTAAACAGAGCTTGTTCAAGAGTTGATTCCCATTCTCAAGAATATGTGACGACCTATTCGCAGCGCCTGCGTTCGTCTCTGGCAATCCTGCATCCGCAAGTATAACGGTTCGACTGCGGGCCACAGTGCGGATGACTGCGAACTGGTATACGATGGCGAGCAACAGGATCTTGATGCGAACGCAAACTGGATGATCCGCAGAAGCGCTCGGTTGAGCTGAATTCCGCCAGGAGCAATGCGAATGAACCTGAGACAATTTTCTGGACGATCAGCAATCCCTGCGTGCATCCTTTCACTCGTTGTTTTTTTGTTTGGCTGCGTGCTTTCGCCATCTTCGGATGCGCAATCCTGCGGTTTGCATGGGGTTGCGGTCCAGGTGCTCGGCTCTGGAGGTCCGGAGTTACAAGACAAGCGGGCTTCGAGCAGTTATCTGGTATGGGAAAACGGGCAGGGGCGGGTACTGGTGGATGCAGGCGGCGGAAGCGCGCTGCGATTCGGGGAGAGCGGGGCGCAAATGTCCCAACTGGACGTAATTCTATTCAGTCATTTCCATGTCGATCACAGCGGAGACTTTGCCACGCTGATCAAATCGTCCTGGTTTGAAGATCGCAATCGTCCCCTGCCGATCTATGGGCCGACAGGAAATGACTTCATGCCCTCCACCACAGAGTTTGTATCCGATTTCTTCGGCGATAAGCAGGGCGCTTACCGGTATCTGAGCGGGTTGCTCGCGCCGGAAGAAGAGGGTAGTTACAAGATGCAGCCCCACGATGTGGTCGCGAACTCGACGCCGGTGGCCGTCTTTCACAGCGGCGATCTTGTCGCCTCTGCGGTGCGCGTTGTTCATGGACCAGTCCCGGCACTTGCCTGGCGCATCGAGATTGGCGGCAAGGTGATCGTGTTTAGCGGAGATACCAACGGCGAGGGGGAAGGGCTCGTCGGGTTGGCAAGGAACGCAGATTTGTTTATCGCGCATAACGCAGTGCCGGAAGGCGCTACCGGAGTCGAGAGGCATCTGCATATGCCTCCGTCTGTGATCGGACAGATCGCAGCAGACGCCCATATCAAGCGCCTCGTCTTATCTCATCGAATGCTGCGGACGCTGGGGAAGGAAGACCAGACTCAAGCGGAGATCAGGAAGCGATATTCGGGCCCGGTAGCATTTGCTAACGACCTCGACTGCTTTCCCGTGCAATAGCCGCTTATGGTTAAAGGGCGATTCTTATCGCGTTAGCAGGGCGAACAGGTGTGGTAACGTAACTCTACAACATCAGCTTCTGCGAGACCTTTCGCGCCTCAACGGGCTGAGGTGAAGAGTGGCGCGGGTCCAATTTGTGGATTTGGGCCCTATGAGGGTGGATGGGTATACAGATTGCTCTGAAGCACCGGACTCAATACCGGTACGACAAGACGATTGTTCTTGGTCCACAAGTGATCCAGTTGCGTCCCGTGCCGCACTGCAAAACGGCCATACTGAGCTATTCGCTTGACATTACTCCTGCCGAACATCTTCTGAACTGGCGACTGGACCCCAACTCCAATCACCAGGCTCGACTTTTATTTCCGCAGAAAACGAATGAGTTTGTGGTCGAAGTGAATCTCGTGGCGGACCTATCCCCTATCAATCCATTCGATTTCTTCCTTGAACCCGGAGTTGAATCCTACCCTTTCTCCTATTCGCCGGATCTGGCCAGGGATCTTGGGCCCTATCTCTGCACAGATCTGGCCGAGGATCTGAGCGGCCCCCGGCTCCTCGCGTTCCTTGAGAATTTCGCCACAGAAAAACGCGGGACAAATGGAACGATCAGCCTTCTGCTCGACTTGAATCGGAAGGTTCGCGACGAAATTGACTACGTAACAAGGCTTGAGCCGGGCATTCAGAGCTGCGAAGAGACACTGCAATTGCGCTCGGGATCGTGTCGCGATTCCGCATGGCTGCTGGTGCAACTGCTGCGCAATCTGGGGATAGCGGCGAGATTTGTCTCCGGATATCTGATTCAACTGGCGCCAGACGAAACGGCGCTGGAGGGTTCTAGCGGCCCGGAGGCTGATTCCGCCGATCTGCACGCATGGGCCGAGGCATTCTTACCCGGTGCGGGCTGGATCGGACTTGATCCAACTTCGGGCATGCTCGCCGGCGAAGGACATATCCCGCTGGTATGCACTCCAGATGCAACGAAGGCCGCGCCCATAGGAGGCACGATGGAGCCTGCGAATGTTGAATTCAGCTATTCCCTTTCCGTTCTCCGCTTAAACGAGGCCCCTCGGGTGACCAGGCCATTTTCGGAAAAAGACTGGGCCAATGTAGAACGGGTGGCGCATCTCGTTGACGCTGATCTCGAGGCTCAGGATGTGCGGCTGACGATGGGTGGAGAGCCTACGTTTGTGGGAATCGACGAGCCGGAAAGCGCGCAGTGGAATATCGATGCCCTGGGACCTATCAAGCGAACGCGGGGACTGGACCTGATCCGATCTCTTAGCAACAGGACCGCACCGGGCGCGCTACTGCACTTCGGACAAGGCAAGTGGTACCCCGGAGAGCCGCTGCCGCGCTGGGCTCTGAGTTGCTATTGGCGAATCGATGGCGTACCCGTATGGGAAAATGCTGATCTGATCGCTCGCGAAACTGAGGGCTCGACCTATGGCGTGGCAGATGCATTGCGATTCGGCGAGGCGCTCACGCGACGGCTGGAGGTGAGCCGGGAAAACCTGCTGCCCGCATACAATGCGCAATCCGATGCAATTGAGACTGCAACGAGTGAACCAGCGGGCTACATCCTGCCGATTCGCCGCCGTCAACCGCACGGACAATTGCGCTGGTCGAGCCAGCTTTGGTTCCCGCGGCCAGAACGTCTCGAACTGATGGCGGGTGACTCGCCCATTGGGTTTCGCATTCCCACGGAAGTGATGCCCTGGGTTGCTCCGGATGAGATTGAATACGAATATGATTCAGCGCCGTTTTCGGATAAGGTCAAGCTGCCTTCGACAGCAGCCCGGCGTCCGGATCTGTTCGAGGTTGAGCCTGATTCCGATCCCCTGCCCCCGCTTTCGGCCAGTGCTGCAACAGCGACGGTGCTCATTCGCACAGCGTTGTGCGTGCAGGCGCGCCAGGGACGCATACACGTCTTTCTTCCCTTTGCGTCTGAACTCGCGGACTATCTCGATCTGGTATCGGCCGTTGAAGATACATGTGCCTATCTGCGAATGAAGGTATGCATTGAGGGATATACGCCGCCTGCTGACCCGCGCCTTCGATTCTTCAGCGTGACGCCCGATCCGGGAGTTCTGGAAATTAACCTGCCCCCCGCCAGGAATTGGGATGAACTCGAAGCCTTGAATACCGTGCTGTTTGAAGAGGCGCGCAAGAACCGGCTGACTGCCGAGAAGTTCAATTTCGATGGCAGCCATGCGGCAACCGGCGGCGGAAGTCATATCGTAGTCGGTGGCGCAACCATGCTGGACAGTCCTTTCCTTCGCCGTCCTGACCTGCTGCGCAGCATGGTGGCATTCTGGCAAAACCATCCCTCGTTGTCCTATCTGTTTTCGGGCATGTATGTCGGGCCGACGAGCCAGTATCCTCGGATCGACGAGGCGCGCCTGGATACTTTGTACGAGATGGAAGTAGCTTTTGCGAACTTACCCAAAAGCGACTGCCCGCCGTGGATCGTCGATGGATTGTTTCGCAACCTGCTGATCGATGTCACCGGAAACTCGCATCGCGCGGAGTTCTGCATCGACAAGCTTTTTCCGCCGGAGGGGCTTGGGCTGCGACTCGGATTGCTTGAATTGCGCGCATTTGAAATGGCTCCTCATCTCAGGATGAGTCTTCTGCAATCGCTGTTGATCCGCGCTCTGATCAGCATGTTTTGGAGGACTCCATTCGAAGGCGGCCTAATACGCTGGGGAACGGCGCTCCACGACCGGTTTATGCTGCCTCATTTTGTCCAGCGCGATCTATACGAAGTGCTCGCACACCTAAGACAGGCAGGCTTTGATTTCGGAGAAAGATGGTTTGCCGCGCAACTCGAATTTCGCTTTCCAAAAATCGGATCGATATCCGCGGAAGGGGTCGAACTCGAACTGCGCAAGGCGCTCGAGCCATGGAACGTTCTGGCCGAAGAGACGGTTTCCGGGCGAACGGTTCGGAGCGTGGATTCCTCCATGGAGCGAATGCAAGTGATGGTGTCCGGATTGTCCGTGGAGTCTCGATACGTTGTAACCTGCAATGGACGCCGGATGCCGCTTGCCTCCGCTGAAGGGCCGGGTGTAATGCTGGCAGGCATCCGATACCGCGCACGTCAGTTGTCGGCATCCTTACACCCGACAATTCCCGTGCATGCGCCGCTAGTCTTTGAACTGATCGATACCTGGCGAGAGCGCTCGATTGGCCAATGCACTTACCATGTCGGAGCACCGGATAGTCGCGTATATGAAGGCCGTCCAGCCACTGCCGCTGAGGCTGAGGAGAGGCGCAGGGAGCGTTTTCAAGTGACAAGCCTCACGCCTGGCTGCGTCGCCGCGCCGAGAGAAGAGCTGAATCCGAGCTTTCCGATGACACTGGATCTGCGGCTGCCGAAGCCCGCGCAAACGACCCGACCAGAAAGCGAGGGCCTGACGCGATGACAATCGATCTTGATCAGACTCCGCTCCACTATGGAGCATCCTATGACGAGCTATCGGTCGATGGAGTAGTACCTCGACCGCACTGGTCCCATCTGATGGAGTCGCTGCGCGCAATCGGCTCCGAAGAACTGGAACGGCGCTGGGGCCGCGCCGAGCGGCGCATTCGCGAGAATGGGATCACCTACAACATTTACAGCGATCCGCAGGGAGCAAATCGGCCCTGGAAGATCGACGTTATTCCATTTCTGATTTCAGCCGGGGAATGGCGCTTTATCGAAGCAGGCATCATTCAGCGCGCGCAATTGCTGAGTCTGATTCTTCAGGATCTTTACGGCTCGCAGCAACTGCTCGCTGATGACTACTTTCCTCCGGCTCTTCTTTATGCGAACCCAGCGTTTCTCCGTCCACTGGTCGGCGTGCGAGTTCCCGCGCATAGTTATCTTCATATGCTTGCGGTCGATCTTGCCCGTTCTCCTGATGGCAGGTGGTGGGTGCTTTCCGATCGCACGCAGGCTCCTTCGGGAAGCGGTTATGCACTGGAGAACCGCACCATTGTCTCCGATGTCCTACCCGAGGCATTTCGCACCTCAAACGTGCTGCGCCTCGCTTCTTTCTTCCGCGCACAACGCACCGCGCTAGCCAGCATGTCTCAAAAGGACAATCCGCGCATCGCGCTTCTGACTCCGGGCCCGCATAACGAGACCTACTTCGAGCACTCTTATCTTGCCCGATACCTTGGATTCACGCTCGTTGAGGGAGCGGATCTGACCGTGCGTGATCGCTGCGTCTATCTGAAGACCGTGGACGGTCTGGAACAGATCGACGTCGTGTTACGCCGCGTGGACGACAGCTTCTGCGATCCGCTCGAATTGCGCAGCGACTCGCTTCTCGGTGTGCCAGGCCTAGTAGACGCCATCGTCGCGGGCAATGTGCAGGTCGCCAATGCCCTGGGCAGCGGCCTGATCGAGACGGCTGCCGTCATGCCTTTTCTGCCTGGCCTATGCAACCACCTGCTCGGAGAAAAACTGAAATTGCCATCCGTCGCGACCTGGTGGTGCGGACAGGAATACGCGCTCGACTGGGTGCTCAACAATCTCGACTCCGTTGTGGTGAAACCAGCGTTCCCGTCGCGCGGGATGGAGCCGGTCTTCGGCGCCGAAATCCCGCAGTCCGAGAAGAGAAAGTTCGCCGATCAATTGCGCGCTCGCCCTTATGAGTACGTTGCGCAGGAGCAGGTTGCCTTGTCCACTGCTCCAGTATGGGAGAACGGACATCTCGATTCGCGCTCTGTCGTACTGCGAGCCTACGTCCTCCATACCGGCAGCGGATGGGTTGCGATCCCAGGGGGATTGGTCCGGGTCGCCGAGGCTAAAAGCTCGGGCAATGGCTCCGTTGTATCCATGCAGCGTGGCGGACACAGCAAAGACGCATGGGTTCTGTGGGACAGCCCGGTCGATACCTTCAGCATGCTGCGCCCGCGCAGTGAACCATTGGATTTACAGCGAGTGGAACGCGCCGTTCCAAGCAGCGTCGCCGACAATGTCTTCTGGCTGGGCCGCTATGTCGAACGGGCGGAGAATATCGCGCGCATCACGCGAACCATGATCTCGCGCGTGCGACGCGCCGAGGGGGCCGAACTTGGGTGCCTGATGCGGCTGCACGGGTGTCTGGAGACACGCTACAGCAAGATGCCAAAGAGAAAGGCGCCGACCGCGCTTGAACTCGAACAGGAGCTGATCTCTGTTTTGACCGACATCAAGCGGCCAGACAGCCTCGCCTCCACGTTGAGCGAGGTATCCAGAGTTGGCGGGAATGTTCGCGAGCGTCTTTCAACGGATATGATCTTTCTCCTCGGTAAGCTGAGGGACTCGGTTCAGATCGATCCCGGCTCGCAGCTTCTGGAGTATCCAGCGTTGCTGACCGCGTGCCTGGAGCTTCTTTCCGCCTTCTCAGGAATGGAGCGCGAAAACATCACGCGTGGATTCGGCTGGTTGTTCATGAGCATTGGACGCCGTCTCGAACGCGCGATCTTTCTCGCCAGGCAACTGCGCGAAATCACCACTCCGCTTGCGGAGGACGATTGGTCTCTGTTGGAGTGCCTGCTCGAAGTGGCGGACAGTTCGATGGCCTACCGGACGCGATACTACACCACCCTGCAGCCGCTGGCTCTGATGGACGTGCTGATGGCCGACAAGAAAAATCCCAGGTCGCTGGATTTTCAACTGGATCATCTCGCCGATCTCTATGAAAAGCTCCCTCGGCACGGCGTAGAGGAGTTAAAGGCGATGCGCGAAGCATTAACATTGCTCCGCGCAATCGATTTGCGAAAATTGAGCTATCCTCTGCCGGGCGCGTCGACTGTCCCCGAAGATACCGAAGGGCTCGCGCGGCTTGAGCGATACTTCCGGGATATGGAGGTCCTGCTACGCTCGTGGTCGAATAACCTCTCGGCCAGGTACTTTAGCCACGCCCGCTCGCTGCCAATTACCATAGGTCAATGATTTATAAAATCACCCATCGAACTACCTACAAATACAAATATCCGGTCTCGGTGGGAAACCATGTGGCGTGTCTGAAGCCGCGATCTTTGCCGCCTCATCAATCGGCGCAGAGCGAATTGCAGATATTTCCGGCTCCCGTGGCACGAACCGAAAGAGTCGATTTCTTTGGCAATCGACTCTGCTTTTTCACCATTCAGGAGCCGCATAAAGAGCTGGTGGTAGAAGCCCGAAGCCAGGTGACAGTGGAGCCGGATCAAACGCAAAACTCGCTGAGCACGCTGCCATGGGAAGAGGCAGCCGCACTGCTCCCGATCGACAAAAGCCCGGAGAGCAGAGAAGCCTATCAGTTTGGATTTGAGTCGCCACGCATTCGGATTCGGCCGGAGTTCGCCGACTATGCGCTTCAGTCGTTTACACCCCGGCGGCCGATGCCCGAGGCGCTCATCGACCTGACAAAGCGCATCCACAGCGACTTTCGTTTCGATTCGAAGGTGACCACCGTTCGGACAACTCCCGAAGAGGTCTTCAAGAAAAGGCGTGGCGTGTGTCAGGACTTCGCTCACGTGCAAATTGCCTGTCTTCGCTCTCTCAACCTCGCGGCCCGCTATGTGAGCGGATATCTGCGAACGTATCCACCTCCGGGCAAGCCCAGGCTCATCGGGGCTGATGCCTCTCATGCGTGGGTTTCCGCATACTGCCCTGGTTACGGCTGGCTTGACGTGGACCCCACCAACGACGTCGTCCCCTCCGATGGGCATGTGACGCTCGCATGGGGCCGGGACTATGGCGACGTAAGCCCTCTGCGCGGATTGGTCCTCGGCGGTGGAGCGCATACGCTGAAAGTCGCCGTTGACATGGAGCCGCTTGGCTCTTTCGGGCTGCCGGAGGCGATTTCTAGCAATTAATTAGTTTAGTTTCTGATCTTTATGGTTACCTCGGCAGGATTTGAAGGCCAAGCTCCCCGATCTCTTCGTTCTCGACGCGATCTGTTGCAAGAAGATCTGGCTCTAAGCAGTTGCCGTATGGAATGGGCGTAACCTACAGCCTCGTTTGTGGTCTAATGAGCGTAAACTCTGTCTTTGCACCGGCTTGATATTGAGCTCCGATTGAATGCAGGAGATTGGGAAACGAGAGTTCAGGAACGTGGTGCTCAAGTCACTCGAAAGCAAGATGGATATTCCCGTTGGGTCTAGCAATTCCTTGTACGCCAAATCTGTCGAAGTAGGGATCAATTTCAATTGCTGAGTAGGCTAGTCGTGAGCAGGATCAGTTGGCGAATCTCGCACAAGAGATTGGCGGCCGCGGTCACTCTCTGCCTTGCGGTGAGCGTTTCCGCCCTATTTCCACCGGTGAGCCGCTCTCAGCAGAATGAGCTCTCACCTGATGCGGCGATTGGCATCATCGTGACCCGTACAGCCGACGAAGCGAGGGAAGTACGGACCGAGTTGAAAGCAGGGACTGACTTTGCCGTGCTGGCAAAAGAAAAATCCATAGACCCGACCTCAACAGATGGCGGATATATGGGACAAATGGGTGCGGCTAAGCTTCAACCCGAGCTGAAGATGGCTTTGAATGGATTAAAAGCTGGCGAGTTTACCGATGTCGTCCGCGCCTCAAACGGATTTGCGATACTTACGCTCTTCGCGGTGGTTCCAGGCACGCAAGACTTGAACGCAAACCGAATCTATGCCCTCACAAAATCTGGGGCCGTGCAGCAAAACATCAGCATCTCCGGGCTGGACGAAGCGGATGCTGTATTCAAACAATTTCCCAAGCCGGAAGGATGGAATCGCGATCTGAGCCAGCCATGCGCCATCCGCAAACAATCATATGCGGAAGCGGTCGAGCGAACCCGGCAGTTTATCTCTACGGCTGCAACTCAGCCCGCTCCGCCGATTCGAATGCAGCAAGCGCATGCGGCGCTGGCCCAACTCTACTCGTACCAGGGGGAAATGGAAAAGTCGGTGAGCGAATGGAAGATTGTTTATCAGATTGCTCAGGCCAGTGTTCCCGACACGGTGCCTTATGCCCTGGAAAGCCTTGGACTCGCGTATCTGCATCTCTCGGAAATGGAGAATGGAGTCTATCGCGATTCAGGAACACTGGATATCTTTCCTCCGTTGCATCCTGGCGCGCACTTTGAAAAAATGGAGGACTCGAAACTCGCCGTTCAATACTTCCAGACCTATCTGGAGCGCGTGCCCGACGATCTGGAAGTGAAATGGCAGTTGAACCTGGCTTACATGACGCTGGGCGGGTATCCGTCGCAAGTTCCGCCCAAAGACCTGATCCCGTTGAGCAGCTTTGAATCGAAAGAAGACATCGGACGCTTCAAAGATGTTGCCCGGGCTGCGGGTCTGAACAGCTTCACTGAAGCAGGCGGACTGATCGTTGACGACTTTGAGAATAATGGACTACTCGATATCGTCACGTCGAGCTGGGGAATGTGCGAGCCGCTGCATTATTTTCACAACAACGGCGACGGGACCTTCACGGACCGAACCGCTGAGGCCGGATTATCGGGCCAACTGGGCGGACTGAATATCGTTAAGGCCGACTACAACAACGACGGCTGCATGGATCTGCTTGTGTTGCGCGGGGGGTGGGAGCTTCCTATGCGAAGGTCTCTGTTGCGCAATAACTGCAACGGAACATTCACCGATGTAACCGATGCGAGCGGCTTGGGCGATCCGGTGACAGCAACGCAAACCGCGGTGTGGGCAGACGTGGACAACGACGGCTATCTTGATCTGTTTATCGGCAACGAGAATGCACCCAGCCAGCTTTTCCGCAACAAGGGCGATGGGACATTCGAAGATATCTCTCACGCGGCGGGCATCGACAAAGTCGCATTTACTAAGGGAGTGACGGCGGCGGATTACGACAAGGATGGGTATGTCGATTTCTATGTGTCGAATGGCTCAGGTCCCAATTTTCTTTATCACAATAACCACAACCTTACGTTTACAGACGTTGCAAGACAGGCTGGCGTGCAGGCTCCCTACTTCAGTTTCTCGACCTGGTTTTTCGACTACGATAACGACGGTTGGCCCGATATCTTTGTTGCCAGTTACTTCAGCTCGGTGGAGCAGGCAGTGCGTAGTTATCTTGGTCTTTCTGTATCCGTGGAGACAGCAAAGCTTTATAGAAATCTGCACAACGGAACGTTCCAGGATGTGACTGCGCAGGTGGGCCTCGACAAAGTGTTCATGCCGATGGGTTCGAATTTCGGGGACGTGGATAATGACGGCTTTCTCGACATTTATCTGGGCATGGGAAACCCTTCGTTTGCAGCCCTGATGCCTCATGCCCTGCTGCGCAATAAGGACGGCAAGGCGTTTATCAACATTACCGCGTCATCCGGCACAGGCGAGTTGCACAAAGGACATGGCATCGCATTCGCTGACATCGAGCGCAACGGCCAAGAGGACATTATTTCTGCCAACGGCGGCGCTGTGCCGGCAGATAAACACACGCTGCGTTTGTTCCAGAACCCGGGGAACAAGAATGACTGGATCAATATTCGCCTGACCGGAGTCAAGACCAATCGGGCTGCGGTGGGCACAGAAATCAAGGTCACGGTCGAGAACGACGGGCATGCTGCATGGACGATTTATCGCACGGTTGGCGAGACAAGTTCGTTTGGTGGAAACCCGATGGAGCAGCATATCGGACTCGGCCACGGCGCCCGAATTATGAGTTTGGAAGTATGGTGGCCGGCGACGAAAACGCTGCAGAAGTTCAGCAATGTGGAGAAGAACCAGTTTATCGCCATCAAGGAATTCTCTGCCGACTATGTGAAACTGGAGCGGACTCCTCAACCGATTGGAAAGGTTCAGGCGGTCTCGGCCGCAAAGTAAGACGCGGAGATCGGGAGATCAAAGGAATGAAAAGACGCGGAATGGAAAAGCGTGCGGCGTTGATCGTTCTTTCCGTCCTGCTTACTTCGGCTCAAATTCGGGCCGTAGAGGAGCATCCAGCGCGCGGGATTGTAGTCGAAGCGGCCCCTGCGCATCATTCCTTCGTGGTGTCATGCGACGCGATTGCTGGGTATATGGACGCGATGGAAATGTCTTTCTCAGTGCGGGATGCCAAAGTGCTGGTGCCTTTGAAGCCCGGCATGGCAGTCAACTTCACGATCGTCACGCGCGGCAAAGTGCTGTATGCGGAGAACATTCAGCCGACGACGACTTCGAACTTCGAATCGGAGCCGATGGAGGCGGGGACGCTGACGGCCTTGAATTCGGTGCTGGATCCTTCAGCGAACAAGAGGGTGGTGTCGGTTGGGGAGCAGGTCCCGGATTTTGAACTCACCGATCAGGCCCGGCAGCAGATTCGTCTCTCGCAATTTCGAGGAAAGGTTGTTGCGCTTACCTTTGGTTATTCGCGCTGCCCCAATCCGAACTATTGCTATCGCCTCTCCAACAACCTGGCCCAGGTGGCAAGACGTCTTCACGACAGGGCAGGGCGCGATCTCGTGCTGTTGACGATTGCCATCGATCCGGAACACGATCAGGGCGCGGCGTTGACCGAGTATGCGAATACATGGAAAGCCGATCCCGAGATTTGGCATTTCCTGACCGGGACGGTTGCGCAAGTGAAGCAGGTAGCCGGAATGTTTGGCATGAATTTCTGGAGTAGCGAAGGCCTGTTGACACACACGCTGCACACGATCATCATCGACCGCGAAGGGCGGCTGGCGGTAAATCTCGAGGGCAATCAATTCACTTCAAGGCAGTTAAGTGACCTGGTGGAGGCTTTGATCAACCGTCCTTAGAGCATTTTCGCTTCAAATAGATTTAATCTTTGGTTGATCTTTTATTGTGGCTCTGCGGAGTCCGGGCGAGAAAAATTAGGCGTCTTGCTGGAAGAATGCGCACTGTTGAGCTTTTGGCAAAGCGCAAATTCCTTCTGTGCCTGTTCGCTCAACCCCTCCTTGCGATAGATTCTGGCAAGTTTGAAGTGCAATCCCGAGGCATCCGGCGCAAGCGTCACGGCCCGCTCCATCTCGCTCTGCGCTTTTGCCAGGTTCTGCTGCGCCTCAAAAGCATCGCTGAGGGTCTCGTGAACTTTGGGGTTCTCCGGGGACAACGCAGCAGCCTTCGCGAGATAAGGAATCGCCTTGTCCGGCTGACTCTCCTCAATGAGCATGGCACCAAGATTAAGAAACGGTTGCGCATCTACGGGCGCTTCCCCTTGCCAGTCGATCGCCGCTTGGAAGGCTTGGCGCGCCTTCTCGGGACTGCTCAGTTCTTTCCAACACAACCCAAGATTGTTCTCTGCCTGCACATACTTGGGATGGAGGGCCAGAGCACGCTCGAAGCTGGTGACCGCCTGCGGAAATATATTCTCGTTATATTTGGTTCGTCCCAGCAGATACCAGGCATCGGCATCGTCCGGAGACTCGGACACGACCTGCGAAAACCACTTGTCCGCATCTGGAAAATCGCTTAAAAGAACGTAATCCGACGCGACAACCTTCAGCTCATTCGCGCGTGGACGTTTATATTTTGCGCCTTCGGTAAACTCTGCAAGAGACTCATTCGCCTTTTGCTCGCGAAAAAGCACATACCCCAATAGAAAATGCGCTTCCGCCGACTCGGGGTTGGCCTTCAGATAACTCCGCGACGATTGTTCCGCGCCTGCCAGCCTTCCCTCTGCCAGCATCGTGCGAGCCTCCGTCAACGAGCCCTCTGATTGCCCGCACCAAGCCCGCGAACTACAAACGACGGCAAGAGCAAGGAGGCACATCCGGATTGGAGCTCGCATCTTCCTCATAGCACGATTATCTGCTGTCTGAGCCACCACACGCTTGCACTTGCTGAAGCAACCGCCGCATGTCCATCTGCTCCGGAGAGTACTTAAGCGCGGTCTTCAACGTATCCTGCGCTGCCACGGAGTTACCGGCCATGCACTCCACACGCGCCAAGTTCATCGCCAATCCAGCCGAATATTGGTTTTGCTCGAAGGCGTGCCGCAATATCGCAACAGCCTCCTCCGTTTTGCCTTCCCTGGCCAACAAGATCCCGAGGTTCGATCGCGCTGTCAGATCCTCGGCATCGATAGTCAGCACTCTCCGGAATGCTGCTTCCGCCGTCTCCGCATCGCCACGCTCCGCGCTCACATTTCCCAGCGCGTCCAATGCCGCGCGATCCTGCTGAATGCCAGACTTCAATTTCGAAAGATGCTCCCAAGCCAGCGCCTCGAATGCCCGGTCACCCTCCATCAGCAATTGGTACTCAGCCATTGCCTCATCGCGTTCCGTTGCACCCGGTGAAAAGATCGCCTTCAGAGCGCTCCCGCCGGTCTTTGCGCTTTCCGCCTTTTCACTTTCGGGTACGCGAAGAATGCGATGATCCGTCCATGCCACGTGTAAAATATTCCCCGCAGCCAGCCGGCGCATATGGCAGCTTGTGCAGTCTGGGTTCTCGGGGTGATGAGTTGCCGCAAACGAGGGTTCGCTATGGCAGGCCAGGCACTTGCTTCGAAAGAATGCCGCTTTCTGCTCCGGAGCCGGAGTAAGGTGCGGATCGTGGCAGTTTGTACATGACATTCTGTCTCCGCTCATCCGTTTGCATGTGCTCTGGCTCAACTGCTCCACCTCACTCACGCCTCGCGCAGTCAGATCAGCACCTGCCCGCACGAAGTAAGCCAGATACTTCGAGATCGGCTCTCCGGGCTGATAGTCAAGCGCTGACTTCCCCGCGCGCTCAACCGTAACATCCCCCTCAAGATGGCAGCTGACGCACACAGAATCTCGCCGGTCCGCATCCAGCTTTGCCGGATTGACCACCGTCGCCTTCCCGCCCGTCGCGACGTGCTGTTGCGTATCTCCGTGACATGCCTCGCAGGTAATCCCCGTATGCAGAAACGCAAGTCCATCGTAGCGATTGACCGTCCCTGCTTCGCTGGGCTGCACGGCGCTCATATGGCAACGCAGGCAGTTGCTCTGCATAGGCAATGGCGGGACCATCTGCCGCATATCGGCCATGCCCGGCTTCATGTCATAGCTCTTTGAAGCCGCGTACCACGCCACGGGCGACTCAAACAAATAGCTGTCGATCGAATACAAATACGTCGTTGCCAGGTGCCCCGAGCCCAGAAAGTAGCTCAACACAACCGTATGTGGCCAAGCTGGGTCTTGCGGCGTACGATATTCCAATTCCGCCTTGCCCTCGACATTCGATACCTCGTACGTCACGCCTGACGCTGGATGCACAAACGTGTCCGGCTTTAACTTCTCGAGAGCGCGTCCGCTCGCATTGGCCATAGGCGTCGCCAAATAGGTACGGTATATCTCGGCATGACACTTTGCACACACGGCATCTGCCTGACGCACGGGAGTTGCCTGGCCATGCAAATGCGCCGTCGTCAACAGCAGAACCGTGATTGTCAGCCATCTCACCGTCAAGAAAATCCGTCGCATAGCCACTTCAGTTGGCTGTGCTCTTGATCTTGCTGACATCGCTCGCTTGCGCAGCGACGGCCTCGCTCGCTTCGCGCTCCAGGGTGGCGTAGATCTTCATCTCCGCCTGTGCTTCGGCGCCCTTGCCTTGCGCGCGATAGACAGCCGCAAGCAAAAAGCGAATCGACGGCTCCTTTGGGCTATCCTTCTCCGCCATCAACAGATCGGGCAGAGCCTCGGGCTGCCGTCCTAAACGAACCAAGGCACGCGCACGGTCCACACGTGCCTGCATCAATGCGGGGCAGCGTTCAATCGCGCGATTTGCCTCACTCAGCGCCTCGTCGTTCGAGGCGTTGTCTTCCAGAATCGCGTTTGCCAGCTTCCAGCGTGCAAGGCAGTTATTTGGGTCGTTGACGATCTCCGCGCGGAACTCCGTCTGGGCCGACTTCCATTTGCCCATGTTCCAATATGCGTCGCCCATGTGCATGTGCGTCCCGGGCTGCTGCGGAGCCACGTCGATTGCCTTCTTGTATTCCACGAGGGCAAGGTCGTAGTTATGCATGCTCTCGTCCACCTCGCCGGAAATCTCATGCGCCACCACGGAATTCGGATCGATCTCGTCGATCTTTTTCAGCGCATTCTCCGACATCTGCAAATACGTCTTGCCCAGCAGATACCATCCTTCCTGGTCTTTCGGATTTCTCCCCAGAAAGCTATTCAGGTGAGTCGCCGCGTCTTCGTATTTCTTTTCGTTGATCAGCAGGCGCGCCAGCATCATCTCCACCCGGTCGTCTCCGGGATGCGACTGCAGCGCCTTGCGCAGAAGCGGCTCTGCCTTCGCATCTTCCCCTAGTTGCGAATAACTCATGCCCAGTAGCGCAGCCGCGGTCGGCATATTCGGATTGAGTTCCAACCCGCGCTTGAGCACCTCTGCCGCATGTGCATAGTCGTGTCCATCGAAGTACAGCATGCCCAGGTTGTTGTATGCTGCCGCCAAGTGCGGCGCCAGCTTCAGCATAGCCCTGTATTTCTCGATCGCCGTCGTGTTGTCGCCTCGCTGCTGCGCCTGCTTGGCTTGCGCATAAAGCTCCTGTACTCCCGGCGTTACCTCATCCTCAGCCTGATAAGCCACTGCGGCGACGGCGGAAATCGCTAGCAACGACGCGGCAAAACACCGCAACCATCCGCGAAGCCGCGCTCGGGCTCGTTCCATCTTCATAGCCTGCCATTATAGTGGATTTCGCGTGCGTCGAATGCGGCGCTTTCCATACCCCTTCTGCTGCCGCCTTTTACCCATTCCAATTGCGAAGAACAAAATTGCCGGGCTGTGCAGAGCCAGCCCGGCGTGGAAGGAGACACGTCTATAGGCAGCGCAACCCAAACAAAGATTGCGCTGCACCCTCTAGAATTCCAACCGGAATTGGACCTGGCCCTGGCGGTTGCTGCTGCCGTTAAAGGCGTTGTTATTCGCACCTTCGCTATTGGCCTCTCCGAAGGTGCCGTCGCTTGCGTTAAAGTCAGGTGCTTTAAAGATAGTTCGGTTGAACGCATTGAAGTAATCCACTTGCAGAACGCCAGTGAGATGCTCGCCGAAGTAGAACTTCTTCCTTGCGTTCAGGGCCTCGTTAGCGATGCCTGGCTGCCTTACCGCGCCATAGTTTCGAATGGCGTTGCCAAAGACGTATTGCGTGGGAGTTACCGCAAATGCCTGGGGATTGAAGATCTGCGGCGGCGTTCCATGTCCGCCCAGAACCCAGTAGTCCCTTTCCAGCTTATAGGAGTGGGTATGAAGGTCAACTCCCTGAACCCGGTTTGGACGATTGTTAGGGCCGCTGGGCCAGGGAGTGCCGTTCTCGGTGATATTGCTCGCCGAGCCCTCTTCGTAGTCGAGAATCCAACCCACCTGCCAACCGCCCGCCAAGTTGGCCCATGTGTGATTGTTCGCCCATCGTTTGCCGGGGCCGATGGGCAGCTCATAGGTGCCGCTGCCTTTGAACGTCTGAGGCTCATCCGAGGTTGAAACTGCCCACTCCGATTTTTGGTTGTATTTGTTCAGACCGTTTGCGGTGAAGCTCGAGAAGCCGCTGTTGGTATTGTCCATCAGATGGGAAAGCGTGTAGCCAGCCAGGAAGGATAGACCGTTGCTGAAGCGCTTGTCGACCTCGATCTGGAGACTGTTGTAGAAGGTCGTTCCCGAACCTTCGAAGTTGTTGAAGATGGATGCGAACTGGGGATAAGGCGAGAGCGACTGGGCAACGGTCGAGGAGGAACCAAAGTCCGTCACGAAGTTCGCATAAGGAAGTGTGAAGCCATCCGCCTGAGCGCAGCCGCTGGCAAACGTATCGGACAACACGGGGTTGCCGGCATTGGCTGGGCACTTGCTCAGCACATCCCCGTATTGGCCATTGTTGTTCGGGTTCATCTCGGCGAGATTGTTGAGCTTGCTGGGCAGGTGGATCACCTTGTTGCCTGCATACGCGACCAACACGAACATGTTGTAAGGCAACTCGCGCTGCACCTGCAGGTTCCACTGCTGGCTGTAGGGAGCAAAACCGTCGCTCTGGCTGAAGGCATCGATATTTTGCCCATTGCCGATCGATGGACTGAACGGTGTTATCTGCGGCGCGGGAAGTATATTGGTATCCCAGCTTCCATAGGAGGAAACGTTGGAGCCCGAGGCGTTGCGCACAAACGAGCCGGTCAGCAGGTTGCCGTAGTTGACTGCCACCTTGCTGGTGCCGTACTCGTAAGCGCCGCCGTCGAGGAAGGCGATGTCGTAGCCGCCCTGCACCACCATCTTGTCGCTTACCTTATAGGCAAATCCAAGACGCGGTCCAACGTGCCCCCAGTGGATCGACGCGCGGTCGTATCCCGAGCAGCCATTGCAGTTGCCGAATTGGGTCATCGCTCCAGGAATATTGCCGTCGGGATCAGTCCCCGGATGGTTGGGATCGAGGAACACGATCAGGTTATGGTCTTCCGTGAACGGAATCTGGATATCCCAGCGCAGACCGAGGTTGACCGTCAGCTTGGGGCTCAGCTTGATGTCATCCTGGATGTAAGGTGAAAAAGCCCGGTTGCGCAAGCGCAGCTCCTGGCTCTCGCTGCGGTTGGCCGCGTCGGGTATGCCGAGCAGGAAGCTGGCAAAAGCGCTTCCCTCGCTGCTGAAGTTGGGGCTGCTCGGATTCGAGGTTTCGTAGTTGCTGAACGCGAAATGGCCGCCCTCGGTCTGCTCCTCGTTATCGTCCTGATAGCTGCGGCGGTATTCGCCGCCGATATTGAAGGTATGCCGCCCCTTGGTCCACAGCCAGTTGTTCACGATGGCCGTTCCCAGTTTGCGGTTTATCGACTGGAGCCACGAGCCTTGAGTGCCCCAATCCGTAAGGGCGTGCTGGCCGCTCCACGTGAAGTAGGGGGGAACATTCTCATTCGCCACGGCGGGGAACGTGTATCCCTTCGTGTCATTGAATTGGTTGTTGATCTCGCCGAACCACCCCACACCGGCCGTCATGACAAGATGTGGCGTGAGGGTATTGGTGTAGTTCAACAGGAAGATGCTGCCCAAATCCGGCTCAAACTTCATACTGTTGAGGGGATTGGGAGCCAGAACCAAAGGAGCATTGTCAAAGTCGGTAGCGGAATAGCTGTTGCGCCACTGGGTATAGTGCAGGCTCTGCGTGGGTGTAAGCGTCTGGTCGACCACGAATCCCCAGACATGCTGGAGATTCGGGAAGGAATTGGGCGCAAAGTTCTTGTTCGAGTCCAATCCGCCGACGCCGCTGCCTGGACGATCGGGATTCGGAATATATGGAATGAGCAAAGCAGCGGTCGGGCTGATACAGCTTGGCGGAATCACATTGAGCGTGCCGTTGTACTGGAACTGCTGTCCGGGCGTTAGACCGTCGCAATTAAATCCAGGTGGAACATAAATCGGAATCAGCGCGCCCGTGCTGGAATTCACAAAATCGGTGAAATCACCTGTCTTTTCCTGCGCCGTAGGCACGGTCGATAACCCGGTATTTTCTACGGCCTGCTTGAACCACTCCTGGCTGTAGTTGCCGAAGGTCTTGTTGCGGCCGTCGTACAGATGCGGAATGCGGATGGGGCCACCGATGCTGAAGCCGTAGTTGTTCTCGTGATCGGTCGGGGGCGCTCCTGATCCATTCCACGACTTGCCGTTAAAGAAGCCCACCGAATCAAACATGCTGTTGCGGTTGATCTCAAAGGCGGAGCCGTGGTATTTGTTGGTTCCGGACTTCATGGTGTAGGTGATCGCACCCTGGCTCAGTCCATACTGCGAAGTGAAGTTGGAACGCTCGACGCGAAACTCCTGCACCAGGTCAAAGGGCGGATTGACGTTCTGCGAGTATCCTTCAGTCTCCGACTGCGGCCAGGGGATGCCGTTGTAGACAATCTCTTCTTCGAAGTCGACACCGCCGTTGATCCGGTGAGAGAAGGTGCTTCCGGTCGTTCCAGGGGAGAGGAATTGCAACTGGTCCACCTGGCGGCCGCGGCCCGAGACTTCGGTCGGCAGCGCGTCCACAACCTCTGACTCAATCGTGCTGCCCAGTTCCGGCTGGGTGGTGTTAAGAGCAATCTGCTCGGCCGTCACTTGCACTGTTTCGGACGTTGCGCCAGGAGAAAGCGCGAAATCGACCGTCGACGTCGTACTGACTTCGACGTCGACACTGTTCTTCACTTCCCTCTTGAATCCTTCCGCATTCACCGTAATGGTGTATCTCGCAGGCGAAAGGGCTCTGAAGGCGTACGTTCCTGCGCTCTCCGTCGTAGTGCTCGTGGAAACCGATGTAGCTTCGTTGACAATCGTGACCTTGGCGCCGGAAATGACCGCGCCGCTGTTATCGGTCACGGTGCCGGTGACGCCGGCGCTGGCTTGGGCCGAAGCCTGCCGCGGAGCCAAGAGCAGAAAGCATCCGGCCACGACTGTGAACGCAAGCGCAACCCATGGGATTGAGCTTGAGAAGTTACTCCGCTGACTCTCCTTGGAATGGGGAAGGTATCTCACTGGACCTCCTAAAACGCATCGTCAAGTTCTAGTTCGACCGTAATCGGAAACCGGTAGCGATTTGGTTCAGGGCAGCGCAGGTGACTTGTCTCCATCGCGGCTCCGCCATGGAATCGATACCACTTTGCGTAGCAGCGGTTCCACAGCGCGCAACTATACTTTCCTCAAATTTCAACTGTCAAGGTTTTTTTCTCCAACCTTCGGTGGAGATAGCCGAAGGGAGAATTTCGCCGGAGCATTTCCCCTTATGCAGTTGAATTTAATACCGTTAACGCTCAAGCTCCCGACGCGCTGGAATACCGCTCAGGGGCGCGTCTGACATCTCGCTGCCGCAGACGCCGGCGGCTTGACCGTGCCCACCTCCAGCTCGTCGACCTGGTTCTGGAGGTCACTCTTCATCTCCGTGCGCGACTGCACAATGCCGCACGGCCACCGGATTTCGATACACGTAAGTTACCGCGCACTCCCCGATTTCTGGTAACGTCTTCTTCTAAGGTCGCCCATCGGGCTTTGCAGGTTGTGCCGAGGGGGCGCATAACTGGCCGCCGCACAATACAGCGGTAATCCCTTTGCCCTCGACGATCGTGTAAATGCGGTCGACAGCCGGCAGCTTCACGGTTTCCACTGCGCCGGAGGGCCAGTGGATCTCCGAGCTACCGGCATCCGCAGCGTCTCCCAGGCCAAAGTGCACCCTCGGATCGTTGGTCGAAACATAACTGCCGCCGCTCAACACATCCTGCCGCTGACGCATGCCGTTGGCCGAAAGATACACAGCAGCTCCCACCGCGTCGCGCGGGCTCTTTTCCCCGCCCACGAGCTTCATCTCAACCCAGTGATGACGATCCGAATTCACATTCCTGAGCAACACCGGCGGCCCATCGATGAGGTTGATGACCACATCGATCTTGCCGTCGTTGAACAGATCACCAAACGCCGCGCCGCGCCCTGAGATGACCATCGCGAGACCAGTGCCCTTCACCGCTGAAACCTCCTCGAACTTTCCATTGCTGAGGTTGTGGAACAGCTGCGGCCGCTGCGCATACGAAGTGCCCCAGTCCGAAGTGTCGGCTGCCGGGTAGATATGTCCGTTGATCAGCAGCAGATCGAGCCAGCCGTCGTTGTCGTAATCGAGAAAGCCGTCTCCCCAGCCAAGAAACGGAAGCGTCTTCCGCCCGATGCCTGAAGACATGGACGCCTCGGTGAATGCGCCCTTGCCTTCGTTGCGAAGCAGCAGCTTGGCTTCGTCGGAAAAATCGGTAACGGCAAAGTCGAGCCGGCCGTTGTTGAGATAATCGCCCACAGCCACGCCCATCGCCGCGACCTCGCGCCCATCCTCGTTGAGCCCGAAGCCTGAAGACAGGCTCGCATCCTCAAAGGTGCCGTCGCCGCGATTGAGATAAAGATAGCTCAGCGTGGAATCGTTGGCCACCACCAGATCGGGCTTGCCGTCATTGTTCACGTCCGCAAAGACCGCCGTTATACCGTAGTACTTGTTCCCCTGATCCGACACCCCGGCCTTCACGCTCGCATCGGTAAAGGTCCCGTCGCCGTTGCTGTGGAAGAGATGATCGGGCTCGCCCTCGAGTCCGCGCGGACCGCACATCACGTGCACGCCACGGAACTCGCAGTAGGAGTAGCCCGTCGCTGTGGTCTTCTCATAGGGCAAATTGTCGCGGTCGAAGTGCACATAGCCGGAGACGAAGAGATCGAGTCGACCATCGCCGTCATAGTCGCCCCAGGTTGCGCCGTCGGACCAGTTTCCCAGCTGTACCCCGGCTTTTTCCGCAACGTCGGTAAAGCTCCCGTCGTGATTGTTGTGGTAGAGCCGGTTCTTACCCCAGTTACTGACAAAGATATCCGGCCAGCCATCGTTATCGAAATCAGCAATGGCAACGCCAAAGCCCCAGCGGTCGTTTGTGACACCGGCCTTCGCAGCCACGTCGGTAAACGTGCCGTCATGGTTGTTGTGGAAGAGCGCTGCGTGAGGCGGCGTCTGCTTGCCATCCTCGGCGGCAAAGGTCGAGCCGTTGACTAGATAGATA
Source organism: Acidicapsa acidisoli (assembly GCF_025685625.1). Lineage (NCBI taxonomy): Bacteria > Pseudomonadati > Acidobacteriota > Terriglobia > Terriglobales > Acidobacteriaceae > Acidicapsa > Acidicapsa acidisoli. Next base: position 552,818 of record NZ_JAGSYI010000004.1, read on the forward strand.
TCCAGCCACCCGTCGTTATCGTAGTCGATTAAACCGACGCCGGAGCCGTTGGTGTCTATAATCAGCCGCTTATCGGCCGCGCCCATCACATGCTTCCAGCCCGAGAGTCCCGCTTGCTTCGTAACATCCATAAATACTACGGGGCCAGAATCCACAAATCCATCGGCGGCCGCGGACGCCGTGCGCTTGGACTTGCCTGCCGCTTCCTCGATAACAACGGATGTGCGCCCTCCCTGCGCCAGCCTCTCTTGCTGCGCCCACACGGGCACACCGAAGCCGTAAGCCAAAAGCGCCACGGCGTACGCCCATGTCATCGAATGGTGAAAGTAAGGCAAATAGGAGGCCCTTACCGCACGAGTATAACGCAGTAGTAATGGCAAGAGCTCCTCAGCAATTGCGGCGTTTTGGGATTGTCATCTCGCCGGACAACAGGCACAGAGAATTTTTGAGTCTGCGAAAGCCCGAACGCCATAGGGAGCAATTTTGACAGCGATTATGTTATGGGCCTATTCCACCGCGCCACACCGAGGCACAAATGGCGCGAATTCCCCGCAAATGCAGGCTTTCGAATCAATCACGTTCATGCGCCTCACTGGACGAACTTCTCTTCCTCCTCTTGACTTTAGAATTAGCCCCTATCAACGGCAAAGGCACTAACCACGTGTCTTCGATCTTTGCCGCGAACTCTATCGGATCTTCGGAGTTGATCTGACGAACGTGCCTGGCATTAGTTCCATGACGGCTCAGACCATCCTCTGCGAAGTTGGGACTGACGTCTCGCGCTCAGGCAATTTCGCGTTATTTGACATTGAAATGTCGATTGAATCTGGCCACAGCAGCAATCCGATGCGATCATGGTTTGCATCCGCGTCGCACTGCGAGGAGTAGTCATGTCGACTTTTCTTCAGGATTTGCGTTACTCACTACGGCAGCTCTTTAAGAATCCAGGAGTTTCACTGACGGCGATTCTCTCTCTGGCCTTGGGCATCGGCGCCACGGTCTCCGTCTTCAGCCTTATTTATTCCGTGCTCTTGAATCCCTGGCCTTACCAGGGAGCGGATCGTATCGCCAATATTGCACTACTGGATAAGTCTGGAGAGGGCCAGGGCTATGGACTCAATGGCCCGCAGACACGGGAATTGGTCAAGGCCAAATCACTGGAATACGTCGTGGCTTTCAACGGGTGGAACCTGACCGTGACTGGCAGCGACGTACCGGAAGATGTCCAGGCAATGTATTTCACCGGCAACGTGTTTCAGATGCTGGGAGTACCCGCTATGCTGGGGCGGTACTTCCTGCCATCCGACGATCCCGACGGACAGGAGCCACAACCAGTCGTCGTGCTGAACTACAAGTTCTGGAAGCGTCACTATAACGGCGACCGGTCGGTCGTCGGCAAGACCATACAGATGGTGCATAAAACCTACACCGTGATTGGCGTGATGCCGCCTCACTTCGGATTCCTTGGTCCGGATGTCTATCTTCCACTGAAGCTTTCAGGTTCAAATACCGAACAGTACGGAACATTCATCAAGCTCAGGACTGGAGTGAAGCCGGAAACCGCTGCGACTGAGCTTGAGCCATACTTCCAGGAATTCCGAAAGCAAACACCCGATCATTATCCAAAGGATTACAAGAAAATTGAGATACAAAACCTGAGCCACTGGGTTCTGCACACAATCAGCAAAACCCTCTATCTGCTCTTTGGCGCCGTAGGATTGTTACTGGCGATTGGCTGCGGCAACGTTTCGATTCTGCTGCTGGCGCGGGGCACGGCCCGTCAACATGAATTTGCCGTTCGCGCCGCAGTTGGAGCCAGCAGCGGTCGGATTGTTCGTCAGTTGCTCACCGAATCGCTAATCCTGGCAATTACAGGAGCGGGTCTCGGCGTTTTTCTCGCCTACTGGAGTCTGGGATTCATTGTCGACCGCCTGCCTGAAGGGTCCTTCCCAAACGAGGCCGACTTCCACATACACATGCCAGTGCTGTTGTTCAGCGTCGGACTTGCCCTGATCACAGGAATACTCTTTGGACTCTTTCCCGCGCTCCAGCTGGCGCGTCCTGAAATCAGTCAGGTCATGCAATCCAGTACACGAAAAGTTGCTGGTAGCGTGGGAGGAAAACGACTCCACTCGGTTCTGATCGCCGGTCAAATCGCCCTGACGCTGCTTTTACTAACCGCCGCGGGTATTGCGATCCAGGGGTTCGTGCGCATGCTGCATGTAAATCTCGGCTACAACCCACACAATGTCATGTCGGTTGGAATTCCGGTTCATGAGCATACCTTCGCCACATGGGCAGAGCGGTCAGCTTACTTCACCCAGCTCCGAGATAGGATTGCAACCCTACCGGATGTCGTTTCAACCGGCATTTCAACCAACGCTACCCCGCCGGATAGTGGTTGGAACCAGCCCTTTGAACTCCAGGGCAAGACCGGAGGGGAAGACCAGAAGGCTAGCGTCAACTTCGTCGATTCACGCTACTTCAGCACCTTGGCGATTCCGGTCAGGCAGGGAAGGCTATGGGAAGAAACGGAACTCAAGCGTGGCGCTCCAATGGCCGTGGTCAATGAAACATTCGTGAAGCACTACTTCTCCAACAGCAACCCTCTCAACAGCGCGATTAAAATCCCATCGCTCAAGAGCGAACCTTCGGAAAGACTGGTTGCGCCTGGCAGCGACGGCTGGCTGCAAATCATTGGAGTTACCGCAGACGCGCTCGATGATGGCCTGGACAAGCCCGCAAAGCCAGCGATTTATCTCCCATATTCGGTCAATATGTGGATGTGGACCCAGATTCTGGTGCGCAGCCGCAATGATCCGCGCAGCATCCTCCACAGCGTCAAGCAGACCATTGTCGGGGTCAATCCCGACCAGCAGGCCACACTCTGGGACGACGGCGTACTGGAAACATGGATTAGAAATCAACCGGTATTTGCGAGGGGACGCCTTGTTTCGGTCCTCTTCGGCGCGTTTTCTGTCCTCGCGCTTCTCCTGGCCGCCGTTGGTCTCTACAGCGTCGTTTCGTACTCCGTCGTGCAGCGCACCAACGAATTCGGCATCCGCATGGCGCTTGGCGCACAGAAGTGGCATGTGCTCAAAATCGTCTTCGCATCCGCGGGAATCAGCGTCGGCCTGGGCATTCTCGCAGGCCTTGGTTTAAGCTTCGCTCTCAACCGTCTCATTGCTCAGTGGGTTGAGAATGCCTCGGCAAGCCCCCTCATTCTCCTGGCTGCTTCTTCTTTACTGCTCGCCGTGGCTGCGGTGGCCTGCCTGCTTCCGGCCAAGCGCGCCTCGGGAGTCGATCCTATGACCGCGCTACGATGTGAATGATTTGCCTTGGCAGAACTTACTCGAACTTGCATATTTAAGGGTTACTGGCTGATAACGGAATCAGCCGGCCAGCTGCCAAGCTCGCGGATGATGAGTGCCATGCGGTTGGTGAATGTATAGAGGTTCCACTTTGCATGATCCTTGTGTCACTGAATTGCCTCGCGTCCCAGTTCACCGACGCTGACCGCCCGGTGACAAAGATTGTCGGGCAGTTTGACACCGATGCGCTGATCAGCCTTTCGCTTTTGGTATAGCGCGATGGCATCGGATCGCCGACCGACCTTCTCCCGTTTAGGCTTACCCTCGACCTCGTATCGAATCCACCAGATGGCCACTTCCCTGCTCTTGCTCGTACCCCCAGGCACCTTGGCTGGAGCCTTTTTGGGCAGCCATAGGAAGCCCTCCGAGGCTAGATTAGCAAAACCGACACCAAAATTGACACCATCGATTTTTGGGAGCTTCTAAATCTTGCAAATTATTGATTCTATGGTGACCCTGGCAGGATTTGAACCTGCGACCTCCGGTTTAGGAAACCGCTGCTCTATCCAGCTGAGCTACAGGGCCCCGTTCGCAACACTCAGTTTACAAGCTTCTCGTTAACGCCCCAATCCGCCACAGACCACGCAGGTGAATCCCCGTCGCAATCAGGTACATAGGAGGAACGGATCGAATCGAAAGCCGAACAACTTCGATATATCCAGCTTAACATTCGCAAAGTTAGCGGAGCCAACGGCTTCGTCTAAAAGAGGCTTCAAAGGAGTTTCGACCGTGTTCCGGCGCCGTGACCTTCTAGTTTGTGGCAACCCGGCAGCACGGGCTTGGGCTACCTTCGCTGTTGGACGAGGATGAGCCGGGCACGCTGCCGGGTCATTCGAATCCGGCAATTAACGCCGTACGGCCCTGCCCCGCAACTCTGGTTTCTGAATCCGATCCAGGAAACCAGCGCCGGACTGAGCATCCACGCTGTAGCGTTTGCGGCATTATGGGTCTGCGCCATGAAGTCTGCGGCGTTCAGGTCCGCCTCCGCAGCCTCGGCATTCAATTGCTGGCAAGCGTCCTGAGGTGGCGCGGGCGCGTTGGCCGGATGATCGCAGTAGTCTTCGTCGTGCACTAATACATACTTCTTGCCGTTTTCCGGGATGAAATAGCGCGGGGAAATAAAACGTAGACCGGCATGTTGAATCCATTCGCTCAAATCCTGCGCAAATGCGAGCGGAAGCTGACTCATGTTCAGAGAGGTTTCATAGAGTTGTCGGGAAAAAACTGCCAGCGTGGGCGTTGGCTCGCCATTGACCGGATGGAAATACACTCCACCAAGCGCAATCCCTTTCTGCATGTCGAACCAGACGAATCCCCGACCGCTGAGGTACGGCCCTCCGTGCGTAGCAATCATGACGTAGCGCCCATCGTGGATTACAACGGGCAGTGGCGCTCCATCCATCACATCGCCGCTTGCTTCCGAAAGAGGCATGTCGCGTCCGTAGTGATATGTCGTCCGCGGAGTCATCTCCTTCATCAGTTTGCGGAAACGCTTATCCCTGACGACATCTTTCGCGGACTTGCCATAATACTCGTTCAGAAACGCGAGTTGATCGGTGGGAATCGGATTCTGAAAAGCAGCCGGAGGTGGAGCGGCTTCCGGCATATCCTGAGACTTGCCGCCGGCATCCAGGGCTGCGGCCTTCCCTGGAAGAGTTACGTCTACTGCCAGAAGCAGAGCCATCAAAAAGAGCGAGGAGATAACCTTGCTTCTGCGCTTCGAGCCTGGGAAGGAATGCATCCGATGACCTTTCGGTTCTAATTTAGACGAAAACTCGCGATCTTGACATGGAATATCCTGTCCTGACATTGCAAGCGTATGTTCGTGGATTATGACCGAATGAATGTAATTGTGTTTAAGGAGCTTCTGAAGCAAGGGATATGGTCAATTCACGGCCCGAAGCGCTTAGATGCCTTTGAAATAGCCTCAAATATTCGGACTATGTCTGGTTGGGGAGTGGCTTCCACACACGCTGGAACCATATAGTCAGCTTTAATTCATCGAGGAATCCGCATCGAGGACGCCGAATCGTCCTCGAGTTCATGCGACAGGAGCATCCGCAACACTGCCGAACGCTCCCTTCCGCGCACTTAGCGCAGACTCGCAACGCTCACCGTGCATTTGACGCATTGTTGCTGGAACAGGTCGGTCATGCTTTGTCTGGCCTGCACTTGGAGATGAGTTGCCTCCTCATGCATTCCGCACCGGTCCAGGATTTTTGAGTAGTAAATTTCTCCGGCCAGATATTGCGGGTTCTGTTGTCCCACCGTTCGATTCAGGATTTGTATGCCTTGTCGTATGTTGGTCATCGCCTGCGGGCATTCTTTGTTGTTTGCATAGGCATTCCCTACGAATAAATAGCTCCAACCCGTGAGAGGCGCATCCTCTCCGTGATGCTTCCGAAGTTCGAGAGAATGCTGGTACGCCGCGAGTTCCGTCTTGCTGTTTCCTTCCATGCTGGCAAGCCAGGCTTGGGTATCGGAAAGGAAAACGGAGTCGTCTTCACTTAGATTGTTCATCAATGCAGCTTCCGTAATCGCTTGTTTCAGGTGCTTCTTCGCCGATCCAACCTGCTTTCTCTGAAAATCGATTCCTGCAAGAAACGTGTATTCCTTCGCCACGGCGCGATGGTCGCCCAGTTGCTTATAAATCTCGAGCGCCTTTTTCCATAGCTTGTTTGCGGTGTCCGCATTCTGCGTAATACTGTCCAGGCTGGCAAAACTGTCGAGCGCATTTGCGTATTGGAGGAGATGCTGGGTATCGCCCTCCAGCAGGTGAAGCGCCTTTTCATACGCGTTTCGCGACTGTTGGTAATGCCCCTCCGCTTCATATACGGCACCCAAAAGGGTCCATGCCCTTCCGGCTTCAACGCTAGTGGGAGAGTTCGTTTCGATCAATGACTCAAGAATGCGAATGGCCTGTTCGTATTGTCCTTTCTGTTCGAGCTGGAGCACATGGCTGAACTGCTGGTGGATGTCTTCCTGGCTCCGCATCGCCAGAGGAAAAATGGCGGATAAGAATAGAAGCATAAAAACTCGTTTCAAAAGCCAACCTCCCGTATTGGATGACGATGTATGAAGATTCTGCAAACGATAACGACGACGCCGGGTCTTCCAGAGCACTTCGCGGCGCCAGGAAACGTGCCAACTAATTTCTTGGATCACGGGCACAGCTTGATGGAGGCATGCCGAGACGTAAAAAATAAGGCCGAAATCAAAATAATTCTTGACAAATTCGCGCGCTAGTGCGCCATTCCACGCAAACCGTCTGTTTTGCGGGATTTGCAGGCCACGTCTCCGCAATGGGTCGAGAACAGGTCTTGTCCGGTCGGCTTCGCGCCATTTCCGCCGACCCTGGGTTGCGAGTAAACTGTTGTCATGGCGGATATCCAGCGCAGAAAGTCAGTTACAGTCAGGATCGGCTCAGGCCAGACAAACACGGTCAAAGTAGGATGGGAAGCCCCGGTCGTCGTGCAATCGATGACCAATACGGACACAGCGGATGTCCAGTCCACGATCGATCAGGTGCAGGCGCTGGCCCTCGCCGGCTCCGAGATCGTGCGCGTCACCGTCAACAATGACGATGCCGCCGCCGCCGTGCCCCACATCGTCGAGGGACTCGCCAAACGCGGCATCTACGTGCCCATTGTCGGCGACTTCCACTACAACGGCCATTTGCTGCTGAAGAAGTTCCCTGCCTGTGCTGAGGCGCTCTCGAAATACCGCATCAATCCCGGCAATGTCTCCATCGGCCGCCGCGACGACGACAACTTCCGCACCATGGTTGAGGTCGCCGTGAATCACCAGAAACCCGTCCGTATCGGCGTCAACTGGGGCTCGCTCGACCAGGCCCTGCTCACGCGCATGATGGATGAGAACAGCAAGCTCGCGTTCCCGCTCCCGGCGCGCGACGTGATGATGGAGGCAATGGTCGTCTCCGCGCTCGACAACGCCGCCGCCGCCGAGCGCTACGGCCTGCGCCGCGACCAGATTATTCTCTCCGCCAAAGTCTCTGGCGTCCGCGACCTGATCGACGTTTACACCAGCCTCGCAGCCCGTTGCGACTACGCGCTGCACCTCGGCCTCACCGAAGCCGGCATGGGCGCCAAAGGCATCGTCGCCTCGGCAGCCGGCCTCGCGCCGCTGCTGCTGGCCGGCATCGGAGACACCATCCGCGTCAGCCTGACCCCGGCTCCCGGCGGCGACCGCACCGAAGAAGTTCACGTCGCCCAGCAAATCCTGCAATCGCTTTCGATTCGCAGCTTCATGCCGCAGGTCACCAGCTGCCCCGGCTGCGGACGCACCACCAGCACGTACTTCCAGGAACTCGCCGAGCAGATTCAGGGCTATCTCCGCACCTCCATGCCCGAATGGCGCAAGCACTACCCCGGCGTTGAAGAACTGAAGCTGGCCGTCATGGGCTGCATCGTCAACGGCCCCGGCGAATCCAAACACGCCAACCTCGGTATCAGTCTCCCTGGCACCTTCGAGGACCCCGTCGCACCGGTCTACATCGACGGCAAGCTCTCGACCACCCTCCGCGGCGACAACATCGTCCAGGAATTCCAGCAGATCCTCGACAACTACGTTGCCAGCCACTACGGCCAGGGCGCAAAGAGCGAAGAACTGGTGGAAGTCGTCTAGACTCGCAGGGGACTTACGAATATCCATCGCGGTGAGATTCTGGGTTAGCATCAGTGTGACCAGAATCTTGCTTGTCGATGGAGGGAAAAGTGCTGCACTTATCTCGGAAGTACCTCGCGATTCTTGCGCTTGCGTGCTCGACTGCTTCCCTTCTTCCCGCCCAGACGCCGCAAGCACCGGCACTTCCGGCTGAGGTCCAGCAGCACATCCAGCATGTCCTATCCGGCCTGCTCCCAGCAGTCGTCGTCAAAGACGAACCCAACCAGACGCACACGCTCGCCGAACGAATGAAGGAAATGCATGTGCCGGGCGTTAGCATCGCCGTGATTCACAACGGCGACATCGACTGGGTGCGGGGCTTCGGCGAGGCAACCATCGGCGGGCCGCCAGTTAACGCTGAGACCATCTTTCAGGCCGGCTCGATCAGCAAGCCTCTCGCAGCCATGGCCGCGCTCCATCTCGTACAGCAGCGCAAGTTCTCGCTCGATGTGGACATAAACTCAGTGCTAAAAACCTGGAAGCTCCCCGACTCTCCGGCAGCGAACAGCAAGCCGGTCACTCTTCGCGAGTTGCTGACGCATACTGGCGGCACTACCGTCCATGGCTTTCCCGGATACGCCGAAGGCGAGCAGGTTCCTAAGCTGATCGAAGTCCTCAATGGCGTGAAACCCGCCAACACGCCCGCGATTCGCATCGAAGCAGAGCCCGGCTCAAAGTGGAACTACTCCGGTGGCGGTTACACGATCATGCAGGAGATGCTGGTTGAGTCTACGCACCAACCTTTTCCGAAGTTCATGCATGACACGGTTCTGGGTCCTCTCGGAATGACCCACAGCACCTATGAGCAACCACTGCCGGACGAACGCAAACCGCTTGCCGCCACCCCCTACGACGCACTGGGCAAGCCCATCCCCGGCGGCGCGCATACCTATCCGGAAATGGCAGCGGCGGGCCTCTGGACCATGCCGACCGACCTGGCGCGTTATGCGATCGAGGTCGTGAACTCGTTGCACGGTAAATCCAACGCAGTGCTCTCCCAGGCCATAACCCGCGAAATGCTGACTCCGGGCATGGGAAACTGGGGACTCGGCCTCCAGATTGGCGGCTCGCCATCGAAGCCCTATTTCTCCCACGGCGGCGTCAACGAGGGCTTCGAGTCTTTGTTTGTCTGCTATGAAGACGGCAGCGAAGGCGCAGTTGTGATGACCAACGCGCAGCGAGGCTCCGCGCTAGCCGACGAAGTTATGCGTAGCATCGCCGTCGAATACAACTGGCCCGACTATCGGCCCATCACCCGAACCGTAGTGCCTGTCGACGCTAGTATCCTCGCCACTTACGCAGGCACCTACGAGATGTCGCCGCAATTCTCCCTCGCCGTTTCCGTGGAGAACGGCAAGCTCGCTGTGCAGGCTACCGGCCAACCAAAGTTCCAGCTTTACGCGGAATCGCCAACTAGATTCTTCCTGACTCAAGTCGATGCCGAGGTAGAATTCGTCAGCGATCAAGGCAGAGTCACGAGCCTGATCCTGCATCAGGGCGGCCATGACAACAAAGCGATCAGGAAATAGGTGCACTGGCATAGCTTGCGGAGAACCTGGCGGTTAACGAGAGTACGGCTGCCAACGTCATCCGCGCCGAGCTCGATTCGGAACCAGCAGGGTCAGAGCATCCGGCACAATCTCCAGTCTTACCGGCAGATTGCCCAACAGTTCTCCGTCTGCCTCCGCAAAGACACATCCCGGCAAGCCTTCGCAATCATGGCACTCCACCGAAAGAGCATCCAGCAGCTCGATATTCTTTGAGAATGTATGACGTTTCAATAGGACCGCCGCCAAGAATCGCATGTAATCAAATCGGTTCCGCGTCTTGAAAGCCACAAGGCGCAGCGTCCCGTTGCGCAACGTGGCGCCAGGAACCAGGTGATGCAGCATGCCGCCGAAGTTGCGGATTCGAACTGCCAGAAGCTGGGAAGTCTCTTCCACGCGAGGCTCGCACCCATCGCGCTCGACAAACGTCGCGCGGAATAAGGGAAAGGAGTGCGTCGCCAGGATGCGCAATCCTTCCACGGCATAGAGAGCGTAGCCAAAACGCCGCTTGAGCTTGGCGTCCAGGCGCGACATCAGGAGCGCGTCCGCGCCGATTCCAGCGGCGACCGTGAAAAAGCGCGAGCGCTCAACCCCTTCATTATCCAGATAATGAATGCGGCCCACCGGAATCCTCACTCTGGTCGCCGTGAGCAGTTTTTGCATCGCCTTGGCCGGGGACAGCGGCAAGCCCAGATCAGCGGCCAGTGCATTTGCCGTACCCAGTGGCACCACTCCTAGCGCCGTCGGCCCGCCCGCCAGTGTCTGTAAGACTTCATGCACCGTGCCGTCGCCGCCACAGGCCAGGATCGTATCGCACCCCAGGCGAATGGACTCCCGAACCAGCGCCGCCGCAGTGCCGGGAGCGGTCGTTTGCATCGCCTCGGCATCAATGCCAGCAGCATGCAGCACCGCGAGCGCACTCTTGATACGGGCAGCGCTATGGTTGGAAATCTGTCCCGAGGCGGGGTTGTAAATCAATGCGACGCGGCGCATTCCATGCCCCGGCCGGGAAGCCGTATCGATGCTCGTTCTCACTTCCTCTGCTCTCGATGACAATGGCGCCCCGTACTACTTGATTCTTGCGACTCGTCCCTCAGTAGGGAACTTCTGAAATTGCAGCGCGTCATGCCCTGGCACCACGCGGTCCGGCGATCCGGCCAGTTCGATCATCCGCGTTTGCGCAGCGATATTCGCGGCATGATCGGCATCGCTGAACGTCGCGCTGGCAAGGTGAGAGGATAGATTCCGATAGAGATAGACATTGTCGGAAGCAAGCACATAGGGCGGATGACCATCTACTCGAAGATACTGCGAGGCATAGGTGTGCCGTGCTCCGGTATAAGCTCGAATGCCGGGAAAGATTTCCACGTCATCGCCATCAATCAGATGAATCCTGCCTTTGGTATTCAACAGCACCAGCTGCTTCACATCTTCCGGATCGATACCTCCGTGGTCCCCGCCCAGCTGCCATGCATCCATCGTGTAATAGCGGTACTCGTCCTTCTGAATCCACACCTGCGCATTGGGAAAGAGATCGATTCCACCCATGTGATCCCAGTGCGCGTGACTGATAACTACATCCGTAACCTGATCCGGCTGCACTCCCGCAGTCTTCACGGCTTCGTCCGGACGAAGATAGTCCTTGTCCGGAAAATACTTGAGAAACGTATCCCGGTGATAGCCGCTGTCGAATAGAATCGTGCGCCCGCCGCCGCGAATCAGCCATACCACGCAGGCGACGTCGACCTTTTCATCCTTAGGACCGCCGACAACCAGCTCCGACACCGGCGCATCCGGCGAAGTAGCATAGCGAATGGCCTGAATGGAGTATTCAGGCGTTGCGGGCGCGGCAGAAAGCACGTCGCCGAGCCCAGGCAGCGCAATAAGGGCCATCGCAATCAGCAGTCGCTTCCTCATCCGCATCCAGCCCCCGGAAAGTTCGACATCGAAAACAGCGTTCAGGACAGCATAACGCACTGAAACCACCGCTGAATTCAGAAAGATCTCTGAAACAGGGTGATCTTCTCCCCGTCTGGCAATGTGCTCGCTTTGAGCCATGGCTCCTTCGCGACGATCGATGCGCAGGGACCGAGCGTGCATATTCTGATTGGTCTGGCTGCGCTCTCGTTGCGCAATTTATCCAGCACATTGGTCAGGATGGAACCGGTAAATGGCGAATATAGGTAGAACACCGTGCCTTTCGATAGGTCTGCTGCCTGCGCGTCTTGTTCGACGAACTGGACGCGGCTCAGGCAAAGGTTCTGGGCGCATTCCCGGGCACTTGCAACGTAAGAGCCTTCCACCTCGATTCCAAAGCTTCGAGCCCCTGTAAGTATGGAAGCAAGCAGCGGCACATGACCCAATCCAGATCCAAGATCGACAAGTATATCGGTTTCAGAGAGAGCGCTGGCAGATAGTAGCCGGAGAATGTGACGGACAGGCGTGGGCTGATAAAACATCATCTCGGGCCCCGGATAGATATGCGATTTCTCCGGCTCACGAAGTTGGAGAATTCCGCTCAGCAATTCATCCTGGTAGTCATAGGCCAAGCCGGGAGTTGGGCATGTCGCGCCATCACAAGATGCCGAAGTTTGAAACCATCGAAAGAGTATCTCAGGCCGGGCGCCGCGCATGAGCTCAAAGCGGATGGACCTGTAAATATCAGAGTTAACCCCTTCGAGCTGATTCCGAATTACGTTCGCACGGCGATGAGTCAGCGCGGGAAACGAATTATTCCCGAACGCCGGTAAGTCGAGGCCTCCAAACAGAGTTTCAAGATCGTCAAGCGCGTCCATGCGCCGTCGAAATTGATCTGGCTCCAGGAGAGACCGATCCGCCTCCAACTCGATAAGGAAGTGTCGCAAATCTCTGGTCGTCATTCCTATTCGTCTCAGTGCGATGTTTGGCTCCTTTTGGTTGTCATGTCAACCAAAATATGTTCAGACAGGTTGTCATGTCAACCTGATATTGATATTCTTTTGCTCAAATGACGACCAAACTCTTGTCTCCTCGCGAACTTCGTGTCTGGCATGCCTTCATGCTGATGGGTGAAGATGTTCTGGGTCGGGTCGGACGTGACATCGCGGCGGCAACCGGTCTCTCCGGGTCTGAATTTGGAGTCTTGACGCGCCTGGCTGGCCCTTGCAAAGGCGAGATACGCCAACAGTCGTTGGCCATGTTGATGGGTTGGGACAAGAGCCGTCTCTCTCACCAACTCACGCGCATGAAGGAGCGTGGCCTGATTGAGCGCCGCTACGCCGACAGAAATTCCGTTCTCGTAGCACTAACCGGACTCGGCCGGGAGAAACTCGAAGCCGCGCGGCCGATACACGCAGAATCGGTCCGGCGAAATCTCCTGTCCCGGCTCACCGCAGAGCAAACGGCAACAATGGTGCGAATAAGCAATATCCTGGGCGAAGAAGACTAGCACCGCTTAACTTGACTTAGGCAATGGCAACGACCTGCAACCCCAAAATGCCCGCCGGATTATCGAGCAAAGCAAAAGCGCACTGATTTAGCTGGTTTTCCATATCTATCAGCAGCAATTCTGTTTTGTTTTCGTAAAATTCGGTATATCGCCTTGACCGTACCCTATGGGGGTATAGTACAAAGAAAGAGCAGAGAGTTCACTTCTCTGCAGGAGAAATATGAGCATCGACTCCGCACAAGAACCTCCGAGTACCCGGAGTTCTATACTGTGCCACGATGAGCGATCTGGAAACCATCTCTAGCTTGGCTATAGACGGTGCCTCACCGCTCTTCACGGCATTCGACCGTTGAATTGAGCGCGTGAGCCGCTGGTGTTCGAAGCCTGACTCACCCTCCCGAACCCCAAGTCCATCGACCAAATCTGTCGCCGGATCGCGTCTGCACGCGTCCGATGGTGTGCTCGTGCGTGGACTCGACGAGGAGGAACCATGAAGAATAAACTGCAATTGACTCCAAAGACCTTTTGTCTGTCTTGTACCTGGGTGGCGACGAGCGATACAAAGAAGCCCCTTATCTGTGTTTGGAGCCTGCCGAAGACCTCGCAATCGGTTCTCACCACATCCGCTACGGAAGATGCCGAGAGGATTCCTCTGTGCGCCTGATGGAGCTCCAGATTGAGACTTCCATGAAACCTGCTGGTGGCGCTGCAATGCGGCGTCAGAACGCCAAATCTCACGAACGATCTTGCGAATCTACTTAGTAAGTCATGATCGAATCAAGCGATCCGCTCGCAGCTAACTCGCAAGCCCTGTTCTTATAACCTTTTCCGCTCCTCTACGGAGCTTCGTTCCAATCGAGTGCCCGCTTGAATGCACATGCGGGTGAAAGGCCAACTGGCGCGCCGCATAGCGGCTTCGCACAGCACACTCGACGTGTGTCCCTACGTCACGGAGACCTTGATGTTGCTCTTTGTTAAACTACTCGCCACGCTGAAAGAAGCACACGACTTCCCACAACCACGCCGCACCCCAATCCTGCCCGTCCTCATCGCTCTTATTCTTCTTACTCCCCTCTCGCTCTACGCACAGACTGCCGGCCGGATCACAGGCGCTGTAACCGACTCCAGCGGCGCGGTCATTCCCAACAGCCAACTCGTTCTTACCAACCCCGCAACCGGGGTCAAGCAGAGTACGGCCTCCGGTGCCGACGGAAACTTTGCTTTTGCCGTTGTTCCCGTGGGTGAGTATGTGTTGGATGTTACCGCCAGTGGCTTCAATTCATATCGGCAGTCGACCGGCCTGAAGATTGATGTCAACACCGCCCTCACCGTCAATGTTGTCTTACAGGTGGCACAGACAAATCAGACCGTCGTCGTTGACGAGAATACAGCGGAGGTTGAAACCGCGGATACACAGATCGGCCAAACGATCGAAAGCAAGCAGGTTACTGATATTCCGCTCAATGGCCGCAGCTACACAGACCTGCTGGCCGTCCAGGCAGGCGTTGCTCCGGTAACGACAAGCGGCGCTGGCAATACGAGTTCCGGCGGCGGTTTCGGGACACTGCCCGCAGCTGGCGAAGCGAACACCGGACAGTTTTCCATTCATGGCCAACGCGAGTCGGACAACGCCTTTTATCTCAATGGCGCCAGCGTGCAGGAAGCGATTGGTCAACAGGCCGGTATCATTCCGAATCTCGACTCCATCGCCGAGTTTCGAATTCTTTCCAGCACTGTAGATGCAGAATATGGGAGCTTCACCGGCGGCATCATCAACGTGGTTACCAAGTCCGGTACAAACGCCTTTCATGGCAACATCTTTGAGTTCTTCCGTAACACAAACCTCGACGCGCGCAACTACTTCTCCCCACAGCGCGCGGCCTTCCATCAGAATCAGTACGGCGGCACGTTCGGAGGTCCGATCCTTAAGGATAAGATCTTCTTCTTCGCCGACTATCAGGGACAGCGGTATATCCAGGGCATCGTGACTGGCGACGTTAATGTACCTTCGATGACAAATCGGCAGGGGATCTTCAGTTCCGACGGCTCGGTCTTTACCGGCACCGTCAACGGCCCCTATCTCGCACAGGTCTTGAGCCAGCGCCTTGGCGCACCGGTATCCGTGGGGGAAAAGTTTTCGCAGGTGTTTCCCTCGGGCGTCATTCCCCACCAAGCGTGGGCCACGCCCGCCCAGCACATGCTTCAGTACATCCCCGAGCCGAATATCAGCTCGGATCAGTTCTCGACCGGGGCCTACAATTACACCATCTATGACAACAAGGCCTCCGGCCGCGTGGATTTCAACTCCGGGCGCTATGGCAACTCGTCTATCTACTACTTCAACGATAGCTATAGCCTCGACAACCCCTATCCCAGCGGATTGGGCGGCGCCACACTGCCTGGCAATGGCTTCGCTTACGATGCGCTCTCCTATGGTGTGGATCAGTCGTTGATCTTCAGCAATATCCGTCCTTTTGGCGTGAATACGGTGAACGAGGCGCGCCTTGGCCTCTTACGCCTGGACAACAAGATCGGCGAACCCAAGGGCGGTGTCGGTGTTACCCTCGCGGACCAGGGAATTCAGGCGGGTGGCGAAGGTATCGTGCAGGGCTACCCCGCACAGGCCGGTGTCGAGGGACTGTTCTTCAATGCCTTCTCAGTCGGAACCAATCCATTCTCACTGGCGCAGGTGAACAGCACCTACGATCTCTACGATGCGGTCTCCCGCACGCTCGGCGACCATAACTTCAAATTCGGCGGACGTTACATCTGGTATAAGGTCAAGCAGAATCCAAACCTCGTCGCAAACGGAACCTTTTCCTTCTTCGCATCCGGTAATCAGACGACCGGCAATGACTTTGCCGATTTCCTCCTCGGACTGCCCGACTTCTATTCCCAGCAATCGTCGCCTACTTTCTATGAGTCCGCCGCAGACGGCGATCTCTTCGCAGAGGACAGCTACCGCATCCGTCCCAACCTGACCCTGAACTACGGCGTGCGTTGGGATTACGTCACTCCGTGGGCCGAGAAGTATCATCAGACCACCACTCTTATCCTGGGCGTGCAGTCCGCAACCTTCCCTGGCGCGCCGCTTGGCTATGTTGTGCCCGGTGACCCGCTCCCAGGCGGCGGCCATGTTCCAACCGGCATCGCTCCTACGCCGTTGGACAACTTCTCGCCGCGATTTGGTCTGGCGTACTCGCCTTCGGCGACCGATGGTTTCGTGAGAAAACTCACCGGAGGTCCCGGTAAAACCAGCATCCGCCTTGGTGGCGGACGCTTCTTCTCCTCGCCGCAGGGACTCACCGTAGCCTATCCAACCGGTAATCCGCCGTATGGCCTGACCTACACCAGCCCGGAATCGCCTGTGATGGCGACGCCGTTCGTAGGCGCTCTTAGCGGTACGCAATATGTCCAGCAGTTTCCGGTCAACGTGCCATCCTACAATGTCTCACCGACGAATCCGGATAACTCCGTTAACTGGAGCCGCTATTACCCAATCGGTGGAGCCGGCAGCGTTTATTACAAGAACAAGACCAGCTACGCGATGCAATATAACCTGACCATCGAGCGGCAGATCGGCGCTGATAACATCCTGAGCGTGGGCTATATCGGTTCCCTGGGACGTCACCTCCTGACGGTCCGCAGTGCGAATCCAGGCAATCCCGCGCTGTGCTTGAGTCTCAGTCAAACCTCGGAGGTTGCGCCCGGCTCACCCACCTGCGGTCCCTTTGAGGAGAACCTTGTCTTCACACGTGCGAACGGAACCGTAGTTAACGGCACGCGCAGCCCCTTTCCCAACCAGATCGGCTCGGATGCCTACTATGACAACATGGGCAATTCGCACTACAACGCGCTCGAAGTAACGCTGAAGCACACCACCGGTCCATTGTCCGTGCTCGCAAGCTACACTTACTCCAAATCCTACGATCAGACCTCCAGCATCCAGGAACAAGTCGATCCGTACAACTACAACGCGCTCGATGGAATCTCGGCCTTCGATATGAAGCATGACTTCGTGGTCAGCTACAACTACGAGTTGCCCGTACCCCGCTTCCTTCATTCCAATCTTTATACGAAGGGTTGGGCGCTTTCCGGCGTCACACGCTTTGCTACTGGATTGCCGGTCACATTTGCCACCTCAAGCGACAACTACCTCGTTCAGGTACAGAACAATGGCGTAAACGCGACCAGCATCGACATGCCCAACTATGATGGAAGCGGGTATAAGATCAACCACAATCCGCGCAACGGCAAACCAGTCTTCAACATTGCAGCGTTCACCCCGAACCCGCTCGGCACACAAGGAAACTCGAAGCGCCGCATGTTCTACGGGCCTGGCATCGACAATTACGATGTGGCTCTGCACAAGGTAACTCCAATTACCGAAGGCCGGTCGCTGGAGTTGCGACTGGAAATGTTTAACATCTTCAACCACGCACAGTTCTATGGAGCCAGCTCCGTGGACGGCAACATCGGCGATAAATCTACACTGACGATTCCAGGCACCTTTGGCTACGTCACAAAGGCGGCAGATCCACGCATCGGGCAAATCGCGGCAAAGTTCCGCTTCTAGCGGTCCTACTCCAGCATTGCGGGGGAGGTGCCAGGCGCCTCCTCTTTTCTTAAACTCTCGGGAAAAGGCGGGCACGATGTTCGGGATCGACACCATTCCCTTCAGCTTGCACTTGCTGGCAGCCGTCCTCATGGGGGCCACGGTCGGCTTGGAGCGCCAATGGCGGCAGCGGATGGCTGGCACACGCACCAATGCGCTGGTAGCTGCCGGCGCTGCGGCGTTTGTGATGTGCGGGCTTCTGCTGGCCGCTGATCCGTCCGCGCAGGGTCGCATCGTCTCCTACGTTGTCTCGGGAGTAGGGTTTCTCGGGGCAGGCGTCATCTTCAAGGACGGCACCAATGTGCGCGGATTGAACACCGCTGCGACCTTATGGTGCTCCGCTGCTATCGGCGCGCTCTGCGGGCTTGGTGCGTTGAACCTGGCCCTGGTGCTCGTCGCCACAGTTCTCTTCACGAACATGGTGCTTCGCCCATTGGCTTACCGTCTTAACCCAGTGCTGCCTGAGGCAACCCCAGCGGAGACACGCTATGAGATTCGGCTCGTCTGCCGTCTCTCGGTCTCTCCACACATTCGTGCGTTACTGCTCTCAACGATCAGTCAGTTACCGGTTCGATTACAGTCCATCCATGGAGAACAGGACGAGGACAACGATCAGACGCATATTCGAGCAGAATTGACCACGGCCGGCCGGAATAATGAGGCAGTGGAACAAGTTGTCATGCGTCTCTCTATGGAGGACGATGTTTCCACTTTAAGCTGGTCCATCGTCGAGTCAACGATGGAGTAGCCAATGTCGCCACGTGGGTGGTCCAGATGAAAATCTTTCCCGACTCAGAGCCTTCTTCTATAGACACGAAAAAGCGCGAGTCCTTGATGCTTATATGAGACCCCTTTTCGAAGTGCCCTACAGATTCTTTATATGCATTATGAAAGACTGTTCTAGGCTTGCGATTGGCGAAGGATTTCAAACTGCATCGTAATGAATTTCTTTAGCGTAGTCCAATATCTGCTCTTTGTGGTGATCGTCACCGCTTGCGTGAAGCCTCTGGGAGGTTACATGTATCGAGTCTTCTCTCGGGAGAGGACTTTTCCCGATCGCTTATGCATTCCAATAGAACGATGGATATATCAGCTTACGGGAGTCGATCCATCGATAGAGATGGATGCCAGGCAATACGCAATCTGCTTTGTTGTCTTCAGTCTGATCTGCACACTCTTCCTCTACGCCATCCTCAGATACCAACGCTTTCTTCCCTGGTTTTTTCCGGACTATCAAACGACGCCACTCTCTCCGGATCTCTCCTTCAATACGGCGATCAGTTTTTCTACCACCACGACCTGGCAAGCTTATGCGGGCGAAAGCACCATGAGCTACTTCAGTCAAATGGCAGGACTGTGCACGCAGAATTTCCTTGCCGGAGCGGCAGGTTTGGCCGTAGGCATTGCTTTTCTACGAGGACTTGCGCGGGAGTCTCGCGCGACACTCGGAAATTTCTGGGTCGACCTGACTCGAAGCCTGCTCTGGATTCTGCTGCCCGGTGCATTTCTGGGATCGCTGGTCCTTGTCTGGCAGGGCGTCCCCATGAACTTCCACCATTACGAGATTGCCACCACTCTGGAAGGAAGACAGCAGATTATCCCGCAGGGGCCGGTCGCGGCACTGGAACTGATCAAAAACCTAGGCACAAATGGCGGGGGATTTTTCAATGCCAACGGCGCTCACCCATATGAGAACCCCACGCCCCTGACGAATTTCCTTGAATTGCTATCCATCATTCTGCTACCTGCGGCTTTGACGAACACGTTTGGTCGTATGGTGCGCCATTTACGCCAAGGATGGCTGATTTACTGGGTGATGCTCCTACTCTTCACCGGTGGACTGATTGCCTTGCATCTCAGCGAGCAGAGTGCGAGCCCTCTTATTCACGGAATTGACTCTCGATCGAGTCAACATCCATCCTGCGGCAACATGGAAGGTAAGGAAGTGCGATTTGGGCTCGGAGGCACAGTGCTCGCCGGCACCGTTACATCCAACGGCGCAACTGGTTCGTCGAATGCTGCAGATGACAGCTTCTCATCGCTAGGCGGTCTGGTTTTGTTGGTGAATCTTCTGTTGGGCGAGGTGATCTTTGGAGGCCTCGGCACTGGACTCCTTGGCATGATTATGACGGCGGCGATCGCCGTGTTTCTCGCAGGGCTTATGATTGGCCGCACTCCCGAGTACCTGGGCAAACAGATTGGGCCGAGCGAAAACAAGATGATTGTGTTATATGCGCTCTCGGGACCTGTAACAATTCTGATTCTGACTGCGATTGCAATCTCGACGAATGCCGGACTCGCTGGCCTTGCGACGAATAGCGGCCCGCATGGGCTCACTGAGATATTCTTCGCTTTCGCTTCCTGTTTTGGCAACAACGGCCAGACCTTCGGCGGCCTCAGCGCCAATACCCCCTTCTACAACATCATGACCGCAATCGCTATGATGGCAGGCCGATTTGGCCTGGCAGTTCCCGCGCTCATTTTTGCGGGCCTCTTCGCACAACAACCAGCAAGAGCTCGATCCCGTGGGACGCTGCCCACCGATTCGCTCCCTTTCGGCATCCTGCTAACGGTCTTCATTCTCATTTTCACGGCACTGAGCTACTTCCCTGCATTGACGCTCGGTCCAGTGCTGGAACACTTCCTCTTCAAAATCTAGAAAATTGTTTCGTACAAAGAGATGCGAAGTTGGCGCCATGCTGGCTTCGGCCCGGTACTAGCCTCTTCGTCGGTCCGATATGGATTTCTTATGGAAATTGCACGAAACGTTCATGCGCTTCCGCGTAGTCTGATAGAGGCAGAGGATTCAGCGCTGTGTGCCGTCTGAAGCGGCAAGGTCTTGGCCAATTGCTCAACTGTCTGTATAGCGGACGGGCAAAGGCTTACCGATGAAACAAGTGAGAGTTGCAAAGGTTCGACAGGTTTTCGCGTACAGTGCTGTTGGTATCCTTGCTCTGGGAGCGCTTACCTACACTGGCTATCTTTTTCATCTGAATCTGGCAACGGCGGGATTTCTCTGTCTGATTGTTTTGGTGCTGCTGTCGTCATTTGGAGACATGATCTCGGCGACAGTGAATTCCGTCGTGGCCGTTGCGTGCCTCGATTATTTCTTTGCGCCGCCGATACTTTCCCTGCGAGTGTCCGATCCGCTTAACATGCTGGCGCTGGCAACATTTCTGGCGACAAGTCTGGGTATTACGTTTCAGGTGACACGAGTCCGTCGGGAAAAAATACTTTCCGATCTCCAGCGAAAGGAGTTGAAGAGGCTTTATGAATTGGCGCAACAATTGCTTGCGCTCAAGCCTGAGGAGATCGATCCGCCGCATCTGCTTACACTCTTTCGCGACGTTTTCTCATTGCGAGCCATCTGCCTGTTTGAGCATAAGACCGCTGCTTTCTTTATCGTGGGCGACCCCCGATACGATCTCGAGGCGCGGACACGCATGGGCCACCTTACTGGCGAGGACAGTGACGATTCCCTTTGCAGGATCTCCATTCGTTGCCTGCGCGTGACAGGTGCCGATGCAGGAACTATGGGTTTCGAATGGCCCGACTCGGATGAGTTCACGCCAGATTCGCTATCCAAGCTCGAAACTACGATGCTGCGAAGGGTCCAGGCTTATCACGATGCCTCGCAGGCTGCGGCAGACGAACGGGCCCAGAGCCTACGCATCATGTTACTCGACGCGCTTGCTCATGCTGTCAAAACACCTCTCGCCACCGTTCTTGCCGCTACGGGCGGACTGCGCATGACAGATAGGCTTACACCGGATCAAGCGGAATTCGTGGATGTGATCGAGGCGGAGACATCCCGTCTTGGCAGCCTGACTACACGCCTTTTACGCACAGCCACTCTGGATCAGGAAGAATTGCGGCCGCGTTTGCAGCTTGTGGACGTTCCAGAGCTCATTGCCGAGGAACTCAGCTTGAAGTCTCAACAGTTTGTCGATCACAGGCTCTCGTTTGTCGATCAAAGAGAATGTGTTGAAAACGGTTGCGTCGATCTCGCGGGAGTGCCAGCGGATCCAGAACTTCTACGTCTGGCATTGGAACAATTGATCGAGAACGCATGCAAGTATTCGCCATCTGGTTCCACGGTGGAAGTGAGCACAGGTGCGTTGGGAGATACACTTGCCATTCGCGTCCGGAGCCGCAGCCAGGTTCCTCTAGAAGAGCATTCGAAGATATTCGACCGCTTCTACCGCGGAAAGCGCTCGCACGAAGCCACTCCTGGCACGGGACTTGGCCTGGATATCGCTCGCAAGATTGCGCTGGCGCACGGAGGAAATCTGGTTCTGGAAGACTCGAAGGAAGATCAATCGATCTTCCGCATCACTATACCCGTAGCATCGAAGGAACGCTGAGATGGCTCTGTCCACTTGGAACATACTGATAGTCGATGACGAGCCTATATTTCGCAAGACGCTGAGCAGGTCTCTTGCGGCCAGCGGGCACAGCGTAGAGGAAGCTTCGAGTGGCGGGGATGCCGTGGATATTCTTGCTCGTTCTCCTTTTCAGTTTGTCCTGCTGGATCTGAATATGCCCGGGATGGGCGGTCTGACAACCTGCAAAATGATCCGCTCTCTCGCTCCCGCCATCGGCATCGTCGTTCTCTCGGTTCGTAATGAGGAGCAGGACCGCGTCGCAGCGCTCGACGCAGGCGCGGATGATTATCTAACCAAGCCATTCGGGCTAAGCGAACTGATTGCTCGCCTCAATGCCATTTATCGCCGCATGCAGGCCGTTACCGAAGACGAACCCGCGGTGCTCAAGGGTGGCGACCTGGAGATGGATGTCTCTGGACACTCAGTGTGGCGTGCGGGCAAGGCGATCCATCTCACCCCTAAAGAGTTTGAGTTATTAGCTCTACTGATGAAGAATCAGGATCGTACTGTGGCGACTTCGACTCTGTTGCGCACCATTTGGGGGCCTGATTACGGCAACGAATCTCATTATCTGCGAAGCTATATCAAGGCATTGAGAAAGAAGATCGAATCCGATCCCGCTAAACCGGAATATATCCTGACGGAGCAGAGGATCGGTTACCGCTTCCGCAATCCAGCGAATGAGGATCGCTTGGTCGGCGCGCAGGATTATTCCTTCGCAGAACCTGAGGAATGACACTCTCAACGCATGCTTCCCGTCGACCGATCGATCGGATTGTCCATTCCATTTATTCTCTGCATTACGGTTCCATTATGTATTTTGCATAGTATTCGCATCCTGCGCATATGCCTCATTCACTGATCTTTTCCTATGCTCAAGTTGCGCGCTGCTTTATTCAAATCGCGCATGGAGTATAGGAAAAATGATCGCGTTTAAGCTTTGTGTCACTGTCAAGAGAGGGTTGGCAGCGCTATTGTTCGTCGCAGCGTTCGCAGCCTCTTCTCATGCTCAGTCCACGTTTGGGAGCATTCGAGGAACCGCGCAGGATAATTCCGGCGCTGTCGTGCCAGACACGCAGATTACGCTGCACAGCATGGATCAAAATACCGATCGGGAGGTCAGGACCGATGCGGCTGGAGATTATCTGATCGAGAACGTTCTTGCGGGCACTTACCGCATCCTGGCTCTACACGACGGATTTGCCGAGACGGTCGTGTCCGGTATTACTTTGGCGTCCAGACAGGATCTTCGCGTCACCTTGACAATGAAAATTGCCGAGCAGGCAACGACAGTTGAGGTGACGACAACCTCCAATCAAATCAATACGGAAAATGCGTCGCTGGGCGACTCGAAGGACACAGCTCAGATTGGAGAGTTGCCGCTCAACTTTCGCGCGTCGACCACGAGTCCTTTGGCCGCTTTGACGACATCGGCCAATGTGCAGACCGACAACCAGGGCAACGTCGCCGTGGGCGCGGCTACAGCCAACATGGTGGGCTTCTCGGTGGATGGCATCTCGACGGTCAATGTGTTCAACAGCGCCGCGGGAGCCAATCCCTATCCTTCCTCCGAGGGCATCGCCGAACTCAAGGTCACGGCTTTCAATAACAACGCCGAGTTCGCTCAGGTAGGAGACGTGACCTTTACCACCAAGGCCGGAACAAACGCATTTCACGGCTCGGCCTTCGAATATCTGCAGAACAATGTGCTCGATGCGCGCGTGTACAACTTCTCGGAGAAGGCGCCGAAGCAGTTCAATACCTTTGGCGGCAGCTTCGGCGGGCCTTTGTCGGTTCCGTTCGTTTACAACGGTCACAACCGGACTTTCTTCTTCGTGGACTATGAGGGCAACCGCAGAAACACGTCCCTGGCCGAGCAGTACACAGTCCCAAGCGCACTCGACAGAATGGGAAATCTGAACGACTTGCTGACGACCTTTCCGACATCCAACGGAAACCCGGTTCCGCTGATCGATCCCTACACAGGACAGGCCTATGCGAATAACACCATTCCGCAGCAAAGCATCAGCCAGTTTGCCAAAACGCTGTTGAACACCTACTATCCTCTTCCGAACCTGCCCACCACGACCGCGGGCGCTGTCAATTACCAGACGCTGGTTCCGATTCCATCTCGGACAAACGGCATAGATGGTCGTATCGATCAGGTGATTAACTCAAAGCAACAGGTCTATGCTCGCTTCAACTGGAAGAACCTGTTGGTCAACGTAGTGAATCCATTGTTGCCCAACGATGTGGACAGCGAGCACGACCGCAGCTTCCTGATCTCTCACAATTATGTGATCAGTTCGCGGTTGGTCAATGAGTTCCGCTTTGGCTTCACAGATACTACCTTGGCGCCGAACTTTCCCATCGAAGGTGCTCAAGCCCTCTCTGGCCTGGGTGTTCAGTTGGGCGGAGCGCAGGGCGTGAATGTTTCCAACCATCCTACCGACGAAGGCTTTCCCACCATCAACTTTACCGATGGAACCAACTTCACTCCCATCGGCAGAGACCACGTGGGACCAACGGTCTCCACGACGAAGGAGCTTGCCGACAACATCAATTACACGAGGGGCAAGCACACCTTTCGCGCCGGCGTGGACGTGCGCTGGGTTCGCTTTGAGGTGCCCGAGATTGAAACGCCCTCGGACGACTACGGCCTCTTCACTTTCAACCAAAATACATTTACCAACAGCTCGTTCGGTGACCTGCTGCTTGGCTCGCCTAACACCGCTTACTTTGCAGTAACCGGACCGAGAGACAATGCAGGCGGCGCTCAGACGGGTATTTACGGGCAGGACGAGTGGCAGGTGAACGATCGCCTTACCGTGAACTTCGGTCTGCGCTGGGAATTGCTTCCTCCGTTTGTCGATAAGAACGGCATCCAGGCGAATTTTGACCCCAACTACAGCGGCCCTGGAGCCGATGGGCAGGGTGCAATCGTTGTCAACAATATCCTGTTGAATGGTCTCAAGCCGGCACCGGACTTCCTGGCTTCGTTCAACGCTTGCGGATTAGCTGGTATCAATCCCAATTACAATGCATCGACCTGCACCCCGGTCGTGAGCAATGGCCAGGATCACCTGCCAGCGGGGCTTCGCCAGACTTATCTCCGCAACTTCGATCCGCGCATAAGTTTTGCCTACCGCCCATTCAGGGACAATAAGACGGTCATCCGCGCAGGATTCGGTATCTTTACAGTAACCGCGCTCGGTCAACTCCAGAATAACAACGAAAGCAACCCGGAGGCATCCGTCAATACCTGGCTGAACAACCCCAGCGCCTCAAGTCCGGCTCTGGGAATGGTGCATACTCCGCAATTCAGCTTTCCGCAAGTTGCCCCTCCCGGCGCCGGATTTCAGTTTGGCGGCGGCGAACTGGAGCAAGCTACTTCTCCGAACTATCGCGATGCCCAATCGGCACAGTGGAACGTTACGATTGAGCGCGAATTAACTCCCTCTACGTCGGTGCGCGTGAGTTATGTGGGGATGAACTCCTATCGCCTGAATGTGACGGAAAACCTGAATCAACAAGCGCCAACGACTGTAGAGGCTCCGCTGCCCAACCCTAACCCGATCCCGTTCCCGAACTGGGGTGTGATTTTTAACACCGCAAACCTGGGAGGGAATAACTATCAGGCAGTGGAACTGGAGGCGACACACAGACTGTCGAGGGGATTGTCATACCAGGCGAACTACACATGGGCGCATA
This sequence comes from Acidicapsa acidisoli, assembly GCF_025685625.1. Classification (NCBI taxonomy): domain Bacteria; kingdom Pseudomonadati; phylum Acidobacteriota; class Terriglobia; order Terriglobales; family Acidobacteriaceae; genus Acidicapsa; species Acidicapsa acidisoli. The sequence continues at coordinate 578,557 of NZ_JAGSYI010000004.1, forward strand.
ACATCAGCGATGCCCAGGGTGATGCGCCCACCGCATTCGTGGGTGAGACCAACTATGGACTTGCGGTCCTCAACCACTTTGATATCCATGCCAACCGAGGCAACGTCGAAGGAACTCGGCGCCAGCGCGCGCTTGTCACCGGAACGTACGAGCTTCCCTTTGGCAAGGGGCGGCAATGGATGAACAGCTCTCCGGTGATGAACGCGATCCTTGGCAATTGGAATGTGAATACGATCACGTTGCTCGAAACCGGGCCGTATCTGACCCCGACCGACAGCGTCACCTATGACCAGACCAACACAGACCCAGCGGGGGATGGATCGATTGTTCGCCCAGACAGAGTTGGCAACCCGATTCCTGCTCATCGTTCGACAAGCGATTACTTCAACATTGCAGCCTTCGCGCACACTCCTCCTGGGGCGGGGCGGATCGGCAATGCTGGTGTTGGAAGTCTTGAAGCGCCTGGAACTATCGCTGTCAGTGGAGGCCTGGCCAAAATCCTCATTGATAGGGAGAAATGGCGCATACGTTTCGAATCTACTTTCACCAACGTGCTGAACCATACCAACTTTGCGCCCCCTCCTACAAACATCAACAATCCGGGAGCGTTTGGTGTACTTACGGCCGCGCAAACGACGGAAAATGCGGGCAACCGCACGGGCCAGGCTGCACTCAGGGTTGAATTCTAGCGTATCGTTGGCGCAAATGTACCAGGCACTGGACGTAGCCGGAATTTCCAGAAACTCCGGCTACGTCACACCTCATCACAACCACGCAAATGACGTTTCAAACTCAAATGGTAGTGAGTGACTCAATGAATAGCATCCCGGAAAAAGTTCTCGTCGTCGCGGAGGAGGCGTCTCAACGCTTTCAACTTCGTCACACACTCAACGCATTTGGATTTGATCTGGGAGAAGCATCCAACGGCGCCCACGCACTGTTGCGTTTACGCATGATGGACTACGAAGCGGTTCTGCTTCATTCTCCCGCGCCCGAGGCCGATGGCATTGAGGTCTGCAGGCAGCTCCGCAACTTTAACGCACGCTTGCCTGTGCTGATTCTGAGCGACCGCGACAGCCTTGACCACAGGGTGATGGCACTCGAAACTGGAGCAGATGACTACATGATCAGGCCTGTTGCTGAACGTGAACTTACAGCCCGCCTGCGATCCGCAATCCGTCGCTATCGCGCACCGCTCAACCCCACGCCAGAGCGCCTGGTAGTCAGGGATATCGTGCTCGATCCAACCTTGCATATGGTTGAGAAGGCCGGCACAAATATCCTACTGACTCCTCTTGAGTTTCGAGCCCTACATATTCTCATGGAACAGGCCGGAAAACCAGTCACTCACGCCACATTGCTCACTACACTCTGGGGTCCGGAACGCGCCCAGCGTCGAGAACATCTGCGTGTCTTAATCGGAGGATTGCGAAAAAAACTCGAAAACGACACAGCCCATCCTGAATACCTGATTACACATCCGCATTTGGGTTATCTTTTCGCTGTTCGCACCCCGAGTGCTGAATTGCAGAAATGTAGTTAGAAAACAGCGACAACGCAATGGAGAAATGGCATTCTATCTCCCGATCAAGAAGGGATCGACCTTCTTAGTCATGGTAGATGCCAGAAGCAGGGTGCTCAGTTGGTGTCTACTATCGCTCAGCATCAGACAAAAGTCTGTGGGAGACATCGCGCTCAAGGCGCCGGATGATACGCATTGAGTGAGTTGCTGCTCGCATCTTCAAATACTTCGCAAAGCACTCACGCGCAACTAACTCAAACGTGTTGGCGATACTTTGTTGCGTGATGGAGTCATACTTTTTGCGATGTTCGCTTGGGTCGGTGCCCTGGCACCTCTGTTTGCGCGCATCATCCGAGCAACTCTCGCTTGTTTCAAGCTGACTTCAGGAAAAACGCCAAGCCAGGTGCGCTCTTCTTTCTAATTGAAACGACACTTTAACCTCCGCTACTTCCCTCCCGCAGGAGCGATCTCCGAGTACAGTCCTCACTCGTCGTAGAGAGTAGAGACTTCGAGGCTTCGCACCTGGATTGACATTCCGGACTTCGGCAGCCGTGAGTGCGTCGGGGGCCTCCTCTCGGCGTTTGACACCTGCCCAAAATATTGCCCCGGAAGTCAACGTAGAGATGGAGAATCATGAGCCCACGGCTCGATTAAGTTCTTCATTTACATCAGTTTTTGGAAGGATTCGGAAGACCTTAGAGGACTATTGGTAGCGCTAACGGGAATCGAACCCGTGTTTTAAGATTGAGAATCTCACGTCCTAACCCCTAGACGATAGCGCCATTGTTTTCAATAGCTTACAGGATAACCCCCGCTGTCTGGCAGGCCTTCCTGCAGTAAAGCTGGAATTCTGCTCAGAGACACACGACCATACGTGGCACGCCCCTGCACAAGTACCCCTCGTACCAAGGGATCGAAAGGAGCGGATTGGAGAATAAGCAGTGACATCCTGTGAACCTTAAACAGTATCGCAAGGTAGAGAGAAAATGGCAATTTGTGCTGGTCGCGTGGGAGACCAAAGGCAACCCCGGTCAGCGCCTGGTTCTCCTCGATGGAGAACCCATATGTTCCAAGGGCGGCGCCTTCTACCTTGGCTTCAGCCACCATGGAAACCAGTCAGGAGTCTTTGGGAACGGTCCCAAGAGACGTCCTTGAAGCCTGGCGGATGAAACACGCCACCCTCACCGGGCTGACCGAACCAGAGGATTAACCGGAAGAAACCGAGCGGGGCCTGACGATCAACCGAGCTTCTGGGCGACGACGTTACTGGAGGACAGGAAAGAAGCCGCAGATCATGGAACATACCCTCTTCACTTTAATCGGCTTCGTGGGCCTGTACTTTGTGTTAGGTCTGCTCTTCCTATATCTGGCCGGTCGAGAAACCGCCCACGGTCCGGACCAGGAACCGAAGGGTAAGCCATCGGTGGAGCGCGAAAGCTCGGTCAGGGGCTCAAGAGAAGGGGATTTCGTATGATCGCGGCGTGGTATGCCCTTGTCAGCTTGATGCTCATCATCTATGTCGTTTTGGATGGGCGCAATTTCGGCGCCGGGATGATTCGCTGGTTTGTCGCCAGGACGCCGGAGGAGCGCCGGCAGGTGATCGCCGCGATCGGGCCGCTTTGGTCATGGCATGAAGTGTGGCTTGTCGGTTTTGGGGCACATTGTTAGCGGTATTTCCACGTCTCATCGCTTCGGCTTTCGCAGGCTACTATCTCGCGCTCTTTTTAATTCTCTGGAGTCTGGTTCTGCGTGGCATTTCCATCGAAGTTGGTGGGCACATCGACGATCGCATGTGACAGGGGTTCTGGGATTTCGTTTTCGTATTTTCCAATTGTCTGCTAGCCGTCCTTTTTGGTGCTGCCGCAGGCAATGTTGCACGGGGGGTGCCGGTCGATGCCGATGGGAATTTCTCGATGGCATTTTTCACAAATTTCAGCGTTCACGGACAAGTCGGGCTACTCGACTGGTACACGATATCCATTGCAATCTTCGCAGCTACCATCCTCGCTGCTCACGGCGCGACCTATCTCACTTTGAAAACGGAAGGCCCAGTACAGGATCGCAGTTCCAAATATGCAACTTATCTGTGGGCTGCGGTTGTTCCGCTCTTTCTGGTGATCTCGGTTGAGTCTTGGGTGGTTCGTCACAACGTTGTTGGACAGGCGATTCACAATCCGTTTTGCTGGCTGGGAGTGTTCGTAATCTTCATCGCGACCGGCACAATGATTTCCGGCCTCACGGCCGGCCATGAAATGAGGGCGTTTCTTGGGTCGAATTTTATTTTGGCAGGCTTGTTGACCACGGGCGGCGCCGCTATTTTCCCGGTGATGCCCTATTCCACTCTGGCTCCAGAGAATTCCATGACCGCCTATTCTGCCGCTGCCGGCGAGCAATCGTTGCGTCTCGCCTCTCTCTGGTGGCCCGTGGGGTTCGCTTTGGCAATCGTCTATTTCGCCATCATTTCGCGGCGCTACGTGGGAAAAGTCAGCGTAAGACGGGACACCCAGGGGTATTACTAAGGACAGTTATGCAGCCGCCGTAAGGCGCACGGAGATAGCCTGGCAAAAAACGACGCAATGAGCAGGCAGGCTACTCCAATTACTCCTGCCACCGAAAGGGTGACTGCGACATTGAGGCCGGTGAAGATATGTCGTACAGCCGTTGGCAGATGCACCTTAAATTTGTTTTGGATGCACTTTTTCGTGGCATTACGCAGTTCAGCAGCAATGCACGATCGACGAACTATTCCATGGCGGTTAGCTCTACCGGCGTCGTGAATTATTCATTAAGCCAGATGTCTTCCGGCAAGAATTTTAGACGAACATGGCGACCAACACCTTAGTATTGGATAGCGTCGGCGCCTGCGACGGGCATGAGTCCGTCTCCCAAAAACGGGCATCGGTTTTGCCGAACTGTTTGTGAAATTCGCGCGAAAGGTATGAAACCTTACTCGCGTGACCAGAATCAATGGTGCAAAGGAGCGAACTCATGCAACTTGGAATGATTGGTCTGGGCAGGATGGGCGCCAATATGGTGCGGAGGCTTCTGAATGGAGGCCACGACTGCGTCGTGTTCGACATGTCGCAGAAAGCCGTGGAAGAGCTTGTTCGAGAGAAGGCAACAGGAGCCGTTTCTCTCCAGGAACTCGTACAAAAGCTCCAGAAACCTCGGGCCCTCTGGCTCATGGTGCCAGCAGCGGTGGTGGACAAGACAATCTCGGATCTCACCCCATACCTCGAAGCTGGAGACACGCTCATTGATGGAGGAAACTCGTACTACGTCGATGACCAGCGGCGCGCGGAGATGCTGGCGTCGCGAGGAATTCACTACGTGGATGTCGGTACCAGTGGTGGCGTATGGGGCCTGGAAAGGGGATACTGCATGATGATCGGCGGCGAGGTCAACGCTGTGCGTCGGCTCGATCCCATCTTTAAGCAGTTGGCGCCAGGAGTTGGTGATGTTCCGCCAACACCAGGCCGTGAGGCGCTCGGAGGCACAGCGGAACTGGGTTACCTGCACTGCGGTCCCAACGGCGCTGGCCACTTCGTCAAGATGGTTCACAACGGAATCGAATATGGATTGATGGCGGCATACGCCGAGGGACTTGGGATCCTGCATCACGCAAACATCGGCAAACAACAGGCCGAGGTAAACGCCGAAACTACCCCATTACGCGATCCTCAGCGCTATCAATATGACTTGGATCTGCGCGACATTGCCGAGGTTTGGCGCCGTGGAAGCGTCATCGCATCGTGGCTCCTCGATCTCACTGCAACTGCGCTCGTGGATGATCCCAATTTGTCGAAATTTGAGGGGCGTGTCTCCGATTCAGGCGAAGGGCGCTGGACGATCAACGCCGCAGTCGACGAGGGCGTACCTGCCCCGGTACTGTCCGCGGCGCTTTACGAGCGCTTTAGTTCGCGCGGAGAGGCATCCTACCAGGACAAGCTCCTGTCGGCAATGCGATTCCAATTTGGCGGGCACGTAGAGTTGCCGGGTGGAAAGTCTACGACCTGATGATTCCGGCGGAATCGGAGCGTTCTCTACCGCACTAAAGGAAGAATACTGGCTCGCAAACCTTGGCTATGAAGGAGGCGCAGTCCCATGCACAACCTAAAGGATGTCTTGCTGCGGGCGCAACAGCAACGCGTTGCCGTCGGCCACTTCAACGTATCGGATCTAGTTCTCTTGAAGGCCGTCTTCACTGCTGCGCAAGAGCTGAAAGTGGCTGTGATTGTCGGTGCGTCGGAGGGGGAGCGGGCCTTTATGGGAATCCATCAGATCGCGGCTCTGGTAAAGAGCTTGCGCGACGAATACGATTTTCCAGTCTTTCTGAATGCCGACCACACCCATTCGCTCGCTGGCGCGGAAGAAGCGGCCAAGGCGGGATTCGATTCGGTTGTCTTTGACCTCTCAGCAAAACCCTTCGAAGAAAACATTCGTCAAACCAGAGAGGCAGTGTCCACGCTAAAAGCAATCAATCCTTCCTTTCTCATTGAGGGAGAAATCGGCAATATTGGAAGCGGCTCCGAGATTCATGAAGTGATGCCTGACCCGTCGAAGGGTCTGACCACTTCCGAGGAAGCGCGACAATTTGTCGATGAAACCGGGATCGACATTCTGGCGCCTGCGGTGGGAAACATGCACGGCATGTCCAGAAGCATGGTCCGCGGAGAATCGAAGCAACACCTGGAGATTGAACGGATCGCGGCCATCCGAAAAGCTGTCGCAGTGCCCCTGACTCTTCACGGTGGTTCAGGAACCGACGATGATGACTTTCGAAGAGCCATCATCGCCGGTATAACCATTATCCATATCAACACAGAGTTGCGGGTTACATGGCGACGCACTTTGGAAGACAGCCTTGCCGGCAAACCGGATGAGGTTGTTCCCTACAAAATCCTGCCTCTAGTCGTCGAATCTGTTACCGAAGTGGTCAAGTCGCGACTCAGACTTTTTAGCAATCCAGGTTCAGTGGCTCAAGAACGTAGCCCAAATTCCTGATAGCAATTGTTCTATTTGAGTTAACTATTTGATTCTGGGAGGGATTGGAAAGGTAAAGATAAGGCGAATTCCTGCGCCCTAAGATGATAACTCCATACTTACGGGAGTCCCTGTCCTGGTGGAACCAATCGGAAAACACGTAATGAATCGACCCCAAATTGAGCCTTGTGCCAAAGCCTACGCTGATTCGGCGCAGCCTTCCTTGCAGTGCTAGATCCCCAGCCTGCGAACCTCGTCGTTATAGTACTTGCGGTAAAGGATGTCCCACTCCTGCGTGCCTTCCTGGATAATCTTGCGCTGCGAGCTGATCTTCAGACGCGCCGCCTGATCGATCTTCGTCTCTTCCAGCAGCAACTGCTCCAGAGCCTTGCGGGCCTCCTGGCGGATGGTGTTGCGATCCTCCAGAAAATCGACCTCGTCGATCTCTGCCAGCGTGTCGGCAACGGTGTGAGCCAGCTTGTTCAGCTTGTCGCGGGAGATTCTCATAGCACCGCCTTATACTTGCGCGTCAGCTCGCCCTTGACCTTCTTGAACATCTCCGCATACTGCGCCCCGGATTTCAACATCTCCTGCTGGTATGCCTCAAGGATGATGCGAACCTCTTCGTTGATGCGGTCTTCGAGGGAAAGCTCCTCGGTCAAACCGGCGGCAACCCGCTCTTCGACGAGGGCAACCTGGTCGGTATGAATCATTTTGGCGTCTACCAGGTGCTTGACCGTGCGACGCGCCAGATATCCGATGTATTCGCGGGAGAAGATCATGAACTGACTTTACGATAACCCATTCGACCGCCGCCTGTACATCCGAAAGCGCGGCGACGTTGCCATATCTGATTGAGGAGGAAAGGCTTGAGGCTGCCCTGCTCGGCAGCCCCGCTCATTCCATCGGCTTTCATGCCCGATGGGGACAACTCTTCGTGTTCACGCAGTCGTCGCTGAGGCGCAGCCGCTCGACGGGTCGTCCACCGACGAGGTGTTCGGCGATAATTTCTTCCGCATCCTCTGGCGTGACCCTGCCGTACCAGACGGCTTCCGGATAAACCACGACCACCGGACCGTGCTCGCACTGGTCCAGGCAGCCAGCCTTGTTGACGCGAATCCTGCCCGCAAGGCCGGCGGCTTTCGCAAACTGCTGCAATTGCGGCAGCAACTCGCTCTTGCCATCGTTGGTGCAGGAAGGCCGCGGAGCACCTTCCGGACGGACATTGTGACAAACAAACAGGTGACGTTCAAAAGGGGCCAAAACGAAAAATTCCTCCAATTCTCATCGTATCTGGCCGCTACTGGCTCGCTTTCCACAGGTTGGGATACTCTCAATCGGATGTGCACATCCCATTACCCAATCTCATCTGAGACAATGGAGAGCGGACTATGGATACCGATAACCTCGTAGCACTTAAAGATGACATGGTGGCCTTCATTGAAGGACACGGCATGAAACGCCTGCCCGGATACGTCACGGAAGATATTCCCGCCGTTCTATGGGAGGGTCCGGAAAATCCGGACGATAACCCCGACTCCTGGAAAGACTTCGTCGAGATGGCCAAACACGCCGGCGCCGTCTTCGTCACCATCAGCGACGTCAAGCTCGAACGCGAAGAGCTGGAGTCGTTGATTGAAGAAGCGAGCGAACTCAACTTCCCCGACGAGGAAGCCTCAGAGCTCGTCGAAGCGCAAATGCTGCAGAAATACGCCGGAAAAGTTGGATACATCCAGCTAGGCTTCGTCCATCAGGGCATCATGTTCCTGCACGAAACCACCACGGAATGGTATGAGCGCTACCAGGAATTGCTCGAAGGGATCGAAAGCTTCGGGGACATCGTAATCGACGACCCGGACGGAGAGAACGAAGATCTATAAGCCCCGCCCTGCAGGATTTTGTCCCGCAGCGAACTTGCCTTGCTGGCACTACCCAGTGAGTGTCGCCTCGTGAACACCCGCCTCAAATCTACTTTCGCTCCAAATGCTGCTGGCGCTGCCGGCGTTACGGCTGAGCCCGTCTTTACGCCTCCGCCGCAACGCTGGCAGCTTAGCATACCTCACCCGGAAGAAGCCGCCAGTCTTGCGTCCGAAGCCCGTATTCCGGTGGTCGTGGCGGAGTTGCTGATCGCCCGCGGAATCACTACCCCAGAAGCCGCATACAACTTTCTCAACCCCGAGATCAGCCAGCTCCACGATCCTTTTCTCATGCTCGGCATGGCCGCAGCCGTTGACCGGCTCGAACTCGCCATCGCGCGCTGCGAAACCATCCTGCTCTACGGCGACTATGACGTCGACGGCACCACCGCCGTTGTCCTGCTCAAGACCGCCATCGAGATGCTCAGCGGTGCAAATGAGACAAATGGGACAAGCGGCGCGAGAGTCCGCTTCCATGTCCCGCACCGGCTGCGCGAGGGCTACGGCATCCAAACCTCCGTGCTCGAAGCAGCCTCGCGCGATGGCGTCGGCCTCGTCATCAGCGTCGATACCGGCATGCGTGCCTTCGCCGAGGCGAGGCGGGCCCGCGAGCTTGGCCTCGACCTCATCATTACCGACCATCACCTGCCCGACGCAGAAGACGAAATCCCCGTCGCGGTTGCCTTGCTTAATCCCAACCAGCCCGGCTGCCCCTACCCCGAAAAATCCCTCTGCGGCGCAGCCATCGCGTTCAAGCTCGCCCAGGCCATTCTGCAGCGGCACGACGAGCGAAACGGCCTCAGCCGAACCCGCGAAAAAACCATTCCCTCGTTCCTGAAGATGGTCGCCATCGCCACCATCGCCGACGCCGTTCCTCTGCGCGGCGAAAACCGCGTCCTCGCCGCGCTCGGCATCCGCGAACTCCACCGCCCCGCCGGCCTTGGTCTGCGCGCACTCTTTCAGGCCGCCGGAATCGACCCCGCCGCCAAACAGCTCACCAGTTTCGATCTCGGCTTTCGCCTCGGCCCGCGCATCAACGCCGCAGGCCGCATGGACATCGCCGCGGAGGTCGTAGAGCTCTTCACCACCCGCGACGCCGCCCGCGCCCACGAGCTCGCCAACAAACTGGAGCGCCTCAACACCGAGCGCCGCGAAACCGAAGCCGAAGTGCTGCGCAAAGTCGAAGCGCGCCTGGCAACCGACCAGCAACTCGCCGCAAACAGGATGCTCGTCATGGCCGGCGAGGGATGGCATCGCGGAATCATCGGCATCCTCGCCTCGCGCATCGTCGACCGCACCGCCAAACCAGCGATCGTCGTCAGCGTCGAAGACGGCGTAGCCTACGGCTCAGGCCGCTCCATCGACGGCTTCCCGTTGCTCGAAGCCATCGAGACCTGCGCCGACCTCTACACCCGCTTCGGTGGCCACGCTTTCGCCGTCGGCTTCGCCATGCCCGCCAAAAACCTGGCCGAGATGGAGCGACGGCTCTGCGCCTTCGCCGCGCAAAAACTTGCCGGGCGGGATGCCGAGCAGATCCTGCGCATTCACGCTGAACTGCCCCTCGACCGCGTCACCCCCGTCCTAGCAGGCTGGCTGCGCAAACTCGACCCGCTCGGCCACGGCAATCCCGAACCGGCCTTCGTCGCGCGCAACCTGCAACTCACCACTCCCGTGCGCCTGATGAAGGAAAAACACATCCGGCTCGAAGTGGCTCCAGCACTGACACCCTCAACAACCGCCGCGCAAATTAAACTCGCACCCATGAAAGCAGTCGGCTGGAACATGGCCCGCCGCGCCAGCGAACTCGCACTCGAACAAGGCTCAGTCATCGACCTTGCGTACCGCATCCGTGAAAACGACCACCCGCAATACGGCGGCCTTCAGATCGAAATAGCCGGAATCGAAGCAGTCCGAACAGGCTAAGTTACGTGAGGGCTTTCAATCCAGATGTAACCAACACTGTGGGTGCCCCATCCTTTGCGCGTATTCTGCGCGAAGGGTGGGAGACCACAGATTCAATGCATGATCATGCGTGGTGCAGGCACCTTACTGATCGTCACGCTGGCAATCCCAGAGCGAACGCTCTGCCCATTCCCATTCACCGCCATCACGACATACTGCGTGGTTCCCTTCTCTGCCGCCGCCTCTGTAAAGCTTGGACGCGTCAAACCCGACGCAACAATGCGTGACGCACCGTCTTGCGTAGCCTCCAGCGTATACGTCGTGGCCCGCGCCACGGGACTCCACGACACATCAACAAACCTGCCTCGTACCGTCGCTTGAATCTTTGCTGGCGCATCCGGAGCGGGCCCGTTCGGCAACAAACCATAGACGCAGAACTGCCCGGTCCCTGTGTTCTCCGTGCCAAAACTGGCGAGATAAACCTTCCCATTCGCAACCGTCGGAGGAGCCATCTTCGAGTAGTTGTTGCAATCATCCCGCTCCGGTTTCTCCAGCGAATTCCAAAGCTCATGCTGGATATCGTCCGCATCATACGCATGCAGAATGCCGGGCCGTGACTCGTGCCAGGAGTCGCCCGAGGCATGAATCGCAGCCCAGAGGATTCCATCCCTCTCCCCGTTCGCGGATAGCGATAACATCGCCCCCGGATGCCCCTCATTCCTCTCCGGCCTGGTCATGAACGGCGTCTCATCCAGCTTCCCGCCGTGAAACCGGTACACCCGCTCTTTGTCCCGCTGACCCCAGAGATACAACAGCTCGCCATTCTTCGCGCTCTTCCAGTAAACGATGCTGTGCAGATGCGAACCTGTCGCCTGAAAGTGCTGCACGGCATGCTCATCGCCCAGATGGCCCAAATGCTCTCTGTCGATCACGTACAACACACCCTCCTTGCCGCCTCCGATGACAAGATGCGTACCCGGAATCAGCGTCGCGCCTGAGGAGTCGAGATCATTGTCATCCTTGTCCAGTTGAAAATGATTGGTCGGCGTAAACCAATCCAGCAGATGCAGCCTTGGATCGAGCCGGAGAAAGCTCTCGCTCAACTGCGTCGTCCCATTCCAGCTTCCGTTCCCCGTCACGACATAGATATTGCCCTTGTCATCCACCGCCGGCGCCTGACCCGATTGCCAGATGCTTGCGCCCTCCCCATCCGGCGAAGTATTGAAGACACCGATCTGCTTGAGCGAAGCCGCATCGTAGCCCAGCAGATATCCGTGATACGGCTCTTTGTCGCAATGGGAAGCATAGCCCACATACACACTACCGCCAGAGAGCAGCAGAGCCGGCCGCTGATTCTGCATCAGCGCATCAAAGCCAGGAGCCTCAATCGTCACAGGGCTATTCGGCAGATCAGCTCCCGTGGACAGATCGAGCGCGTGAAGACGCTGTTCGAAGCCGTCTCTAGCCTTGGTCAAAGCAACGATATACAACGTCGTCTTCTCGGCGTTGATAACCGGAGTGCCGATAACGCCCATCTTGCCGTTGATATCGAGGCACCCAAAGTCGGCATCATGCAGGTCCGCGGGAGTCCCGAAGTTCACATGCCATAGCGGCAAAGTGGCCTGTGCGTCATTCGCATCGAAGGCATACACACTGTTGTTCACTGTTGTCACGATCACAACGTCATGCCATCCGCCGCCAATCTTCACATTTGTGGCCACCAACGGCTGCGTATAAAGCTGATCGTCAACGATTCGCTTGAAGAGCATGCCGAAGTGCCTGGCATCCACGTTCGCCGGTTTCAGCACCGTTTCTTTGAGGTTTGCCCCGGTGCGCCCCTCGTCGTTGTGCTGCGTCAGAACATCCACCTGAGCAGAAACCACGAGCGGCGCAACCAGACACGCAAGCAGGCATAAGCAACAAACCACACCATGCGCAAAGCGAAGCAGGCTTCGCGAATCGCCAGACAGCATCCTCATTATCCCCCGAAAGCGTTTTCAGGGAGAGTATACAGGCAGCGGACGCGCATTACCTTGCAGTGGCCATGATGCTAGCGGCCGCGATACAGGTGCTCGACACCAACCTGGTAGCCGCGCTCGAAACCGTGGCGATAGGCCTCGCGGTCACGATCCGGCACATGCGGATGGCGGAACTCCTCGCGATTATTCACATCGGGTCGGCGATGATTGTCATAATCTTTGCGCGCGCCCTCGATACCATCGTGGAATCCTCTGCGCGAGACTTCATCGAGCTCCTGCGGAGGCTCTTCCCATCCACGATCCTGCATGTAGGCCAGCGACGTCGCCGCACCTTCAGTCGCCGCATGCAACGGCTTCGCGTTAGCGCCCATAAAACATACACCTGCCACAGCCGTAACCATCCAGACTCCGGTTATCTTCTTCACGATTCCTCCTGTTTCAACTCAATGAGTTGCCTTGCAAACATCAAAAAGAGAGCACACGCCGGTCAATCAGCCTGCACTCTGAAGGGATGAAAAAAGCAGCCCACGGGTTGGCCATGGGCTGCGAGGGGTGTGCAGTTTAGGTCGCCTGATCCAGCTTAGCGACCATGTCCGTGCGGCTTTTCACCGCCGGATGGTTTAGGCGCCGGGCGCGACTGCGGCTCCGAATGGGATTGGGGAGCCGGACGGGACTGCGCTGCTGGCGCAGGCCTGGACTCCATTTGAGGACGTGCTGCCGGTGCCGTGTGTGCGGCTGGCGCCGGGCGAGACTCCGCAGCAGGCCGCGACTGGTTAGCCGGCGCCATTTGCGTATGCGCCTGCGGTGTGTTGCCCATTGCGGGCCGTGCTGCCTGCGCCGGGTGATTCTGCATCGCCGATTGCGTGTGCGCCGGAGCCGTCATCGGCCTCGCAGCCGCAACTGTCGCCGGGTGCCCATGGTTGGCGTTGAAGTGCTGCTGTGGATCGTGCGCCGCCGCTGCAATGTGCTGCTGCTGCGCCGCCGTCGGAGCCACGTGACGCTCGCTCATCGCCGTTCGCTCCTCAGCCGTCGGCTGATGCTGAATGCCGCCGGGGCCGCCAGAGTAGGCAACATGATTGTTGTTGATGACGGTCGTGTTGTGAACGATCGTCTCATTGACGTAGGTGTTATGGAACCCTCCGCCGACGTGCACGATGGCCGTGTTATAGAAGAAATGGCCGCCGCGCCATTCGCCGCCGGCAAATCCCACGCCCATGTAGCCAAACCCATAGTTCACGCCACCGTAGTAGCCGATATGCGGTCCCCAATAGCCTTCATGGAAGAGATAGTGCCCGCCTTCAAAGCCCCAGTACGGAGGCGTCCAGAGGTATCCCGGCGTAGGAACAGGCACCCACGCGCCTGGTACCCAGTAATAGCCATCGTCTCCATAAGCCCAGTATCCAGGCGTCCACATATACCCGTCATATGGGCAGGGTGGCTGCACGTATACCGGCAGTACCGGTGGTGCAATTCCGATGCTGATGAACACTCCAGCAAAAGAAGATGCCGGAACGAGGCAAAGCAGAGCCGCGAGAAAGAAAAGACGTGCAGAGCGAAACACTTTCATTGGAATCCTCCAAACCCTTTCAAGGCGATCCGGCTTCTGAGGGACAAATACCGAACCGGACAACCGTCTTGTCGTTAAATCCGTTGAGAGGCGACTGCTGGAAACTCAGCCTACCTACTGCCTTGTGAACCCTCAGCGGCTCGGGAAGTTGCCCGCTGAAGGAACAAAAAGTGATGAGCTTTCGCGTTTATACCGCAGCGAGCCACTCCGCGTCAGGCCTCCGTTGCACATTCCGTACCATTGTTTGCAACCATGGCAAGCCCAGCCGGGCGGCCCAAAAATAGAGCTTCACCGGTTGATCTGCTTATCCTCAGAAATCGCTAGTCCGCATCCGAGAGTCCGGCCCGGCCCAAAAACATTGAAACTAAAGAGTTTTCTTACCGTAGGTCTCCAATGCCCAGACAATTACGGTTTCGTCGCGATTCGGCGTCGCGATTACGTGAGGACCTCATGCGATTCCGGACTCCTCTCGGTCGTCTGCATGGGCTGCGCGGGCAGCGTGAAGCAGAACCTCGCTCCACAAGGAGAGTTTCCTGCCGCCCACAATCGGCCGCCATGATTCTCAATAATGGAGCGGCTGATGCGAAGCCCCATCCCTGTGCCGTGAGCCTTCGTAGTAAAAAAAGCATTGAAGATCAGGCTCGTCTCCTGCTCGGGCAGACCCACCCCCGTATCGTCGACCGTGATCAGCAATTGCCCGTCCTCCGCTCGCCGCGAGCGGATCGTCAGTTCTCGTCTCCGATCCACATCTTTCATCGCGTCGATCCCGTTTACCATAAGGTTCATCAACACCTGCTGCAACTGCACCCTGTCTCCCATAACCACGGGAAGGTCCTTGGCGAGATCGGTGCGAATCGATATCGAAAATCGCGCAGCTTCATTCCGAAGCAAAACGATCATCTCGCGTATGAATTCGTTCATCGCAATCGGCTCCCGAACCGGCGAACTCTTCACAAAGAAGAGCCGGATCCGGCTGACGATCTCCCCGGCATGCTGCCCGCACTTCACGATTCTCATCGCCGCACCCCGGGCCTCTTCGAGATCCGGAGAATCACTCGCCAGCCATCGCAGGCAGGCGTAGGCATTGGTAACGGCCGCCGCAATCGGCTGGTTCACCTCGTGCGCCAGGGACGCGGTCAGTTCTCCCATCGTCGTTACACGGTTGACGCGCGCGAGATCCGATTGCGCCTTCCGCAGTTCTTCCTCAGCTCTCCTCTGTTCCGTGATGTCTTCGCATGCGATCAGGACGATCGGACCGCTCTCCCGCGCCACAGCCTTAGCCGTCTCGCGAACGCGAAGCGCCTTGCCGTCCTTGCGGACCTTGCGGGCCTCCCAGTTTCTGGCCTCGCCGAGATGCGCCAGGCATCCAGCCAGATTCTGCTGAATCGCCTCGCGATCCTCATCGCAAAAAACGCTCAGAACCGGCTGACCGACCAACTCGGCGATCTTGTAGCCAAGCTGTTCGGCCCCAAATGGATTGATAGCCATAATCTGACCGCCGGCATCCACCATGAAGTACATCGTCGGATTGTGTTCAAAGACATCCCGCCACTGCTCCTCGCTCTTCCGCAACGCATCCTCAGCCTGTTTTTCCCGTGTAATGTCGGTTACCGCCCCGACAAATTCAACCTCGCCAGAGGAATCCGTGACCGCATGAGCGACAACATGAAGGTGCTTGACCGCACCGTCCGGCATCAGCAAACGATGCTGCACATCCATCGTTGTACCGCCATGCGATGCCTCGTAGATCACCCTCTCGACATGTTCCCTGTCGTCCGGATGCGTGCGTTCAGCGATTAACTCCAGCGCCGGCTTGCTTGAACTATCGACTCCAAAGATCTTGTAAGTCTCCTCGGACCATAGGATCGTGCCAGAAGAAACCTTCCATCCAAAGCTGCCAGTCCGAGTCAGGTGCTGTGCTTCCGCCAGATATGCTTCACTCCTCCGCAGCCGGTCCTCGGTCTGCTTTCGGTCCTCGATTTCAATACCCGTTGCATACCACTTGACGATGTGTCCCGTGTCGTCGCGCAGCGGAACTCTGCGGACAAGAAACCAAAGATACTCTCCGTCAGCCCTCCGCAGGCGCAATTCAAGTTCCGTCGGTTCTCCAACCGTCAGAGAAGTGCGCCATGCGGCGATGGCTCCTGGCAGATCATCCGGATGAACAATAACTTTCCAACCCCAGCCCACCATGTCCTCTATCGGAACTCCGGTGAACTCCAGCAGACGTTGATTGACGAAATCAGTGGAGCCATCCGGCAGAGTACTCCAGACATGGGCCGGAATTGTGTTGATAACCCTGCGAAGCCGATCCTCGGCCTGCTTCTGTTCGGCCCTTTGTTTGGCTTCGCGCAGCGCACGTTGCACCGACGGCACAAGCCGCGATAAACGCGTCTTCAGAACATAATCCGTTGCGCCGGTTTTGAGCGCTTCGATTGCAACCTCTTCACCGAGCGTTCCGGTAACAAAAATGAACGGAACCTCCGGACACGCGTTCATTGCGATCTTCAACGCGGAGATGCCGTCGAAGGAGGGAAGCGTGTAATCCGCCAGAATCAGATCGATTCCGCCTTGCTCAAAGGAAACGAGCAGCGCAGCCTCAGTCTCGACTCGTGTTACTTCGCAGACGACGCCTTCCGCCTCAAGCAGATCCTGAATCAGCTTCGTGTCTTTAGGATCATCTTCAATCGATAGAATCCGCAATGGGTGCGGCATGCTCTCTTCCTCACAATACTCACTTCCTTACGCTGCCCGGCGGCGGCTCGTTAATCACTGCCCAAAACACGCCCAGTTCTTTAATCGCGTTCACAAACTCATGAAAGTCAACTGGCTTGACCACATACGCATTCACTCCGAGTCTGTAGCTTGCCACCATGTCCTTTTCCTCTTTCGATGAGGTGAGCACAACTACGGGAATCATTCTCAGCTTCTCATCGGACTTAATCTGCCTCAATACCTCCAACCCGTCGACCTTGGGCAGTTTCAGATCCAGAAGCATGACGGCCGGGTTGCCGCCGGGGCGCGTCTCATATTCCCCGCGGCAATACAGGTAATCGAGGGCTTCTGCGCCGTCGCGAGTAACAATCACTTCATTGGCGAGGTTATAATCCTCAAGCGCCGTGAGAGAAAGTTCCACGTCTTTGGGATCGTCTTCAACCATTAAGATGCGCCCCAGCCTGTTCATGCTCTCCATAATTGCCCTCGTGGTCTCGGAGCTGAGAAATAGAAAGTCGCGCCGCCGTCAACCACGCCCTCGGCCCAGACCTTCCCTCCGTGACGATGTATAACCCGTTGAACCGTAGCCAGTCCAATGCCAGTTCCTTCAAATGCATCCGACTGATGCAGCCGTTGAAACACGCCAAACAGCTTATTGACATACTTCATATCAAAGCCCACTCCGTTGTCCCTGACAAATATAACTAAGTCCTCTGCGCTTCCATTGGCGCATCCGATCTCGATCTCGGCCTGAGGGCGCGTGCGCGTGAATTTAATAGCATTCGAGAGTAGATTCACCATCACAAGCCTCAACATCGAACGGTCCCCATAGAATTCCGGCAATGTCCCGATATTCCAGGCAATGTTGCGTCCCTCTGAATCTTGCTGAACTTCGGTAAGCGCCTCTTTTACGAGCTGCGTCAGGTCAAACACTGTCTTTTGCGTTTCAGCCCGCCCAATCCTCGAAAATGCCAGCAGATCGTCAATCAGATCGCCCATACGCTTAGCCGAATCGAGAATCATCACCATATAGTGGTTGCTCTTATCATCTAGAACCGAAGAAGCCTTCTTTTGAAGCAACTCCGCATAGCCTGCCATATGCCGAAGGGGGGCACGCAGGTCGTGCGAAATGGAATAGGCAAACGCTTCAAGTTCTTTGTTGATGGATTCGAGTTCCGTGGAGCGCATTGCAAGTTCCTGGTTGAGGCTTTGAATATCTTCCTCCCGGCGCTTGCGTTCCGTGATGTCATTGTTCGTTTCCAGGATCGCAACTGGCCGCCCCTGCTCATCCTGGCGCAGAGACCATCGGCTTGCCACCACTACTTTGGATCCGTCGGCTTTGGACTTCCGGAGCTCGCCTTCCCAGCGGCCGGTGCGCAGCAACTCCGTGCGAATTTCTTCGATCGGTACCGGAAACTCTGTCAGCAAGAGTTGGTAACTCTCCTTCCCGATTGCCTCTTCTGCCCTCCACCCATACAATTCCTCAGCCCCTCGATTCCAATACGAAATGACATTACTCATATCACGCACAAAAATAGTGTCATGCGTGAGATTGAGCAGGCTGGCCTGTTGGGTTCGTATCGTCACTTCCCTCTGGAGTTCGTCACGGGATTCCAGAAGCTGTTGTTCAACGCGGCGCCGGACTGCGCTGAACCAGACTAGAAGTAACGCAAATAGTATGTAGACAGCATAGTACGGGATCTCAGAACTCTTAACGTAGAGGCTGTACCGAGGTTCAGTAAAGAAGTAGTCGAACGCCAGACTCGAAAGTACAACCGCAAGAATCGCAGGTCCGGCTCCTGCGTACCAGACAGTTACGGCAATGGCAAACAGGAATAGCGGCACCTCCACGTTGTGGAAACCGTAACGCTGCGCCAGAAGCGCCAAGCTCAGGACAATAACGAAGGAAGTGACCGCAAGACCGTAGCGCAGCACAGGGGAACGTGCAAACTGCAATTGGAGATTCGGCCGGGCCAAAATTAGCGCCATGGTCTGCCTCACGTCGACGCGGAGTCAAATTTCCACTGCGCCTGTAACTTCTCCGAATTCTACCGCTCCCCTAAAACCAGAGGACCCCACTCATCTCACAACGGAACTGACCCGGTCGATGTAATTCTAGCCACTTTTCTCTGTCTCTCGTCACGCCTTGAAGCGGAAATGGAAGATATCGCCATCCTGCACCAGGTAGTCGCTGCCCTCAAGCCGCATCCTGCCCGCTTCCTTCACAGCACCCTCGGAACCAGCCGCGACAAAGTCCTCATAGGCAATCGTCTCCGCGCGAATGAACCCCTTTTCAAAATCGGAGTGAATCGCCCCCGCGGCCTGCGGTGCCTTCGAGCCTTTTTCCACCGTCCACGCATGAGCTTCCTTCGGACCGACCGTGAAGAACGTCAGCAGCCCCAACAACCCATACCCGGCCCGAATCACCCGTGCCAAGCCCGTCTCTTCCAACCCCAGCGACTCCAGAAATTCCTTCTTCTCCGCCGGTTCGCCAAGCTGTGAAACCTCAGCCTCAATCGCCGCCGAAATCACGACCGAAACCGCACCCAGCGACTTCGCAAACTCCGCAACCTTCGCCGAATACGCATTGCCCGTCCCCGCCGAGCCTTCCTCGACGTTGCAGACATACAGCACCGGCTTCGAAGTAATCAGACCCAGTTGATGCAAAATCTTATACTGGTCATGAGAAAGCTCCGGCGCAATCGTCCGCGCCGACTTCCCTGCCCGCAGCGCCTCCAGCGCCATCTCCATCACCGGCAACTGCGCCTTCGTCTCTGGATCGCCACCCTTGGCCTTCTTCTGCGCCGCCGTCACGCGCCGTTCGAGACTGTCCAGATCGGCAAGCATCAGCTCCGTCTCCACCGTCTCCGCGTCCCGCACCGGATCGACCGAACCCTCCACATGGGTCACATTGCCGTCCTCAAAACAACGCAACACATGCGCAATCGCATCCACCTCGCGAATATGCGCCAGAAATTTATTCCCCAGCCCCTCACCACGCGAAGCCCCACGCACCAACCCGGCAATATCCACAAACTCAAGCTGTGTCGGAATAATCTTCTGCGAGTCCGCCAGTTTCGCGAGCACATCCAGCCGCGCATCCGGCACAGCCACGCGGCCCACATTCGGCTCGATGGTGCAAAAAGGGTAGTTGGCGGCCTCAGCCGCAGCGGTCTCGGTGAGCGCATTAAACAACGTGGACTTGCCCACATTCGGCAAACCGACAATTCCGCAATTGAATCCCATTCGTAATCCTTACTCTGAACAAATTGCCGTACACATCGGCTCGGCGGAATGCGAAGAATCCGCTTTGTCCATCATAAGGGGTTGGCAAGCAGAGCTTGTGAGACCGACGGTTCAAGAGCCGTCCCATTGTCCGCAGCCGTTACTTCCTGGACCGGCTCGTCCATGGCTCGACGCAGTTCCCGGAACCTATCACGATTGTCTGGCATTCTGCACCCGCCGCATTCTTGCCGATGCACTCGATGATTCGGTATCCCGTTCTTTGCCGGTAAAAATAGACCAGTGGCCGGACGCTTCGCTGAGAAGACAAACGTCGGACGGAATCATACATGCATCCGGCACTCGGATTGAAGTTCGCGCTTGCATCGTATCGATATCCCCGGTCTCCAAAGGGGCACCCTCGGTGAGGTCTGGAAAGCTATCGAGCCCGGGGCCACCCGCCAGCGTGCTCTTCAGCGGGTACTGTAATCGTTCTGGATAAGGAAAGGGATCGGAACCTCCAAGAGAACAACACGTCGATTGGAGTCGATGCCAACTTTGCCGACAACAGACCTCTGAATCTGACCGCGACCGTCCACGAGGTGGAGATAGAACGCATCGACTTCCTCGTCGTAGGACCATCGAATCTTTACGAAAGCCGATGGAGCATCGAGCACTGCACCGGAGAGCTGGTTATGCCAATCCAGCACTTCAACCCCGATCATTTCGCCAAAATCGGTCAAATCAACGGTGCATTTCACCTCGATTGATTGCGAGGGGAGTTCATCAGAAAACCAAACTGAAACAGTCCCATCGTCGATAACGGTAGCTGGGAAAACTTTCACATCGTGCTTCATGGCTGTCCCCTTCGTGCACTCATGATCTTCCCGGTGGTGTTGGCGGGTGGCCCAGATCTCAACCTTAGAAAATGAGGGTGCCCCACATCTCGATTTTGAGATGTGGGTTTCGGCCAAGCCCAACTCCTTCGTCCTGTTCCCCATACTTCATTGGTCTTGGCAGAATCTTCCGCTAAAAACGCTTACCGCCATTGCGTGGAATTATCCCAGACAGGCGCATACTTGAGTAAAAGCCGCAAGCCTGAGCCTAGAAGCATCCCCATTTCAGCGGAGATTTGGCATGAATTAGCCGCAAAAAAATGCTCAAAAACGCCCCTAAAGTGCACTTTTTTAGTATCCAATTTTCGGCCTATCTCTAGCCTTTTGTTAGAGATACACGAGAAAAGTCGTACCCCCCCCGGGGGGGGGTACGACTTTTGTTCACCTCCAGGACCGAATCCACGATGAGCCGCCAACAAGGAGTGTTCAGAACTTGTAACTAGCCCCAATCCCAAACACCTTCCGGGCATCCAGATTCACCGGAACCACCGCCGGCCCGAGCGGCGTCGGCAGCTCCGTATATCCGATCTGTCCCGCCACCTGCCCGACGCCTACATCGAAACTGAAGCGCGGATGCTCCCGCTGCGTAATCCGCACCGCATAATCCAGCGTTGTCGGAATATGCCCACCGCCCGGCACCAGCGCCGCCAAGTTCTTCACATGCGGAGGCTCCTGCGTAAACCCGGCCGCCGGAACAATCGCAGTACCCCACGGCCCCGGCAGCGGAAATCCAACCCCGCCA